>JBAZXR010000001.1:0-600000 GCA_041659765.1 Patescibacteria group bacterium | reverse complement strand
CATCAAAAAAGCGGAGAACCAGAAAGAAAACTGCGGATCATAGATTCTCCAGTGCTTCTTTGTAATACCCCAGGAGATCTTTTGTGTAGTCCGGATTTGTGCGTTTCCATCCCGCGCCGTTATAGAACCGTGCAAATTTTTCCGCATGATTGCCTTTATCAAGCGGGAATAGTGACGCGGGGTTCACGTCTATTTCCTCGCCCTTTTCTACTAGGAACCCCACCATAAGCTCCACGGCATTTTGCGGATGATAGGTTTGTCCCTCGGTGAGATCGAGGTTTCGTCGAGCCTCAAGTCCCGGTCCTTCCATAAGGACGTGAAAGAGGGAATAGGAGAACGTGTCGTGTGATGGTTCGTACCGGTGAAATTCAAACTGGCCAATGGGTTTTCCTCCGGATTCTTGTTTCGCTACTGCCTCAAGAGATGCCACAAGTTCATCTGGTGAAATTTTACGGAGAATCTTTTCGACAGACTTGTGATACGGTCCTTCGTTCTCGCTCATGTCCTTTACGGCAAGTTTGGCGTAGCGTTCAAATTCCTCGTCCGTGAGCAACCGATCAGCGTTCTCCATGGGAATTGGGAGCCACATGCCAGCCTTCAGTTCAAGCGGTGGAATGTTAAATGATTCGAGTTTCACTTTCTGACTCTTGAGATGCGAGTATTCCGGATACCGCGAAAGCCGCTCGCGAATTTCGGAAATCGTGTCGCCGGGTTCTACTTTGTAAAATGTGAGGCCCGTATCCTTAAACACGACCTCGCCATTTGGCAGCTCTTTGATTCTGTCTGGTTGTTCTTCTTTTGTGAGACGCCCCCGGCCGCGCTCAAAAAATTCCGGACGATCAAACACCGGGTTCAGCTCAGGTTCTTCCACGATCACCTCAATCTTTCGATGGTGAACCGGTATCGGTTCGTCGCCGACCGTGCCAACCGCAAGCGCGCCGGCAACTGCTGCCAGACGCGTTTTCTCACGTTGCCGCTCAAGCCAAGATTTTTCCTGGACGCGCGGTTCGCCTCGACTCCCTTCAGCCATATGGCCCAAGTATACAGGCGCGCAAAAAGAAAAGCACCGAGGGAATCTCGGTGCCTCTCTCTTATAAGGCGATAACTTCCAAACGCACAGCGGGTCCCATTGTAGAAGTCATGGTGACAGACTTCATGTAGATACCTTTGGCACTCTGTGGCTTGGCGCGGCTGATGGCGTCCATAGCCGCGTTCACGTTGCTGACCAGCTTCTCGGCCGGGAATGACGCCTTGCCCACAATCATGTGGACGTTAGCGGTGTTGTCATTCTTGAAAGACAGCTTACCAGCCTTCTGTTCTTCCACCATCTTGGTGATGTTTGGTCCAACAGTGTCCGTCTTTGGGTTAGGCATGAGTCCGCGAGGTCCGAGGATCTTAGCGGCCTTGGCCAGCTTAGGCATCATGCTTGGCACAGCAACGGCGACGTCGAAGTCGATCTTGCCGGTCTTTACCAGGTTCTCGAGGTACTCTTCGTTACCAATGATGTCGGCACCAGCAGCCTTGGCAGCTGCTTCGTTGCCAGCGTCAACGAATGCAACAACTTTCTTGCTCTTACCCGTCCCGTGAGGGAGGGTGATGGTACCGCGGATGAGCTGGTCGCCCATCTTTGGATCAATCCCGAGGTTGAAGTGCAACTCAACAGTTTCATCGAACTTGGCGGTCGCGTCCTTTTTGACGAGATCAACGGCGTCCTTTACGTTGTAGAGTTTCTTTTCAACCGTCGTTTTCAATTCTGTGAATCGTTTACCGTGCATATGTTTGGTGTGGTTTTAATGCCTTTTGGGCTCCCACTTTATTACTTTACAACTTTATAACTTTATCACTTACGCCTCTACATCCACTCCCATCTGACGTGCAGTCCCAGCGATGATCTTCATGGCCGCGTCTACATCCTTGGTGTTCAAGTCTGGCATCTTGCGCTCAGCGATATCGCGGAGCTGAGCCTTAGTTAGCTTGCCGACTTTCTCGGTCAATGGCTTTCCAGAACCTGCCTTGAGGTTCAGAATCTTCTTGATCATGTCTGAAGCCGGAGCGGTCTTCAGGATGAAGGAGAACGAGCGATCATCATAAATAGTGATGAGGGCTGGCACAGTTTCTCCACGGCGGTCCTGGGTCTTCGCATTGAATTCCTGGACGAAAGCCTGGATGTTAATACCCTGCTGACCGAGCACTGGACCAAGCGGCGGGGCCGGAGTAGCTGCACCACCAATTGCCTGAACCTTGATAATAGCCTTGATCTTCTTGGCCATAACGAGTGTTTTTATAGTAGATTCCCGGGAATTTACCCGAGCGACTACCTCGTGAATTACGAGCGGAATAGTGCGGTTATTTGCGAAAAATGTCAAATATACTCAAGAGCCACGCCCCATAGGGGCGTGGCTCGATTTTTTTACTTACCTTTATGTTCTTCAATCCAGTCCTTATATACGAACCGGAAGTGCAGTCCAAAGAGCGGGGCGGCAATGATGATGAGGGCCAGGTTTCTGACGGCGTTGCTGGCCTTCATGCGGTTGTAGCTGGCGATGTTTTCTTTATTGCGAGCTTCACATTCTTTCGTTAGCTGTTCCGTGGTGACTATCGGATAGTCTTTTGGCGTGGGTACAGGTGCCGGGTTGCGGCTAGCCAGGATAGAGCCGTCACATGTTTCCATGTAGTCTGGTGCGTCCGCGGCCGTGATGACGTACGTCTTGAGCCCCGTGGCCAGGAGGTCAATCGCCCCGAACATAAGTGTGATGAGCGTGATCGCAGCGATTACTGCAAAGTACAGACGCAGAATCCATGATGAGCCTTTGTGCATATGTCCTCATTATACTCGGTAATACAAAACGAGCCGGGTGGCTCGCTTTGGTTCTAGACCTTTTTGACTTGGAGGAAATCGAGCTCGAGAGGAGTCTCGCGGCCGAACATAGAGACCATGACTTTGATCTTGCCACGGGCTTCGTCCACTTCTTCCACCTTGCCTTGCTGGGCTTTGAAGGGGCCGTCCGTAATGGCAACTGTGTCGCCCTTAGATACGTCAATCTTGAATTCAGGTTCTGAGACACCGACGCGTTTCATAAGCGCGTCTACTTCCTCCTGGGCGATTGGTGTCGGGGTGTTGCCGGTGCCAATGAAACCGGTGACGTTTGGCGTATTGCGAACAACGTACCAAGAGTCATCCGTCACGATCATTTCAACAAGCACGTAGCCAGGGAAGATTTTCTCTTCAATGACTTTTCGCGCCCCGTTCTTGATTTTGATTTTCTTTTCTTTCGGAACGATGACATTAAAAATTTTCTCACTCATGTCCATCGTGTCGATACGCTGTTTCAAGCTTTCTGTCACGTTCTCCTCATAGCCGGAGTAAGTGTGGATAGCGTACCAGCGCCGGCCGTAATTAGCGGTTTGTTTGGCCATAGAAATTATTTGCTGGCCACCAGGCCAACCAAAGCTTGGAGGCCAATGGTAAAGAGGTGGTCAATGAGTCCGAAGTACGTACCAATCACCAGGCAGCCGCCAATCACGAAGCCGGAATACATGAGGGCTTGTTTCTGGGTGGGCCAGGTTACTTTCTTGATTTCATCCCGGACGTCCAGGAAGTAGCGGGTCACTGGATTCTTAGTGAGACTAAACATATAAGATTTTAAAAATCCCCTGACGGGGAAGTTCTTGGCTATACTATAGCAAAGAGTTTTCAGCTTGGCAAGCTGTTCGGCTAAGGCCTGTGGGAAGAAGGTATGCCTTTCATTGCAACCAATTCGCTGGGCCTGTTCCAGAGGCGCACTATAGTTTCTTGGTACACATGACCAGCGCGTAAAGTAGGGAGGTGTGCTAAAGTATGGAGGAATTTCACCGGTACTTTTCTATGGAAAAATCAACTTCACCGAAGGTTACTGGAGGGATAAGCGAGAGATTGCTGGCCCCGGTCCTTTTAGCTTTTCTGCTCCTTTCGCTGGCTGGTAACGGTTATCTAGTCATAAAAGTTAAGAAGTTGAGCGCCGATCCTCAGTTAGTAGCTAAGCAGGAAGTCGTAGATTTGATCAGAGAAGTCGGTAGGTTGATTGTCCTTCCACAGGGCGAAGAGCCAACTATCGCCACGGTGACTGATCCGGAGCAGTTGAAGAGCCAGGCGTTCTTCGCTAGCGCTGAGAGGGGTTACAAGGTTCTTCTTTATGCCACGGCCAAAAAGGCAATTCTTTACGATCCAATCAACAAGAAGATCATCGAAGTCGCCCCAATCAACATTGGCGCCCCAACCGGTGAGACCCCGGGCACCACTCCGGTAGCTCCGTAACCTAAGGCAGAGCCTTTCCAAAACAAAACACCAGTATTGTCGAGAAATTTTTAGGAGGTAATCCGACTCAAATTTCTAGGCAATGCTGGTGTTTTGTTTTGGTGTTAGACGTCGAGGTTGGCTACGTCTTTAGCGTGTGTTTGGATGAATTTCTTGCGTGGGGCTACATCAGCACCCATGAGAATGTCGAATGTTTCGTCAGCTAGGGCAGCGTCTTCAATGGTAACCAGTTTCATCTTGCGCGTGCCTGGATCCATGGTGGTTTCCCAGAGCTGATCGGGGTTCATTTCACCAAGACCCTTGTAGCGCTGAATGTTCACCTTTACGCCGGAAGCAGTAACTACTTCAGTCATGGTTTCTTCGCCTTCTTCAAGCGGTGTGGTCTCGCCATGATTTTTTAGCGCTTCTTCGCCCTTGCCGCCGGTCATTTCTTTGACGAACTGAATTTTTTCCTCTTCGGCGAAGGCATAGCGAACTTCCTTGCCAACTTGGATTCGGAAGAGTGGAGGCATGGCAATGTAGATGTTGCCGTTGCTAACTAGTTGTGGGAAGTGACGATAGAAGAGCGTCAACAGAAGTGTGCGAATGTGCGCGCCGTCCACGTCAGCGTCGGTCATGATGACTACTCGGCCATATCTCATGGCCGTAATGTCAAAAGCTTCGCCGATGTTTGTACCGAGCGCAATGACCAGGTTCTTTACTTCATTGTTGGCCAGGAGTTTATCGAGCCGAGCGCGTTCAACGTTCAGGATTTTACCGCGCAGAGGAAGAATGGCTTGGAACTCGCGGTTGCGAGCTTGTTTAGCTGAGCCGCCTGCGGAGTCTCCCTCAACGATGAATAGCTCGGTGCTCGTGGAGTCTTTGCTTGAGCAGTCGGATAACTTACCGGGAAGAGTCAGGCCGTCGAGCACACCCTTACGGAGTACGGTATCGCGGGCGGCGCGGGCAGCCGCGCGGGCACGAGCGGACAATAAACATTTACCGATTATTTCTTCGGCATCACGCGGGTGTTCCTCTAGGAAAATTTGGAGCGCTTCGCCAAAGACGGCGTCAACCGCGGTTTTTACTTCCTGGTTGCCAAGTTTGCCCTTGGTTTGACCTTCAAACTGCGGTTCAGGAATCTTGACGCTGATCACTGCCGTCAGGCCTTCTCGAGCATCATCGCCAGTCAGGCTTGGGTCTTTCTCTTTGAGATAACCCTTCACGCGTGCGTAGCTATTCAAGACGCGAGTGAGCGCGGTTTTAAAGCCGTTCATGTGGGTACCGCCTTCAGGGTTCACGATGTTGTTTGCGTAACAATACACGCTCTCGTGGTACTCCGTCGTGTATTGCAAGGCGACTTCGACATCACAGTTTTCTACGGCCTTGTGCACGTAGAACACGCTCGGGTGCTTGGCCTCTTTGCGTTCGTTAAGATGGCGAACGTATGAGGCTACGCCTCCTTCAAAGAAGAAGCCGTAGGGCTTTGGTGTGGCGCCGGTTTCGTCGATAATTTCAAGGTGAATCCCGGCGGTTAGATATGCCTGCTGGCGCAAGTGGTCAATGATAGTGTCGAGCTTGAACTCGATAGACTCAAAAATTGTTTTGTCAGCGTGAAAACTGATGATGGTTCCGCGCTTTTTGGTTTTGCCAATAGCCTTCACTTTTGCTACTGGGATGCCTTTCTTATATTCCTGCACCCAAATTTCGCCGTCGCGATGAACCTCGGCCTTCAGATGATCGGAAAGTGCGTTCACGACAGATACGCCAACACCGTGCAAACCACCAGACACCTTATATCCAGAAGCTTCGCCACCAAATTTACCTCCGGCGTGCAGCTTGGTCAGGACAAGTTCGAGAGCCGAAATCTTTTGCTCGGGGTGAATGTCTACAGGGATACCGCGGCCGTCATCTTCAACACTAATCCAGTTGTCCGGTTGGACATGGACAGTGATCATGGAGGCGTGGCCGGCCATGGCTTCATCAAAACAGTTGTCTACCACCTCCCAAATAAGATGGTGGAGACCTTCGGGGCCGGTTGAGCCAATGTACATGCCCGGGCGCTTGCGCACCGGATCAAGTCCCTCCAGGACTGTAATATTTTTCGCGCTGTAGTCGGATGATTTTGCGTCGGGTTTTGAGGCCATATTTTGAGGTAGGGGTCGACCCAGGTGTCGACCCTCGTTCGGCGTCCATCGTATCACGTTAACGGATGCCGAACAACCCCGGGATGTGGTAAAATGTTTGATGAAATATGGCTGAGCAGGCGAACGAAAAAACCGTTCCCCCAAATCCGTTGGCGGGCGAGTATAGGGCTATTGAGGGCGCGTACCGCCGGGACGTGACCATTCTTGAGGCTGCGCCCAAAATAAAACAGTGGGGGATTATTCTGTGGGGCATGGCAGATGTGATTTTGCTGATCATTTTCGTGGCCACCGTACCGGTCTACATAATTTCTGGCAGTTTTGCCGATTCCAGACAGGCGGCGGGGATGTTAGCGAACAGTGGCAACACCCATGCGCTCGTTTTGGCTCAGGCCGCCGAGTCGCTGGAGGTGGGTAATGCTAAGGCCTTGGCCGGAGACACTGGAACCACAGACTTCCTGGCTGACGCGACTAACCCAAATAGCGAGTGGTATGTAACTTTTTCTTACGCCTTTTCTTATGATGGCGGTGAAACAGAGCCAGTGATCAGTTTTTTGAATCCCGGCGAATCCCGGCCGCTGACTGTGCTTCATGTAAAAACAGACAGCCTAGCTAAGAATCCACAGATTGTCCTCAGAGATATCGTTTGGCACAGAGTTAATCGTCATCTGATTGCGGATACGGCTGCCTTTCTGACCAACCACAATGAGTTTCCTGTCTCTAATATTGTTTCGGCCGCTGATATTGTGATTGGGAAGAGCGCAGTAGCTCGGACGGATTTTACGGTGGAAAATCGTACCGCCTATAGCTATTGGGAACCAAAATTTATTATTCAATTAGTTCGCGGTGGTAATCCGGTTGCCATTCAGGAGGTTACGGTTTCATCTTTCATGGCCGGCGAGTCTAGGCCTGTAAGCGTCAGGTGGTTTCAGCCCGTTCCAGCCGGAGCCGGCGTAAAAATTACCCCGGCCATAAACTTTTTTGATGACGGCGTTTACATGAATCCGCTAGGAGAGTAAAAGAGGCAGAGTATGCGCCGCTTTGATTGGCTATTAGTGCTTGCGGGTTTTTTGCTTTTTTCTATTGGCATTGCGGCTATTGCTTCCGTCGAGTTGTCTCGTGGCGGACATTCGGCGTTCGTCGAGAAGCAGCTGATCGCACTTGTTCTCGGCTTAGTCGTTGCCGTGCTCGCCGCTCGGGCGAATTATCAAATTTTTCGTTCGTACGCCCGCATTATGTATGGCGTGGGAGTTCTCTCGCTCCTTGGTCTCTTTGTGCTCGGCTCGACGTTGAACGGTACGACAGGTTGGTACATTGTTGGCGGATTCGCTTTTCAGCCGGTGGAGATTATGAAGCTTGGCCTTATTCTGGAGCTCGCCCGGTATTTCGCTGACGACGCCGAGAGACCATTCGCTTGGCGAGAATTTTTTGGGAGTGGTATTCGCCTCGGCCTTCCTGTATTTCTCGTCCTACTACAACCAGACTTTGGCAGTGCGCTTTTGTTGTGTGGTATCTGGTTTGTGATGGCTTTTTTTGCCGGCTTGCGTGCCCAGCACGTCGCTACAGTTTCCGGAATTCTACTCGGCGGATTTTTGATCGGCTGGTTTGCCTTGTTTGCTAGCTACCAGCGCGAACGCATTCTGACTTTTATGAATCCCGCTTCTGATCCTCAGGGTTCCGGCTACAACGTGACGCAGGCGCTGGTGGCCATCGGTTCCGGTGGCATCATTGGTCGAGGTCTTGGCGGGGGGAGCCAGAGCCAGCTTCGATTCCTTCCTGAGAGTCAGTCAGACTTTATCTTTGCGGTTATTGGAGAGGAGTTAGGGTTTGTGGGCATCATGCTGCTTTTTGGCGGGTTTCTCCTCCTTCTTTCTCGCATGCTCCTATTAGCTTACAGGGGCCGGGATTTCTTCGGCTCTTACCTTGTTATAGGAGTGCTAGCTCTCTTTTTCATGCAAATCGTCATTCATGTGGGGGCGAACCTAGCCCTCATGCCCGCTACGGGCATCCCGCTTCCTTTGGTTAGCTACGGCGGCACCTCGCTTATGCTTTCTTTGGCTCTCTTGGGTATGGTTGAGAGCGTGGCGTCTAAAACTAGGGGATAAGGCTTGACTTCTCCGCAGAAATCAGTAAAATACCGCCACTATGCAACACGCTCAAATTACCGCCGGGCTCCGACAGGAGAAGGGCCGAAAGACGAATATCCTTCGCGCTGAAGGAAAAGTTCCAGGAGTTATGTACGGTTTCGAAGTAACGGCTCCGGTCTCTGTGACCGTTGACCGCAACGCCTTTAATAAAATTTACGCTAAGGCCGGCGAATCCATGGTCGTTGACCTGGAGATTGATGGCAAGACGCACCCAGTGCTTATTGCTGACATTCAGCGCAACGTTCTCACGGACTTTTTCACGCATGTGGACTTCCGCCGCGTGGACTTGAAGCGCAAGATTGAAGCCAAGATTCCACTCAAGCTCGTGGGCGAAGCGCCAGCCGTGAAAACTCTCGGTGGTACCCTCGTTCAGTCCTTGGAGGAAGTGGAAGTGCTCTCTCTTCCAGATGCGCTCGTGCATGAGATCGAGGTAGATATCTCCGCTCTTGTGACCTTTGATGATATGATCCGCGTGAAGAATGTGAAGTTGCCAGAAGGTATTGAAGTCAAGACCTGGGCCGAGCAAACTGTAGCTACGGTTCAGCCGCCTCGTTCTGAAGCTGAAATGGCCGCTCTTGATGCAGCCGTTGACACTGACGTGTCCAAGGTAGAGGTTCTTACAGAGAAGAAAGAAGAACCTGGTGCTGAAGGTGCTGCTCCGGCTGACGCAAAGCCAGAGAAGAAAGAAAAGTCAGACAAAAAGTAAGCAAAGAAAGTCCCCCGGAAGCTTGGCGAAGGGGGATTTTCAATTGGTATACTAAATAAGACCTATGCAATCCCGACTCAAATATATTAAAGGACGTTTTAAACAGACTATCCCGGAATTGCGGGGCGCTTTTGTTGGCGTCGCTAGGAAAGCCAGCTGGTCACGCGTTCTTCCGGTGTTAGCGATCGTGGCCATCATGACCGTTGGCGTTTCTGCGCTCGTGATCAGACGGTCATTTACCGCCAAGATCGCTCCGGTACCGGTCATCGCTGAATCGGCTGATGCGTTCCCTCGGGATCCCTTGACCGGCCTTGTTATTCCCGCACCTCTCACCACGCTTCCACAAGTATTTGCTGTCATGATCGAGAACTCGTATGAAGCGTGGCCGTTGTCTGGACTTGACCAGGCGTTCTTTGTGATTGAAGCACCAGTGGAAGGAAATATTCCGCGGTTCATCACCTTCTTTGAGGAAGGAGCGGTTTCAAAGAAGATCGGTCCAGTACGTTCGGCTCGTCCGTATTACTTGGACTGGGCAGATGAGTTTGAATCTATTTACGCACACGTTGGCGGCAGCCCAGAGGCACTCGACCTCATTCATAAGAATGGAACGACGCGTGATTTTGACCAGTTTTTCCAGAGCGAATATTTCTGGCGCGATAATGTGGGGCGCTTTGCTCCGCATAACGTCTACACGTCGATGGATCTGCTCATGAGTTCGTTAGACGAGATTGGTAGGAGTACGAAGGCCTACACGTCGTGGTTGTTTGTTGACGGAGAGGCCTCTGGCAAGGAGATCTCACCGGTGATCGACTGGGAGAGCGGCTCAACGTATGACGTGACGTGGGAGTATGACAAAGCTACGAATTTGTATATTCGCTACCAGGGCAAACAGATGATGAAGACCAGCTCGGGCGCAAACATCACGGCAAATAACGTCATCGTTTTTGCAAGTGATATTTCTGTTGTGGACTCCACTGGTCGACGCCATATTCGCACAACGGGGGAGGGTGAGTCGCTGGCGCTTGTGTATCAGAACGGTGAGCAGGGTCTTGAGGCAAGATGGGTAAAACACGAGCGGACTGACCGCCTACGCTTTATTGACCTTGGAGGTTCAGAAATTGCTATGAACGCCGGAAAGACCTGGATGGAAGTTGTTCCTGACCTTAAGAACGTGTCGGAATCACAGCCAAAAGCACCCGCGGTTGACGTGACAAATCAGCAATAAGTGAGATCGACGCTTTCGGGAAGTAGTGTTTGATCAAGCGTTCGGCAGAAAATGCTTGCGAGGGATCGATCTCGATAAGTAATTGAAGGTCGGCTGGGAAAAGAGCGCGTGATTCGTAGAGTTCGTCGAGCAATTGATCGTAGAGATCAAGCCCGTCAATTCCTGCGAGGAGCGCGCTTTTTGGTTCAAAGTTGAGCACGTCTGGGTCTAGCCCTTCGTATTGTCGGCGGGCGATGTAGGGAAGATTTGCCGTGATAATGAGGGAAGGAATACTAGCCTTATCTTTCCATTCTCTGAGCTTCTCGATGAATGGTTTAAGCAGGTCGCCATGCAGGAATATGACACGGTCAGCAACGCCGAGTTTGTTTGCATTACGCACTGCAACGTCGAGTGCCTCGGCTGAAATGTCCGTCGCGAAGACCCCGCTCGAAGATTCTGCTGCGAGCGTAATTGCGATCGCACCGCTGCCCGTGCCGATGTCGAGAAAGACCGAGTCTGGCTTAGCGGCCTTCAATGCTTCTTCGACGAGAACCTCCGTGTCGGGTCGAGGGATTAATGTTGCCGGTGTCACGATGAATGGACGCTTGAAGAATTCTTTTTCGCCCGTGATGTACGCAATCGGTTCATGCGTTATGCGCCGTTCGATGAATGCGAGGTACCGGTCGAGTGCGGGCGCATCGACAGCATCGTCTCCATGTGCAAACAGATAGCTCGATGGTTTGCCGAGCACAAACGAAAGCAAAACTTGCGCGTCGAGCTTGGGGCTCCCCGGCGCCTGTAGTTTTTCGTGCTGAGTCGATTTGAGTCTGTCAGCACCAACCGTTAGTGCTTCGAAGATGGTCATGTGATCGAGTGTCTCCATCCTGAGCGAGAGCGAAGGATCCGACTTTCCCCTCTGAGGGTCGGACTCTTCGCATGGCTCAGAGTGGAGACGTCCTGATTACTCTTCATCCTCGATAATCGCTCCAAACTTCTCATCTCGGCTGGCCAGACGGAGGGCTTCGATAATATCCTCAATATCTCCGTCCATGATTCCTGGAAGGCCGTGCCATGACTGCTTCAGACGGTGGTCGGTAATGCGGTCCTGAGGAAAGTTATATGTGCGGATTTTCTCCGATCGATCACCCGTTCCAATCTGTCCTCGGCGTTCGGCTTCCAGGGCGGCACGCTTCTTTTCCTGCTCGGCGGCATACACACGGGCGCGGAGAACCGATAAGGCACGTTCGCGGTTCTGGGAGAACGAACGTTCGTCCTGACAGTGCACCGTGAGACCCGTTGGCACGTGGACAATGCGACATGCGGAATATGTGGTGTTCACGCTCTGTCCGCCAGCTCCCTGCGACGTGGTCGCTTCGATGGTGAGGTCCTTCGGATTGAGCTCGAAGTCTTCCTCCTCAAGTTTAGGAAGAACGGCGACGGTAATTGTTGAGGTGTGAACTCGACCAGCTTTCTCCGTATCCGGCACGCGCTGTACGCGATGAACTCCACTTTCAAGTTTCATTGTACCGTATGCACCTGGACCCCCGATCTCGAAGATTACCTCTTTGAAACCGCCCAAGTCGCTCTGGCTCTGAGAGATAACGCTCGCCTTCCAGCCGTGGCGTTCTGCATAGCGCACATACATGCGGAAAAGTTCAGATGCAAAAAGTGCAGCTTCATCTCCTCCTGCGCCAGCACGGATTTCCACAATAGCGTCGTTCTCGTCAATTGGGTCTTTTGGCACGAGTTCAAGTTCGAGGGTACGTTCAAGTGCGGGCAACTTAGGTTCTAGTTCTGCGACTTCGGCCTCTGCCATTGCTCGCATGTCTGGATCCGTATCATGGAGGGTCTTCTTTGCGCCATCGAGGTCATTTGCGACTTTCTCGTAGGCCGCCGCAGCTTCCATGGTTTTGCGCATGCCCTGGTAAGCCTGGTTGGTTTCCTTCAACTTTTTACGGTCAGCCAAAACAGCCGGGTCCATGAGGGCCTGTTCAAGCTTCTGAAATTCTTGTCTTTTCACGGCAATTGCCGAAGCGAAATCCATAGTAGAGGTATCGTACATTACACATTCAACATTGAACATTACAGATAAACAAAAACGCCCGTCGCGTTGGCGACCAGGCGTTGTGTTTTCCTAACGTGCTGTTTTAATGGAAGTATCGCGGGCAGCTTTCTTAGTGGCCTTGGCTTTGGAGCGAGCGGCCTTTTCAGCGGTCTTGTCAGCTGAGGTTTTTACGGAAGCAGCCTTCTCAGTAGAACGAGTAGCAAACTTTTCCACACGGCGAGCAGCATCTACAATCTTCTGCTTACCGGTGAAGAATGGGTGACAAGCGGCGCACAATTCAATATCGATCCGTTCCTGGGTAGAACCGGTCTTATAGTTAGCTCCGCAAGCGCAAGCGATTACGGCGTTCTCAAAATACGTTGGGTGGATATCGGCTTTCATAAGAAAAGATTGGCCAAATAGTACAAAATGGGCTAGTCTTTGTCAAATGAATACCCCCATCAGCTTATTCGACTACGATCTCCCCGAGCGATTTATCGCCCAATCTTCAGTTGAACCCCGGGATCACTCCAAATTGATGGTTGTCGACCGGGCAACAGGAGAGGTCCAACATAAGCAGTTTTTCAATATTATCGAGGAGCTAAAAGCCGGTGACGTGCTGGTTTTTAATACCTCGAAGGTATTTAAGGCCCGTCTTTTAAAGGAGGGATTGGAGATTTTCGTTCTTCGAATAAAAGAGGGCGAGGCCGAGGTGTTATTAAAACCCGGTCGCAAATTTCGAGAAGGCGACGTTATTAACGTCGCAGCGCACGAATTCATCGTGCAAGAAAAAAGTACCGACGGGGTCGTTATTTTGAGAACAGGGATGACCGCCGCGGAGATGCTCGTCTTCTGTGACAAATATGGGGATATCCCAACACCGCCGTACGTCGAAGGTTCTCTCAAGGACGAGTCGAAGTATCAAACCATTTACGCTAAGCAAGTTGGCTCCGTCGCCGCTCCAACCGCAGGCTTTCACTTTACGCCAGAACTCCTCGAAAAGATAAAAGCAAAAGGCGTACAAATCGAGGAAGTCGTGCTTCATGTCGGCATTGGCACTTTTCGTCCGGTAAAAACAGAAACCCTTGAAGAGCACGAAATGCACAGCGAGTGGGTGAGTCTTTCGAAAGAGACCGCCGAACGGATCAATGCCGCCAAATCCGAGGGACGTCGCGTGATCGCGGTCGGGACAACGACGACAAGAGTGCTCGAGGGCATTGCGTCGACGCGGGGTTCGCTCGTGGGCTACGAAGGCGAGATCAATATCTTCATTACGCCAGGGTTCGAGTTTAAAGTGATTGATGGTTTGATTACCAACTTCCACCTCCCAAAATCAACGTTGCTTGTCCTCGTCTCGTCATTTTCCAGCCGAGAGCGTATGCTCGCTGCATACGAAGCTGCCAAGACAAACGACTATCGTTTCTTCTCCTTCGGCGACGCGATGTTCATCAGGTAACCTACCACCTATCACCTAACACCTTGTATGAATATCACCTTCGTCACCGGTAACGAAAACAAACGCCGAGAAGTGGCTGCCATTTTGGACATGCCCGGACTCATGAGTACAAAGATTGATCTCCCCGAAAAACAATCGATGGATCTCAAGGAGATCGTGACCGAGAAACTTCAGGCCGCCTTTAAGTGGGTCGGCGCACCTGTGCTCGTCGAAGATGTCTCCTATGAGGTCGAGGCCGTTAATGGCTTTCCAGGGCCTTTTGTAAAATTTTGGGAAAAAGCCGGCCTGCATGACGGCGTCATGGCGAATATTGAAAAGACGGGTAATAGCAAAGCAAAAGTGTTGTGCGCTGTAGCCTACAAAGATGCAGAACATGAGATCATTGTGCTCGAAACGCTCTACGGCCGTCATGTAGCAAAAACAGACGGCAAAGGTTGGGGATTTGATTTCTACTTCATTCCCGACGGCCAGACCGAAACCTTCGCCCAAATGGGACCCGAACGAAAGATCCAAATCTCCCACCGCACAAAAGCCTTCCTCGCCATGAAAGAAAAACTCCAGGAAGCCGGCATCACCCTCTAAAAAAAAAGACCCCGCACCGGCATGTGGCCAGTACGGGGTTCGCGAATTGGAGTCATCTCACTGACACTGCATCGCCCGGGAGTGTGAGCGGAATCTCGATCCCGCGAAACATTTCTTGGAGGCGCATCGCTTTGAGCATGAGCTCGATCCGCGCCTCGAGCGGGTGTAAGGGAACCGGGGGAGCTACGGGAGCGGGTTTTGTCACGTCCTCCATGAGAAGCTCTCGGATATACGGCTCTGTTTTCCGTCCGTGAGCTTTCGCCCTTTCCTTAACCTTTGTGGCGAGCTCTGGTTCGCAGCGAACCACAAACTGTGCGCCGGGGCGGCTTGGTTTCTTTTTTGCGCTAACCTCAGACATCTTATCCCCCTAAAAGACCCCCGGATCCTACTTGACCGGAGCTTTTTGATCAAGTACTCTACCGCCGTCCCGTTAGGGATTTAGAAACTATTAATTCACAGATTCCCACTACAAACGCTATCGAACCTTCCCTTGTCGAGTAATCGACGGGGCCCGGTAGCAGGGAATCGAGGTTAAAAAGGAAACATTATGGCTAAAATGCCAAGCATTGAAGAGATGTTGAAGTCGGGCGTGCACTTTGGACACCAGTCCGCTAAGTGGCACCCAAAGATGAGACCGTTTATTTTCGGAATTCGCCAGGGCGTGCACGTAATTGACGTAGAGAAGACTCAGGCTCAGCTTGAGAAGGCTATGACTTTCGTCACTGACGTGGTGGCTAAGGGCGGCAGCATTTTGCTCGTCGGCACTAAGAGCCAGGCTCAGGATATTATTGCTAAGTACGGTAAGGAGTGCGGTATGCCGTACGTGAACGTTCGCTGGTTGGGCGGTACGCTCACAAACTTCCCACAGATCCAGCGCCTCATCCGCCACTACTTGGATTTGAAGGATAAGCGCGAGAAGGGTGAACTCCGCAAGTACACCAAGCTGGAACAGCTCCAGTTTGATCGTGAAATTGCTGAACTTGATGAGAAGATCGGTGGTATCTCCACCATGACTCGCTTGCCAGAAGCTGTGTTCATTTTGGACGCGCGCATTGAAAAGACGGTTGTCCGCGAAGCTACAACGGTTAAAGTACCAATCGTCGCTTTGGTAGACAGCAACGTAAACTCCACAGGTATCCAGTACGTTATCCCTGGCAACGACGACGCTTCCGCCAGCATTGACCTCATCACCAAGATGATTTCTGAAGCAGTGAAGGAAGGTAAGACCAAGAATGCTACACTACGTGCAGCGGCTCTGGCGCCAATCAAAAAGTTTGATGCCGAAGCAGATGATGTGAAGGTTTCCGAAAAGTCTCATGACGCTGTCCAGGACATTGACGAAAAGGTGAAAGAAGAACTGGCTGCTAAGAAAGTAGCTGAAGTAAAGAAATAATCCCTACAGATATGGCATTTACCGCAGGTGACGTCGCAAAACTTCGCGACATGACGGGCGCAGGCATGATGGATGCCAAGAAAGCGCTCACGGAGGCTGACGGTGACATGGAAAAGGCCATTGACGGACTTCGCAAGAGTGGAGCCATGAAGGCCGCCAAGAAATCTGATCGCGTGACGGGCGAAGGCCGCGTCCATGCGTACACGCACGGCAACGGTAAGCTCTCAGTACTCGTAGAAGTTATGTGCGAAACGGACTTCGTGGCGCGTACTGAACAGTTCCAGTCCCTTTGTCAGGACTTAGCTATGCATATCGCCGCTGCCGGTCCAATCTATCGCTCACGCGAGGACGTCCCGCAGGAAACGGTTGATCGCGAAAAGGCGATTTACATGGAGCAGCTGGCCGCTGAAGGCAAGCCGGCTGAGGTAGCCGAGAAGATCATTGAGGGTAAACTGGCCAAGTACTTCGCAGAAATCTGTCTCATGGATCAGCCCTTCGTGAAAGACGATTCAATGACGGTTCAGCAGCTCATGGAAAGCAAAGTGCTCTCCATTGGCGAGAGTCTGAAGATTGGCCGCTTCGTGAGAATGCAGTTGGGCGCATAAGTGACGAATAAAAAGAGAGCCTTCGTGGTAAAATACCTCCGAAGGCTTTTCTTTTTTATGGCAAAAATTGCAATCAATGGTTTTGGGCGAATCGGTCGAAGCGCGCTGAAGGTGGGTTGGGGTAAGAATGGATTCGATGTTGTGGCGATTAATGATTTAACTGACGCTAAGACCTTGGCTTACTTGCTGAAGCACGATACTAATTATGGTTTGTGGGACGTGGAGGTTGTAGCTGAGGGCAACTCGCTCGTGATTGGCGGGAAGAAAGTCGAGTTACTAGCCGAGAAAGATCCGGCCATGTTGCCCTGGAAGAAACTGGGTATTGATGTGGTTATTGAATCAACCGGTTTTTTCACTACTCAGGAAAAAGCTGAGGCTCATATTAAGGCCGGCGCTAAGAGCGTAGTTTTGTCGGCCCCAGCCAAGGGGGGAGATGTGCCTACTTATGTTCGAGGCGTGAATTGTGACGGCATAGCCACTGATCGCCATGCCGTGATCAATAATGCGTCGTGCACTACTAATTGCGTCGCTCCGGTTACAGCGGTTATTGAGGAAGCCTTTGGCATAGAAAAAGCGATCATGACCACGGTTCATGGTTACACCGCCTCGCAGGCTCTTGTTGATTCGCCGAGAAAGGATCTTCGGGAGGGTCGAGCCGCGGCTGAGAACCTGGTGCCAACTTCAACCGGTGCCGCTATTGCGGTCACCGAAACTATTCCAGTACTTAAAGAAAAGTTTGACGGCCTATCTATTCGTGTCCCGCTCGCGACGGTCTCGCTTTCCGATATGACCTTCGTCCTCAAACGCGATGTGACTATTGAAGAAGTGAATGACGCGCTCGTAAAGGCGAGCGAGACGCCAAGATTCAAAGGCATTCTCGGTGTCAGTTTTGAGCCGCTCGTTTCGAGTGATTATGTTGGCGACTCTCGATCGGCAATCGTCGACGCCGAACTCACAAATGTCGTCGCTGGCAACCTCGTAAAAGTCGTCGCTTGGTATGACAACGAGTGGGGCTATTCAAACAGACTGGTTGAAGTTGTTCTCATGGCTGCCGCACATAAACTCTAAGTATGAGAGTGCAAACAATGCTTGGTCGAATCATAGCAGGAACGAATGAACAGCTTTTTGGGCCGGCGCTCGTGCTTCTGCGCATAGCTTTCGGCGCTATACTCGTCATGTCTTATCACACCACGTTTCTATTTTGGCTTGAACCATTCGCGCTCGTGATCGGTGTTCTATTCATCGCCGGACTTCTTGTGAGACCCGCTAGCCTAGTCGTGCTCCTGGCCTTGATCGTGCTCGATATTATGCTTATGCCGCTCCCCATGCTGAAGATGCTCATCTGGCCACAGCTTATAGTAGTGAGTGTGGCCCTTATGGGACTTGCTGGCGGTCTGGGTAACGCCTTCGGACTCAACGGTTTGATTCTTCGTAACATTAAAAACCCCAGTGCGGTCGTTAAGTTCCTCTTTTCCTAACATATGAGCCAGAAGGAGAATATTGTTATTTTAGGCGGGGGCTTTGTCGGCCTTACTTTGGCGCGGAGACTTGTTAAAGCGGGGGTGGTTGGGAAGTCTTGTGAAGTGACTGTGATCGATAAATCTTCGTCGCACACCTATACACCCTGGCTGTATGAGGTGAGCTCAGGCTATTTGTCGAGGAATGATGGTCGGAAGGGCCGTTGCCAGCTCTACACTTCGGCGAGCGTGCCATTTGTGGGGATCCCGGGATACAAGGATGTCCGTTTTCGCCAGGAAGCGATTACCGGTGTTGATTTTCGATCGCGTTCAGTATTTCTGGCTGACGGTTTAACAGTTCGTTATAGCATTTTGATTATTGCGCTCGGAACTGAGTCTAATTATTTCGGTATTCCCGGCTTGCCGGAACATTGTTCGCCGCTGAAATCTGCATCTGATGCGGTAGATATTGAGAGACAGGTTAGGGATTTGCTGGTTGATGCTTCATCAGCTAACCAAAAGAACATTTCTATTATCGGCGCCGGACCAACCGGAGTTGAATTTGCCGGTGAGTTCATGATGTCTATTCGAAAACAAATAGAACGTGGCGAGCTTGCAACTGGCGCAGTAAAAGTGTCATTGATCGATAGAAAATGTCCGCTCGGGGCCTTTCCGGATTCGCTAACGCGCGCAGCTACGAAGCGTTTAGAAAAACTAGGTGTTAATGTGCTGTGCAATCTGGCGGTTATGTCTGTTAACCAGAAAGTAATTGAGCTCAAGAATGCCGCGGGTGACGCCATGGTTCATCCCTGTGATTTGGCGATTTGGAGCGGGGGAGTCGCGCCGGTTTCTGTTATCAAGAGCCTGGGTCTGCCACTGGATCCAAAAGGCAGAATTCTGGTTGATCCGATGTTTGCCGTGAAGGGTAAGAAGAATGTCTATTGCGCCGGGGACTGTGCTTCGCTTATGAATCCGCTTTCTAATTCAGTCGAGCCAATGACTGCGCAGAGCGGAGTTGCTCAAGCGAAATGGATCGCTAAGAATCTTATTGCGCAACTCACCGGTCGTTCGATGACGGCGTATCCCTTTAGAGCGCGTTGGGATTCTTTGATTGCCGTTGGCGGTACATACGGCGTTGGTTACGTCTTTGGCCTTTCTATTAAAGGCCCGCTAGCCTTTTATCTTCGTCGGCTAGTTGATGGCCGCTATTTCTTTTCTATCCTCCCTTGGCCATACGCCCTGCGGAAATGGCTAAAAGGAATTGTTTTGTATAATAAGAATGATTAGTTATGCATCTCCGAACTTGGACATCTTCCGATATTACATTAGGCACGCGGGTCTTTTTGCGTATCGACGGTAATGTCCCGGTGGTTCGAGGCCAGGCAAAGGATGGCGCGTATGGGCGGTTGCAACAAACGATTCCGGAGATTGTGAAGCTTAGGGCGCATGGAGCCCGAATCATCTTGGCGACGCATCTCGGCGACCCCGGCGGAAAAGTCGACGATCAATTGTCGGTTGTGCCCATTGCTAGACTGCTCGCGGAGAAGCTTGGCAAGCCTGTGCGCGTGTTATCTGGTATCGTCGGGCAGGCTGTCGAGCGCGAGGTGCTTGGTGCTGACGCAGGCGAGATTCTCATGCTCGAAAATCTACGTTTTGATCCTGGCGAAGAAGAAAATAGCGTTGCTTTCGCAAAATCCCTCGCGCGCTTGGCGGATGTGTACGTGAATAACGCCTTTGGCGTGTGTCATCGGGCGCATGCGTCGGTCGACGCCATTACCCGCGAGCTTCCGAGCTTTGCGGGCGAACTCGTTGTTCGTGAAGTAAGGACGCTCGAGAAGCAGCACAGTCATCCATACGTCGTTGTGCTCGGCGGGGCCAAGCTTGCGACGAAGTTGCCGCTAGTCGAACACCTGGCCGAGCCGGCGGATGTCGTTCTCGTGGGCGGAGCGCTCTGTTTGCCGCTCTTGCATGCGCTTGATAGACCACTTCCCGAGAAAGTGAAGAAAGACATGAAAGTAGAAGACGTGAAGGCGGCGGAGAGTCTGTTACGAAGATACATGGAGAAAATTATTCTGCCCGAGGACCTGCACATAGAGGGTGCTTCACGCGTGATCGACATCGGCCCTAAGACGACTGAGTTGTATGCATTAAAAATTGCCGGCGCGATGAGCGTCCTCTGGAATGGCCCGATGGGCATAATCGAAGAACCTGGGGCTCGAGCGGGAACTAAGGCTGTTGCCAAAGCTATTGGTGACGCTCTGCCAAAAACTGCAATCGTTGGCGGGGGAGACACCGTCGAGTTTCTTGAGTCATTGGATCTCCTCAAGGGCTTCACGCATGTGTCGACGGGTGGCGGTGCTATGCTCGCCCTTCTGTCTGGAGAAAAACTCCCCGGACTCGAAGCTCTCCAGGCATAGATGGTATTATTCACTTAGTACTTTACGCTTTAATACTTTTTTCTTTACGTTTTATGCCTAAAGAATCTTCGGGCGGATTTTGGCCGCAGTGGAGTGAGAATAAATTGTTTGCGCTTCTGCTCGCTATTTTTCTTGTCTACGGAATTGTGTATACGGGCGTGCTGATTAGGAAGTCCTTGGCTGAGACAAATAGAATTGGAGTTGCTGATCGTCAGCCGCCATCTATTTCTGTGTCAGCGACTGATACAGCCAGTGTTGCTCCCGACGTGGCTACGGTAGACCTGGGTGTGAGCAATACGGCGAGCACTCCGGATAAAGCGGGATTTGATAACGCCAGTAAGGCTAACGCGATTATTGCAGCGGTGAAAGCGCTCGGCGTAGATGCTAAGGATATCCAAACTTCCAATTACAGCGTTAATCCGTCCTATGACTATGACGTTTCTCCTGCCAGAGTTGTTGGTTATGACGCGAATGAGACCCTGACGGTTAAAATTCGTAATACTGATATTGCCGGCAGCGTTTTAGCTAAAGTTTTGTCGCTCGGCGCGACTAACATCAGCGGTTTACGATATACGGTTGAGGAACCGGCCGCGGTAGAGGCGGAAGCTCGTAAGAATGCCATCGCTAAAGCCTATGAACAGGCAGCGGCTATCGCAACTGCTATGCACGCTAGACTTGGCGGCGTAATTTCTTATTCAGAATATGACAATTCACCGTCTCCCTATCCTTACGCTTTTGATAGTATGAAAGCCATGGGCGGTGCTGGCGAGGCTCCTAGTTTGCAGCCCGGTCAGACCGAGGTTTCTAAGACCGTGCAGATCGAGTTTGCCATCGAATAAATATGTTAGACAGGATTTCCGAGGTTCACGCTCATGAGATTCTGGACTCCCGTGGAAATCCGACGGTCAACGTTACGGTTACGCTCAGAAATGGCACGAGGGGATCGGCTTCGGTTCCTTCGGGTGCGTCAACGGGGGTACATGAGGCGCTTGAACTCCGCGATGGCGACAAGAAGCGGTATCGAGGCCTTGGCGTCATGAAGGCCGTGAATAACGTGAACGGTCCCATTGCAAAAGCTATTCGTGGAATGGACGTTTTTGATGTGCGGAAGATTGACGATGTAATGAGAGTTCTTGACGGGACTGATAACAAGGCCAAGCTGGGTGCTAACGCGATTCTTGGTGTATCGATGGCTTGTGTGCACGCCGGAGCTCGTCGAGCTGGCACTCCGTTATATGTTCATCTGCGGGCAATATTTGGTATTAACCACAAGACTTGGAATCTTCCAACTCCGCTCATGAACGTGTTTAACGGGGGACGGCATGCGGATACGAACTTAGACATGCAGGAGTTTATTATTGTGCCTGATGGCATTAAAAAATACTCGAAGCAACTTCAGGCTGGCAGTGAGATCTTTCATGCTCTCGGCGATGTTCTTCGTAAAGACGGACTCGATACAGACGTAGGGAACGAGGGCGGATATGCTCCAGACGTTGGCAAGACCGAAGCGGCGCTCGAGTACCTAGTAAAAGCAACTAAAGCTGCGGGTTACAAACTAGGCAAACAGATACACTTTGGAATTGACGTGGCCGCGAGTGAGTTTTTCGACGAGCGAACCGGCAGATACATATTAAATACTGATCGGCGAAAGATGGCGGAAGATGAGATGATCGGTTTGTATGAAGAGTGGCTGGAAAAGTATCCCATGTTGTCTGTTGAAGACGGTTTGGCGGAGGATGCTTGGAGCGGCTGGCAGAAGCTGACCAAACGACTAGGCGATAAACTTCTTTTGATCGGTGACGACTTGTTCGTAACTAACATAGAACGCGTTAAACGCGGGGTGGCCGAACACTGCGCAAACGCAGTGCTTATCAAACCTAACCAGATCGGCACGCTCTCGGAAACGATCGACACCATCGAATACGGTCAGAAACAAAAATACAAAATGGTTATCTCACACCGTTCCGGGGAGACGACCGATACGACCATTGCCGATCTGGCCGTTGCCGTGAACGCTGAATACATTAAGACTGGCGCGCCATCACGTTCGGAGCGTCTCGCGAAATACAATCGGCTACTTGAGATTGAAGAAGAGGTGGACAGTTAGACTTCATGGTCATAGTGCCATCCGCTAACGCGTTCTTTGAAGACAGTGCCGAGGGTTGAGAGTCGTTGCCAGGTGCCACCTCCATATTTAGTCGATATTTTATCGAGCGAGATGAGCGCGTTTCGGTTTTTGATGTCCCTTGGAAGGAGGGGGTTGGCTCCGGCCAGCTTGACGAGTCCGCTTACGCTGACGCCGAGGAGCCTGATGCCTCGGGGGATTGAAAGGTTTGGGAGCAGAATTGATAGCGCTGTATTAGCAATAGCGAGCCCATCGAACATTGGTTCCTTAAATTGTTTGCCAAAGCCCACGCCGCCCATGTCATCATATCTCGCGTAGGTGGTGACATGCGTGCCAGCTAGTCCTTGTTTGCGCATGCGCCAGGAAACCCGGTCAGCGAGGGCGAGGAGATGCCGGCGGACGTCCCGGTCATTGTCTAGGCTGGTGGGGAAGGTGTAAGAGTGACCGACGGACTTAGGATCGTCGGTGTCGTTGAAAACTGAATCATCGCCCAGGCCTCGAGCGGCGGCGTACAAAAAATCACCGTAACTTTTGAATTCGGTACGGAGTTGGGCGTAAGAAAGCTCGCGCATTGTTTTTGTGGTAGTCGCGCCGAGCATGTTTAGATGTTTTTCGATTTTAAAACCAATGCCACAAAAGTCCCCAAGCGGACGTGAGTCAATAAAATCAAGAACGGCTTCTGGCCGGACAACCGTGAGGCCATCCGGCTTATGGGATTCAGAAGCTAGTTTGGCTATTAGGCGATTTGGTGCGATGCCAATTGAAGCCGTGCAGTACTCGCCGCAATCTCGACGAATATCGGATCGCAGCTGCTCGGCGAGTAATGTTGCGCCAAAGTAGTCCCCGCCGCTCGCTGCGGTAATGTCAGCAAAGGCCTCGTCCGTACTGAACTGTTCTACCGCGTCGGCGGTTAAGCGAAGAAGTTTCATCAGTCGTGCGGTGATCACACTGTATTTGTGCGGATCGCCTGGAATGATGATAAGTTCGGGGCACAGCTTTCTGGCTTCCCAAGTAGCCATGGCTGTCTTAACTCCCCGTTTCTTCGCCTCGCGCGAGGCAGTAGTGACCACGCTTCTCGTGTATCTCAGTTGCCCGATGTCGACCCTCGCCCGTCCCGCATGAGTCGCTGACACATCAATCGATTCCCGTCCCTTTCCCGCAACCGCAATCGGTTTCCCTCGAAGAAAGGGGTTGGCCTGCTGCTCGACTGACGCAAAGAATGAATTGAAGTCGACGTGCAGGATGATACGCATACTTACGACGAATACATCTCAACCAGCCTCCACTCTAAAGTTTCTGTATCAAGTCTCAGCTTCATGAAGTTAACGGCGTCCGAAACGGAGAAATAGAATATCCGCTTTGCTCCCTCACGAGCGCCGTGAACTAAATTTACTTTATTAACTGCATACTCTCGCTTGCCCCAAGTGACTTTGCTTGGTCGCACTTTCCGTCCCGCAAACGCTACGTCTACGTCAACTGGGTCATTGAGATATTCGTGCATATGGTCCTCCTTTAGGAATTATCGAAGCTTGTAACGAAGATGGATCGTTCTCGGTAGAGAAAGCTGAGCTAGGATTGTTCTGAAATGTTGTTTGATCTTACGGCGATGAATGCGGAGTTTTGAAATGCGTTTGTTTCGGTCACGAACAGTCACCACTGAGACGCGATAATCAGGCGCCACTTGAATGTGGCGAAGAGCTAATATGGACATAGTGAGGAGTTCTAGAGTTGTAAAGTTATAAAGTTGTAGAATTAGAACTTTCTCAGTACTGCGCGGACGACTCCCTGAATGTTAAGGTCACCTTTGATGATGAATGGCTTCATGGTGCTGTTGGCTGGCTGCAGGCGGATGTGGTCTTTTTCTCGGTAGAATCTTTTGAGTGTGGCAAAAGCGTTATCGAGCAAGGCTACAACGATGTCTCCATTTTTTGGCGAAGGATTCCGTTCAATGACCACAAAGTCTCCGTCAAAGATGCCATCCTCGATCATCGATCTGCCTTTGACCTTGAGCACATACGAGTTCATTGAATCCAGTACAAAGTCTGTCGGCACGCAGATAGTCTCTCGAGTCTCTATGGCTTCGATCGGCTCGCCAGCGGTGATGAGTCCGGCGAGCGGCAGCATGATCGCCATTGGGGACAATGGTTCGGTCTCGACTACTTCAATTGATCTCGCAATGCCATGTTCTCCTGTGTTGATCACGCCTTTATCGCACAGCGCGCGAATGTGCTGATGTACCGTGGCGGGGGACGATAGACCTAATTCCTCGGCGATCTCTCGGTACGACGGCGTGTAGCTGTTTTTCCGTACGAAAGCTTCAATGCAATCTAGTACTTCGCGTTGCTTCTTGGTCAGCGGGGGAAGTGAGGTCATAGTTTATGTCTGTATTACGTTCGGTCTTGTCTTGATCATAGCCGAACAGGAACCGAACGCAAGAAGTTCGTGGGGATAAGTTGTCGTCTCTTGGTCGTGCTACCATCTTTGCATATGAAAAAGATTTATTTTTCTCTCTTCGTACTCTCGCTTCTCGGTGCGGGCTGCACTAATTCACCGACCGCTCCGTCGCCAAGTACAGAAACCTCCATGCCGGCAGACGAGTCAGAGTTAGGCCCGGTCACGTTTGAATATACGGGAGATCTGAGTTATTCGTTAACCTTTCCCAATAGCTGGTTTGGTGTGGAGAGCGTCGAGGATTTTGGTGGATACGTAGGCGAGAGCGGACCACCAGATTTTGATGTGCCGGGAAAAGTTAGAACTTTTGGTTTTGGGGCAGACATGGTGCCACTTTTTGCCGTGATAAAAGTTGATCTTAAGTATAAAGGTCACAAATCAATTCCCGCAGAGGATACGTTCCTCGGTCAGAACTCCTTAAGCGCTTTTTACGGCGGAGTAGTCACCAGGAATAGTCAGGAATGGTCGTATTTGTATGATGGCCGACAGGACGTTTATGCAGAGCCGATGAAAGATATCTCGTCGATCTTTGACTCGTTCAAGATTAAATAGAAAAACCCGCCTGTCCCTTGGGGACGGCGGGTTTTCTGTTAGGCAATTTTTGCTTCTAGTTTCAGGAGGCGTCGTTCATGATCCTCAAGTTTGGGCTTGATGAACATATCTTGTGTTTCGGCGATTGCGTCAAGAATTCTATTTTCCGATTCGTCGATTCTTTTTTCGAGACGAGCTTCGGACACCGCGACCCGTTCATCTGTGTAATCGCGCATATCGCGAGATTGGTCGGTAAGTGCCTGTATGAGGATTCCCTTGAAGTCCTGCGTGAGCGATTCCCTGAATTTCTGTTCGTTCATAGAAAACAGTTATTGAATAAAGTATACCGCACCGTTATTTGTTCACATAGGCCCTCCGTTTATTAAGATTTTTCAAAAAAATAAACCCCGCCAAGTTAATGGGGAGTTTGATTTCTTACCCTTCTATTGCACCACGTTTCCGAGCCACACGTAATCGAGGTGTGGATAAAAAAGAATCCGCCCGCACGACATGGTCGCGGGGCGGGATCAGTTGCCGATCCGATAGGTGTGTAAGAGCCACCAGATCGTATCATCGATCATCATCTGCAGTTTTTCGTGGCAGGTATTCCGCAGATATAGAAGCGCCTCGACGTAGGCCTCCGGGATGCTGGTGTCTCCGTTCGGTGTGGGCAGTTCGCTGCCGACGACGCGGAAGGCAATTTCCTGGATAATGACGCGCTCCTCGTCCGGGGGTTCGTCAGCGTGGAGGGGGTTTTCACCGAAGTCGAAGTCGATCATCGCCAGATGACGGATGCGGTCGAGCGTACGCTCGTGAAACGGAAGCGGCTCCGCGTAGAAGTTCAGCGTCTCCTGACCGCGACAACGATCATGATCGTCATGTGGGTCGCGGCCGTACCACGCAATATAAAGTTCAATCCAGTTTTTCAAACGTCCTCCTGTGCCGACGGGATGAAGGTCGACTGATTATTCTAGCGGAAAGAGAGCAAAATGTCAATGAAATAGAAAAGCGCCTCTTGCGAGGCGCTTTTCATTAGATCGTTGTTTTGAACGAGTACTGACCGGTCGCGGGTGCGGAATCGTCTTTGTCAAAACGTTCGGCTGGTTCGTACTTGCGGAAACCGCGAGCCTTGCCCTTAGCACCGCTGCGACCCTTGAAGCCGTCCTTTTTGAAGGGAGGGCGAGAGCTTGTTGCGGGGCGAGGAGCTGGTGTCGAGTATTCGCTCGTGCTCGCTACTTTAGGGGCACCAAACGCACTTGGCGCTGGCACCGGGTAAGACTTGCCTACGTATGGTGTGCGAGCAGCTGGGCGTGAGGAAGAAGAACCCTGAGCGCGGTACTTGCTGTAAGGCTTGATGGCTGAAGAGCCAGAGCCGGCGCGTGGTCCAGAGAATGGGCGCGCACCGTGGGATGGGTAACGGTCATCAGATCCCGCTGGGAATTCAATGCGCGTCAGGCCTGTGCGCTTGCTGACTGGCAACTTCATGCGGATCAAGCGTTCAATAGAGCGAACATCCGTAGTTTGATCAGGTGTAGCAAAAGAAATTGCCTTGCCTTCTTTACCAGCACGGCCGGTGCGGCCAATGCGGTGGACGTAGTCTTCAGAAGCATCTGGCAAGTCATAGTTAATGACGAGCTCAATGCCCTTAACGTCAATTCCACGAGCAGCAATATCCGTAGCGATCAAGACGCGATAGCGGCCAATCTTGAAGCCTTCAAGTGCTTCGCGGCGTTGGCTCAAGGATTTATTCGCGTGCAGTTCAGCCGACGTGTGGCCCATAACTTTCACAGCAGCACAAATTTTCTTGGCGCCGTGCTTAGTACGAGAGAAGACCAAGATGGTTCCCTTGTATTCGCTCAAGATAGTTTTTAAGAGCGACAACTTTTCAGCTTTGTGAACAATGATGAGCTCCTGAGACACGCGCTCAGAAGCTGTGCCCTGTTGGGCAACTTCAATGCGCACCGGTGTCTTCATATGCTTGTTCGCAATAGTCACAATGTCTTGCGGCATGGTGGCGGAGAACAAAAGCGTTTGGCGATCCTTAGGAACGGCCGTCATGATGCGCGCCAACTGCGGAGCAAAACCCATATCAAGCATGCGGTCAGCTTCGTCGAGTACTAAAATTTTCACGTCAGCTAGACTGAGTGTCTTTTGCTCCATGTGGTCAATTAGACGACCTGGAGTGCAAACAATAACGTGGGGCTTAGCTTTAAGATCACGAATTTGTTTGCCCATGTTGGCGCCGCCAATCAGGACCACAGTTTTCATGCCAAGCTTGCTGCCAAGTTTGTTTAACTCTTCCTCAACTTGGAGGGCGAGTTCACGGGTCGGCAAAATAACTAGACCACGGCCCTTGTGGCGGGCGAGTCGTTCAATCATCGGTAAGCCGAAAGCCAGAGTCTTACCGGTACCAGTTTGCGCAATGCCAATAACATCACCACCAGTCATGGCGACTGGGATGGCTTTGATTTGAATAGGAGTAGGCGTTACAAACTTGTAGCTACGCAAGATTTCTTTCATCTGCGGAGCCAAAGGGAGATCGTCAAAGCTTACGCTTTGCGCCTCGGTGGCATTAACCATAAGGGTATTAGATTGATACCCGGACCCCTATGATTTCGCTGCAAAATCTGCAAAAAACCGGAGTTCGAGGTGCCTGAAATGGCACAAATATCTAAGGCGGAAGTATACACTATACCCAGTAAATAGTCAAACTTTAGCCCAAAAATAAACACCCCGCACTCTCATGGTTCCAGCAGTGGCTGGTGAGAAAGGCGGGGCGTGTTGGGTGATCTAACCGGCAATGACGGGGAAGCATTGGCCGGCCTCTGACCTCAGTGCCTTGTACTGTTCGCGTTTGCCAGGGTAGGTCCATTCGTTGTTGAGACGGATTTGCTGTCCTACTTTTCCGACGCTCACGGCGAGGAAGTGCTGTTGTTCTTCGTTGCCAGGCTCCCTAGCGGCCAGATCGCTTTCTTCGAAGGGTCTCTGACTCATCTGGTAGCCCATGAGCCAGTGCCGGAGTCCGGCGTTTTCGGTCATGTATTTCGGGAATTGCCAGGCGAGCGCCAAGGCTTCGTCGGCCGCAGCTTCCGGCGGAATCTTGTTTTCCGCAGTGAGTCGCAGCCGTCCATGCGCATTGATGATGGCCCAGCTGAGCCCGCGCGTATGCGTAGCGTCCCCGCCGGCCAAGGAGAGCTTGAAGTCCGTCCGACGGAGGTCTTTTTTCTTCCACACTCCGGACAGTCCGCGCACGTTGTCGATGCACGCGAGGTGCATGTTGAACGTGTCGAGGACTTTGTTGTCGCCAGTGTCCAGACGCGGGCGCATCACGCGAAACATGTACTTTCCATCGGGCCAGGCCGGCGCGGTGTCTTCGAGCTCAATGACCTCATCTTCAGAGAAGCCGAGGTTGAGCGTCTTGTTCATTCTGCGTAGCTGCGTGATGGCCGCCTTCACGGAGATTCTGTAGGGATTTTTCGGGAGCGTTTGGCGGGCCTTGAGGGCCTCCGCGCCAATGAGCTCTTCCAGTCCCTTGAGTGCCAGCTCAGGCGACACTTGCCCTTGACGAACCGCGGTCAGGAGCCAGCTACAGCGTGTGCGGATGAGGTCCAGCTGTTCTTTCGTAATTTCAGGCATGTATCCTCCAAAACAAAGGGTTATAACAGAACGAGTAACGGATAATTGTAGCAAATGTCAGCTAAAAAGTCAACAAAAATAAACACCCCGCGCTCTCAATCGTTCCAGCTTCGAGCTGGCGAGAGGTGCGGGGCGGGTTGCGGTGGTTAAATCACGGTTCGCGCTTCGGGAGGAGATGCCTGATCTTGCCGATCTCATCTTTCATGCCCAGCGTAAGATTCTGTTTTGCCAGGGATTCCACGATGCGGGTGAGGGATTTCGCGCCGATACGTTTGATCCGCCTGACTTCCGATTCCGTCTTTTCGCACAGTTCCCAGATGAACTCTAGCTGGAGCAGATGGGGCGGTTCCGCGTCGATGATGAGGCTGGTCTTGCAACGAGTGTCGAGCGATAGTTGCTCGATCGGCGATGCGAGAGTTAGGAGCTGCTTGTGAGACAGGTTAGACATTCCGTTCAGGTGGGCGAGCTCTTGTACGATCTTCACGGCTTTCGGTGTCGAACGCACGGTGAACGTCACGTGCGATGTCTGCTCGAGGAGCGCGACAAGTTTCTCGAGTGGTATGTCGGATAGCTTGATATCTGGGAGATCGATGGTTTTGTCGTAAATTTTGATGGTGACTGCGGTGTCCACGAGCGTCTCCAAAGGGCGAGTTTTGAGGGAACGAGTAACGAATAATCATGTCAGAAGACGGGTAGGAAGTCAATGTTCACTTCCGTTCTTTACTCTTTACGCTTTACTCTTTAAACTCAGGTCACTTATGTTCAAAGCAGTCGAAGCGCCACTGTCCGGACATCCGGATAAAATCTGCGATATTTTGGTTGAGTCTATTGTGGACGAGTATTTGCGTCGTGATCCCTTGAGCAAGCTCGACATTCAGGCGCTCGGCAGTAACGGTATGGTGATGATGGGCGGCGTGGCAGATTCGAAAGCCGATTTCGATGTGGCGGAAGTTGCGCGCAAAGCGTACGGCGGGATTGGCTATACAGACTCGCTCGAATTTTTTGTGAACATTGAAAAGCCGTCGGTGAACGGCGTCGGCGATGTCCCACGTCAGCGTGGCGGGGGAGCACAGGGGACGGCGATCATTTACGGATACGCAACAAAAGAAACGCGCGAACTTTTGCCGTTGCCTGTTGTTCTTGTTCACGCACTCGCGCGACGCATCGACGACCTCAGACAAACCGATCCTCGATTTTCTTGGCTCAAGCCCGACGGGAAGATTCAGTTAGTCATGGACGGCAAGAGCGTCGAGCATGTAACCGTGATCGCCGAGCACGACGCGAACATGGATGTGTCGCAGGTGCAGTCGCTGTTGCTCGAGCATGCTGTCGCTCCGGTTCTTGGAAACGTCGAAGGAGTAAAATTATTTATTAACCCGAGCGGTCCGTTTACGAACGGTGGTTTTGCATTGAACGCCGGCGTATCTGGCAGAAAAATTCTCGCTGACGCATATGGTGGACTTCTTCCGCACGGGGGAGTTGCGCTCGCCGGCAAAGATCCGCTCAAGCCCGCCCGCGCCGGCACCTACATGTCCCGTTACGCCGCGCGCGAGCTAGTCAAAGAAGGTTTAGCGAGCAACGTCCTCGTTCACGCCGTTTACGCCGTGGGTCTCGCTGACCCAGTTTTATTGTCGGCTCGTGCGGGTGACGGAACAGACCTTTCCCAGGTCGTCAAAGACCGCTTCGACTTTCGTCCAGAAGCAATTGTCGAACGCTTTAACTTGCGCCGCCCTTTTTATACGTCATGTGCCACATACGGCATGTTCGGCCGAGAGGGGGTGCCATGGGAGGAATAGTTACTGGGTAAGAATGGACGTGTGATATTTGAGATACAGAACTACTAGCGCAATTTGGACAAGGACAAGGATGGCGAGGACGAGCTGAAAACTCGTCTTCTTTGTTTTATGGCGAAATAAATACATGCCAGTAACGGCGCCGATCGATCCGCCAAGAAATGCTGAGAGCCAAAGAATACGCTCGGGGATGCGTTGGCTTCCGGTGCCGGCAATCATTTTGTCGAGACCGTACAACAGGAAGGCGCCGATGTTGAGACCGATAAAAAGTGCAAGCAACCACGAAAAATGAAAGTAGTTTCCAATTAATAAAGCCGAGGCGAACGAGAAAAATAGCCAGGGAACAAGCGCGCGGGTGTGTGGGGATTTTAATCTGATGTCGCGTGGGCGCATATGTTATACTTGGGCGGTAGTCATAAGAATACTTCTATGTCGGAGGATATGTCCACGCCAATTCAAACTGCAAAAAAGCCACGTGCAAAATCTATGAAGACGAAAGTAATGTCTACGGCATCAAACATGCCGCACTCAGGAACTGTGTGCCGTAGCTGCCACCTTTTGCCGGTTGGCAGTATGGATTTGACGGCGCTCATGCTGGTGTTAGTGTTCTCGTTGTCAGCCGTGTTGTTCACTACGGTTTACGCGCTGAACCTCTCCCACGCAGAGGTAGCTCAGCTGAAGACCCAACTCACTTACCAACAGTAAATTCTATGCGCATTGCTCCTGTTGCTTTCGTGATGGCGGGGTTATTAACCCCGCTTTTTCTCGGCGCGGGTTGTGTGCAGGGTTCGGTTACGTTACCGACCCCTTCCGAATCTTCCGACGCTGTGGTAAAACCATCGTCGGATTTTTCATCTTCAAAAACAACTGCTCCTATGGCCAACACGTTTCCAGGCAAACTAACCCCTAGCGAGATCGAAAACAAGCAGATTCGTTTAACGACTGCGAAGGGCGATATTGTCATCCAGCTCTATCCAGACACTGCTCCGCTGACAGTTTCCAACTTTGTCTCGCTGGCGAGCAAGGGTTACTATGACGGACTAATTTTTCACCGTGTTATTAAGGGCTTCATGATCCAGGGCGGAGATCCTACCGGTACCGGTATGGGCGGCCCGGGATATAAGTTTGAAGACGAACTTAATGATACCCATACATACGAGCGCGGCACGGTGGCCATGGCTAACTCTGGTCCGAATACAAACGGCAGCCAGTTCTTTATCATGCACCAGGACGTTCCGCTCCCTCATCTTTATTCCATTTTTGGCAAAGTGACTTCCGGCTTGGAGTTCGTTGATGCGATTGCAGGAACAACGGTTGATGGCGGCGACCGTCCGCTCGCTGAGCAGAAGATAGTAAAAGTGACGGTCGAAGACGTAAAATGAAACGAATAACTCAAAAACATTTCTATCAGTATCTCAAATGCCCCTCGTGGATTTCTCATGACGCTAAAGAGGCGAGGGCAGAGAATCAGCTAAAAGACCGCCTCCAACAGGACGGTCTTTTGCCATCGCATGAAAAGGAGATGCTAAAAGGGAAGAAGGTGGTGGAGGTCGAGAGGGTTGGGGAGGTTGGGGAGGCCTTCGAAAAAACTCTCGAAGAGATGAGGAAGGGCACGCCGACTATTTACGGAGGAGTCTTGGTTCATGGTCGATTTGTTGCCGAACCAGATCTTCTCGAGCGAGTTGAGGGACGGTCAAAACTTGGCGACTATTACTACGTAGCCTGTGACATTAAACGGTCTAGCCGACTAAAAGATGAATATAGACTTCAAGGGTGTTTCTACGCAGAGTTATTGAACCTAATTCAGAGCACTCGGCCACTACAGGGTTACATCATGCATCCCAACAAAGAGGTCGAGAGCTACTTGCTCGAAGAGACCGCGGTGAAATACCGTCTGACGCTCGACTCGATTGAGAGAATTATGGACGGGGAGGAGGAGCCGCATTTTTTGACGAGCGACTGCAAACAGTCGCCGTGGTTTTCCGCGTGCAAAGTAGAAGCTATCGAGTGTGATTCCTTGTCGCGTCTGAATAGAATCTGGCGGAGCGAGGTGAAAGAGCTGGAAGCTGCGGGATTTAAGACCGTTACAGACTTCGCACGTCTTCATCTGGATCTCATTGCGGGAAGGGTGACAGGCATCACGCGCGAACGTCTAACTTTTTTGCATCTGCAGGCTCGGGCACTGCTCGAAAATAGATTTCTCAAGGTCGGTTCCGTGGATCTTCCCAAGAGCGATCTCGCGTTGATTGTTGACGTCGAGTCTGATCCACTCCGCGACGTGCATTATCTCTTCGGCGTGCTTGAGAAGGGCGATGGCATCGACGTGTACCATTCGTTCCTAGCCAAAGATCCAAAGGACGAGCGCAGGGCGTGGGAAGATTTTGTGGCGTTCATGAAAAATTATCCTGGCGTGCCGATTTATCATTACGGTTGGAGCGAGCAGGCAACATTCAAGGATCTCGGCGAGAAATACGGAACACCCATCGACACGCTGCAGATGCTCGAAGAACAGGGCGTTGATCTTCTGATTCGTTTGCGCGAAGCGGTCGTCTTTCCGCTCTCGTTCTATTCGCTAAAAGACATTGCACAGTTCCTCGGCTTTAAGTGGCGGCACCAGGACGCGTCCGGCTTGAACTCGGTGCTCTGGTTTAACGAATGGCTGACCAAGGGTGATGAAGCTGCGCTTAAAGATATCATCGAGTACAACGAAGATGACGTTCGTGCTACGCTCCTCTTGAAAGAATGGGCCGAGAAGAACTTGAAATAGTATGCAACCATACAAAGCAAAGCGATCACTGACGTGGAAATCTTTTTGGCCGATTTTGATCATCGTCGTGATCGCTGGAGGATTAAAAGTAAAATCCTATCTATCTCAGCCCGATGTCCCCACGGCCACCGTTCCTTCCGTGGCGCATGACCAAATTGTTGAGACGCCAGTTGTGGAGCCTGTCGCACCTTCGGCGCCGCTCCCGACGGGAACACCAGATGCGGGGTTAGAAACCCCGCCTGCCGATGTTCCCGCGTCTCCCATCGAATTCAATCTCGCGGTCCCGTTCGCCTCCCAGGCGCCCTTTATGATTTGGGATCCGTATCATGAAGAAACCTGTGAGGAGGCTTCAATCTTGATGACACTCGAGTTTTACCGCGGAGCCAAAACAGTTGACCCACAATTTGCTGATGACCAATATTTGAAGATGACCACGCTCGAAGAATCTTTGAGTTACGGTCTAAGTATGACGGCCGAACAGACGGTCGACACTATTCAAAAATATTCTGATTTTTCGGCGCGTGTAGTTGAGGATCCGACCGCGGAAGAACTCAAGGAACTTTTGCGCAAAGGCTATCCCATCATTGTTCCCGCCGCCGGTCGAGAGCTCGGCAATCCGTTCTTTACAGGCGAGGGCCCGCTCTATCACATGCTAGTTATCCGCGGCTACACCAAAGACGGAAAATTTATCACGAACGATCCCGGCACCCGCCACGGCGAAAACTACTCCTATAACGAAGGCATCTTCATGTCCGCCATCGGTGACTGGAACAACGGCGACCCAGCCAACGGTGCTACTCGAGTAGTCGTCATTGAGCCAAAATAAAAAAACAACACCCCGTTCTCTCAACGTTCCGGCTCGTGCCGGTGAGAGGGTGGGGTGTTTTGTTGTCGTATGCTTGAGCGTCACGGACTGTCGAAGGCCTTCAGCCCCGCTTTCACGGCGTCGTAGTTGTCGCGGAGCCAGATGAGACGGTTGATCCGTTCGTTCAGCTCTTTGACCGTGGGCAGGGCTTCGCTCGGAATTGCGCGTTCGCGTGGTTCCGTGCCATTGGTTGGGATCCCGAGCGCGATCTTGAGCTCCCAGGAGAGCTGCACGCCCAGTTTCGGCCCATCCTTGCCCAGACTCTCTTTTATTTCCGACAGGTCTTTCTTGGTAAAAATCTCTTCATTCAGGTACTCGACCTCGGACTTCTCGATCAGCTGCCAGACGAACTCGATGTTCGCCTTTTTTGCGCGTTTCGACGCGGTGATCGAGAGCTGTAGGATCTCGATTGTGTACTGGAGCGCGAGGTACAGGTTGTTTGCTCGCGTCGGCCAACCAAGAACTTTGTCACAGGTGAGCACTTTCATGACGTCTCCTTAATGTGCAACCTCAACGCGAGGTCGACTACACACAGTACCATTTTTTGAGCGAAAAGTCAACCAAAAGTAGGCTATACTTACCGCTGAACCTAGCGAAAAAAGGCGAGTTTTGGGTTGACAGAAAGCCATTTTTCTGCTAAGATTGGCGGTTATGAAAATTGCCATGATTGGACAAAAGGGAGTGCCAAATATTTTCGGCGGCGTGGAAACGCATGTCACGGAGTTGGCTACCCGCTTGGTGAGACTCGACAACACCGTAATTGCTTACGCGCGTTTTTGGTATACGCCGCGCGGTACAAAAATGTTTAACGGTATCCGGGTTGTTCGCTTGCCGAGCATTAAGACGAAGATGCTGGACGCAATTTCGCATACTTTTCTTTCAACCATGCACGCCTGTTTCTTTGTACGTCCGGACGTCTACCATTTTCACGGAGTCGGGCAGTCCCTGCTCTCGTGGATTCCTCGCGTCCTAGCCCCTCGCGCCCGCGTGGTGGTTACATTCCACGCCATTGACCGCTTCCATGATAAATGGAATCCGTTGGCGCGTTTGATGTTGCATTTGGGTGAATACTGCGCCATTACTTTTCCGCACGAAACGATCACAGTATCGAAAGTTCTTCGCGACTACGTGAAGAAAGAATACGGCGTCACTGCCACGTATATCCCTAACGGTATTTCGCCACGTCGAGCCTCCGCTGACCCAATTTTACTCAAGCCATTTAAGCTTGAGCCATTTGGGTACATCGCCATGGTGTCGCGACTTGTCCGCCACAAGGGCCAGCACACGCTTATTTCTGGCTGGAAGAAGGCCCGCGAACTCCGACCAGAGCTTTTCAAAGATTTGAAGCTCGCAATCGTGGGAGACTCAGCTTTTACGGACGCGTATGTTCGAGAACTGAAGGAGATGGCAAAGGGCGATGATTCAATTATCTTCACCGGTTACCAGCGCGGAGAAACGCTTGAGTCCATCTTCATGGGCTCCCGGTTCATCGTGCACCCTTCCATCAGCGAAGGCCTCTCGATCGCCATTCTTGAAGCGATGAGCTACGGCAAGGCTGTGATTGCCGCGAGTATTCCGGAGAACATGGAGGCAATTGGTGACCACGGTATTCCATTCAAGCCGGGAAATATTAACGAACTCGCCGAGAAGATTATCGAGCTAACAGAGGACCCTATGAAGGCCGCCTCCATGGGACACGTGGCTCGTCATTATGTAGAGGACACGTTCAACTGGGACGCGATTTCGAAGAAGACGCTTCATGTCTACGAAGAGCACGCGAGCCAAGCAAAGCCCGTTCTCGCAACCCGATAACGAAAACCGTCGAGCTCAGCTCGACGGTTTTCTGTTTACTCATTTTCAAGCGATTTTGGGTTGGGGGAGTAGATGTTGTATTCGATTGCATCACCGTTCTCATCCGTTTCGACGTGTGTTCCACCAAAGTGGTCCGTGTGATGGTAGATGGTCGTGGCAGTAGAAGCGTTCCAAGTCGATGTTGCGACGGATCCGAGAGCGCCGACGAGGATGTTGCGATCAACATTCGTGCCGTCTACCGAGTAATAAGAGTTCGGATAGATTCTCGCTGCACCCGAGCCGTCCCGAAGAACACGACTACCGGCATCGTCGTACTGATAAGTGACCGTCGTTGTTCCGTCTACTGAAGTGAGAAGCTGATTCCGATGATCCCAAGTATTTGTCCACGTCCCGTCACCGGTCATGTTGCCATTGTAGTCGTACGTCAGCGTGGTGCTGCTGCCAATGTGAGTAGGGGCGTGAGGGTTGGCGTAGTTGCCGGAGGCTGTGCCGCCGTACGTATAAGAACCCTTATCTGAGGAAGAGGCAATGTTGCCAATGCCCGTGTAGGACCAGGTTTTTGTGTAGTCGAGCGCACTGTCTGCGCTGACGGAGTCGGCATTTGTGAGGAGGTAGAGATCATGAGGGTGGTTTTGTGTTTGGTGGATCAGGATTGTGTCTCCCAGTAAGCCTCCAAGAATGCATCATGCAGCATCTCCGTGTCTTCATCACTCGTTCTATCGACGAGAGCTACTCCGCTCCATGGTCCATCTGGATCGCCGGTTCCATCCACCCAATTGAGTAGTTCAAAAATTACCCGTGCAGATTCGTTTGTGATAATTTTTTGAAGTACAGGATAGATGGCCGGATTCTTCTGGAGGGCTATTAACATTTCTGATTCTGTTCCCGTTAGCTTTTCATTTGGAGGATAAAAGAATAGCTTCTCGTATTCATTATTAGCGATCCTATTTAGTGATTCCGCACCGTTCTTTCGAATGAGTGTATTGAGGCTCAAGAGAAGCGTTTTTTTGTTTGATGGAGATAGTTGATTACTCATATTCATGTATTACTTGGTGAATTTATCGAGCATCCGTTTGCCGAATTCTACCTGTTTTTCGAAGGATTGTGGCCTGAGCCACTCTCGAACCGTTTGATTTCCGGTTAGTTCAGGAATTTTTGAAGAATAATATCCACTGACTTGTTGATGGATTTCTTTTGGAAGACTGATGAGGTTGTCTGTACTGTGGATTGCCTGCCCTCCAAATCGTTCAATATTAGATGCACTTTGTTCGACGATATGGTGCCATTGCCGTCCTTCGCCCGCCGCTCCGGCAAATCGTTTGAATGCGGTGAATGATCTGAAGCCTTGGGTGCCGAGTCTTTCGGTCGCACCAAACGGGGTAATTATGCCCGCTACGTCTGCTCCAGCCATCAGCCTCTCGACCATGCTTGAATTCGGATTTCTGGCGACGTCTAGGGCGTTGCCCAAGACCGCAACTCCAACGCCACTCGCTATGATCGCACTCGTTGTAGCGATCTCAGGAGCCATTGCTAGAAGTCCGGCCACCAGTACAGGGATGAACTCTCCGTTGGGGTCCACATATGTGATTGGATTCTCACGTGCGTATGCGTAACTGTTGCCAAGCTGAGGATCTGTAAGTACACGTTTCTGTTCGGACTCATGATTCGAAGTTCCCATGTTCAAGAACACCGGGTCCTCACTCAAGAATACTCCATTCTCCGCATTGTAATAACGTGCACCGTAATAATACCAACCTGTATCTATATCCTTTTCTTTTCCTGTGTATTTGTTTTTGTTCTCATACGCTCCGGTTTTTACGTCAACGAGCGTTCCACCGAATGGAGAATAGATGATGTACTCAACCGTAGCCCCGTTTTCGTTGGTTTCAATATGGGTTCCACCGAGGTGGTCAGTGTGATGGTAGGTGATGCTGTCGACTGTACCATTCCAGTTTGAGGTGGCTACGGAGCCGAGGGCGCCGACGAGAATGTTGCGATCGACGTTGGATCCGTCTACGGAGTAATACGAATTCGGATAGATTCTGGTCGCACCCGAGCCATCCTGGACCACACGGTTACCAGCGTCGTCGTACTGATAAGTGACCGTCGTTGTTCCGTCTACTGAAGTGAGAAGCTGATTCCGATGATCCCAAGTATTTGTCCACGTCCCGTCACCGGTCATGTTGCCATTGTAGTCGTACGTCAGCGTGGTGCTGCTGCCAATGTGAGTAGGGGCGTGAGGGTTGGCGTAGTTGCCGGAGGCTGTGCCGCCGTACGTATAAGAACCCTTGTCTGAGGAAGAGACAATGTTGCCAATGTCCGTGTAGGACCAGGTTTTTGTGTAGTCGAGCGCACTGTCTGCGCTGACGGAGTCGGCACCCGTGAGGCGGTAGAGGTCATCGTAGCCGTAGGTGATGGCCAGGCTGCCGTAGAGCGATGAAGCGTCTGCGAGTGTTGCAAGATTGCCTACGTTATCATAACCGTAGATGAAGTTTTCGATGCCATTCGTGCCTGACGTGGTGGTCTTGTTCTGGAGGCGATAGAGCTCTGCTGCATCATAGCTCCAGGTGGAAGTAACTCCGTTGCCGTAAGTAGCTGCCGTCACTTTGCCGTGCGGACCGTAGGTAATGCTGCTGACTTCGGTGACGGGAGCTCCGTGAACGTCATCGAACGCTGCAGAAGTAATCTGCCCGGCGCTATTGAGCGCGTAGGTTGCCGTGCTGGTGTCTGGGTAGGTGACGGTCGACACGTTGTTCTGGCGATCGTACGCGTAGGCGGTGGTGTAGCCAATGCCGCTGATGGTTTTTACTTCAGTCGCCGTGCGTCCCAACGCGTCATACGTGTAGGCGGTGGTTGCGCCTCCCAGAACCGCAGCGGAGCAACGCTTGCCAACACCGTTCGTGCAGGAATCATAGGTGTACGTGAGGTCTGTGCCGCTAGTGCCGGAGGCGTTTTCTGTTTTAAGGCGATTGAGCTCGTCGTACGCGTAGGTAGTGGTGACACCGTTCGGGCTCACGGCTTGAATCATGTTGCCCAGGGGATCGAAACCGTAGCTCCATTCGCCAAAATAAATATCGCCGCTTGCGTGGAGATCAGTCATCGCAGTCCGGTTGCCAAGGCCGTTGTATGCAAACGTGCGAATGTTATTTTCCGCGTCTGTTAGTCCGGTAAGATTTCCGGCAGCATCGTACTCGTAAGACGTTTCGAGCTCGGTCGCATCGATGACTTCAATGACACTCTCGAGCCGACCGAAACCATCCCAGTGATATTTCTTGGTGTTATTTTCCGCGTCTGTTTCTGTTGAAATACCTTCGTCGTAACTCGTGACGGTGCTTCCTGCAGCATTTGTTTTGCTGGTGAGACGATGTAGTGCGTCACGGGCGTAAGTCTCGTAGAGCGCGACGGTAGTGGTTGGGCTCGTGTGGCCTGAGCCGGCAGAAGAATAGGGAAGGGAGGCCTTCTTCACATCTCCACGTTCGTCATACGCGGTGTCGATCACGCTGTAGCTGCTGGCCGCTTCTTCGCGGGTCTGCACTGGCCGGCTGAAACCGTCAAAATACGTGTAGGTTTCTTTCTGTATTAAACCGTCGAACAGGTCTGATTCATGGATCGAAGAAGGGAAACTTACGTCGTCATATGAGAACGTGCGAACGTTCAAGAGTGACGCCGGCGATGACGGATTTGGTTTCTTTTCTGTGATAGGACGATCGAATCCGTCCAGCACCGTCTGGCTGATGAAGCCGTTCGCATCCGTGGTCTCTATAACCTTGCCTGACGAGTAATCATAGACGTACTCAGTGACTTGACTGAGATCGTTTGTGACGCTCGCCGGATAGAGTTCCACTGCGTCGGGAGTAATGGTTGTAGTATTGCCATTTGCATCAATCACTGCCGTACGGAAACCATACGCGTCATAGGCGAAGTTTGTTTCCGCATTTTCAGTAGCCGAAATCTTTTTCACCTCTCGCGTAACGTTGCCAATGCTTACGGCGTTAGTCGTGTTCCCGTCATAGAACCTGGTAGTTCGGCGAATGGTGTCAATGACATGATCCGTGAGCGTTTCGGAGGCCAGGTAGCCGGATTCACCGCTCGTCCACTGCGCGTAGGCGTAGGCAGTCGTCCGATCATCCGTGCCAGAATCCGTAAAGGATCCGTTATCGTTTCCAGTGCCAAGACCATACTCGATTTTCTCAACGAGGTTTCCGTTGTTCGTATTGTATGTATACCGAACGGCAGTATCCCGGTGATCGGCATCACCATCGTAGTCCATGACCAGTGTCTGCGTTTTGTAGACAAAGTCTCTGCCATTTCCGATGTCAGTATTAACCCACGTGTCAATTGTCGTGCGATAGAGGTTTCCATTACTGTCGTATTGTTCTTCGCGATAGCGATGTAGGAGCTTGCTGACGTCATCCGTTGCTTCGCCATGAGCGGAGTCCGAAGTATTTCCCTGATGGTAATAGCTAATCGTCACATTTCCAAGCCCGTCCGTTGTCGTTACTTTTCCGAACCCAGCGAACTTTCTGTCGTATTCATTGTTGTAGTAAAATGAACCATTTTCGTATGTATAAGATTGCGTTGAAACATTCCCGAATCCGTCATCCGTCGTGATGGTATCGACAACTTGAAGAGAGAAAGGAAGTGAGGGGTTGGGAACGGTGGAAGAGGTGTAGGCTACATCTGTCGTCGCTCCGCTTGTTGATGAGACGCTAGTTAGAAGATCGCCCCTGCCTCCGTCTTGGACGAACAGGTAGGTATAGAGAACCTCGGGCGTTCCGGTTCTAACGGAGTGCATGAAGTCCGTCAACATCGATCCAGAGAAATTATCTTCTCGGACGCCACGGTCAGCGCCAGCGCTGGTAGTCATGGCGACCGGCGCTCCTTGAAAGTTTGTATCTTCAACCCATCCCTCCTCTCCTCCCCGGTTGATGTAGAGGTTGCTTTCAGGGTTTCCTGTTGAGTCAAGACGAGAGTGGAAGACGTCCGTGAGACCATCTCCGTTAATATCAAGAAGCCGCGTGCCGGTATCTTTTCCTGTCGCGAGGAAGGTTGCGGGAATGACGTAGCTGGTGTTTTTGATCCACCCAGTTCCGTTCCCCTTATTGATATAGACCTCGTTGGTTGTTGATACGGCTTGCAGGAGGTCTGTTAACCCATCGCCGTTGACGTCGGCCGTTCGGAACGCCGCATCTTTTCCCTTTTCAGTGGAAATGTTTATCGGCAGTACATAATTTCCATCCAGGGTCCAGCCAGTTCCGTCGCCATTGTTGATGTAGAACTCGCTCTCGATCGCAGCTGTCCATTGATTCATTCGTCCATAGACAATATCAGGAAGACCATCTCCGTTCACATCAAAAATCCTTGTTGAGTTATCAAAGGCTGTAGGAATGACAACTGTAGTATCTTGGGTCCACCCAGTTCCATCGCCATCGTTGATATAGACTTCGCTGTATAAAACACCGGTGTTCTGATCTCTCCGCGCTTTCAAAATGTCCTGATAGCCGTCACCGTTAAAATCGGCGATGCGCACGCCTTGGTCATAGCCATTACCAGCGAAATAGACTGGAATGGTGTAGCCTGCATCTTCTACCCAGTTGTTATTTCCATCGTTCAGATATACTCCACGTTCAATGATGGGCGTGCCGCCGTTGTCAATTATTAATGATTTTACGATGTCTGGCAGCGAATCTCCATTTACATCAAAGACAAACGTGCCGATGCTAGACGCGCCTCCTGCCGCTATGGCAATAGGAATAGAGGCAGTCGTATCTTCCGTCCAGGTCCGGTGGCTTGCGGAATATGTAAACGTGGTAGCGGGTTTAGTGATGCTGTTGCTAGCCTCGTCTATCCCGGTCTCTGTGATACTTGAAAGAAGCGGTCGGGTGGTGTTGTCTCCGACCGTATAGTTAATGTCGTAGATACGAACATTTGTATTATTCACTTTTACGGTAATCGCGGAAATTCGCTGGCCGGTTTTTACAGAGAATCCCGTGGCGAATGATTCGTTTGTGGTCGAGCTTGCTTCCAGAGTAAAGGCGATGTCAAAAATACCGGCAGTGTTGGCGTGTCCAGTATAGTTAATGTTGCTCGGATAAACCTGGTTATTGGTACTGGAATATGAGTAGGTGACGACGTTGTCATTCGTGTCACGAGTTTCTGTGAGGTACCAAGAGAAGACGTGAGAACTGTTGGCAGGGTCAATGACCCGCGAGTTGCTGCTCCCGCCGAAGGTGTATTGCGTGCCAAGCATGTCCGTCACCGTCCAGGTTTCGTTCGTGTTGTAAACGTAGGTAAGGAAATTTCCATTTTCGACTTTGACCGCATAGGTTCCGTGCGAACCATCGGACAACAATACGTCGACCAGCTCTCCGCCAAGCGAAGAAGTGAAGTCGTGTCTGTTGTAAAGCTTGTCGACCCCGCGTTTGTTGACCCGCTCAATCTTTGGGATTGAGGGGCTCCAGCCGTAGCCCGTAATACTAGCGTCATCCGCGACGCCGCTGTTATAAGATAGCGAAATGTTTGGCTGCATGGCATTGCGTCCGGGTGGAACGGAGATGGGATAGGAATATGAAAAAGACCCCGAAGAGTCTTCTGGAGCAACACGAACTGGTGTGGATGCGATAAACGGCGAACTGTCTTGTTCTATCGCACGCACCGGCAGGGTAGTTGCGAGCACACAGAGTGTTGCTATGAATCCCGAACGAAGCAGCTTTCTCATAGAGCGTTCATTTAATTCTTATGCTCGTTCTAACACGAAAGCGGCCTCTAAAGGTTGGTTGATGTGGATAACAAAAATCCGCCTTCCAGTTGTGCCGGACAGGCGGGTTTTAATTACTCATTTTCAAGCGATTTTGGGTTGGGGGAGTAGAGTTTGTTTTTGATCTTCCACTGGCCAACGTACTGGCCAAGACCGGACTTGTTCAGCTTGTTTTTGACGGTCGTGGTTTCTTGGCTCCACTTGAGCAAGGACTCGAATGTAATTTTATACCGCCCTTGAACGACTATATAGGTTACAGCTCCATCGGAGACTGCACGGCGAACAGTCCGCGGGCTGACACCGAATAGCTTCGAAGCTTCAGAAACGGAGAGGCGAATGGGCGTTTGCATAATGCTACACTAGCGTGGACAAACTTTTTTACTTGTCCATACTAGTGTAGACAAACTCAGAAAGCTGGTCAAGAGGAGGCATGTGGCTAATCTTGCCAACATTTTCTCTAGACTGTAATGTTTTCCGATTAACAACGACTTCATACATGTCAGCTTACCGTCAAAAATTCCTCGCCTTCCGCGTGTACCGGTTCAAGGACACGGACGCGTACGGAGAGTTGTATGACATCCATGCTGACCGCATTCGTCGGTTCCTGGTCTTTAAGGTCCCTCGCAAAGAGGACGCCGAGGAGATCACGAGCGAGGTGTTTCTCCGCGGTTGGGAATACATGACGTCGAGTGCGGTAGATAACGTAGGAGCTTTGCTCTTCCGGATCGCCCGAAACATCACCGCGGACTTCTATAGGAAGAATACGCCGGTGGAGGTGGTCGAGGACTCGGTGCTAGAACAGGTTCCTGCGAGCGGTTCCTTGGTTGAAGAAGTCACGCAGAAAGGGGAGAGCGATGACCTTATAGAGAAGATGAAACTTCTCAAGGATGAATACCGTGAGGTGCTAGTGCTCAGGTATTTGAACGAGCTAAGTATTAGCGAGATCGCGAGTACGCTTGAACAGACACCGAATAATGTCAGAGTAACCCTTCACCGGGCCAAAAAAGCACTCCAAGAACTTTGTGTCGAACCTTCTATCACAACTTAAGAGTTTGAAAAATAATCCCCGAGCAGGGGCCCTTTCTCTTTCTGAGCACGGCGCGGCTAAGTCCCGCCTCCTTTCACGTGTGAGCGCTGACTTGCCAGTTCGCCAGACTTCCAAGTCTTACGTCTCTTGGTATGTCAGTTCTTTTATTTCTAAGCCGGTAACTATCGGTGTGGCTTCAGTTACTCTTTTTGCCGGTAGTCTTTCTACGGTGAGCGCGGCTTCGTCGAGCTTGCCGGGCGAAACCCTCTACTCAGTAAAACGTATTACGGAACAGGCTCAGCTTCGGTTGGCGTCGCTCGATCGTCGCGCTGTGCTCCATACCGAGTTCGCCGAGCGCAGATTGCGAGAAGCGGCAGAACTTCGCTCATCAGGATCTACGGACGAGGGCCATCAGGCACTCGCTAAGACAGCCATGGTGGAATACGCCTCGGAACTTTCTCAGGCCTCAGCCGATTTGAAAAACTTGAAAGACAGTGTTGGTTCGTCCACGGCACTCGCCGTCGTGACTGACGTGCAGAATAAGATCGACTCGATGAAGGCAGTGATCGAAGAAACGGCATCGACCAACTCAACTTCAGCAGCCGGCACGGAAACCGTTGACGCAAAGCAGGCCGTGAAGGAGGCGCAGACTGTCGCAACTACCGTTGCGGTAGATGTCCATGAGCAAGGAGCTACAGAGAAATCAACCGTTGAACTGAAGGCCATGTTCACTAAGGAGCTCGGATCTATAGAGGCCAGACAAACCTTCGATGAGCATCGGTTAGACACTATTAGCAAGACGGTGCTCGGAGTGAAGATGTTTGACGGAGTGAAGGGGATTCCTTCCGGCGATGACCTAAAGAGACTGAGCTACGTGATTAAGCAAACCAAGCTACAGATTCCGGAGGCTATGAACGGTTTCGCCGCCGGTGGTTACAGAAGCGCCTTCGCTACGCTCCAGGGGATAGACGCAGAACTGCTCAAACTTGAGGCGAACATTGCGGAAACAGAAATCCTCATTATGCAGACCAGGGCTGACGCCGAAGCTAAGGCCGAAGCCGACGCTAAGGCCGCGGAAGAAGCCGCCAAAGCCGAAGCGGCAACGAGCGAAGCGAGTTGTACGGACGGGGCTTGCCCCGTCCCCGTCTCAGAATAGAGCAAGGCATTTCCTTCAGGCAGGGCATCGCACGATGCCCTCCCGAAAGGGACTGCGTTCAACGCATCCCGGGTAAGCACGCTTCAAAGGTCGGGGCCGCAGGCCCGTGCAAACCTCTATCTCTTTACCCCTTAAAAGGGGAAAATGGTTTCTGTAACTTTATGCAACATGTTCTAGAAACAGGAAAGCGCGCTCTCTCTGCCGCAGTAGCTGCAGCGACGATCGCTTTCTCGATTGGCGCCGGTGCTCTTATGAGCCCAGCCGTGACGCACGCTGCAGCCGCTGGTGACCGTATCCGGAGCGCTTCGCTCTCTACGGTTTACTACTACGGTTATGACGGTATGCGCTACACGTACCCTAACCTCAAAACATACTCAAGCTGGCACTCCAACAGCTCTGGCGTAGCTGATTTCAGCGGCGTCATGACTGTCTCTGACAGCACGATCTCTGACATTACTCTTGGTGGCAACATCGTGTTCCGCCCAGGTTCTTCATGGATCAAGGTGACCTCTGACCCGAAGACCTACGCAGTAGGCCGCAACGGTAAGATTTACTGGATTGAAACAGAAGCAGTGGCCGTCGCTTACGCTGGATCCGACTGGAACCAGCGCATCATGGACGTGCCAGATGTCTTCTTCACGGACTACACGGTTGGTGCATCTCTTATGAGTGCAACAGCTTACAACGGCATGATGTACTCGAGTGCTGGAAACACCTACCTTAACTGGGATGGTGCAAAGCGCTTGGTATCCTCAGCTGGTATGTCAGCTAACGGTCTCCAGTCCATGTACGTCATGGATGGCGCCGGTGTTGTAGATAGTGCCTTGTCCGCTGGTGCAGATTTGACCACGAAGGAAGCTTCGGTGTCCGATGACGCACAGACGGTAACTGGTACGGTAGTTTCTACGGGCGGCCTGACGGTCTCCGCAGCTTCTTCCATGCCAGCCGGCGCTTCGCTCCCAGGTGGATCGAACTCCGTGCAGGTCTTTTCTTTCAACGTACAGGCAGGTAGCGCAGCAGCAACGTTTAGCGGCGTAACCCTCTCCATGATTGGAGCTGGTTCCACCAACAACATTTCTAGCGTTTACTTGTACGAAGGTAGCACGCGTTTGACGGAATCACGCACTGTGAACTCCTCCACTCGCCAGGTATCTTTCAACAACTTGAACCGCTCCATCGCTGCCAACAGCATGCACACCTACACGGTGCGCGTGACCACTTCCACCTCCCAGGTAGCAGCTGATACGTTCGGCTTCAAGGTTGCCAACTCTGCTGACGTAGTGTCTGCAGGATCAGTGAGCGGTTCCTTCCCAATCACGGGTAACATCTTCACCTTCACTGGTGCTGATGCTGGAACTCTCTTGATCACAAAGTCCGGCACGATCGCTGACCCAACGGTTGGCGCTCAGGATGCAGAAATCGGTTCCTTCAAGGCAGCCGCTAACGGCTCCGAAGCAGCTGACATCTCCGCTATCACCGTTAAGGTAGACAACGCTTCTGATCACTCAGACTTCCGTCTGTGGGATGGCAGTGTTCTTCTTACCACTGGTGTTAACTCCTCCGGTGACTGGGTGGTCTTTGATCTCTCCGCACATCCTTTCCACATCAATGAAGGTGGCAACAACATCTTCTCAGTATCCGCGGATATTGGTGGACAGTCAGCTGACACCGTTAAGGTGTTCATCGACAACAATGTTGACATCGTAGCTATCGGCGGTGACTTCGGATTCGGCCTCACGGTTGATACCGGAACCGTTGGTACTTATGACGGTGCTTCCTGCACATCTTCATCTGGTAACTGTTCCTTCAGCACGGTTAAGGGCGGCAAACTTACGTTTGCTTTCAATGGCCCAGCTGCTGGCGACGTCCAGGTAGATTCTCAGGACCAGACCCTCTTGAAATTCTCGGTCACGGCTACTCAGTTCATCACCATTAAGGACCTGGACATCCAGGTAGCTGCTGATGATGACGACGATGGCACCGTTACAGAAGGTCAGGAAACTGGTGACGCTGATGATGACGGTTTGATTAACTCCGGTTCTGAAGCTAACTTGAAGGACATCAAGATCATCAACGCTGACACCGGCGCTGTAATCATGGGTCCTTTGGAGCTTGACACGACTACGGATGACGCTTCTTCAGAAACCAGCTTGACTGGTACTGCAGAAGACGCTCTTCAGATCATTGACTTCACAGATGACTTCTCCTTGAACGCCGGTGAGACATTGAACTTGGCGGTCACGGCTGACGTAGACAACGGCCTCACCTCTGGTGAATCCCTTGCTGCCATCTTTGACATGAGTGGTCTTGTTACGGAAGACACGAACGGCGATGCTCTTGCTACCGCGGATATCATCCCTGGTTCAGACATCACTGGTTACACCCAGGTTGCCAGACAGGCTTCCTTGGTAGTTTCCTTGGCCAGCACGCCAACCAGCGTCACCACTGTTGACGGTACACAGAACGTATCTGTGGTCGGCTTCACTATGACTACTGGTTTGGCTTCTCCAGTAACGATCACTGACCTGACGCTTTCTGCTTACGGTCAGGACACGTCTGTGAGCGGTACTTACGATATCGGTGGTGGCGTTAGCACAACCTCTGAGAGCGCAGACGTTAACGATTACGTTGACTCCTGCTCGCTCTATGACGGTGTTACGCGCGTAGCCGGTCCAGAAGCTCCAGCAACTAACGGTCAGACTATTCGTTTCAGCACCATGAGCTGGACTATTGCAGCCGGTGCCGTTAAGAACATGACTGTTCAGTGTAACTTTGCTAACACCTCAACGACTGGCGATGCGTTCTTCGCATTCGACATCGCTTTGGCTGGTACCAACATTACAGCTGAAGATTCTTCAAGCAACTCGGTTACAGCTACGGGCAACGCGGTGAACGGTGGAACTGCACCTACTCGCACTGTCACGGTATCTGATTCCGGTACGCTTTCAGTGACTGTTGGTTCAAGCACCCCAAGCGCAGACTTCGCGCTGACAGGTACCAACAACGTAGAAGTAGCTCAGTATCGCTTCGCAGCGACACTTGAATCCTTCAACGTTCAGACGCTGTCTTTCACGGAAGAACAGGCTGAAGACGATATGCTTGGAACGGCTTCTACAGCTGATTCCAGTGTCTACGCTAACAACATCTCTCTCGTGACCCTCTCTTACCCTAAGGCCGACGGCACCACGGGTACGGCTACGGCCTCTATGTCTGGAAACGCTGCGACGTTCTCTGGTCTATTGATGTACGTACCGGTTGGTACACCTAAGGATGTTAAGGTCTACGTGAACTTGCCTCCTACGGATCGTGATTCTGGTGGTTCCGCTACCAGCAACGAAAAGATCCGTATGGCCTTCTCTGATGGAGACAACTCCGGCAGCGAATCGTTCAAGGCAACTGGAGCCGGTTCTGGCTTCACGCTTGACGAGGCAGCTTCAGGAATTGCTGATCTTGGTGATGATGTGTTCGCAACCGACAGTGTTCCTACCTTCGTGGTTAAGGAAACTAAGCCGGTGGTTACACTCAGCTCCTCTTCACCTTCCGGTAGCGCTGTTCCAGGCCGCTCTGAAGTGCTCCGCTTCTCAGTTGCTGCTTCTTCTAACGAAGACGTAGTATTGAACAAGCTGCTCTTCAAGGTGACTTTGACGGATAACGACACTTCCAACACAGACGCTACCAGTGTTGACTGGAACGAATGTGACACGGATAACCCAGCTGTCGCAACGACGACTGCCGACTTCGATCTATACAACTTGACGATGGATGGCACGTCTCAGACGTTGGACACTGCAGATGCTGACTGGACACTTTACCAGTCAACAGGTGCAGCTTGTGACACTACGAACTTCACCCAGGATCTCAGCTTTGTGGGCATCGCGCTCCCAGTTGCTGAGGTTGTAGCTAAGGGCACCTCGAATAACTTCGCTGTGTACTTTGACTCAACTGGTGCAAGCTCAGCCAACGACGACTCTATCCGTTTCGATCTTCCGACCGATCCAATCGTTTCAACGTACTTGAACGTTGCTGACGCTTCGAACGTGACGGATCTCTTGGAAACGGCTAACACGCTCGCAGTTGATGACGGCACTGCCTTCAAGGTAGGCGATGTGATCAACTACAGCACGGCTGATGCTACGACGGTGGCTTCTACAGATGAAAAGATGTTGGTGACCGGTATCGCAACTCACAACCTCTACGTTGTTCGTGGATACCTTGGTTCCAGAATCTACACATCTGATGCTACGCTCACTGGTACGGCATACGATCTTACGGACGACATCCAGCGCCTCCCGGGCACCTTGCTCTGGCAGGATGATGGAACTAACTCCGCAGCTTCGGCTACGAACACCGGTGATTACTGGGGTTCGTACTTGGTCGACAGCCTCACGGTCTCCGGCGGAACATTGGTCTTCTAAGACTAGTGTGACGTCCTAAGCCAAAAGGTTTAAGACAGCAAAATCCCCCAAAGCGAAAGCTGAGGGGGATTTTGGTTTTTCTTCGCTAACATTAGGTAAAATACTTGACAAAACAGCATTTTTTTGCTATTTTTATTTGGCCTTGAGTTACGAAAACGGCTATCAAGCCACAGCTTTTAGGGGTGCTTCAATGCGTTACAGCAACTGTTTGGTTATGGCTTCGTTCATGTTCTCTGGTTGCGCGTTGATCCTGCCGGATCACATTCCGCTAGTTGATGCGGACGGCGATGGATTCTTCGTGGAAATTGATGACTGCGACGACAATGACGCGTTGGTTCACCCGAACGTTTGGGATGGTGATACCGATGAGGAGAATGACCTCCCGGCAGTCGAGGAAATTCCGTGTGACGGGATTGATAATGACTGCGAGGAGGGAGACGCGGGCAGCGATCAGCGTTTGCCGCGCTACGCGGACAAAGATAGTGATGGTTTTGGAGACGGCAGTGCCGAGCTCTGGGGCTGTGAGGTCTACGGAGTTGAGGGACTCGTGTACAACGCCGATGACTGCGATGACACGGATCCTGACATCAACCCGAGTATTCCTGACTTTCCTGGCGACGGTGTCGACCGGAACTGCGACGGCAAGACGACGGAGGTGGAGATCAAAGACGATGACGAAGACGGGTTCGATGGCTTTGTTGACTGCGATGACAACAACCCCACCGTCAATCCGGTCGCACAGGAGGTCTGCGACCTCATTGATAACGACTGCGACTTGCTCGTGGACGACGAAGACGCTTCCGTGATCGGTCAGGACAAGTTCTACAAGGACGCTGACCAGGACGGAGTTGGTACGAACAGCAAGTCTGGTCAGATTCTGGCCTGTGAGATGCCGGAAGGGTACGCAGCCCAGAGTAAGGATTGTGATGACGGGAATGCCGCAGTCTATCCGGGTGCGGCCGAGAGTTGCACGGACCCGGAGGACCTCAACTGCGACGGCTTTTACGGCGCAGAGGACGGTGACGGAGACGGCTTCTTTGCTTGTCTCGAGTGCGACGACTCTGCGTTTGAGGTCAACCCTGCCGCCACAGAGGTGTGCGATGGGGTGGACAACAACTGCGCGGATGGGATCGACGAAGGGACGCTCATCGCGTTCTACCAGGACACGGACAAGGACAACTACGGTTCTGACGTGTTCAAACAGGCGTGCTCGGCTCCGGCCGGGTACACGCTCGTGAACGGTGATTGCGATGACGCCCGTCCGGCCGTTAACCCGGACGAGAGCGAAGTCTGCAACGACCGTGATGACGACTGTGACGGCGTCATCGATCAAGGCGTCTTGCTGACGTTCTACAAGGACACGGACGGTGACGGGTTTGGCGGCGGGACTTCTACGGAAGCCTGCACGCCGCCCGCCGGGTACGTGGCCAATGAGAGCGACTGCAACGACGCGAGCAAGTCTGTGAACCCGAGCGCCACGGAGGTGTGCAACAGTCTCGACGATAACTGCGATGGCAAGATCGACGACAACGCTGCTGACGCAAAGACGTGGTACTTGGATGGCGACAAAGATGGGTACGGGGGAGTCACCTCGACCAAAGCGTGCTCGGCTCCGGCCGGGTATGTAGCCGCCTCCACGGACTGCGATGACGCAACTGCGCTCGTCAGCCCTGCCGGAACGGAAGTCTGCAACGGTAAGGACGACAACTGCGACGGCTCCGTGGATAACGGCGCCACTGGCAGTGCCACGTACTATCGGGACAGTGACAATGACGGTTATGGGGACAGCTCCAAATCCGTCAGTCAGTGCAGCCCGCCCGCGGGTTATGTGCTCAACGCGACTGACTGCGATGACGCCAAGAGCGGCGTAAATCCCGGGAAGACGGAAGTCTGTAACGGGGTGGACGACGACTGCGAAGGCGGAATTGACGAAGGCGTGAAGAACACTTACTTCGCGGATACAGACGGTGATCAGTACGGCAACGTGCTCGTCACCACGCTCGCCTGCAGCCTGCCCGTCGGCTTCGCAGCCAACAGCACGGACTGCGACGACACGAAGAGCCTGATCAATCCCGTGGCCGCTGAGGCGTGCAACGGGGCCGACGATGACTGCGATACTGCAGTTGACGAAGGCGTGAAGAACACCTACTACCAGGATGGTGACGGAGACGCGTACGGAATTCCGACGTCGACTATTGCTGCTTGCTCGGCTCCGGCCGGGTTCGCCAGCGTCTCGACGGACTGCAATGACACTGACAAGTTCGTGAACCCCGGGGCCGTAGAGGTCTGCGACGGGGTAGACAACAACTGCGGGTCCGGGATTGACGAAGGCGTTATGCCGACATTCTTCCAGGACCTTGACGCTGATGGGTACGGAACATCTGCGCCAACCAAGCAAGCGTGCAGTGCGCCCGTTGGCTACGCTTCGGCCGCCGGTGACTGTGACGACCGTGCGCCGTTCGTCCACCCGGGCGTGGCGGAGTCGTCCAAGACGGCGTCTGATGACAACTGTGACGGTACCTTTGCCCACACGGACGGAGTGACCACCTTTGCAGTTTCCGGCAGCGCGCTCGTCGCTCGGTTCACGGGACCGAACCTCATTGGCAACTCGTGTGACGTGACGATGGGGTGCGGGGCGCTCTCAAGTTGGACGACGTACTCGTACACGCTCGGTCGACCCTCCACTTGGGGACCTACTGGACCGCTCGCTTTCACCACCACGCTCGGGAGTACGCGGAACGCTGCGTACTTTGACAACACTGGTGGTGCGGCCGGTATTGCGGACGAGTGTCGTGCGTACACCTTTACCGCGGGCGTAGGGAACAAGTACGCCATGACGTTCGACTACGCTAACCAGTCGTCGACCAACGGACAGATCCTCCGAGTGTATCGGTTGTCTGACTACGTGGTTGATCATGTGGCCGCTACAGAGCTCTACTCGACGTCGACCGTGCTTGCCGGTACGGATCGGCAGGTGGTGACCTGGCTGACCGCTGGGAATACGACCGAAGGGTTCGTCCTCTGCGCCGGTGGCGTCACGGCCACTGACCTGGTCGGGTTCACCGAAGCGTGGATCGGGGCAGCTACCGTACAGTGAGACCATCGTGACCCCGTGTTTTATCCTCCCTCTCGCTTGAGGGTACAGGGATGAAACGCGGGGTTGCTCTTTTTACCAGGTTTTTCTATACTTTCGCCCATATGGCTTTGACTCGCACACACTATATTATTGGTGCCGTTTCTCTCGTTCTTCTCCTGTCTTTAGGGTATGGAGTTTTCCTCTTGGTTGGACCGTCGGCTAAATATCGCGGACTGACCACTTATGTTCAGGTTGATATGGATCCAGCTACGCGGGCGTATGTTGAGAATCAATTGAGGACCGCGCAGGCAGCTTTAGCGGCTGATCAGGCTGATGGCGGAGAGGTGAATTTGAATAGATATGATGCGGTGGGTAACTATGCCTTGGTTCTTGGCGACCTGATCACTTCTCGTGAAGCATATGAAGCCGAACTAAAAGGCAATCCGCTTAACTACGCGGCAACCAATTCTTACGGCAACGTACTGGCCAAGATGGGTGATTATTCTGGTGCCAGAAAAGCCTTTGAGCACGCTATAGAACTCAGTGCTGGCCAGGGACCAGAAAGTTTTTATATTAATTTAGTCGAGCTCTTGGAGGTGCATTTCCCGGCTGACCAGGATTCGGTGAAAAAACTTTTAGAAGTTTACGTGGCCAAGCGCGGGCAGACTTCCTGGAACATGGTGCAGCTTGGTCGGTGGTATCAGAACGCTGGAGATTGCCAACGCGCTATTGACCATTTTTCTGTAGCCAAAACTCTTTCGCCCAAGAACCAAAGTATTGCGGATGAACTCCAGGCCCTGAAAACGACATGTATTGTGAAGTAGGTTCGGGTATACTGTGCGCATATGCGCTTTCTTGGGAACGTCGCGATCTGTTTTGTGATGGCGGGGTTATTAACCCCGCCTTTGTGCGTCTTGGCAAAAACCCCGAACGATCCATATCTTGCTGAGCAGTGGTACTTGCGCCTGATTAATGTTGAGGCCGCTTGGGATACGTCGGTCGGTGATGGCTCGGTGATCGTGGCCGTTCTTGATACTGGGGTGGATCTTGATCATCCAGATTTAGTCCACAATCTTTGGAAGAACACTAATGAGATTCCGGGCAATGGCCTGGATGATGATCGGAACGGATATGTTGATGATGTCGAAGGTTGGGATTTTGTGGATCATGACAATTCTCCGGTTCCCAAGGGGACTATTCCGGACGCGAATTCTTCAGCGCTTGCTACATCGCACGGAACTCTGATCTCCGGCATTATTGGAGCAGCCACGAATAATAGTATTGGTTACGCGGGAATTAATTGGCACGTTCGTATCATGCCGCTCAGAATTTTAGATGAACAAGGCGGCGGGGGAGAAGAGGAGGCGACCAGCGCTATTCGTTACGCGGTGAAAAATGGGGCGAAAGTAATTAATCTCAGTTTTGTGGGGGACGTGTCTGGTTCGGCTTTGCGGCAGGCGGTGATTGATGCTTATCATGCCGGGGTGACCATTACGGCCGCGCTCGGGAATGATGGAAGGGATGTGAACAGCTCGCCGGTCTACCCGGCCTGTTTCAGATCAGAAACGGAGGATTGGGTGATCGGCGTGGCCGCTACTGACGAGAGTGATTCTGAAACTGAATTCACTAATTTTGGAAACGCCTGTGCGGATTTAAGCGCGCCCGGCACGAATATTCAGGGTTTAACTTTGAGTGACGGAGACACTGGATTATTTGGTACCCAGCTTTCTTGGGATGGCACGTCCGCCGCTAGCCCAATGGTGGCCGGAGCCGCCGCCTTGATGCTTTCAGCTTTCCCAACGCTGACGGTTGATCAAGTCAGGACTGCCATCAAGCTGTCGGTTGACCCGGTGAAAGTGACCTTATCTGGTCCGGGTTCGCTAGGCGTCGGCCGATTGAATATCGCTCGCGCGCTATCCGTGGCTCAATCATTGGCGGGCACCGCCCCGGCCGGACCACTCCCAGTTGCGCCAATTCCTTCAACCACTAAGCCGCCAGCGGCGAGTAGTGGCGGTTTGACTGGAGATTCGGCATATTCGTTTATTGCCCTCGGCGCAGCGCCTGGCGAGCCGCCGAACGTCAGAGTATATAAGGCTGACGGTACGCCATATGCAGAGTTCTATGTTTTTGCGCCAACTTTTCTGGGCGGTGTTCGGGTGGGCCTGGCTGATCTGACGGGCGATGGTGTTCCTGAGGTTATTGCTTCGGCTGGAAAAGGCGGCGGTCCACAGATACGAATTTTCACCGCTACTGGCGCACTCATTCGTTCGTTCTTTGCTTTTGATGAGAAAACAAGACAAGGAGTCTCTGTGGCCCTGGGTGATGTGGACGGGGATTTTTCGGATGACATTGTAGCCGTGGTTGGGGCCGGAGTCAGCACTGATGCTGTGGTGTTCGGCCAAGATGGTGTAGAGAAATTCCGGTTTCCGGTGGTCGGGTTCGCCGCCGACACTCCGCTCACCGCCACGGTGGCTGACATTGATGAGGACTATGATCAAGAAATGGTGTTTGGCGCCTTGTCTGGAATCCCCCGTGTAGCCGTGTATGATAATGATGGAAAAGCTTTGGTGGATTTCTTGGCATATGCGCCAACCATGACTTATGGCATCTCACTGTCGTCCGGCGACTTTGACGGCGACGATCGAGACGAGATTGTGACCGCCCCGCGTGCGCCAGGGGCCTCCAATATCCGCATCTTTAACAAGATTGGTGCGGTATGGGGACAGTTCTGGGTGGGTGATCAATCTTCTAAAACCGGCGCGGTGGTAGCCGTTTCAGACATAGATGTAGACGGTAAAGAGGATATTGTGGTGGCCCCAGAACATGGCGCCGGTGAAGTACAGGTTTTTACTTCGCATGGGAATATAATGGGCACACTTGGCTCTAAACTTATCGGCTCTTTGGGCACTTCACTTGGAGCTTGGTAAATAAATAATATGGATAAAAAAAATGTCTTGGTTACGGGAGGCGCAGGATTTATTGGATCGTTTTTGTGCGACGTGCTTCTCAAAGAAGGGAATCACGTCATCTGCGTCGATGACTTTTCTACGGGGCATGTTCGCAATATTGAATCGCTTTTGCGCAATCCCGACTTCCAGTTTTTGAAGCTCGACATTTCCGTTCCGTTCGACCTTGAGACCTTTCCGGAGCTCGAACCATTTAAAGTAAAATTTCTCGGTGTCCAGGAAATTTATCATTTGGCCCTGCCCACAGCCGTAAAAGGTTTTGAAAAGTATCGGATGCCGGCTTTGCTCACTAATTCATTGGGTACTAAAAATGTTCTTGATTTGGCGGTTAAATATAAGTCGCGTGCCCTTTTAACTTCCTCGGCTACAGTTTATGGCGCCCGTGATGCGAGCATAAAAGCAGGGATTGATGAGTCAGAGCTCGGCGTGCTAGATCATTTGAACCCCCGTGCCTGCTTTAACGAAGGCAAACGCTTCGCAGAAACCATGTTCACCACTTATGCGGATGTTTACGGATTGGATTGCAAGATTGCCCGTATCTTTAGGACCTTCGGTCCGCGCATGCCGTTGTTCCAGGGCCACCAGATTCCAGATTTTATTTTAAATGTGCTTGACGGACAGCCAATTGTAATCATGGGCGATGAGAACTCAACGACAACACTGGCCTATGTCACAGATGTGGTAGACGGTTTGACGCGTCTGATGCGGGCGGAGAAGGGGATTGGTCCCGTAAATCTTGGCAGCGATGTTGAGGTGAAAATTTCAGATATCGCCAAACAGATCATGACGCTGACGGAAAGTGAGGAAGTGGCGATTAGTTATGAGGCTCAGGCAGCCCACATGGTGCCGCTTGGTCTCCCATCCTTGAATAAAGCTCGTGAAAAGCTTGGTTGGATTCCGCTCGTTAGGACTGAGGACGGACTTAAGAAAGCAATAGATTACGTTCGTGCTAATAAGGTTCTTTTGACGAATGGTGGAAATATAGGTTAGATAACCCCATCTATGCGCGTGGTGGCGGTTATTGCTGGCTATAACGAAGAAGCGCGGATTGCAGACGCAGTTCGCGATGCTTTGGCGTACGTGCCATTCGCGGTAGTTGTCGATGACGGGAGTCGAGACAAGACCGGCGAGGTTGCTAGTAAAGCCGGTGCGCATGTGCTGACGCATATATTAAACCGCGGCCAGGGGGCGTCGCTCCAAACTGGCATGGACTACGCGCTTAACGTTCTTGGCGCGGAGGCGATTGTGCATTTTGACGCTGATGGGCAGATGCGGGGAGGTGAGATTCCGCTGATGCTCGAACCAATCATGAAGGGCGAGGCTGACGTGGTGCTCGGCTCTCGTTTTCTTGGGCGCGAAGCGGAGAATATGCCAGGACTTCGCCGAGCGATGATCCTGCTTGGAGTTCTGTTTACGCGCGGACTTTCTGGCATTAAAGTGACCGATACTCATAACGGCTTTCGAGCTTTCTCGAGGAACGCCGGTTTGTCGGTTCGTATTTCACTCGACCGCATGGCGCATGCTTCAGAGATTCTCGACATTATTGTGAACAAGCGTTTAAAGTACGTCGAGCGTCCCGTGACCATTCGCTACAGCGAGGAGACGTTGCAGAAGGGACAATCAACGCTAAAAGCAATGGCTACGGCTACCGATATTTTGAAAAAGAAACTTGTTGGCTAATATGATTTTCCAAATCATCCTTGTTTCATTCGCTGCGTACGCCATTTATAAAACGTGGAAGCAGTATTCCAAAAAAGAAGCTTCCAAATATTGGGCCATCGCCTTCACGCTTTTGTGGATCGTCGTTATCGCGGTCGCGCTCGTGCCGAACTTAGCGAACATTGTTGCTAACTTTGTTGGCATCGGCCGCGGCGCAGACGTCATTGTCTACTCTGCCATTGTGGTCCTTACGTTCACCGTGTATCGGCTCATGATTGCCCAGCAGAAGCTGTCCGCGGAGATGACATCGCTTGTGCGGGCGGTAGCCATTGAGAACGTCAAAAAGCCCAACGAATAGGGCATCTATGCGAATTGCTGTCGTTTCCGCAGTTTTCCCTCCTTATAAGGGGGGTATTGGACATGTTGCCGAAGCCCAGACCAACGCTCTTAAAGCCCTTGGCCATGATGTGGTCGTTTTTGAGCCGAGCACGACCAAGTCACTCTTTGCGTACGGCAACGCAGCGTTGATGCCGTCACTTGTCATGAAGCTGAAAGGCTTCGACGTGATCCACGTTCACTATCCGTGTTACGGCATGGACGTGTTTGCTGTGCTCGCGTCGATAATTCACAAAACGCCTCTTGTACTCACGTATCACATGAAGGCCGTGACAAAGGATTGGCGCAACGTTATTTTTACCTTGCATCGTTGGTTCATCGAACCATTTATTTTTCTCATCGCCAAAAAGATTTTCGTGAGCTCGCTTGAGTACGCAGAAGCCTCCGGTCTCTCTCACGACGGCCTGACCGAAATGCCTTTCGGCGTGGACAGCACGCGCTTCGCGCCGGGTGTGGCGTGTTCCCCCTCTTTCAAAGAGGGGGCTACGGGGAAGTCGGTGGTCTACCTCTTCGTCGGCGGCCTCGACAAAGCGCACGACTTCAAAGGCGTGGATATTCTTCTGCGTGCCTTCGCTAAACTTGCGCCGAGTGCCCGACTCGTGATTGCCGGCGATGGCGACCTCAAGGCATTCTACGAGCGCCTCGCCTCTGACTTGATGATCGCCGACCGCGTGAAATTTCTCGGTCGCGTGTCAGACACAGAACTGCCGAACGTCTATCGCTCTGCAGATGTGCACGTACTGCCGAGCATTAACGGCGGGGAAGCCTTCGGTCTCGTCACCCTCGAGGCCGCTGCTTCAGGCCTGCCTTCGGTTGTCAGCGACCTTCCTGGCGTCAGGACACTCGTCGAAAAAGGCCGTACGGGCTACCTCGCCAAACCTGGTGACGTAGATGATTTGGCGTACCAGCTTCAGAAGTTCGCCGATCGCCCAGAAGACGCAGTAATCATGGGCTCAGCCGCTCGCGTACGTGTTATGGAAAGGTATGACAGCGGGGCTATTGCACGCCAATTGCTCCAGGCGTATAACGGAGTACTCAAGGTATGAAGATAGGAATCATTACAAATCTCTATCCGCCCCACGCCCGCGGGGGAGCTGAAACGGTCATTGTTCGCACGGTCCAGGAACTCCTGGCTCGTGGACATGACGTGTTTGTGATTACCGGCCAGCCGCGCTCTGAAGGGAGGGGAATTATTTTGGATCGCTCAACGGTTGAGCGTGTTTATCGTTTTTATCCGCGCAATTTGTACTTCACGTTGAACGATTATAAATATCCGTGGCTCATCAGATTATTTTGGCATCTAATAGACGGCTTCTCTGGACATGGAGCGGAGGTGGTGCGCAAGGTTATGGTTAATGAACAGCCGGACGTGGTCATTACGCATAACCTAAAAGGACTCGGCCTGTCTATTCCGAAGGTCATGCGTCAGATGAAGATTCCGCATGTGCACGTGATTCACGATTTGCAGCTTATCGTTCCCTCCGGCCTCGTCATGTTCGGTAAAGAGCAGACGCCGTGGTTCATTAAACCGTTCTATAAGGTGTACCAGCTTTTTTGTCGCGCTAAATTTAAGAATCCGGACGTCGTTATTTCGCCGTCGCATTATCTTGAGCGCATGTATCGCCGGTCCGGCTTTTTCACGGGTACTAACATTGAGGTGATGCCTAACCCGGCACCGACCTATGATATTTCGCCAAAGAAAGGCCGTTCTGGCGGACCGCTGAAACTTTTGTTCGTGGGCCAGCTCGCCCAGCATAAGGGTCTAGCCTTTTTGGTCGACGCTATTTCGACCTTGCCGATTGATGCGCGCCTCATGATTGCGGGTGACGGGGTGCTCAGAAAGTGGACAGAGAAGCACGCCAGCGAAAACGAACGCATCACTTACTTGGGTTACATGCCGCCGGGGGAGATTGTGAACGTGTTTGGAGTTGTTGACGCACTCGTCGTGCCGAGCCTGTGTTACGAGAATTCTCCAACGGTTATTTACGAAGGCCTCCAGGCTGGTTTGCCGATTCTGGCTTCGAGAATTGGCGGCGTGGGCGAACTGGTGGAGGAAGGTAAAAACGGCTTCCTGTTTATCCCCGGCGACCGAGGCGACTTCTTGCGCGCGCTCACAATCCTAGATCAACGCAAGGACGAATTCGCCCAGCGCCGCGACGAGACTAGTAAAACAGTCGCCGACTATTCGCTGCCGAAGTACGCAGAGCGACTAGAGCGTGTTTGTGCAGAAGCCATCAAGCACCGGAAAGAGAGAATGATTGTGGGGCGGTAGGATGGATCGCTTGCGAATTATTCCGGTCTCCACTCTGAGCGAGCGCGAAGAGTCCGACCCTCACCGGTGAAAGTTTGATCCTTCGCATGGCTCAGGATGGAATGCTTGAGAATTTATCATGGTCCCCACTCTGAGCGAGAGCGAAGAGTCAGACTTTCACCTCCAAGCATTGTATGAATGACGATTCATGTGGCGTCTACATCATGGCGAGCCCAACGAACAATGTTTTGTATATTGGGATGAGCACGCAATTGCCGGAACGGATTCAGCAACATAAAGATAAACTCGTGCCTGGATTTGCAAGTAAGAATAACTGTGTGAAGCTCGTCTATTTTGAAACTACTCCAGATCGAGACACGGCATTATTTCGAGAGAAACAATTGAAGGGATGGAACCGAGCGAGGAAGGCTGAGCTCGTTACCTCGAAGAATCCGAAGTGGGAAGACCTGTTTGAGAAGCTCGTCGAGCTCTCCTGAGGTGGAGGGGAGGGTCTGATCCTTCGCTCGCGCTCAGGATGGATCCTGATCAGGACCAATCCATCCTACTCAAACACCATCACCATCACCTCGTGGTCGCCGAAGGTCCAGGTGATGTCCGTGATGGTTTTTGTTTGTTCCACGACGCGTTTGGAGTCCCACCAATAATCGTCCATGACGAAGAAGACCAGTTGGGCGCCGGTGAGTGCACGAGCTTTGTCGATGATCGCTTCACGCGGTTTGTCAGCCATGGCGAGATAGAGTTGGTACAGCTGGCCGCCAGTGGGGATAGGGTAGAAGTAGATGTCGCCGTGATAATATTTTTTGAAACCGAGAGTCGAGATGGCCGCGGACGATGTGGCCTGGTTCGCAAGAACGACGTAATCCCGTCCGGCGGCGTATTCTTCGATGGCCTTAACGGCGTCAAAGTCCGCCTTTGTCACATTGAACCCCGCTGAAGATGCATATGCGTCGTACCGTGGGAACGCGCCGTACACCGACGATACAAATACAACGCCGACAATGGCGACACCAAACGCGCGTCGCGCTGTAAGGGCGGGGCTTGCCCCGCCCTTCGCACGCGTCATCGCGTACGGCATATACGGCATCAAAAACAACACCGTCAGGGTGAGCATCCGCGCCGCAAAATCCGTCCGTTCGTACGAAATTAAGAAAGGGAACTCAAAGAATAATCCCAAGATCAAGAAGTTCGAAAACGCAATCCCCGCGCAAATCAAGGGAATCCATCGTACGGACGCCCCTTGCGGCGCCCCCTTGTGCATTCGCCATGCACCGAAAATCCCGATCGTCACCGTGACGAGGAACATGTTCCCGATCACCAAATACGCCGTGTCGCCCCAGGCGTTGAAATGCGTGCCAAAGAATGAGGACAGGGGCAGGGCTGCAATTTCGTGAAGCCCTGGGATTTGAATGCCAAAAGGCTGATGTGCTTTGAACGACTGCGCAATAAATGCAAAGGGAAGGGCGAATGTCGCCAAGACGGACGTCCAGATGAACCACGCGCGTTTCTTATCGGCCAAGAAATTCAAAACGACGAAGAAGACGGCGAGGAGTCCGGCAATCGGATGCGCGGTCAGCGCCGCAACGGCAAAGATCGATGGGATTATCGGGAAGGCGGGGTTTTTAACCCCGCTGTCGGTTTTTGTATTTTGCGTGATCAATATCGCGACCGTTGTAAAAACGAACGCCAACGCCTGCGGTGTGGTTTGGACAAATGCGGCGATAGGTAGAAATAATAAAATCGCCGCGGTAGGGGCGGGGCTTGCCCCGCCCTGGCGTATCGCCCGCAAAAACACCGCCGCCGGAATCAACGTCGCCGCCAAGAGCGGCACCAAGAATACGTCGACCAACATGAGTGGCAAATGGAGCACCTTCATCGCAAACAATTCGATCACATATTCGCCAATGTAGTAGAGCGGCTTCGGCGTGATCGTCCCATGCTCAGCGATATGTTGGATGGTCGCTCGATGCAGAAACGGATCAAAACCGAAACCGAGGGGATATGCCGCAGCGGCAAATGACAACGCGGAAAATAACGTGATTACGATTACACCGAACCCCGCGGCTGTACGGACGGGGCTCGCCCCGTCCTCGCGTCCTCCTATCAATAAAACCGCCGCACAAACCGCCGGGATAAACAGCCACAGCAAATTCGCCGAATTGATAACCAGCCACGGCGACCGTACGGATTCGAGAATGGGATGTGTGAGCACCGCGTGCCACCAGAGGCCGAGCGAGAGGAGGGAGACTGAAAGTAATGCAGTCATCCTGAGCGTAGCGAAGGATCTGATTGGTAACCGTTCTGATCCCTCCGTTATCGGGATGACACTGCCAATCAGATCCTTCGTCGCGGAGCTCCTCAGGATGACGGCGACGATCGCCGAGCCGGCCACCGCACACACAATCAGGCCGATGGTTGTTACCGGCATGACATAATACATTCCGGTGGCTAGAATGCTAAAGACAGCCAGGGCGGCACCGGCGGAAATGATGGCTTGAAGAAAGCGGGTAAACATGTAAAATGATGGTACTTGTATGGAAGAAACAGTGCAAACTACAGCCCCAAAGCTCTATCCGCATGACAAAGTGATGAAGGCGCTTGTGCTGCCGTTTGTCCCGGCTTTTGTGAAGCCGAATTACGTCACGGCGTTCCGGCTGTTGTTTACGCCGGTCATTTTTTATCTTTTTATGAAGGGTTATTTTACCCTCGCCGTTCCAGCTTTTATCTTCGCAGCCTTCACTGACGCACTTGATGGTTCGCTTGCCCGCGTCCGTAATCAGATTACTCCGTGGGGTATATTTTTCGACCCGCTGGCTGACAAGCTGTTGATCGGTGGAACGGCTTTGCTGGTCGCGATCAATTACTACCATCCGATTATTATCATTCTGGCCCTGGTGCTCGACGTCATGCCGTCCATTCTTTGGGCCAGTACTAAACGCGGGATGGTGGTCATGATGGCTAACTGGTGGGGCAAAACAAAGATGATTTTACAGGTGCTGAGCATGACCGTACTGCTCATTGGTATCATGACGAATAACCCTGGGATGATCAGTTTTGGCGAGGTAACGCTCGGGATTTCGCTCGTCTTTGCCTTTATTGCAGTTGTGACCTATTCCTTGTAGGATACGGCCGTTATGAGCCGATTTTTAAAGGATTTTTTGAAGGGCCTGATAATTGTTTCTTTTTTTGTTTCGACTTTGTGCTTGAGCGCCTACGGCGAGCGAGTGTTCGTTTCCCCGGATGAAAATGCGGCCTTCTTTTTTGCTAAACAGTTTGCCGACATTGGTTCTTTGGCCGTTCACGAAACCTTTAATGAAAAACTTGGCGGTCTCATTCATCCGCGGAGTGTAGCGGTGATGGGCGAATTTTTAGTACCCGGCAGTTTTCTTGGTCTGCCACTTTTAGCCGGTGTCTTAATGATGGGCTTTGGCGATGCCGGCGGACTCTTATTAACTCCAGTGCTCGCCCTGTTAGGTGTCTTGGCTTTTCGAGCCGTCCTGCAGAAAGTGTTTGAGGATGACGGATTAGCTGATCTATCGGCGTTGTTTCTAATGGCGCATCCCGCCTATTTGTATTTTTCTGGGCGCGTCATGATGCACAACGTGGCGTTTGTCGACTTCTTGATTTTTGCGGTGTTCTTTGCCGTCGCCCGACCGTTCGGGACAAGGTCACTCTTTACTCGAGAATTCCGCCGGCTCGAGTTCGTGCTTTCGGGAATCATGGTCGGCACCGCACTTTTCTTCCGGTTGAGCGAAGCCGCCTGGGTTTTGCCAATCGCTCTCGGCCTCCTTATCGCCTATCGCAACATTATTGGTTGGCGGAATATCGCGTCCTTTCTTTTTGGGTTAGGCCTCATGGGGTTGGCTATCGGTGCCTCGAATTCTTGGGTCTACGGATCTCCTTTGGTGACGGGGTACAACATTCCACCGACTACACCTGCGATCGCTGTCGAAGGAGGGTCGACGCAAGGGTCGACCCCTACCGCGACGCCTTTCGGTTTTCATCCCCGCGCGGTGATGAACAATGTTTGGAACTACGGCATCGTGCTGTATCCATGGATGACGATCGCGTCGGTGTTTGGTTTCTTGCTCCTTGTCCTGCGGAGATTCGACAAAAACAAAGCGTGGAAAACATTGACGGTGATTTCGATTCTTGTCGCAGGCTCTTTGTTTGCATTCTATGGCAGTTGGAACTTTTTCGATAATCCAAACACCGACTTGGTGACAATTGGTAATTCTCACGTCCGTTATTGGCTACCGATTTTCGCGCTCTCCATTCCCTTCGCCGCGTACTTCGTGTTGTCACTCTGGCGGGTATTGGGGAATTCCCCCTCTTTCAAAGAGGATGCTACGGGGGAGTCTCAGGGTGGTCAGGGTGCGCGACGGTTGCTTCGAGTACTTGCGCGCCTCGTCCTCATCCTCGCCGTCTTGGCCGGTCTCACCGCGAATGTAAACCTCGTCTTCTTCGGCCACGACGGCATCTTGGCCTCGCGTCGCGCGATGGATTCGTTCATTGGCAAACGCGCGCGGATCATGACTTTGACCGAGCCGGAATCGGTGATCGTAGTTGATCGTTCGGACAAATATTTGTTCCCGTATCGTCGAGTAATTGTTCCGTTGCGCGATGATAAAACTTACGCTGCACTGCCGGAACTTGTGAAAGACGTGCCAACGTATTACTTTGGCATTACGTTCCCACAGGCAGACCTCGACTACCTGAATGGCGATAAACTGAAAGCCCTTGGCCTCAAGATCGAGCTTGTGGAAACCATGCATGAAGAGTCCCTGTATAAATTCTCACATGAAAAAGTCACCGCTCGTTAAAATAGGCGTTGTTGTCGTTCCAATCATCCTCTTCCTCGGTCTTCTTTATAATTATCTCGGACTGTCCGGCGTGAAGACGGTCCGCTATGTGGTCGGCGATTCCTCGCCCTTTATTCAGTCGCTTTTACCGAGCGAGCGAGTCGGCAAAGTCGAAAATGGATCCGTGAAGCTACTCGACGAGCCCGTCTATTTTTCGGTGTTTGCTCCACCAGGAGGTTGGGAGACGGCTGACGTGAAATTGTCGTTCAACACAGGCAGTCACGCCATCCTTGAGCTTGGCGTGCTGAAGGATTTGTTTGCTCAGGCTTTTGATTTTCGCCCGTTCGCTAATACTGTTGTTGAAAATCTGGAGGCAAATGGCTGGACGGGGAGACCAGTCGCCAAGCTCGGAGCAAATATCAATGCCTTTGTTCGCCAAGAATTTGTGGGTGCAGACCCTTCAGCTATTAAGGATTCTGAAATTGGGGTTTATCGGGCAGCACTTCCCTGGGCCCCGCCCAGAGGAGCTACGAGCTCAAAGAGAGAACATACTTTTTCTCTTTCGCTCCAGGGACCGCATGAACTTTTTACGGCTATTGGAGATGGGGAGACGCTGAAGATCACCATTAACGCGTCTGACCTGAACCAAGTCGTCGGTGCCGATGAAGGCGCAATTCGCGTCTACACAAAGAACGGTGAGATGGTTGCCGAACAAGGATTTGCAGATGACGGCAATGCCACGGCTGACGGTTTAATGGGATCGCTCCAGTCTGTAACGATCGCCCCTGACGGTTTGCCGGCAGGTGTATATCGCATCGTGCTCTCGGGGACGTCTGACGTGGTGTTTTCGACTTTTACTACTAAACAGAATTATCTGGTCGTTAAGAATTCCATCACGCTCGCCGCGCATGTTGGTCCTGTCGCTCTCAATACAAACGCTAAGAAGATTGCGGTCGAACCGCTTACCGCGGACGCGCTGGGTTCCGCGATCTTTGGCGCTACGCCTATCACGCTAGACACCGTGCGCGCCAAACGGACGGGCATCACTGCAGTGCGCGATATCTCGGCGATTATTCTTCCGGGAGGAAGCGTGAAGGTTACGGGTGAAGGGTTCTTTGCGCTTGCTGACGCGCTATTTTTCGCGCCAGAGCCCGCGGGGTTTACAAACTTCACCGCCGCGCCAGAGGCTTTTAAAGCATTGATCGCGTACTTCCCGCCGCAGATGAAAGAGGGTGACTGGCGAGTGGCGACGTCGACATTCGATTTGAGAACGTTGGCCAAAGAACGGGGAGCCTACAAGTTTGTGCTTTCGGCGCCGCTCGTGAAAGAAAAAGACGGGGGAGTGAACATTCACGCTATTGACATCACCTTCAAGAAACCGCCCCTGACGTTCCGCTCGCTCGCCTCATCCCTCAAGGCATTCGTGAAAGACCTCATCTGGTAATATGAAAGCTACTTACGATTTTGCCTTTAAAGTGTCAGCCATCGCGACCGCGGTCTTCTTGTTTATTGAATGGCGTGCGCCGGGGTTTGTGAGTTACGCCTTTCCGTTTCCGTGGCTCATCTTTGCGACCGCGCTGTTCTATTTTCTTTCAACCAATAATTTTAAACCAAAAACTATGTCCTGCATCTTCTGTGAGATTGTGGCTGGCAATATTCCCGCGCTTAAGATTTACGAGAATGATAAGGTTATCGCTTTCCTCGATATTAACCCTGTCGCAAAAGGCCACACGCTCGTGATTCCGAAGAACCATGCAAACGATCTCGCCGCAGGTTCCGTCGAGGATTCCCTCGAGCTCATGAAAGTAATCCACGACCTCGCGCCAAAGATTGTGAAAGCTGTCGGCGCATCTGGTTATAACCTCGGCATGAATCACGGCTTTGACGCCGGCCAGGAAGTGCTGCACACGCACATCCACATCATGCCCCGCTATAACGGCGACGTGCGCAGTTTTGTGAAGACGCACCCGGTGAAGGAAGAGCTCCAAGCTGTTGCTGATGAGATTCGGGCAAAGCTGTAGTATGACCAAAGAACGCTTCAAAAGCATCGTGGCCGTGTACATGATTCTAGAGCGGGACGGGCAGATTTTTTTGATGCGCCGTGCTAATACGGGATACATGGATGGTATGTACGGCTTGCCGGCCGGGCATCATGATGGCGGGCAGACACTTCGCGAAGCTGTCGCACGCGAGGCACACGAAGAACTCGGCATTACGATCAAGCCGGAAGATGCGGAGTTCGTGTTTACACTTCACCGACCTTTCGCGACTGACGGAGATAGAGTCGACGCGTACTTCAGAATCAAGGCGTGGGAGGGGGAGCCGAAGAATATTGAGCCGGAGAAGTGCGATGACCTCGGCTGGTTCGGTTACGACGCCTTGCCGGACAACCTCATTTCCAAGCTCAAGATTGTTTTTGAGGGGATGAAAAATGGCGAACATTACGCAGAAGTTGACGATCGAGTAGAAGGTTAGTAACGTAACAGGTGATATGAAATTGCTCGTTACCGGAGGCGCGGGGTTTATTGGCTCGAACTTTGTTCGCCATGTTTTGCGCGAGCGCCGGTTTGTGCAGATTTTGAACTTTGATCTTCTGACCTACGCGGGCAATCCGGAGAATTTGAAAGACATCGAGGGGGATCCGCGCTACAAGTTTGTACAGGGCGATATTGCGGCTCCGGGATTTGTCGACAAAGTTTTTGAAGATTTCAAGCCAGATGCCATCGTCAACTTCGCCGCAGAAACGCATGTTGATCGTTCTATTCATGGGGGAGCTGCAGACTTTGTACGAACGAACGTGCAGGGCGTTCAGGTTTTGCTCGAAGCCGTAAAGAAACATAAGACCACCGCGTTCGTACACATCTCGACGGACGAAGTGTATGGCGCGTTAGACCTTGATTCCGGTTTTCCGAAAGTGGAGACTGACACCTTTGAACCGAATTCTCCGTACTCGGCCAGTAAAGCTGGCGGGGATTTGCTGTGTCGCGCGTATCACCAAACCTATGGCCTCCCGGTGATTGTCACCCACGCGGCGAATAATTACGGCCCGTATCATTTTCCAGAAAAGATTATTCCGTTTTTCATCACGCGTGCATTGCGCGACGAAAAACTTCCGCTCTACGGTGACGGAAAATATGTTCGCGATTGGCTGCATGTTGAAGACCATTGTTCGGCCATTCTTGCCGTTCTCGAGCGCGGAAAGTTTGGCGGGGTTTATAATATCGGCGCAGACAACGAGTGGGCGAATATTGATTTAGCCAAGATGATTTTGAAAATGCTCGGCAAGCCGGAAGATTTGCTGACATATGTGACTGATCGTCCTGCGCATGACCGCCGGTATTCATTGTCGAGTGAAAAATTGCGTCGCGAGCTCGGCTGGAAACCTAAGTATGGCCGCGAAACATTTGAGCAGGGTATGAAGGAGACTGTAGAGTGGTTCTTGGCGCACCAGGATTGGGCTGCGCGTGCAATAGAGCGATCAAAAGGCGTCAACGAACACATTAAAGTATGAGGATTTTAATCTTGGGTAAGGGCTTCCTAGGCGCACGCGCTAAGGGTGCGTGGGGAGATGACGCGATTCTTTCTGATCAGCGTATTTCAAGTCGCGAGGATGCTTTGGCCGAGATTAAGAAGTACCAGCCTGACGCTGTCTTGAACGCTATTGGTGTGACCGGCAAGCCAAACGTGGACTGGTGCGATGTGGTTGATAACCGTGTGGCTACCATGCGTGGCAACGCTATTTTGCCGATGCTGATTGCTGACGCGTGCCAAGAAGCAAGGGTGTATCTTTTGCACATGGGTTCTGGTTGTATTTACTACGGCGATTCTCCGCACCCGGACAAAGCCTGGCGAGAAAATGACCATGGAAATCCAGAGCCTGTGTACTCACGGTCAAAGTTGGCCGCAGACTTGATGTTGTCGACTTTGCCAAACGTCGGCATCGGCCGTGTGCGCATGCCGATTGATCATATTCCGGGCTCGAGAAATCTCATCGACAAGCTTTCCAAATATCCAAAGATCATTGACGTCGAAAACTCCGTCACGGTGATTGACGATATGCTTGCCGTTTTTTATCAGCTCATGGAGAAAAAAGCTCCCGGTATTTTTCACGTGACAAACCCCGGCACTATGAAGCATCGCGAGCTCATGGCGCTGTACGTCGAGCTTGTAAATCCCGCACATACCAATGAGTGGATCACCGCCGAAGACCTGGTCGCCCAGGGCTTAGCGACCAAACTACGCTCAAATAACTTCCTCGCCTCTGAACGCCTCGGCGAGTTTGGTATTTCGATGCGCCCGATTTCAATTGCGTTACGCGATACCATGGAGAAATACGCCGCACGCGTAAAAGGAGCCCTTTTATAGGCTTTCTTGCACAATTTTTTTGCGTCATGTAGGTTACGGGGTCCCTTGCGGACTAAGGAGGTACGATGAGTGATCCTGATACGAATGAGTTTCCCACGTTGATTCGTCCGATTGTGGACGGGGTGAATGTGGGTTGGAAAGCCAAGGGCCATCTCCGGGACGGAACCGAAGCGGATTTGAGCCAGCTCGCCTACATGGAGCTGACGAATCCGAAATACGGTACGCTCGCGTACGGGAAGAACCCGGGCGGGAACTTCGACTCGTGGGCGTTCCACGAGAACGGCGGCGGCGGAGCAGTCATCGTTCCGTACGCAACGGTTGACGGCAACTTGCTGATCGGCGTGGTGGAGCAGGACAGGCCGAACCAGGGCGGGAAGGTGTTGAACGTCCCGCGTGGGTTCCTGAAGCCCGGAGAGCCCCACTGGGTCGGTGCCGAGCGTGAGCTCGCGGAAGAAGTCGGCAAGTTCGTGGGAAGCCTTCGGCTCCTCCCGGGCAAGCCCACAAACCCGAATAGCGCTTTCTTCGAAACCGTCCAGGTCGATGAGGGCGTGAAGTTCTCTACGGTAGAAGTGTCGCCCGGCCTTCTCGTCACCAAGAACGGTCTGGTGAAGTTCCGGAAGTCCGCCGTCACCGTGGACAAGGAGAACCGTGCGGCCGAGCAGATCACGGGCTGCCATTTCATCCCGGCGCTCGAGGCCATCATGCTCGGCGACATGTTCACCGTCGCTGGCGTCGGCCGGCTCTGGGGCATGCTGAAGAGCTAGCCGCGGCACGCTACACAACTTCAGGCGCCTGACGATACGATTCGTCGGGCGCTTTTCATTTGTAGAGAAATATGGCACATTCCCGGCGGAGGTTTCATGAAATCATCAGCGGTATTGCTACAGACACTTCTGTTGGCGAAGAAGCGTTTGCGCGAATTGAAAACAGGAAAAGACATTTCCCGAGCAGGCGGGGCATTCGGTGATCTGCAGAATGACACCGAGCTCACTGCAGACAAGGTCATCGGTCAGTATCTGGCCGAGCAGTTCCGGAAAGTTTTTCCCGGAGCGTGCATCAGCGTGGAGGGATTGCCGGACAAGGACACGGATGATCCTTCGCACACGTGGGTTACGGTGGATCCGCTCGACGGATCCTTGAACTATCTGCACGCCGGTGGCATGACGGGATTCCCCGTCACCGCCGTCGTGACAGTGTTGAACAAGAAGGCGGGAGCTACCTTTGCGGACATCACTGACGTCGCCGTGCTCGACTTGCGTGGTACGTTGCGTGATAGCTGGACCGCCACTTGGCGCTCTAAAGAGTCTCGATACTCGACTCGACTTCGTAGCGGCAAGTCGTACCACGCGTTCGGATCGACTATGGACGTCGGCACGCTCGATCTCGGGCGCATGAACGTCATCGGCGAGATGTACTACCCGGAGAATCGGGAGAAGCTCTTCCGTGCGTTTGCAGGGGAGAAAGGCTGGCTTCGTTCGCCTGGCTCCGCAGCCTACGAAATGGCTTCCGTGGCGAGCGGTCAGGCTGTGGCGTTCGTCTGCGATCGCCAGAAACAGCATGAGCTGGGCGCCGGGTACGCGCTCGTAAAAGGTTCGGGCGGCGTGGCGGTGGACTGGGACGGGAAGGACCTCGGCACGCGCACGTACGACTTCAAGACGCAGACTCCCTGCATCTTGGCCGCCAACATGCGGATCGCCGAGCAGCTGCTCGAACGATTGAACAGGTAGGCCCTTAGTCTCGAACGCCCGTCGTCTTCGTTGACGCCGGGCGCTTTTCTTTGCTAATGTTCCCTGTGCTATGAAAGCACTTTTGACAGCTGGGGGACGTGCCACACGGTTGCGACCGATTACGTGGACTTTGAATAAGCACCTTATCCCATTGGCGAATAAGCCGATGCTTGGGTATGCCATTGAAAAACTCGTTGACGCGGGGATTACGGAGATTGGAATCAACGTCAACGCAGGAGACACGGAAATTGCCGCAGCTTTTGGCGACGGCAGCAAATTTGGGGCAAAACTTTCTTATCTTGAACAGCCAGGCGGGCCGCTTGGTATTGCGCACGCCGTGAACGCGCAACAGGCATTTTTGGGAGATGAGCCTTTTATCTTTTTCCTAGGCGACAACATTGTGCTCGGTAGCTTGAAGCGTTTTGTCGATAAGTTTGAAACTGAAAAGTTGAACTGCTTGCTCGCTCTCTCCCGCGTGAAGAACCCAAACCGTTTTGGCGTGCCTGTTTTTAACGAAGCTGGAAAAATTACGAGCGTAGAGGAGAAGCCTGCAAACCCCAAGAGCCAGTACGCGGTGACGGGTATTTACGTCTACGACAAGAGTTTTTTTGAGGCGTTTAAGCACATTCAGCCATCTGCTAGAGGCGAGTATGAAATTTCTGATATTCACACCTGGCTTCTGCAGAACAACTACAACGTTGGCCACGAAGAAATTACTGGCTGGTGGAAAGATACGGGTAATCCAGAAGACTTGCTTGAGGGCAACGCACTTTTCTTGAACGAACTGCCCATTGAAAAAACCGTTATGCAGGGTGAGGTCATGGACGGTGCAGTTATCCAGGGCAAGGTCAGCGTTGGCGCCGGCACAAAAATCGGCCCCAAGGTTTTGATCCGCGGTCCTGTTGTCATCGGCGAAGGTTGCATTATTAACGACGCGTACATTGGTCCCTACACCGCTATTGGCAACTCCGTTACCGTTGACGGTACAGAAATAGAGCACTCCATCGTCTTTGACGGCGCTGCTATTCGCTGCGGCAAGCGTATCGTCGATAGCCTCATCGGCAAGAACGCAGTTGTGACACGAGTTGAAGAATCATTGCCACATGGTCACAAGTTGGTCGTTGGAGACCATGCACGAGTAGAATTATAAAAATAATAGCCCGCCGTCCGTGTTCCGGACTGGCGGGCATTTTTGTTTGAGCTCAGAGTTTGAGCCGGTAGACGTTCGTTTCACGGAGTTCGAACCCGAGCTTAGGGTAGAGCTTGTTCGCCCGTTCCCGAGAGGGCTTGCTCGTGAGATCGATGTGATGGAGCTTGAGCGCTCGCGCGTCGTTGATGAGCGCGTGCATGATCATTTTCCCAACGCCTTTGCCCTCGTGACGTTCGTCGACGACCACGTAGTCGATGATGCCGTACGGATGGAAGCTCGGCACGGCGCTCAGCATGCCCATGCCCGCCAGGCTTGAATCTTGATCCCAGCAGAAAAGAAGACAGCTCTTGAGCGCGCTTTCCATGAGCGCACTAAACGTGACTTCTTCATGGTTCGGACTAATGCGAGCACACAGCCTGTTCACTTCCGGTAGATACCTGCGCACGGTATGCGGAGAATTGTCACAACGCACAATGGGATACATGGAAACCTCCGGGGAGAGGGTACCAATTCCCCAATTCTTTTAAAAGGGGACTACCATCGGACAATTGCTTTCACGATTTTGAAATACAACTCCATAATCGGGTTTGCGAACTTGGTGACGATCGGGGACTCCATCGAAGATTCCTGGAAGAGAATGGAGCCGACGCAGGTTTCGAGAATTGCTTTATCGGAAATCTGACGCATAGCCTGCGTCTTTTTTCGTTTTGACAACCACAGTTTCCAGTTCGACGGCTTGATCCAGTATTTGAGGACTTTGACGCGCTCGCTTACCCAACCGCCTTTAAGCGCAAAGACCCAAAGGCCGAGTTCGAGGGGACCAAGGATCGGAAGAATAAGAAGCAACGTCGGCCACTTGAAGAACATGAGGAGCACGGCGTAACGGTTGCGTTCCATCCAGAAGAACTTCGTAATCGATTTCGAGAATTCGTACTTGTGATAGAAGAGGGAATCGCGAACGCAGACTGCGCGGAGTTTGTTGATTCTGAGACGCAGGGACCACTCCAGGTCTTCGTGATACATGAAAAAGTCTTCATCCCACGCACCAAATTTTCGAAGGACACTTGCGCTGACCATGAGTGCTGCACCGCTGGCGTAGGGAACGTCATATACAGCCGGCAGATGAAGATCGGCCAGCTTCTTCATGTAGTCGTTGCAATAGCCAAAGCCGAGATAGTGAAAAGCATTGCCCGACGTGTTTACAAGCTCCTTGTTGTTGAAGAGCAGGACCATCGACTGCGCAATACCAATAGTCGAATCTGCCTCCATTGCTTCGACGAGTTTTAAGATGCAATCCTCACCCAGGGCGGCGTCATTATTGTGGAAGAAGACGTAGTCACACTCATGTTCAAGCGCCCACGTGACGCCGGCGTTGTTGCCAATACCGAAGCCGCCGTTTTCCGGCTGGGGGAGATAGGTGACGTGAGGAATCTCCGTTCCAGAGATGGGGAGGATGTGCTCCTCGACGTATGCTTTTGATAGGCCATGAACAGGATGCGGGTTGTCGACGATAACAAATTCCATCAGCTCTTTCGGGTAGTTCAGTTTTTTGAGCGCGTCGACAACATCCGGGAAGTACGGCTCCGAATGAAACGACAGATAAATAACAGCTACTTTTTTATTCGGCATAGTTGCGGTGTTTGAACGCCCACTTTGAAAGATAGCGGAGCCAGCTGGCGCCGTGGACTCGCGCGAGTTTGTTTTTTAGAATCGCGGACAGAATACCAGGAACTCTGGCGCTCTGTCGTTCGTGTACATGGGTGATCTCTACGTCATGGACGTAATAGACTTTCCACCCTTTTTCCCACATGGTTCGGCACCAGTCGCAATCTTCCAAGTACATGAAATAGCGCTCGTCAAACCAGCCCACCTCTTGGATAGCCTCGCCCCTCACAAGTAGCGCCGCGCCGAGAACCCAATCGACGGGTCTGGTGGATTCATGGTCGAAATCCGTCATCTGCAGGCGGTCGACGAGTCTCTTGGCAAGCGGCAATTTTCCATCGAGCCGGGCCTGCTTGAACGGTTTGATAAACAGCGACGGGAGATCAAACCGGTAGCAGGAATACTGCAGACGGCCGTCCGGGTAGACCAGTTTGGGTCCGCAGATGCCCACGAGCGGGTTGGCGTCCATGAAGGCGATGAGGCGCTCCATGGTCTTTGTCCCTTTGGCAATATCCGTGTCTCGGTTCAGCGCAAAATAATAGCGCGCTGGGAATGCCTTGAAGCCAATAGTGTTTCCTTTGCCAAAACCCACATTCCCGCCGGCATCTACGTACCGCACGCGAGGGAGCGCTTGGGCGAGTGCCTCACGGATGCCGTCCGCGTTTTGTGAGTTATCGACCACCACCACTTCAGCCGATAGTGAAGAATCATCCAGGTCAGAAAGGACCGCCGCGGCCGCGCGGAGGATATCATCCTTCATTTTATAGTTTACAAATACCACTGTTACATCGGTCATAAACTTCTCCTCCCACCTTACTGCACCAGCCTTCTTCGTTCAAGAGTAGGGAATCCATCTCTATTCCTAATGATGTAGAGGTTTTTGCCGGCTTTATCGAGCCACATATCAAGGAGAGCAGATTTTGAGTCCAAGAGTAAGGTTGAAACACGGTTATTGAAGGCCTCTTTGTCTATGGCTGTGATGTGCGTCGAGGTGCCGACTAGGACTGCCGAACCGCTTGGATGCCAAGCAAGCGAGGTGATGAGATCGCTTTGGCGGGTGAAGAATGTCCGCTCACCGGTGGTGGCGTCATAGCTGTTGACTTCAACGCCATCAGACCAGGCTAGGAGATGAAAATCAGGCAACCAGCTGAGCGTGACGGCGGGGGAGTCTAGAGAGATGGCATTATTTCCAGCCAGCGAAACAACAGTTAGGACCCGACGCTCATCTTTCAAAACCACAAATTCATCATCAAAGGCAACGGTCGAGTACGCCCCCTTCGGTAGAAGCGCTAGGACAGTTTGCGTATTACTCCGAGCCGGGCGGACTTCTACATTCTCCCCGTTGTCCACAAGCGTGACCGGAGCATTTGTACCGGTCCGGGGAATCGCGTTGCCGTCCACTCGTTCGCCGTTAACGGTGAAGCCGATGACCGGCGTACCACCGGCTGAGACGACAAAAAGATTTTCGCTTTCCCCGTAGGCTGCGCTGTAAGGAGTCGTGGCGTGTGGCAACTTGGACAGCGTTTTGGCAAAACGAGTCAAATTATCGTAGAGGGTCACGTTTGTGCCATCCATGTCTGGATTTAGGATCAAGAGATATCGGCCGTTGGTTGAATGGGCAAAGACCGAGCCTGTGCCAAACGCCATAAACTTTTCTGGCTCAGTGTCTGCAAAGAGCACCGCCGAAACGTAGGTGGTTCGGCCGGCGCTGACCGGTACGGTTTGTTCCCAGGGAATATAGCCGGCGCGTTCAAACCTGACGCGCGTGTCATGCGGTAAAATATTCTGAATCACGGCTGGGGTTTTGGCCGATTCTTTTTTGGCGTCAACCAACACAGTTGCTCCCCGTGGACTGGTGCTGGTGGCAATCGCGCCCGTTTCCAGCACGCGGTAGTTGTTCAAACTTAACCGGTAGCCAGCGGTGTAGAGCACCACGAGCGGTGCAGATACTAAGAAAGCCCCAGCAAAGAAGAAAAAGAGGATTTGGCGGGTTGTTTTACGCATATCAGTATGGTAGCATGGCTTAGAAATCTATGAGAATGTCTCCCTCTTCTTTGCCCCATTCTTTTAAGGCACTTATTTTGGTAGTCGGGTCCGCGGCGGTTTTCTCTGGGGGCTTTATTGCCGGCCGAGTGCCGTCTGTCAGCGGGGCTGCTCCAAGCTCCGATACCATCTCTAACATGGGCGCACTCCCGCCTTTCGCCCTGAAGGACGTGGACTTTAATATGTTTTGGGATGTTTGGAAGTTAGCTAAATCACAGTACGTTGACCAGCCAGTTTCAGATAAAGATCTCTTTTACGGTGCGCTCGATGGTATGGTGTTTGGTTTGCAGGACCACTACTCTACATTTTTTGATCCGGAGAGCGCGCAAGCGTTTAATGACGAACTGGACGGTACGTTTTTTGGTATCGGCGCTCAGATCGGCCTTGATAAAGACGGTTTTATTACCGTGATCGCCCCACTGCCGGGGACGCCGGCTGATAAAGCCGGCATCTTGGCTGAGGATCATATTTTGGCGATTGATACGGTCGATACTACCGGCATGAGTGTTGATGAGGCAGTGAAAAAGATTCGCGGTGAAAAGGGCACGTCAGTGAAGCTCGTGATTCTTTCTAAAGGCGCAAAGACGCCAAAGACAGTGGAGATTACTCGCGATGAAATCTCCGTGAAGAGTGTAACGTGGAAAATGCGTGATGATGGCATCGCGGTGATTACCGTGACGATCTTTAACGAAGACACAACTAAATTGTTTGCTGACGCCGTAACGGACATCATGAAGAAAAATGCCCAGGGCTTGGTTGTGGACCTGCGGAATGATCCAGGTGGTCTGCTCGATTCGGCAATTAATCTGGCCGGTTATTGGATGGATGGTAAAACCGCGGTCATGGAAGAAGTGCGCGGCAAGCGTACCGAGACAATTGCCCGCGGAAACAATCTTCTCTCGAAGATGCCAACCATGGTGCTTGTGAACGGCGGTTCGGCCTCGGCTTCGGAAATTTTGTCCGGTGCCTTACAGGATTATCACTTTGCAGGTTTGGTCGGCGAGAAAACATTCGGTAAAGGTTCGGTTCAGGAATATCATGATTTGCCAGATGGCAGCGCGGTGAAGATTACCGTGGCTCGCTGGTTGACTCCGCTTGGCCGGTCGATTGATAAAGAAGGCATCATGCCTGACACGGTTGTCCCATTTACGGTAGAAGACTTACATGCAAACCGAGACCCCCAACTTCAAAAGGCGATCGATCTCCTCAAGAAATAAGCCAGGAGGAGGCAAGCACCGCACGGAAGTCTCCGCTGGAGGCTTAGTTTTCAAGCGCACAAAAACCGGCGTGGTCTTTGCGATGGTCGTGGATAGTTACGGCAAATGGGCGTTCCCCAAAGGCCATGTGAAGCTGGACGAGCGCTACCGGGAAGCGGCCGTGCGCGAGATTCGTGAAGAGATGGGACTCACGCGCCTCAGAACCATCGCCAGACTCGACACGATCGACATCTGGTTCCGCGATCGCTTCGTCCATAAGGGCAGCCTGATCCATAAGTACATCCACTATTTCTTGTTCGAAGCCCATCCGGACGCCATCCTGATAAAACCAGCGCCGCAGGAACAGGGGGAGACCATTAAGGACGTAGCCTGGGTCCCGGCCGATGAACTGCTTAAACGTTCGAGCTACAAGGATATGCTTGGTATAATCAAGAAGGCATTACGCCTATGCTCGTCACCCTCTTGGAAAACGTCGCGTCGCTTGGCGCCGAAGGCCAAAGTGTAGAAGTCCCGGAAGGGTACGCTACGCATTTTTTGTTTCCTCAGCACCTTGCTGTCGAGGGCGGAGAGAAGACACTAAAGGAGATCAAGAGCCAAGAGCCAACAAAGGCTGAACTGGCAGAAGAGAAACTGGCAGCCGAGATTGACGGTCTCGAGGTTGTCATCCCGGTGAAGTCGGTCAAAGGCAAACCAAAGTCCGCAGTCACTGCCACCGAGATCAGAAAGGGGCTGAAGGAACTCGGCTACACTGTGCCTAAGGACGCTATTAAAACTTTACAACTCAACAACTTTACAACTTCAGATGTCCCTGTGGAGTTCTCCTCTGGCTTCGAAGCACAAATAAAGGTTACCCTAGAGCCGGCCTAATGGTCGGCTCTTCTTTTTATGCAACATTCCTACTTGTTTATTGTGGGCGGAGTCATGAGTGGTGTGGGCAAGGGGACATCGAGTGCGGCTTTGGCCCTTACACTTAAGGCTAAAGGGTACAAAATTACGATGATGAAGATCGATCCTTACGTAAACGTAGACGCGGGAACGATGAATCCTTTGGAACATGGTGAAGTTTTTGTAACCATCGACGGCGACGAGACCGATCAAGATATTGGAACCTACGAACGCTTTTTAAACGAAGACATTACTCGTCTCAACTACATGACGACGGGTCGAGTCTACCAATCGGTCATCGCCCGCGAGCGGAATCTAGAGTACGGCGGGAAGTGTGTGGAGGTAGTTCCACATGTTCCCGAGGAGATCATCCGACGAATCAAAGCTGCAGCAGAAAATGCACAGGCCGATATTACGATTATCGAGGTCGGCGGGACGGTCGGCGAGTACCAGAACATTTTGTTCCTTGAAGCTGCCCGCATGATGCAGGGCGAGCTCGGACGCGACCGCGTGCAGTTTGTACTCGTTAGTTATTTGCCGGTGCCGAGATCAATTGGTGAGATGAAGACGAAGCCTACTCAGTACGCCGTACGCGAGTTAAACGGTACGGGAATTCTTCCAAACTTTATTGTTGGTCGCTCAGAAATGCCGATCGATAAGCCTCGTAAGGAAAAGATCGCGCAGTTTTGTGCTGTTCCGGCCGAGCATATTATCTCCGCTCCGGACGTAAAAAGCATTTACGACATTCCCGATATCTTTGAAGGTCAGGAATTCGCCATGAAGATTCTGCACAGCTTTGGCCTTATGCCACACGGCAACAAGCTGGAGGAATGGAACGCCTTCACGGCTAAGATTCGATCGGCGCAAAAGGAAATCCGCGTGGGCGTGGTTGGCAAGTATTTTTCTACCGGCGACTTTGTGTTATCGGACGTGTATCTCTCGGTGCTTGAAGCGATCAAGCATGCTGGCGCGGCTGTTGGCGTTAAACCGGTGATCGAGTGGTTGAATGCTGAAGAGTTTGATCAGAATCCGGACAAGTTAGAATCGCTTAGAGATCTCCAGGCGATCGTCGTCCCTGGCGGGTTCGGTTCGCGTGGCATCGAGGGGAAAATAAAAGTCATCGAGTTCGCCCGCAAGAACAAGATTCCGTACCTCGGTCTGTGTTACGGCATGCAATTGGCGGTTATCGAATACGCCCGGAACGTGCTCGGTTGGGCTGATGCGAACACGACCGAGATCGACAAATTGACTAGTCATCCGGTGATTGATTTTCTTCCGGGACAGGACGAGAATGTGGAGAAGGGTAAGTACGGCGGAACGCTCCGCCTCGGTTCCTATGACTGTCTCTTAGCACCTGGCACGAAGTCAATCGATGCTTACGGGCGCACGACGATCTCAGAGCGACACCGTCACCGCTATGAGTTCAACAATACTTTTCGCGTCGAGCTTGAACAGGCTGGTTTGATAATTGCCGGCACCTCGCCCGACGGCTCACTCGTAGAAATGATCGAGCACAAAGAGCATCCGTTCTTTGTAGGCGTGCAGTTTCACCCCGAGTTCCAAAGCCGGCCGCTAGCTCCACACCCGCTCTTTGTGGCTCTCCTTACTGGGCGGGAATAATACTGTTGCTCTTCGGCTGTCGTCGGATTACCGACTAAGCAGCCTCATCGCGACAGTATTATTCCCGCCCGCGATACAAAAACGAGCCCTTTCGGGCTCGTTTTTGGGTTTGGAGTATTTAGACAACGGACACGTAAGTGCGGAGTTTGAGCGCACCCACGAAGTTCGGGGATTGCTTCTTCATGAACTTTACTACGCCGTCCTTCATGGCGTAGATAGTGAAGTCGGTACCGACTTTCACGTTCTTTCCAGGGTGGATTTTGGTACCGCGCTGGCGGATCAAAATTTCGCCGGTTTTGACGGTGGTGCCATCAGAACGCTTAACGCCAAGCTGCTTGGGTTGCGAATCTCGGCCGTTTCTTGTAGAACCTTGGGCAAGTTTATGTGCCATAGAAAGTAAATACGAATGGCGGAAGATTACGCGAAACCGTATAATTAGTCAAGGATTAGAGGTGTATAATGAAAATGCTATGCGTGAAGCTGTTGAAAAGGCCCTTTTGGGGGTGTCAGAAGCCCTTAAAATCCATGCCGGGGGCATAGAATTAGTGGATTGTGACGAAGCTTCGGGAGTGGTGAAGGTTCGTTTTACGGGTATGTGTTCTTCTTGTATGCTCCAGGCCGTTACGCTTCAAGACGGGGTGGCGGTCATGTTGCATGAAACGGTGCCTCAAATTAAAGAAGTGGTTCAGGTTGCTTAGCACATGCGCTCATTATTTACCTTGCACGAAGGCAGTGATCAACGGCTCTGGAGCGTCGGTTTTTTTCGTTTCGTGCCTATCATTTGTGTGTTGTTGATCCTGACGGAGATCGCTCTTATTTCTTGGCGGGTGTTGCCCATGGTTTACGGCCAAACAGCGGTTCCGCTTCACTACAATATTCATTTTGGCGTAGACACCATCGGCGAATGGTGGAGAATTTATACTGTGCCAACGATTGGATTGGTTATGCTGTTACTCAATATGGGACTGATTCGTTATTTCATGAAGGGCGAGCGGGCACTTTCATATATGGCGGCCGGAGCCACTTTGTTTATAGAATCGATTCTCTTTGTGGCTACCATCTTCATTATCCTCTTGAACATCTCGTATGGTTGATCCCTTCGCGATTGGCAAAATACTCCTCCTCTCTACTTTAGCTTTTGTCGTGGCTATAGCCTGGACGCCGGCTTTAACGCACTTTTTGTATAAGTACCGCTTAGGCAAAAGTATTCGGAGCGCGGTGAAGGCGCCCATGTTTGCGGAGCTGCACAAAAAGAAAGCTGGCGTGCCCACTATGGGCGGAACTCTCATGTGGGGTACGGCGCTGTTTTTGGCCTTATTTTTTGCCTTGATCGCCGGGTTATTTCCCAGCAGCCCTCTTGCTCCGTTAAGTTTTCTGACGCGCTCACAGACTTGGCTCCCGCTCGCCGTGCTCGTGGCCGCTGGTTTGGTGGGTATAGTCGACGACCTATTTAATATCTTGAAGATCGGTCCTGACGGTGGCGGAATTCGTTTCCGCGAGCGAATAGTCCTCTACACTATTATTGCGGCTATCGGCGCGTGGTGGTTTTATTTTAAACTTGGTTTTGACGCGCTCCACATTCCTTTTGCCGGCGATATTTCCATTGGACCTTGGTACATTCTCCTTTTTATCCTCGTCATTGTCGCTACTTCGTTCTCCGTTAATCAGACTGATGGGCTTGACGGACTGGCTGGTGGAACGCTCGCCTCGGCCTTTGCCGCCTACGCCATTATTGCTTTGCTCGAGGGTAAATTTGAACTGGCCGCCCTGTGCGGAGTCATTGTTGGCGCGACGCTTGCCTTCCTCTGGTTCAACATCTATCCGGCGCGTTTTATTATGGGGGATACAGGGGCAATGAGTCTTGGGGTCACGCTCGGAGTGGTGGCGATGCTGACAAACACGGTAGCCCTTTTGCCGATCATCGGTATCGTGTTTGTAGTCGAAGCGCTCACCACCTTGATTCAGATCGCCTCGAAGAAACTCGTCAAAATGAAACTTTTGCAGAAGAAAGTATTTTTGATCGCGCCTATTCATCATCACTTTGAGGCCAAGGGCTGGCCAGAGCCAAAAGTGGTCATGCGCTTTTGGGTAATTTCGTGGATCGGCGCCGGAATTGGCCTGATCCTTGCCCTTCTTGATCCAAGTTTCTTTTCTTAGCTATGTCGGACCGAACACTCTTGGTCCTGCTTTCCGGTCTCGTGCTCTTCGGCCTGGCGATGTTGGCATCTGCGTCCTGGCCGCTTGGCTTTGATAAGTTTCACGACGGCTACTATTTTTTGAAGCACCAGGTGATCTTCGGTCTCATTCCGGGTGTCATTGGCGCTGTTATCGCTTCCCGGATTCCGTACTCGTTTTACCGAGATTATGCGTTTCTCATGTTGCTCGTTTCGATTGGTCTTCTTGTCTTGGTGTTCGTTCCCGGATTGCAGGCTGACTTTGGTTCATCTAAGAGTTGGATTACACTTGGCAGTTTTTCCATTCAGCCGTCTGAGATCGTTAAACTTACTTTCTTGATCTACCTTGCGGCATGGATGGAGAAACGATCAAAGGACGATTTGCACAACATAAATACCGGACTGATTCCGTTCATGACCATCCTTGGCATTGTGATGGGCCTCTTAATTCTCGAGCCCGATACCGGATCAATGGCCATTATTGTTGCGATGTCGCTGGCCGTTTATTTTGTGGCGGGGGCGCCGCTCAGATATTTTTTTATCTTTGGCGGACTTGGCGCCGGTTTATTTTGGCTTTTGATAAGGTTTTCACCCTATCGAGCCGCCCGGTTCATGACCTTCCTGCATCCAGAGCTCGACCCGCAGGGGGTTGGCTATCATATTAACCAAGCCTTGCTCGCCATTGGTTCCGGTGGAATCTTTGGCCGAGGCTACGGGCATAGTGTGCAGAAGTTTCAGTATTTGCCAGAAGTAGAAGGCGACAGCATTTTTGCCGTGGCCGGTGAGGAACTGGGCTTTATTCTTATCTTGGCTTTTCTGGTCCTCTACGTCGCCTTTCTTTGGCGAGGCCTGACGATCGCTGATAAGGCGCCTGATGCTTTTGGCCGATACCTCGCTGTCGGGATTGTGGCCTGGATCGGTATTCAAGCGTTCGTGAATATTGGCGCCATGGTTGGCGTTCTGCCCATCACCGGTGTACCGCTCCCGTTTGTCAGCTACGGCGGAACGTCACTTGCGGTATGCTTAACGGCAGCGGGGATACTCCTGAATATTTCGAAGGAGATGAAAGAGGTATGAAAACCGTTTTATTCACCGGTGGAGGTACGCTTGGTCCGGTCACTCCGCTTTTGTCAGCGGCGCGGCTTTTGCGTGACAGAAATCCGGAGGTGAAAATTGTTTGGATCGGTACGCCGGAGGGACCCGAGCGAGAACTGGTCGAGCGTGACGGCTACGAGTTTAGAGTGCTCTCGGCGCCCAAGTTGGACCGTACTAGACTTTGGACGCTGCCGTTTATTATTCCGCAATTTATTGTGAGTTCGATCAAGGCATACTCGATGCTCCAGGATATCGAGCCGTTGACTGTTGTAAGCGCGGGCGCCTACGTGAGTGTGCCTGTCGCATTCATGGCGAAGGTTCTTGGAATCCCCGTGGTAATCGAGCAGCTTGATGTGACGCCGGGCATTGCCAACAAACTGATGGCAAAAATTGCGAAAAAGATTTTCGTCACTTGGCCAGAAAATCTTTCAGTCTTTCCAAAAGGGAAGACCGAGGTGGCTGGTGGGTCCGTTAGGAAGTCCATGTTGCTCGGCGAAGCGCATCTGGCTCGCGAAAGATTTGGGCTTCATCGGCCATTGCCAACAGTCCTTATTATTGGCGGCGGTACTGGCGCGGCTAGCATGAACGACATGTTTGTGACCATTGGTCCTGAGCTCGTGAAATCCGCGAATGTTATTCACTTAACGGGGAAGGGCAAGATGCTGCCAGCTCTGGAAAAGATCGGCGACGGTTATAAAGCCGTTGAGTTTTTGGGCGAGTCGCTGGCTGATGCGTATGCACTTGCGGATGTCGTCGTCGCCCGTGCGGGCATGGGAACCATCATGGAAGTAGCTGCACTCAAGAAACCGACCATCTTGATTCCAATCGCTGGTTCGCATCAAGAACAAAACGCGCAGGCTGTCGAATCTCGCGGCGCCTGTTTCGTCTTGTCTCCAGGCGCAACTCCGCAAAACCTTCTTCAAGTAATCCAAAAACTTTCGCACGATGACCTGAAGCGAGCGGATCTGTCGGAAGCTGCAGGAAAGTTGTTCGCGTTTGAACTCGACGAAAAACTTGTGTCGGCGGTAGAGTGTATCCATGACCTGGGAAATGCCGGACAAACATTGGGTTAAACTTTTGTCGCCGACCGTCTTTTTCGGCCTCATTGCTTTCGTTCTTCTTTTTAAATTTTTCACCGGCGGCGAACCAACCTCGGCCTCCTATCGGTCATCCTGCGAAGAGCAGGGCGGGGAGTGGCTATGGAATGCTCAAAAACCTACTTGCGTCTTTCCCGGTGGCAAACTCGTTGTTTTTGAGACACAAGACACACGCCCACCTACGCCCTCTCCCGTTCCTCTCGTCACTCCCTCCGACTACTCGACTGCTCCCGCCACCGATCCCGCTCCCGAGTGCGGCTACGGCGTGCAAGGCGAGTTTGCTGACTATCCCGCCACAGAATTCTACAAAGGCCGCCCGCACCGGCCGGATTTCTCGACATGGCCTGACGCCGCAAGGTATCGCACCGCCATCACCAAAGACGTCGCTCGCGGGGTAAACTTCGCCGGCGCTTACGTGGTGTCTCGCTGGGGCATGCCGTCTGACGACGCTCAGAAACATGAAGGCTTCGCCATTGTAGACGCCCGCACGGGCAGGATCGTGACCTACTGGACAGACACACCGACTGGCATAGATTTTAAACTTTCAAGCCGTTTCTTCCGCATCAGTTTATCGACGGGTCCCTTTGCCGAAATAATTTCCAACGGCAACGAAGTTCAGTGCGGAAGGTACTAAAAAAAGAACCCCGCACGTGGTGCAGGGCCTGACGGGAACTGATGGTTTTAGCGGCGAGTTGAGTATTGGCCCCGTCGCTCAACGATCGTGTGGCCGTGGTTGATGAACGCCTCGGCTCGCTTGCGGGAGATGGAGGGAACGATAGCAAGCAGATGGGGAGCCAGATGATCCGCTACTTGCCACCGGCAACCCACACAGTAACGCCCCGCATCGCTCGACTTCATGTCACCACGTTTTCGCCACGACTGTCGTTGTGGTTTGGCATCGATCTGGTACTTGTGATGGTGGTTGAAGATAGCGGTTGACGTTGGCTCGAGAAGCCACCGTTCGCCGGTGAGCAAGGCCTGAACGTCTTCCACGAACTTGTGATCCCGGAGGATCTGCAGACGCATCGTTTCGGACGTACGGTAAGCGATCTTCCTCTCTTCTGGGGGACTCGAGTGGGTCGGTGGAGGCAGGGCGATGCATTCGCTCGACCTTGTATCGGGAACGATCAACCTTCGTGCGCGATTCTGAGTGAATGGCAAAACATCTGGCATGTAACCTCCATGAAGGAACAGAGAACGATAGCAAAATGTGGTAAGAAAGTAAAGTCCCGACCGGATGTCCGATCGGGATGTTCGAGTTGTCACACGCGGATGATGCCAGCGTCCACGAGCGTCCCCAATGTGTAGGTCTGATCGCGGAGCGGTACGTCGCGGGCGAAACCGTCCTTAAGGAGGTTCCATTGACCTCGTCCCCACAGCAGTCCGAACATGTAGTAGTCCGAGTAAAAGCCGGTTGGGGAGTAGTCAATGAACGCCTTGAACGAGTAGAGACGGCCCTTTCGCCGTTCGTCGATCCAGACCACGCAGCCTGACGCCTTGATGCCGCTCGCAAAGTCCAGGATGCACATGCCCCGATCGAGGAGCCTGCCAGTGGCTTTTAATATTTCTGCCTGCGGGTCGATGTACTTGGTGTCGCCGAACACTTGTCCTTCTTGCACGTACACACCGACCGCCCTCTCGTAGGCCGCGGTTCCGCGACGCCGGATGATGACTTGCTTGCCCATGAAACTCTCCGAACTTGGGTTGACCCGCTACGTCGTTCGTGAACGACGTGGCTCGCTACCGTTTCCGGCTGCGAGCGTTTTTTTTGCCTCCGTACCCAGGTCTGTAGACATTCCCTTGAGAAGTCTGCCACTCAGAAATAAAATCCACATTGGGATTATTATTCCCTAAAGGTGATCGAACTCCTCTACATTGAAAGGAGAATCGACCAGAAATATTAGCAAAAAAGAGGTGTTTTGTCAAAAAAATACCCCGCACTTGGTGCGGGGTTGTCGCGAGATGTTCCTGTCAGCTGGTCGCCGGCTTGGGGAACGTGCAGTTCTGTTTGTTCTTCATGACGAGCGGACTTGTTCCTGTGGCATCGAACACGTGAATGAGCAGGAACAGCCACTCTTTGAGGAACCGACTCAGCCCGGGGGAGTACCACAACGGGATGATCTCCGCCTTCACGCCGTGGGCGCGTCGGAAGGTCACCCAGAACCGCAACGCGTGCTGCCACTGCGTGATGACGGCGATTCGTTCGATCGGCCGTCCCCAGAGTGCAGAGACCACGCCGGAGATGTTCTCGTACGTGTCCCGAGAGTTCGTCTCGGCCACCACCTGGTGCTCCGTGAGTCCGCGCGTGAGGAGCCACTCCTTCATGAGGGTTCCCGACGGTCGCGTCTGCAGCTCCGGCGGTAGGTACACCCCGCCAGCCACGGCGATGACGTCGAACGCTCCCTTTTTCCACTCTTCGAGCCCCGCTTTCAAGCGGATTTCCGTCTCCGTGCCCTCGAGGGTGTCGATGGCCGCCACTTCGCAACTCGGAATGAACAACACTTTTGCCAAGAGTCACCTCCGTGAAAGGAACGGATAATGATAGCAGATTACGAGATAATCCGCAATCCCTGCATGATTGCGTAGTTGCCAAATAGGGGATTTTCGTGTACGATTCCCGCCGTTACAAGCTATGCGCTGGTAGCTCAGTGGTAGAGCACAGGCCTTTTAAGCCTATGGTCGTGGGTTCGATCCCCACCCGGCGCACCAAGAACATCTCCGAGAAATCGGGGATTTTCTTTTTGCCGAGAAAAGAATAGCCCCACGTCTTTCAACGCAGGGCTTCGAGGAGAACCGTGCCGTGGCCGGTGACGAGGTCGAACTGGCCGTTGGCGAGGAGATATTCGTGGAAGTAAACGGATACTCCGGTGACGGGATCTGGCCGCAGTTTCTGGATCGTATCGCCAAAGAAACAGGCCTGTATTTCTTTACAGGGTTTGCACGTTTGCTTGTGCCGCTGTTCTATCGCGTTCCAGTAGACCATGAACGCATGGTCAAAGGCCGAGATGGACGGGATCTCAACTTTTCGACCCTCTTCGCAGGGCGTATTTTTGAGATGATGCCAAATGAAATTGTGAACCAGTCTCCGTGACGCGGTCCGAACCAATTGGCGATGGCTCATGAAACCTCCCGGATAAGCCTATGCCATTTGCCCGCAGGAGGCAATTAGGTGATAAAATGATCCCAATATGACTGAGGGGTTGATTTGGCATCATTTGGGGGCGGGGGAGGTTTTGGCGTCGCTTGGTTCGGGGCGCGAAGGGTTGTCGGAAGCTGAGGCGAAGAAACGGCTGGCGGAGTTGCCGAGGCTTAAGAAACCGCGGGCGACAAGCGCGTTTAAGATTTTGATGAACCAGTTTGTGAGCCCGTTCATGCTCATTCTGGCTGTTGCGGTGGCGTTGAGCGCGTTCTCAAGCGAGTGGCAGGACGCGGTGCTTATTATTTTTATTGTGTTGTTTAATGTTACGCTCGGTTTCTTTCAGGAGTACCGTGCAGACCGGGCGCTCTTTGCACTCGCACAACTGTTGCCGAGAACGGCTGTCGTTCGTCGATCGGGTGTTCTCATGACCGTCGCCGCAGAAGACGTGGTGCCAGGCGATATCATGCACTTAACGAGCGGCGACAAAATTGTGGCGGATGCGCGGGTGCTGTCAGCGAGTAATTGTTTAACAAACGAGGCGCCTTTAACGGGGGAGTCTGAACCGGTCGAGAAATCCAGTCACCACGTCAAATCAGAAGCGTCGATCGTTGAACAGACCTGCATGATGTTTGCTGGAACGGTCGTGGTGGCTGGTAAGGCACAGGTGGTCGTGGTGGCGGTGGGCGAACAGACGGCGTTTGGAAAAATTGCTCAACTTGTTTTCGGTGCAGCCAAGATGGACACGCCGTTGACCGGCGAGCTGAAGCGATTTTCGCGACGGATAACCATTTTTATTGCACTAATTGCGGTAGCTGTATTTATTCTGGGGATTGCTCGGGGCGAACCGATGGTTTCTATGCTGACGCTCGCCGCGGCGCTGGCTGTGGCCGCTGTACCGGAGGGTTTAACCGTAGCGCTAACGGTCATCTTCGTGGCCGCGATGCGCCGTATGGCCAAACGCGGAGCGCTGATGCGTCGCATGGTAGCCGCGGAAACACTTGGCGCTGTGACCGTGATGTGCATGGATAAAACGGGCACGCTGACGACCGGCGAAATGAAGGTTGAGTTGTTTGATGGGGACGACGAGTCGCTGAATGTGCTGTCGGCGCTTTTGAAACTGGAAGACGGCCACTCGTCACCGCTCGAAAAGGCTGGCCAGGCGTATCTCATTGAACGGAACATCGACGTACAAGCCGCCGAGGTGATTCACGAGTTGCCCTTTGATTCAAAACGAAAATTCTCGGCCGTAGTTTCTAAAGCAAATAACGAAGAAACGCTTTGTGTGATGGGCGCTCCGGATATTTTGTTCGAACACCTCGATCTTTACCCTGACGCACTCGAGAAGTTGAAGACCACGCACAAAGAACTCATGTCAAAGGGTTTGCGCGTTTTGTTGCTGGCTAAAAAATCTTGGCATGGCGAAAAGCTAAATGTCGAAGCAGTCCAGGATCTCGAACCGCTTGGCTTTCTGAGTTTACGCGACCCTTTGCGGGTTGAGGCTAAACATGTGGTAGCCAACGCTTTGCTCGCTGGCGTGCGTACGGTCATGGTGACGGGCGATCATGAAGATACGGCGCGCGGAATCGCTGCCGCCCTCGGTCTCTCCATCCACGCCGGGGCTGTGGTGTCGCATGCCGAGCTGGCGACGCTCGACGATCGACAGTTGTTAAAACGAATTAACTCGATTCGCGTCTTTGCCCGAGTTCTGCCTGAAGATAAGGTGCGTATTGTGAAGATCTTCCAGCAGGCTGGCCATGTCGTAGCGATGACTGGTGATGGCGTGAATGACGCGCCGGCGCTGAAGACAGCAGATATCGGGGTAGCGATGGGTAGCGGCACAGACGTGGCCAAGGAAGCGGCTGATATGGTCTTGCTTGATGACAACATCGCCACTCTGCTCTCCGCTATTCGCGAAGGACGGGTGTTGTATGACAACGTGCGTAAAGTTGTAGCCTATCTCATGACCTTCAGTTTGAGCGAGGTGGCCGTGATTGTCTTTGCGCTTGTAGCTAACATTCCGGTGCCGTTCCTACCCATCCACCTGCTCTTCATAAACGTGGTGACTGATGGGTTCCCGGCTATGGCTCTGGCCTTTGAGTCAGCCGAGCCGGGTATCATGCGAGCTGGCGCGAGAAAGAAAGATGAGGCGGTTATCAATTCTAATTTACTGGCCCTCATGGGCGCGATCGGCGCCGTCTCAGTTATTTCGCTCCTCGTGATGGAGGCAGTCTTGTCTGGCTGGCAGATGCCGGTTGAAGTTGTTCGGACCGTTCTCTTCCTGTCGCTCTGTTTGGACGGCGTAATTGCCGTGTTCGTGATTCGTCACTTGCGAGGCTATGCGTTTACGCGTGCTACTGAACGTAACCGAGCATTTCTACCGGCTGTTCTGGCTAGTTTAATCTCAGTCGGTCTAGTTTTGGCCATTCCTAGCCTGCGCGATATTTTTGGCTTGTCGCTTTTGCCAGTTATCGGGTTCGTCGGGCTTTTCCTTGTGCTTCTGGTGAAGCTCGGCCTCTTTGAAAGTCTTAAACACCTAGTTATTCCTGAATCAAGAGGCATCATGTAGAATGTCCGCATTATGGATCTGAGCAAAATCGCTAGTTTCAAGGACGCAATTGTAACGGTTATGGGGTTGGGTCGATACAAGCAGGGCAGCGGGCTTGGGACCGCTAAGTGGCTGATGCGTCATGAGGCGCAGACGGTTATCACGGACTTGAAGGACGAGAAGGAGCTGAAGGAGTCCGTGGACCTGGTCATGGAATGGTTTAATAAATACAAGGAACTCTACCCAGATCGCACCATTTATCAGCCGCTCTTTATTTTGGGCGAGCACAGAAAGGAAGATTTCACCGGCGTCGACTGTGTCGTGCAGAATCCTGGAGTTCCTAGTGAGAGCGAATTTGTGCAGCAAGCCAAAGCACAAAACATTCACATTGAATCCGACGTGAGCTTGTTCTTCCGCTACTACCCGCATGAGATCATCGCGGTTACCGGCACGAAGGGGAAGACTACCACCACGTTGCTCTTGGGCGAGATGGTGAAGACCATGGATCCTGAGACGATTATTGCGGGTAACGTGAAGGTATCGCCACTCGAGTTTCTGGATGATCTACTTGTCTCTGACATTAAGCGACCAGTCGTGCTCGAGCTTTCATCATGGTTGCTAGAGAGTTTGCCGGGAGCCTTCGCCGAGATGAAGAAAGGCCCAGACATCGCGGTGCTCACAAACGTCTTTCCGGATCACTTGAACCGTTACGCGTCTTTCGAAGACTATCAAAAGTCCAAGGAGATTATTTTCGAGTACCAAACTCCCGAGCAGTACACTGTGTTAAATCGCGATCACGATTTAGTGCGTTCGATGGAACCACGCGTAAAGGGCAAACTGTACTGGTTCTCGAAGACTGATGACGGAAAAGCTAACGGCTGTTTCTTGAAGGGCGAGGCTGTTATTTTCCGTAAAGACGGCGTCGAAACTCCCATCTGTGCCTATAAAGACGTCGCACTTCAGGGCGAACACAACCTAGAAAATGTTCTCTCGGCTGCTTGTGCCGCTATGTTGCGCGGGGTTACGGTCGAAGGTGTGGCGAAAGTCCTCAAGGAGTTCAAGGGGGTTCCTGACCGTCAGGAGCTCGTCCGTGAGGTCGACGAGATTATGTACATCAATGACACGGCGGCCACCGCGCCAACTGCGGTTGTTGCTGCGCTAAAAGTTTATGGCAAGGACAAGAAAGCTATTCTCATTGCTGGCGGTGTAGATAAGAAATTGCCGTACGAAGAAATGATCGCTGAGGCTGCTAAGGGCTGTAAGGCTGTCGTTCTGTTCCCTGGCGATGCTTCAGATATCATCGAGAAGGGGCTACTCGGCAAAGTACCGATCGAGCACGCAGCCAATATGAAAGAGGCGGTTCAGAAATCTCGTAAACTTGCGGAAACCGGCGACATCGTTCTTCTGTCTCCAGGCGCAGCTAGCTTTAATATTTTCAAGAACGAATTCGATCGCGGCGAGCAGTTCAGAGAAGAGGTAAGAAATCTGTAGTTAGAAGTAGAAAATAGAAAGTCGGAGGAACTTCGAAACGATCTATGCTGCACCAGCTCAAGAAAATGATTCCTCGACCAGCGCTTCAAGCCTACCACTACGTCCTCGCTAAAACGGCAGAGGCGGTTTATCGGCATCCGTCGGAGAAGCTGATCGTCATCGGTGTAACGGGGACGAACGGGAAGAGCTCGACCGTTAATTTCATCGCCCAGATTTTGACGAATCTCGGTGAGACGGTTGGTTATACATCGACGGCGGGGTTTTCCATTGCTGGAAAAGAAGTTGAGAATAAGATGAAGATGACCATGCCGGGACGGTTTTATTTGCAGAATATTTTGGGCGAGATGGTAAAGGCCAAATGTTCGTACGCCATTATCGAAACGAGTAGCCAGGGACTCGACCAATTTCGACATTTGGGCATCAATTACGATGTCGCAGTGTTTACGAACCTCACCCCAGAGCACATAGAGGCGCATGGCGGTTTTGATAATTACAGAAAGGCGAAAGGGAAATTGTTCGAACATTTGACCGCTCGACGAAAGAAGAGACTAGAGGGGCATGACGTGCCGAAAACGATCGTGGTGAATAGTGATGACGAGCACGCGGCGTATTTCGCAAGTTTTCCGGCTGACAGGCGCGTGTCGTTTAGCTTTGCCGATAAACTGATTCGTGTCGGTGACGTTGCACATCCTGTCGACAAGCTGCCACTGCGAGCCGAGTTTGAACAGAAGAACGCACTCGCGGCAATTGCGACGGTCGAGTCCCTTGGTTTCCCGTTGAAGCGCGTGATGGACGCTGCGAGTTTACTGCGACCACTCGCTGGGCGTTTTGAGAAGATCGATCAAGGTCAGCCGTTTATGGTCATTGTCGATTACGCCTACGAGCCGTATGCGCTTGAGGCGCTGTTCGACGCGGTGAAAGGTTCGCGATTGATTGGCGTTCACGGTTCAGCTGGGGGAGGGAGAGATATTGCTCGACGGCCGATTATTGGCAAGCTTGCTGGTGAGTATGAGGCTGTCGTTATTGTGACCAATGAGGATCCATACGACGAGGATCCGCGTGAAATTATCGAGGCCGTAGCTCGCGGTGCACAAGAAGCGGGGAAGGTTGAGGGAACCGATTTGTTTTTGGTCGACGACCGCAAAGAAGCGATTAAAAAAGCTTTCAGCTTGGCAGAGGCAGGCGACGTAGTGCTTTTGACGGGCAAAGGTTCAGAACCAGTCATGGCGGTGGCTGGAGGCAAAAAAATTGCTTGGGATGACAGAAAAGTAGCGCGTGAGCTATTAGGTGAGATGGGGTATCATAAGAGCGTATGAGCAAGGGAGGCGGCGGAAAAAAAGGTATCTTTCTTTTGGCGACGATGATTGTGGCCGGAATTTTTGTGTTCGGTTTTGGCCGAGAATACCTGCGCGAACGCGAAATTGCTGCGCAGATTGCCTCGCTCGAAGCGGAGAATTACAGGCTTGACGGCAAGAAACTGGAGTTCCTTGATCTCATTGATAAACTCTCGAGCCAATATTACCTCGAAGGACAGGCGCGAACTAAAGAGGGACTTGCCAAGCCTGGCGAAACTCTGTTGGTAGTTGACGCTGGCCAATCCGCGATTCCAGTGACCTCCGGAAAAGTGCTCGGCGCAACGGATTCGCTTGCAGGCGTTAACAATCCTACTCGTTGGTTTTATTATTTCTTTGATCGCACCAAGTTTGAGGACATGAGCAAGCTATGAGGACATTGGTTCGTCTCCTCATGGCGGGTTATTTGGGTCTAAATTTTATTGTTTTTGTTTTTCATCCGTTGTCGGGTCCGTTTCTATCACTGTCGCATTTTGTTTTACCGGCTGGCGTGGTCGGCGGTCGACTTATTTGGTACCCGCGCGTGGCTGCGTTTGCTCAAGTCGCTCGCAACGAGGACGTTTCGATGAAGAAAGGCGAGGCGATTGAACTTGGTCTGCAAGAAACGGTTTACGAAGCTCGAGTGCGGAACATCCTGAAGCAAACGAAGGCTCCGTTTGACCAACGAAACCGCGAAGATCCCGTGGCCGGGGTTGTCGAGCTTTCCAAGGCCGCGAATGCCGCTGTATTTTCGTCGATCGAACTGCAGTCCGACGTGAAGCTGCGGTTGGACGGTTTACGCTCGAGGATCGTGAACGATGGTCTCCCGTTTACGGATGCGGCCATGCGCTATTCGGAAGATTCATCGGCTAGGCTGAACGGCGACTTGGGAAACGTGACTGTCAGCGGATCGCCGGCCTGGATGAGCCCGATTTTTAGTTTGTCCGTTAAAGATGTTTCGGAAACTTTGAACGGTTCGGACGCCTATTGGCTACTGACTAAAGTTTCAGATATTCCTCGTGTTTACGGCATTGCTTTAAAAAAGAAAGAACTCCCAGAAATCATCACCAAATCCGCCAAAAACAACCGCCCGTGGATATTTGTGTGGTAAAAAGAAAAACCATCCCTTGCGGAATGATTTTTCCTGGAGCCGATTCCGAGATTTGAACTCGGGACCTCTGCTTTACGAAAGCATTGCTCTACCAGCTGAGCTAAATCGGCGTATTGGAGCAGGAGACGGGACTCGAACCCGCGACCCTTTGCTTGGGAAGCAAATGTTCTACCACTGAACTACTCCTGCAATCGCGAAGAATACTAGCATAGGCCTATTTATGCGTCTAGCTGCCCCATCCTGCGCAGCTTTGGCCTCTGCTATACTAGTTCTACATGATCACGTTCGAAAACATCTCTAAGGTCTATAAGCCAGATATCCGCGCCTTGGATGGCGTGAGTCTTCATATTCGGTCGGGGGAGTTTGTGTCCGTTGTTGGCGTTTCTGGCAGCGGGAAGTCTACGCTCGCCAAGATTTTGTTTGCCGAAGAACGGCCAACGGCGGGGGTAGTTAAGGTTGGTGATTGGGATATCACAAATATCCACAGGGCAGACGTTCCGGGCCTGCGCCGGCAGATTGGGATGGTTTTTCAGGATTTCAAATTATTACAGCAGAAAACCGCGTACGAGAACGTAGCCTTTGCTTTAGAAGTCGCTGGCGCACCAGGAGCTCGGATTCGCGAGGTAGTTCCGCATGTTTTAAAGATTGTCGGCCTGGGAGAAAAAGGCCACCGCTTCCCGCAGGAACTTTCGGGAGGCGAGCAGCAGCGTGTTTCAATTGCCCGGGCGCTGGTTCACCGGCCAAAGATCATGCTGGCCGATGAGCCGACTGGAAATCTCGACGCTATTACGGCGCAGGAGATTTTATCGCTCTTAAAAAAGATTAATGAGTTCGGCACGACTGTCGTTCTCGTAACTCATGATCGAGACATTGTTAACGCTTTGAATCGTCGAGTGATTAGTATCAACCGGGGCAAGATTGCTGGTGATGCTGCTCACGGTAAATATCACATTGTCTGATATGCGATCCATTCTGCGCACCATTAAATTCGCTTTTCAGAGCATTTTTAGAAACTTTTGGTTGTCCTTTGTGACGACTAGCGTTTTTCTCCTGACACTTATCACCGTGAACGCTGTTGTGTTTATGAACGTAGTGGGTCAGTCCACTATTAGCTCAATAGAGAGCCGGGTTCATGTAGACGTTTATTTGAAAAAAGGCACTAGCCAGGATACTCAGGCGGCCATTCGCGGTTATTTGACCGGGCTGGCTCAGGTCAAGCAAGTCATCGCCGTACCGGCCGATGAAGCATTGATTGATTTCAAGGCCAAGCATGCCGGTGACGCCGATATTCTGGCCGCGCTCGACGAAATCGGCTCTAACCCGCTCGGCGACACTTTAAGGGTAAGCTCTCGGTCGCCGGCTGATATTCCGTTTATTCTTCAAGCGGTTAATACTCCTGAGTTCTCACCGCACATTGAGGAGACCGGCCAGGCTGACTATGAGGATGTAGTGCGGTCTCTGACCGCGCTCAGTGATAAAGTGCGTTACGGTGGACTGATCGTGGCCGGCTTCTTCGCTATGATCGCGCTCCTGATGGTTTTTAACACGGTTCGCGTGGCTATTTATGTGCATCGCGATGAAATAGCCGTCATGCGGCTAGTTGGTGCGCATGATTGGTTTATCCGCGCTCCATTTTTGATAGAGGGGGTTGTTTACTCATTGGTGGCCACGGCGGTAGTCGCCGGTCTGATGTATGGCTTATTGAAAGTTTGGCAGCCAGCCATTAACGCTTTTTTTGCTGGCGTGGATTTAAATCTGTTAGGTTTCTTCTACTCCAAGGGGCCGATCCTCTTTTTGCTCGAGTTCTTGACCTTGTCGTTCTTAAGCATGGCCACGTCTTTCATGGCTATGCGAAAATATTTGAAGATCTAGGGTTGATTTTTCCGGCGCGATAGAGTACGATTTCCCAAGTTTTCAACTACTCGGGGATCGTCTAACGGCAGGACAGTGGCCTTTGAAGCCATGAATCTTGGTTCGATTCCAAGTCCCCGAACCAAAAAATCCAACCGCAAGGTTGGATTTTTTTGTCCTGCACCGGTGTTTTTTTGTTGTACCATACCCATACTATGGTTCACGTAGCGTTCACTGAGGGGGAGGATAAACGTCGAGCTGCCCGGAAGGCAGTGGATGATTTGGGGCATGAGTTTTTGCGAAAACTGAAGGACGCCAGTTATGTTTTTGTGTATGTGGATGTCTCAAGAGACGTACTTGAGAGTTTAAGGGGCACACTCGACGTTCTACGCCTTTATACGAATGCCCCGGTAGTCATTGGTGATGCGCCAGAGAGGGGCGCTATGAAGGCCTTCCAAGCAGCCGGACTTGAGGAGATACCTAACTTATATTCGAACGTGCATTTATTAGATTTAACCAAAGATGAGGTTGTCGAGCAGGATTTTGTGCGAGCTGATGGGGGAGGGCTCCATATACGTCGAGCCAAGACGGCAGTTCAAGCACCGTTTAGAATGGCTCTCGGGAGCGTGGCTGATTGGGGGCTCGGTACTTGGGTAGTCCCGTCACGCGAAACCTCACAGGGCAGAAGCTGGAGCAAGGGGCCATTCATTGAGGCGTTATCACTGCTTGAGCGAGAACGTTTACTGGCCTTTCTTTTCCGCTCATACCCCTGCCACGCTTCATTGCGTGATGGTATTCTGTCTGGGCAAGGTTTTCTAGCCAGTCTGGATCCAGTTGCCGTTGATACGATCATGTCTACTATCGCCGGACAAGATGCCCACGAGATTTCACATCTTGAAGACTTGGCTCAAGATTCTCAGTGGACGAATGAGATTTCTGAGATTGACGTGCCACCGGCTGTTCTGCAAGAATTATTGTCAGGCAACCCATAACCTACCACCTAACACCTTTTCTTATGGACATCTGTATCTTTCCCGGTCGGTTTCAGCCTTTTCATAACGGCCATCTCATGGTGGTCCAGGGCATGATGAAGGCCTGCGGCAACGCGACCATTGTTATTTGCGAAGCCAAAGACCCAAGAAGTGCCGAAGATCCATTTTCACTTGATGAACGCCGCGAGATGATTAGCGCTGCGTTATTGTCGGCTGACATCATGGACGCGACTATTGTGGCGGTGAAAGACACGGAGTCAGATGAGTCATGGGCGCATCACGTTCTTGATGCTGCCGGAAACCCAAGCGACGCAATTGTCTGGAGCGGCGACGAGAATGTGCGTAAAATTTTCGAGAACAAAAAGATCGCCACTAAGAAAATTGTCCCTGTTCCCGGGATTGTGGGCGAGGACATCCGCAAGATGATCGCTTCAAAAAATCACGACTGGCGCAAGAAGGTTCCAGCGGGTGCTATGGATGTTGTCGAAATGGTAATTGCTAAGACCAACGGTTAAAAGAATCCCCGTCTTACTTTTTACGGTAAGCGGGGATACTGGGTACGGGCCCTCTGGGCGTTACGCGCCTACGCTCTCGAGACCTTCCTTGATGCACCGCCTGCGGAAGGCGTCGAGTGCACGGCCGTCGAGGATGGTTTCAGCGTCTTTCTCATTCTCCCGAGGCCAGCTCAGGGCGACGCTTACGAGCGTTTTTTCGAGTACGTCAATGAGTTCACTGAGCTCACGTATGAAGTTCCTGCGCAAGCAAAGGGTGTCGCCGGCAACTGTGATCACTCGGAGCCTGACCATCGATTGGTTAAATGTCGTGGACGACGTCAGGTATTCCTGCAGTCGCTCGAGCGCCACGCCCGCCATGGGGGACTTGAGGAGCACGCTCGCGGTCAGGATGGTCACTTCCACGTAGTCCTTGGGGTTTCCGGTGATCCGGGTCACTTCGTGATCCGTGATGATCGCCGCCCACGCCGGATCCCGCATGAGGTCGCGGAGCGCCTGCAGCCGGGGGTTTGAGTAATGCGGGTCAAAGACTGCGGCGAGCGCATCGGTCATTTCCATGGAGTACCTCCGAGTTGATCCAAAAAACGTGGCCATATTTAGCCATATTTTTTCAGTTTTGTCAAACGAAAACCCCATTAATCCTAGTAATTTACCGAACCCCCGGCAGATGTTGGGTGAGGCTTTAAACCTTGAGCTCATCGCTTGACAATTCTTATTTTTTTCGCTAATATAAGCAGGCCTTTTGGAGGAAACGTGAAGAAGTCAAAATACGACATTCGTGTTCCGTCATGGACTGAAGCGGTGATCTTTGCCGCGCTTTCCCTGTTGAGCTTCGTTGCTATTTTCTTGATCGTGCTCGTCGGCGATATCTTGGTGTTCTGGCAGGTCTATTCGGCGCCGTATGCCTTTCGGACCTTCTTGGTGGCCTGCACTGGTGTTCTGGGCGTGGTGGTGCTTATTGCCCTGGTTCACGTTGTGGGCAAGCGGGTATCGGCCTACGGGAAGCAGCTCATTACCTATGCCGATCTGCTGCGCGCTAGCCAGGAGCGTGGTCTGAAAATACAGAAAACTGTGTCCAATCACGGCACCCTCAAGGTACAGTTCGCTCCTGAAGAGGAGGTGGGTATGGCGAACGGCCTACATCTCGCTCTCGGCGACGATGAATCAAAGACGGTTCGCATTCTACGGATCCGCGGGATCGGTGATTACGCGGTGACCGTTCCAAAGAATGGAACGTCCGACCTTAGCTACCAGATTCTTTTCCTCGGGTCAGTCGAACGAGAGAAGGAATATGCTCCCCGAGATTTTCTGCCCCTGCTCGCTCCGCGGGAGCGACGAGAGGTTTCGGCGATATTCCGGAAGTACCTGAAGGAGCGGGTGGCGGACAGTTAGCTGGGAGTTCTGTGCCAGTGACGGCTTCTGCCCACCCGGGAAGAGCCGTTTTTTTTATTCAACGAATTTGTGGACAACTCTCGACACCAGAAAAGAGCCATGTTATTGTAACCGTACAAAATACGAACATACCCCTAGAGCCCCGGCTCTTGGGGCCTTTGTCTATTCATATGAAGTTCGATCTTAAATCTGAGTACAAACCAGCCGGAGATCAGCCAAAGGCGATTGAGTTGTTGACCGACGGACTCAATAAAGGTCTGGATAGACAGACTCTTCTTGGAGTTACGGGTTCCGGCAAAACGTTCACCATGGCGAACGTGATTCAGAATGTTCAGCGCCCTACGCTCGTCATTGCCCATAACAAGACGTTGGCCGCGCAGTTGTGTCAGGAGTTTAGAGAGTTTTTTCCAAACAACGCTGTTGAGTATTTTGTTTCGTATTACGATTACTACCAGCCAGAGGCGTACATGCCGCGGACGGATACCTACATTGAAAAAGAAGCGACGATTAACGAGGAGATTGATCGTCTACGGCACGCAGCTACCTCGGCGCTCTTGACCCGACGCGATGTAATCATCGTCGCTTCGGTGTCCTGCATTTATGGTTTAGGTTCGCCGGAAGCATATGAGAAAGAAGTATTGCATTTGATCGAGGGTGACATAGTTGAGCGCGACGAGATGATGCGCAAGCTGATTGATATGCAGTTCACACGCACTAACACTGACCTCACGCGAGGCCATTTCCGTGCGCGCGGCGATGTGGTGGAAATCATGCCGGTGAACGAGGAAATCTTGTTCAGAATAGTTTTCGACGGTTCTAAGATTGCGGAAATTTTTAGATTAAATCACATTACGCGAGAGATCGACGAGAAGCTGAAAGACACTTGGATTTTTCCCGCCAAACACTTCATGGCTTCACTCGATGAGCGAGAGCGAGCGTACCGGGCCATCGAGCATGAACTCGCCGAACGCCTGAAAGAACTCGACGCTGAAGGAAAAGTACTTGAGTATGAGCGTTTGTCGCGCCGGACAAAGTATGATTTGGAGATGATCAAAAATATTGGATACTGTAACGGCATTGAAAACTATTCGCGTCACTTTGACGGTCGCACTGTGGGCGAACCGCCGTCGAGTCTAATCTCGTACTTCCCGAAAGACTTTCTGACCATCATTGATGAATCCCACGTCACGCTGCCGCAGATTGGCGGCATGTTCGCCGGTGACCAAGCGCGTAAACAAACGCTCGTCGATCACGGCTTCCGCTTGCCGAGCGCTAAGGACAACCGCCCACTGAAGTTTGATGAATTTATTGAGCGCACGGGACAGACCCTTTATGTGTCCGCCACGCCTGGCCCGTACGAACGCGAGACGTCAAACGCCATTGTCGAACAGATCATTCGTCCTACTGGACTCGTTGATCCGCAGACCATTATTTTGCCGGTAACCGCCACTGACGACTATCCCGGACAGGTGAAAGACATCATGGCGCGCATCAAAGTGCGAGTCGCGGAGGGTGAACGAGCGTTGATTACGACGTTAACCAAAAAGATGGCCGAGGACCTGGCGGGTTATTTGAAGGAGGATGGCATGAACGTCGCCTATCTCCACTCCGACATCGAAACACTCGAACGCATCACCATTTTGTCGGACTTGCGTAAAGGCGTGTATGACGTGTTGGTTGGCGTGAACTTGTTGCGTGAAGGACTCGACCTGCCGGAGGTGTCGCTGATCGGTATTCTCGACGCGGACAAAGAAGGGTTCCTGCGTAGCGAAACGTCGCTCATTCAAACAATCGGTCGTGCGGCTCGTAACGTGAACGGACTTGTCCTGCTCTATGCCGATCACATGACCGGCTCACTCAATCGAGCACTCGCTGAAACAGATAGACGTCGAAAGATTCAGCTCAAGTACAACGCTGACCACGGCATTACGCCGAAGAGCATCGAGAAAAAAATCGGCGATATCAGAAAGATGCTCGGCGCGGATGGAATCGATGAAGAAAAGGTGAAGAAGATTCTGAAGATTGAAATGACGGCTAGCCCAGAAGAACTCGAAGAAGCTATCCGGGACAAGAAAGATGACATGAAACGGGCGGCCGAGAATTTGCTCTTTGAAACAGCTGCGTTGTTACGTGACGAACTAGTCGAGTTAGAAAAAGAATTAGCTGCTAAAAAAAGTACGAGCCCCCGCGGTAAGAACCGGGGAGCTCGGAAGAAGGTCACGCCGTGAGGCTTTCCGGAAGTTCGCTGAGGGTAGATTCCAGATTGGCCTGTTCGTCGTGCAGATATTTAGCGTAGAAGATACGCAGCTGGCGGACGCACGCACCGCGCAGACTACCCATGCCTGGTTCTTCTGACTTGACGCAGATGGTCATGAGTTCGTCAAACTCCTCTTGGTGCCGCGGCTTCTTGATCGCGTTTCTGTGCGGCTTGAGCTGCTCCCACCACGGCCCGTAGGACTTGTGTGCCGGCGCCTCTGCCCGGCCCACAAAGTCGCCACCCGGGTCGGCCGTCTCGGTCACGGTCGAGAGATCTCGCGGGAGTGAGTCCTCGGGTTCTGTAATCGGTTCACCGTAGACGCTTGTTAGTCCTCCGCCGCCCATGTTGCCTCCTAAGTATGTGTGCGTCTCTATTCTATATGCAAGACAAGATAAAAATCAAAGGTGCCCGGGAACATAACCTGAAAAATATCTCGCTTGAGATCCCCAGAAACAAGCTCGTATGTTTTACGGGCCTTTCTGGTTCGGGCAAATCCAGCCTGGCTTTTGACACCATTTTTGCTGAAGGTCAGCGCCGGTATGTGGAATCTCTCTCGGCGTATGCTCGCCAGTTTTTGGGCGGCATGCAGAAGCCAGATGTAGATGAAATCGAGGGTCTCTCGCCCGCGATTTCCATTGACCAGAAAGCGCACTCACGGAATCCTCGGAGTACGATCGCCACCATTACCGAGATTTACGACTACCTGCGTGTCTTGTACGCCCGCGTCGGCGAACCACACTGTGTTAAGTGTGGTCGTAAGATCGAAAAACTGACGATCGACGAAATGGTCGACATCGTTCTGAAGGATCTAATGGTCGCTTCTCCCTCTCCCCGTAGGGGAGAGGGTAGGGGTGAGGGCAAATACGACCGCGAGGTCGTCATTCTTGCCCCAGTCGTCCGCGGTCGCAAGGGCGAGTACTACCAGTTGCTCTACGATCTTTATAATTCTGGTTTTGCGAAAGTTAGAATCGACGGCAAGATGCACCGCTTGAGCGAGAAGATCGAACTCTCGCGGTATCAGCAACATACAATCGAAGTCGTGATCGACACTATTCCGGCGAGCGCACTTCCTGACGCACGCCAGCGTTTGAGCGATGCACTCGAGCAGGCTGTTGATCGCGGTCAGAGCCTAGTTCAGGTGCTTACACCGAACGGAGATCGATTGCTTTCAAGTAAATTCAGCTGTCCTGATGACGGTTTCTCATTCCCCGAGATCGAACCTCGTTTGTTTTCGTTCAACTCGCCGTATGGCGCGTGTCCGGCGTGTTCAGGCTTGGGAACCGTCGAGTTATTCTCCGACGAGCCGTGTCTGACCTGTCACGGCAAACGTCTGCGCGAAGAAGCGTTGCACGTTTACGTTGGCGGTAAATCGATCGTCGACGTGACGAATCTTTCAGTTGACGGAGCCATCCAATTCTTCCTCGAATTGAAACTGACCGAGCGTGAGCAAGTAATTGCGGCGACCATTTTGAAGGAAATCGAAAACCGCATGAGCTTCATGTTAGATGTCGGCCTCCATTATCTGACGCTCAACCGTACGGCCGGCACATTGTCCGGTGGCGAAGCACAGCGTATTCGTCTTGCATCGCAGATTGGATCGAAATTGGTCGGCGCGATGTATGTGCTCGACGAGCCAACCATCGGCCTGCATCAAAGAGATAACGAGCGTCTAATTAAGACACTTGAAAACTTGCGTGATATCGGAAATACCGTGCTCGTCGTTGAACATGACGAGGACACTATTCGTGCCTGTGACTTCATGGTCGAGATTGGTCCCGGAGCCGGCGTTCATGGGGGAGAGGTGGTCGCTATTGGTACCACGCCCGAGATTTTCAAAGACAAGAAATCAAGAACGGCGGGGTATCTGCGTGGCGACTTGAAGATTCCTGTTCCCGCAGAACGACGAACGAAAGAACACGGCGTAATTAAGGTTCGTGGAGCCGTCGAAAATAACTTGAAGAATGTAGATGTTGATTTCCCGTTGCGTAAATTTGTGTGCGTCACCGGCGTTTCGGGTTCGGGCAAATCGACCTTGGCGCATGACGTGATGTATCAAACTATTAATCACAAATTAAACGGCGGAAAAGATAAGGGCGGGAAAGCGACGGCCGTGCTAGGCGTGGAATATATCGACAAGGCTATTTTGATCGACCAAGGCGCCATTGGCCGTACGCCTCGTTCGAACCCTGCGACGTACACGGGGGCGTGGGGACCGATTCGCGATTTGTTTGCGTCGACTGAGGAGGCAAGATTCCGCGGTTACAAGCCCGGTCGCTTTAGCTTCAACGTACCCGGCGGTCGTTGCGAGCATTGCGAAGGACATGGGTTAATCGAAATTGAAATGCACTTCCTGCCGACTGTCTATGTGACCTGTGAAGTGTGTAAGGGCAAGCGCTTTAACCGTGAAACGCTCGAAGTAACTTTCAAGGATAAAAACATCTCGGACGTGCTAGAAATGACGGTCGAAGAGGGGGCGAAGTTCTTTAAGGATATTCCGGATGTCGACACGAAGCTAAAAGCCTTGAACGAGGTCGGCTTGAGCTATATTAAAATCGGCCAGAGTGCGACTACTTTATCCGGTGGCGAAGCTCAGCGCGTAAAACTTGCCTCCGAACTCGCCCGCAGACAAACCGGGAAGACGCTTTACCTCCTCGATGAACCGACGACGGGTTTACACTTCGACGATGTGAAGCAGTTGCTCGAAGTACTCCATCGTTTAGTCGATAAGGGGAATACGATGGTCGTTATCGAACATAACCTCGACGTGATTAAAACTGCTGACTGGCTGATTGACATGGGTCCTGAAGGAGGTGACCTTGGTGGGACAGTCGTGGCTGTTGGTACGCCGGAAGACATCGCCCGCAAGCCAAAAAGTTTCACCGGTCAGTATCTGAAGAAATACTTGAAGTAAAAAAAAAACACCCGGAACCACGTTGGTTCCGGGGTGGAGGTTTTGGGGGAATTGCAAGAAACATTCCGTGAAACGTGAACCGGTAATACTAGTGAATAATGATGAACATATCAAATGACAAAAGGCACCAAAAACACATCTTTTTAATGACAAAAAACTGGAGAAATAGCATGCGGAGAGTCATGAGGAGGGCGAAAAGAGTCCTGAACACAAGAACTAACCAGCGCTCGCAGATAGGAAATTTGAGATATCAGTAACGAGCGACGGCATGAGCATGGCAGTCATTCCGAGTACGCAGAAGGAAGAGATGAGACACCAGAAACACATCTTTTTGATGATAAAGAATTGCACGTAGAGGAGCCGGATGGTCATGACCGTCGCAAGAAAGGTTCCGACGTGTATGGCTACGAATGTTCCTATGAGCAGCGTCAGCGTTGTGATACCTAGGGCGAACGTTTCGTCTGATCCGTATATGAGTGTCGCGAGAACGACGACCGGGGTCAGGAGAACGGCTATGAAATAGGCGAGCCCGATGACATCATTGTGTATTCCAAAAGTCTTGGTGTATTTGCTATTGAGGACCATCGCACAATCCCCTCTGAGGGGACATATAGGCGCCTTTCCCTTTCTTCGTTTGATGATGAGGTATGTAGTGTTGATGACACCAATAAAAGCCAAGAGTAGAAAGAAGATATTTCCCATATTGCCCACATGATAGCAGAACTGCTATAAAAGAAGACATGATTCCCGAGTACGTCAAAATCCTTCACGGCGAGCTTCCGGATTCCCCGGGAGTGTATTTTCATTATGACGAAGGGGGAAAACTGCTTTACGTGGGGAAAGCAACCAGCTTGAAGAAGCGTGTTGGTTCGTATTTTACGAAGGCCCATGACGCCCGGATCGGCGAGCTCGTGAGCAAAATTCGACGGATCGATTACATCCAGACGCCGACGGTGATCGAGGCTCTCGTGCTCGAAGCGAACCAGATTAAAGCGAACGAGCCACCGTACAACGTGATGTTGCTCGATGACAAAAGTTTTCTGTACTTGTGTTTGACTAACGACGAGTTTCCTCGGCCAGTCTTGATGAGAGGCTTCGATCTCGAGCGTCTTGGCATTAAGCCGTTTGAGCGGAAATTGTCAGCCCTCGCCAAGAGAAAGTTTATTGCTGTGTACGGACCGTATGTGAGCGGTCGGTCATTGCGCACCGCGCTTAATCTCATTCGCCGAGCGCTGCCGTGGTCGACGTGTGAACCACCGGTCGCGTCGGAAGGCGGGGTTACTAACCCCGCCTTGCCACGGCCGTGTTTCGATGCACAAATCGGAAAGTGTCCCGGCGTATGTACGGGCGCGATCAATAAAACGGCGTACAGAAAAATTATCAAGAATTTCCAGTTATTTTTTGAGGGCAAGAAAGATCGAATAGTGAAGTCGATGCGAAAGGAGATGGAGGTTGCGGCGAAGCAGGGCGAGTTTGAGGTCGCTGCAAAATTGCGTGATGAATTGTTTGCGCTCGAGCACATTCAAGACGTCGCTCTAATCACTCGTGAAGATGAACCGTCGACGTTGCCATTGCGTGACATTGACACGGGTCACATTAATGCTCTCGGTAGAATTGAGGCGTATGACATTGCTCACATTTCTGGAACGTCGAACGTCGCGGCGATGACCGTGTTCGAGAATGGTAAGCCGGCGAAGGACGAATATCGAAAGTTCAGAATCAAGGGCTTCGAGGGCACTGACGATGTGCGAGCCATGGAAGAAGTTATTCGCCGCCGGTTCTCGCATGACGACTGGCCACGGGCCGACTTGCTGGTTATCGACGGGGGAGAGGGTCAGGTGAATCGAGTCCGCGAAGTGCTAGACGAGATGGAGATCAAAGTGCCGATTATTGGTATCGCCAAAGGCTTTGATCGTAAACAGGATCGTTTAGTTTTCGACCAATCAAACGCTGATCTGCGAAGAGTTGCCGAAGCCTTTAAGGAAACTCTTCAAAAAGTTCGCGACGAAGCGCATAGATTTGCAGGAAGTTATCATCGAGTGCTGCGGGCGCAACGTTCCGGCATTCCTAAAAAGCAAAACCCCCGCGCATAACGTGTGCGTGGGGGCTTAGACGGGGGAGCTTGCGCTCCCTTTTCTGTTACTCCGACAGGCAATCCGCGGGCAGGGCGAAGTCGGGACTGACGGTCTCGTCGCTCGTGGTCCAGGCCATTTGGAGGAAGTCCTCGCAGTCCTGGCCGGTGAGCGGATCTGACACTCCGGCAGCGGTCTTGTAGTCGTCGCACAGCGCCAGGTACTTGGCCTCGTGCAGATCGATCGCCGGCGGTACGCACGGAATCGGCGTAGGCGAAGCCTCACATCCGGTCATGGCCAGAATGGTCATGCCGATGAAGAGTGTGATGAACAGGATGCCGATGAATACACTCAGCACGATGGTGGTCGTTCTGGCGATCTCGGGTTCTTGCGGGGAGCGGTCCATGGACAAGGGGAACCTCGGGGCGCGGAGTTTTAGCTTTCTGGGATGGAAAGCGTCTATTTATATAGCATATTTCAGGAGTTTCGTAAAGGGGCGGACGCATGGGTCCGCCCTTACATCGGATCGTGGTAGGGGTTGATCCATGCGTCGACCCCTATTTGTTATCCCCAAGTGGGATGAAATGGCATTGAGTGGGCTAAAGTGGGATGGTATCATCCGAAGCAAGTACGAAGTGGGGTCGTGCGTTGGTTTGTTATAGGCCTCCCTTCGAGGAATTTCCCCCGTCATGAACATTTGAACACCTCTCGGCATCAAATGCTCGTGACGGAACACACACCGCTATGTTCATTGGCGAATACCACATCACCATCGACGACAAGGGACGCTTCAGCGTTCCGGTGAAGTTTCGCGGGGCCTTAGCGCAAGGAGCGGTGGTGACGCGAGGCCTCGACACTTCACTGTTTGTCTTGCCCTTGGAAGAGTGGGGAAAGCTGGCGGAAAAAATCGCTAGTTTGCCCCTGGGACAAGCCAACTCTAGAGCTTTTGCGCGCTTTATGCTCGCAGGCGCAATGGACGTCGAGTTAGATAGCCACGGACGCTTTGTAGTTCCCGAATATCTTCGGACATTCGCCGGACTAAAAAAGAACGCGGTCGTGGTCGGTATTCAGAATCGTTTGGAAATTTGGGACGAGGATGCGTGGAATGCATACGCAAAGAAGGCCGAAGCCGATTCCGGCGCCATTGCAGAGCAATTGGGAGGAATTTAATGCCCATTTTGCCCACTAGCCCGTTTTGCCCTTATGCACATTCCCGTTCTCGCGAAAGAGGTATTAGAAGGCTTGGCGCTACGGCCGGGCGAAACCGTCATTGACGGCACGCTTGGCGGAGGAGGGCACGCCGCACTCATGCTCGCAGCCACCGCACCAAGCGGCCGGCTCATCGGCTTTGATCGAGATGCAAGAAATCTCGAAATTGCTTGTGACGGCATGAAGGGTAGCTCTGACCGCGTGACCTATGTCCATGATTCTTTCGGGAACATGGTGGCGCACGTGGAAAAGGCAGATGCCATTCTGTTCGACCTCGGTTTCTCGTCCATGCACGTTGATGACGCCACGCGCGGGTTTTCCTTCATGAAGGACGGACCGCTTGATATGCGTTATGACGCGTCAAAGGGGGAGACGGCCGCGGACATTGTGAATGGTGCACCGCGCGAAGAGATTGCAGCGATGCTGCGGATCTATAGCGAGGAACCTTTCGCGAACCAGATAGCTAAGGCAATCACGGACAAACGGAAAGAGAAGAAGTTCGCGACCACGCTTGAACTCGCGGATTTTATCGCCAGCCTCTCAAAGGGGCGCGGTAAAATTCATCCGGCGACTCGAACTTTTCAAGCCTTGCGCATTGCGGTCAATGATGAACTTGGCGAGCTTGAGCGCGGACTTAAAGCCGCTGAACAGATACTGAATCCGGGGGGCAGAATTGCCATCATCACGTTCCACTCGCTGGAAGACCGAATGGTCAAAAACTTTTTCAAGGACAGCGCAGTCTTGAAGGGCACAACCAAAAAGCCGATCGAGGCCAGCGAGGAAGAGATACGAACTAATCCAAGATCGCGCAGTGCAAAATTGCGGATCGCGGTGCGTGCATAACCATATCGGAGGATATGTCAGAAGGAGGAAACAATTTTTTGGGCAGTGCCGCTAAGCAGAAGATGCTGCAGGCCCTTTTTGGCATAGTCGCCCTGGTTTTTGGACTGTTGTATGTTTTTCAAATGAACGAGGCGTCCATGAAAGCTTACACGATTCGCGATTTAGAAAATCAGCGCCAGTCGCTCGCCCATGATAGCGATCGGCTTTTAACAGAGATTGATCGTTTGCGTTCACTCGCCAGCATTTCTGATCGGCAAGCTTTTTTGGGCCTGGTTGAGCCAGTAGAAGTGAAGTACATGAAGATTTCTTCTAATGAAGTGGCTCTTGGGAGGTAGTATATTTTCGTGCTAAAATGGTTCGGTATGGATTCACCAAATCCCGGTGGCCGTCCGCGGCCAGCTGTCCTTTTTGTCCTTGATGGTTTTGGCGTTGCCCCGGATTCTGAAGGAAACGCCATCACTCGGGCCAAAAAACCGACATTTGACATGCTGACCAGCCGCTACCCGGTCATGACCTTGCGGGCTTCGAGCGAGGAGGTGGGACTTTCTTGGGGCGAGATGGGGAACTCGGAAGTGGGCCACTTGGCGATTGGTGCGGGCCGTGTGTATTACCAAACTTTACCGAGAATTAACAAGGCCGTGGTAGACGGTTCGTTTGCGTCTAACCCCGCACTCGCCAAAGCGATCTCCACAGTGAAATCAAGTGGTGGCACCCTGCATCTCCTCGGTCTTGTTTCGAGTGGTAAAGTCCACTCGTACGATGATCATTGTTACGCGCTTTTGCGCATGTGTAAGGAAGCAGGCATCAAAAAAGTTGCCGTACACGCTATTCTTGATGGTCGCGACACCCTTTATAACTCAGGAATTGATTTCATCCGCAATTTGGATGCCAAGATGAAGGAGTACGGAGTGGGCGAGATCGCCTCGCTTATGGGGCGATACTTTGCTATGGATCGTGACAACCGTTGGGATCGCGTAGAGAAGGCTTATAACACTATCGCCCTTGGCCAGTCCGATAAAACTTCTGAAGATCCTTTCGCTGCACTTCAAGACAGTTATTCAAAAGAGGTTTACGATGAAGAATTCCCGCCCACAGTAATTGTGAAAGGTAACAAACCGGTCGCGACCGTAAATATGGGTGATGCTGTGCTCTTCTTTAATTTTCGCCCAGATCGTTCACGTGAGCTAACGCGGGCCTTTGTGTTGCCGACTTTTGAAAAGTTTACGCGTGAGTACATCAAGGATCTTGTTTTTGTCACCATGACTGATTATGAAAAGGGATTGCCGGTAGACGTTGCCTTCCCGCCAATCGTCATCGAGAATTCACTGGCGGAGACTATTTCTAAGGCTGGACTCGTTCAACTTCACATTGCCGAAACAGAAAAATACGCGCACGTTACCTTCTTCATGAACGGTACGCGGGAGGAAGCCTTTCCTAACGAAGATCGCGCACTTATTCCATCGCCTCACGTGGCGAGTTATGACGCCGTGCCAGAAATGAGTGCCGTGGCCGTGACTGACCGAGTGATCGCGGAGATCGAGCGCGGAAACTATGACGTCATTATTGGTAACTTTGCTAACCCAGACATGGTGGGGCATACGGGTAACTTAGAGGCGACGATCAAGGCCGTTGAAGCTGTCGACGCGTGCGTTGGCCGGCTAGTGGAAACCATTTTGAAGCACGATGGCGTCTTATTGATCACGGCTGATCATGGCAACGCGGAAGAAGTGCTGAACCTCCAGACACACGCCATGGATAAAGAGCACAGCACAAATCCTGTTCCGTTCTTTATTATCGGCAATCAGTTTGAGGGCAAACAGTCAATTGCCGGTGACGTGCCTAATGGCGATCTCTCCCTTATGCCACCCGTTGGCATGCTCGCTGACGTTGCCCCAACCATGCTTGCCATTCTTGGAATACCGCAACCGCCTGACATGACCGGTACTCCCTTGCTATAGACTCGACGATCCCGCATCCATCCTGAGCGAGAGCGAAGGATCCGACTTTCACCGGTGAGGGTCGGACTCTTCGCATGGCTCAGAGTGGAGACAGAATATGCAACTATCAGATAAAATCCTAAAAGACGCCGTCTCTACACTCTCCGGGAAAGTTCCGCGCGCTCTTTTGGTTGGCGGGGCAGTTCGCGACCTGTTCCTCGGCGTGCCGACGAAAGATGCTGATGTTGAGGTCTACGGGATCGAACCGGACGCGCTCGAAAAGATTTTGCGAGAACTTTTTACGCAAGTTGATGTTGTCGGCGCCTCATTTGGTGTGTACAAAGTTTCGCTCGATGAGGGGAGGATGCTCGATGTGGCCATTCCTCGAACAGAGTCAAAAACAGGGAAGGGTCACAAAGGGTTCGAAGTGATCGGTGACCCGTCACTCTCCGTCGAGGCAGCCTTGCGTCGGCGCGACTTTACCATCAACGCGATTGCGATGGATGTGTCGACGAACGAAACGATCGACCCGTACAGCGGACGTGTTGACCTCGCGAATAAACTTTTGCGTGTCGTCGACGAGAAGACATTTGTTGAGGATCCTCTCCGTGTTTTTCGCGGCGTGCAGTTTGCGGCACGGTTCGGTCTCTCGGTCGAACCAAAGACCTTCGCGCTCATGAAGCAGATGGTGGAAGACGGGGCGCTCGGCGAACTCTCGAAGGAACGTGTCACTGATGAATGGAAAAAGCTGTTGCTCAAATCTCCAAAGCCTTCGATCGGTTTCACACTCATGCGCGACCTCGGCATCATTGAACGCTACTACCCGGAGTTGTTCGCGATGATTGGCACTCCCCAAGAGCCCGACTGGCACCCCGAGGGCGATGTTTGGATTCACACCTTGCTCGCCGTAGACGAATGCGCGCGGATCGTGCGGGGGAGGGTCGACGTAAAGGTTGACCCCGACGACACGATCGCGATGCTTGGGGCGGTGTGCCATGACATCGGCAAACCACTGGTTACCAAAACAATCGACGGTAAAATTCGCGCTCTGGGTCACGAAGAAGCTGGCGTTTCGCTGACTAAATCTTTCTTGCAGAAATTTACCTTTGGCGATGACGTTACCCATGACGTAGCCGCCATTGTTCGTGATCACCTGAAGCCGACCATGCTTTATCGTTCTTTTCAAAAAGGCGAACTCAATGAAAAACAATACGCCAACGCCGTGCGCCGGTTAATCAAGCGCTTGGGCGGTACCTCGCTCGAGGCCTTCCTAGCGGTGACCGAGTCTGACACTCGCGGACGGGGGACTGACGCAGCTAAAGTAGACTACACGCCCGGTTTGTACTTACGTGAAACGGTGAAAAAGTTTGACCTAGAATCCGCGGCTAAAATACCGCTTCTCACCGGCGCTGAACTGATGGCCGAATTCAATATGACCCCCGGTCCGAAGATTGGCGAGGTTATGAAGGCGGTAGAGTCAGCTCGCGACGAAGGCCAGCTCGAAACTCCAGACGACGCCCGCGTTTTTGTGCGGGAGTTCATGTATACTGAGAACAAATAATTTTTATCCTTATATGGACGAAATGTCTTCAATGCACCACAGAAGCCCTTGGATGCTCGTGAGCCTTATGCTAGTGGTTTTGGTTGTACTCGAGGCGGTAGCCCTCGGCTATATAGTGTCTAAGCCAGCAGCAACGCCTGCGCCGGCAAAGAACAGTATCGTAAAGACTGTTCCATCAACGACCACTTCGCCGATTGTAGCGTCAGACACTCCGCCAAATATCGATACCTTGACCGGCGATGAATCTCGCGGTCTGCACTCATATATTCGAATCACGCCACAGGGAACTGAATACACCAGCGATGTGTACAGTTTTTCTCTTGTGCTCCCCACATCTTGGGGAATGATCCATGAAAAGGAGGACTACTCTCCTGAGGTCACACAGATGACGTACCAGGCAACTCTTACGGCTGAGAACGATCCTGCTCGATACATCACTATTCAGGTGGTTGCCGACGCCTACGCGAAGGATCCGATGATTATTGATTACCCGAATACGTTCATTACCTCAAAGAATGGCTTCAGTTATTACTACGTCGGTGGCGGAGATAACGCTGGCCGCGGAGGAATTGATGATCCAAAGCAGTTTGAGATGCTTGCAGAAACGAGCGCAATTATAAAAACATTCAAGGCGAAATAGCATCATGTCCAGGGAAGAGGAAATTACTCTCGCATTAAAAACGCTCCGTCGCCAATATCCTGGCGGCGGGGCGTTTAAGGTTGCGCTCATGTATACTGAGAACAAGTAATTCTTCTTCTTCTTCTTCTATATGGCCGAAATGCCAATGGCCACAGGCCACAAGAACGGAACCCACGCCATCATTATCATGATGTTGGTCGCGCTCATGGTTGTTGAAACCGCTACGCTCGGCTATGCCATGGTGAAACTTGGCGCACCGGCAATCCCCGGGAAGACGGCGATTCCCTATGGGGATGATGGTCTGACAGGCAAGGGTGCAGTTCCACCATTGTTGTTTGTAGAGAAAACATATCCTGATGCTCCGTTTGGAAATAAGCTCTATCAGCTTGATAGGACAACGGGTGAGAAGAAGCTAATTCTCGACCGCGGAGACAGCTTTGTTGAGCTCGTTGCTGTTCCGCAGATCGGATACGACGGGCGAGTATTCGTCAATTTACTTGGCGAAGGAAGTGATTTTAATCCAGTGAAGGTATACACAATTGATCTCACAAAGAGTGATGTTATACCCCAGGAAGTTATTGCCTTCGCACCAGGCATGCATCTTGCTTCTTCTCAAGTCAGAGTATCTCCAGATCAAACTAAGATCGCTTTCATCCCGTTTGATGATTCGCGTTCTACGGGCGATACACCAGCTCCAGACCTCTATATTTTCGATTTGTTAACTGGTACGACGGACAGTATTGGTAGGCTTTCCGAAATGAATACGCCGTTCACCACGCAAGGCTTCACGTTTATTCAGGAAGGGGATTCTAATTCTCCGGGAGGCCTTGGCCCTGTCGCATTCGAGTGGAAGGACAATGCGTGCGTTATCGCTCGAATCTGGTACACGCCGTCTTATATTGGGGGTGAAACAACAAACGGGACGTTTTGCACGACTAATCAGTAAAGACCACAGGGAAACTTTCTAATCGCTCAAAACGCTCCGTCGCCAATACCCTGGCGGCGGGGCTCGCCCGTAGGGACTGATAGATGTACTTAGGGCTACGCCCGAGGGCTTTTGAAAAGAGGGAAGAAATGATATTCTGCTGACATGGATTTCAACTTAGACAAACCGCTCAGCACACGGATTGAAGCTTGGGGCAAGCCACACTATAAATTGTGGTATTTCTTTGCCGTCCAGCTGATTAATGTTTATGTAATAGCGTGGGTGGCGCTTGGCTTACTTGGCTGGTTAGCTTGGTGGGTGTTGCCGCTGATCGCTTTTTCGTCTTGGATTTTGACCATCAGCACGCAAGCGATTGTGGGACGCGCGCGGCCCAAGTTTGAGGAGAAGACCGGCTACAAAATGTGGTGGCGCACGTACTCCCTCCCGAGCGGGCATGCGACCATTTCTGCAGCAGTCGCGACCGTCATTTTGCTCCAAGTACATTTTCCAAATCCCTTGATCCTCGTTTCTCTCGCTATTTTGTTTGTGATCGCCGAGATGTTGATTGGCCTGGGGCGTATTGTGGTCGGCGTGCACTACTTTGGCGATGTACTGGTTGGGTTTGTCCTGGGGATTGGGTTTGGGGTAATGTATTAATTGTTATAAGAATAAAGCGTAAAGATTAAAGTATTAAAGTTTCTGAGTGGCTTTAACACTTTATTCTTTAATACTTTACGTTTCGTTATGCCCATTCAAGCCATCTTACTTGCCGGCGGTCGAGGTACGCGTCTCGCCCCCCTGACCGACACCATGCCTAAGCCCTTGGTGCCAATTTTGGGCAAGCCAATGATGACGTACGTCCTTGAACATTTGAAAGCTGCGGGCATTACGAACGTGGCGATCTCGACTGCCTATCTCGGCCACCTCATTGAGGAAACCTACGGCGACGGTTCGTCCATGGGCCTGGAGCTGACATACCTGCGCGAGCCAGAAATGATGGGCACCGGCGGCTGGATGAAGTTAGTCGATAAATCTCAGCTCGACGAAAAGTTTATTGTAGCCAACGCGGATAATCTCTTTTGGATTGATGTTTCGGCTTTTTTAAAACGTCACGAGGAAACTGGGGCCACGGCGACTATTGCCGGTATTTCTATTCCGAGCGAGACGGCCAACAACTACGAGATTCTCGATACGAATACCGATAAGACTAAGCTCAATGCGTACGTTGATAGAAGCCTCGCCGAGCCGTTGCGTGCTGCGTCGCCCTCCGTGTTCGTTTCTTCTGGCTGGTATATTATGACGCCGGACGTGCTCGACATCGCGCCAGATGAGATGCCGCTTTCTCACGAAACACATGTTTGGCCAGCTTTGTCGAAATCCGGCCGCACACTCGGCTTCTATCACGGTACAGAACCTTGGTTTGATTCCGGGACGCACGAGAGACTCGCACGGGTTGAGGATTTTTTGAAAAATAGGGCATTGTAAACCTATGAATATTCTTCGTCTTCTTGTCCGTGCGCTTATTCTTGCTGCTGCGATCGGGCTGGTTTGCTTGGTAGTGGCCGTAAATCAAATCAACCACATTTTTTTTCAAACGCCAAAAGCGGGTACTCCGGCAATTTCCTTTACGGTTTCACCGGGCGGTTCCTTCTCGAATTACGCTACGTTGCTTAAAGAGCGTGGCATTATTGCGAATGCACTTTGGTTTCGCGTAGCGGCAGAGTTTGCCGGGCTGACTGATGACGTACAAACTGGTGTTTATTCATTTACCCCTGGCCAGAGCTACGCAGATATTTTAGCGCATCTGACTACGAGCGAGGTCACGGATATCTCAATCACGTTCCCCGAAGGCTTGACCCTCAAGCAGATGGGCGAGCTGGTACAGACTAAGTTCAAAATTTCTGCCGAGGATTGGTCAAAGGCCACGGGGCAATATTCGAAGTTCGAAACGCATCCATTCGTGGTGCGCGCCCAGAAGCCGGACGACGTTGATCTTGAAGGCTATCTTTTTCCTGATACATATCGGTTTTTTGCCGACGCAACCGCTGACGACGTAGTGCAGAAGCTGATCGACACCATGGAAGAAAAGGTGGATGGACTAGACGAACCCACTGGGGACGCTAAGGGTATGACCATGCACGAAATTTTGACTCTGGCTTCAATTGTTGAGCGCGAAGTGCGGAAGCCCTCAGAAATGAAAAACGTGGCGGATATTTTCTTGAAGCGCCTGTCTATCGGCATGGCTCTGCAGGCAGACTCCACAGTAAATTATGTGACCGGTGGCAAGGATCCGTCCATCTCATTAAACGAGCGTGACACCGTTTCGCCTTATAACACGTACAAGAATCCTGGCCTGCCTCCGGGCCCCATTAGCAATCCAGGGATGAATGCGCTGACAGCCGTTATTCATCCGGCGACTAACGGCTACCTGTATTTCTTGACTGATGATTTAGGGAATGTGTACTACGCCGAGACGTTTGAACAGCATATTCAAAATAAGGCGAAGTATCTCAGGTAGATTGAAAAAATTATTGTAAGGTTTCAGTTACTTGAGTGACGGAAAAAGGACTCGTCTCCATGTCTACACGCACCCCGCGGGTGATGTTATTTTGAGTGAGCTTGATTAGGCCCGAACGAGTAGTTCCGTTGGCGGTTACGGTGAGCGTACAGGTTGCGGTTCCAACTGGAATAGTAGCCGGTGCGTAGCCACTATTTTTTTTGAGCTGAATAATAAATTCGTCAGTACAGCCCATGACGGATGATCTGACCTGGAGCGTGGCCACCTCATGGTTAGCGTCAATGAACCCACCCATGCTTCCATGAGCAAGGATAGTGAGGGCCAATAGGCTAGCAGAGCCCATGACTAGCATGGTGTAGAGAAGGACGACACCTTTGGGCGAGCGGACGAGCATATTAATTTTCTATAGTGTGTCCGGAGAGAGCAAAGGTAGTATCAGCCGAGAAGGCGGAATGACGATAGGCGCCGATCCCGGGATTCAGCATGGCCATATCGTAACTTATTCTTAGACCGGATAGGGTCGCGTCGGTCCGAATTGCCTCTATGCGCCATTGGGTCACGTCTATCTCCGGATCTGTCAGATAGGTTGCTGGGTTTGTGCCTTTTTGCATCCGTAATCTCCGTACATTTTGCGGTGCTCCAACTAAGGTCACCGCTACGGTTGGTCGGTCAATGGTTACTAGTTGTCCCGTGGCATCAAGAAATTTTAAAACTCCGCTGTCATTTGCCAGGGTAGAGGTACTAATGCTAATTGCATCAGCCTCAGTGAGTGAGTTTTGTAGTTCCAAAAACACTACTGAGGCAGTTTGTTCTATTCTAGAACGAGCATCAAGCAAGGTGTAAGTCTGCCACAGGTTTATTAGAAACATTACGAAGGTCGGCAAGACGATCATCACGATGCCAATGTAGAGAACGGTCTCAAGCAGAGTTGTGCCTTTGTTGTTCATACTAAAGGGGATTGAACGAACCTGAAGTGAAGACCGAGCCGTCGGCAAAGGTTACGGACATGGTCATTGAAGCACCCGACATTAGATCTTCAAATTGTCCCTTGGTGATTTGCGAAGTTTGTCCTGGCGCCATGGTGAAATTTTGGATGTCGAGCGTGGTTCCTGAATAAACATCGACTCCCGTGGGCGTACCCGGACCAGAGGTTGACCAGACTTTTGAGTTATCGATGAACAATTGATCGAATTCAGAACCGTTGCTCCAGGTGAAGGTTATTTTATCGATTGTCACGCTCGTTCCACCGGTGTTGGTGAAATAAAGTTCTCTAAGCTGTTTGCCTCCATAGAATTGGGCTGCATTAACGGCGAAGCTGACCTGTCCAGCCTGTCTAGGGGCAAAACAAGTGCCAGTCGGGTTTAGCCAGTTTGTGCGCAGCGTAGTGGTTGAGGTGGTATGGGTTCTGCCAGCGGTATCGATCCAGCTAGTTTCGCTAATAATTTTTTTGCTATCTGGATCAGCAGTGCCTCCAGAGACCACCACATTACAGGACGCATCTCTGTAGACTGGGTATATTTTAACTATTCGAGTTGAACCATCGGCTAAGGTTTGCGGTCCGTTAGTGGCTAATGCCCAGGCGGGAGCTACGAAGGTCAGGGCGCCGGTTAGCGTATCTGTTAGGCTGGCGAAGGAGATGGTTCTAAGCGCTTCGGCGCCTTCATTTGTATTCCATAACGACTGTTGGATTTCTTGGGCTCGGTCACTGCCACGGTTGGCGACAACTACAAAACCGATCAACGCCGTCATGAAAGATGCGGTGGCGCCAATTGCCACGATGGCTTCAAGAAGCAATGAGCCTCTTTGAATAGAACGTCTGGAGTTACGCATAGATTATTGCCTATTTACAAAGCCGTCCGGACTAATGGACAACGAGCGAGTAGTGTTATACCAGCCAAGTGAGATTGAGCCGTATTGGGCGGTAGACCCAGAGAGCGGGTTAAAAACTATTTCATGATCATTTGTAGTGTCTGGAGCTGCTCCACTAAAATCTACGGCCAAAAAATGGATATTGTTGCTAACCGTGTAGACGTCGTCACAGGTTATATCTCTGGTGGCGTAGGTGGCTCCGCAAAAGACCGTGACGGTCGTTGTTGCTCTCGTGCTTTCACTGTAGGGAATATAAACCCCCCAAGGAGCGCCCCCTTGGCCGTGGCGGGCTTTACGGGCGGCGGTTGATAGAATATGGAGGATCTCGCGGTCGCTGGCACTTGAGGCTACGGATTGTTGAAATTTTGTTAAGGCTATTCCGGAGATTGAAAAAAGAATCCCGAAGACCCCGAGGGTGATGATGATCTCTAGAAATGTGAAGCCTTTTGGATTGTTCACGTTAGATAGAGCCGACTACTTGGTAAATAGGCGAGATGATAGAGAAGGCCAGCAAGGCAACCATGAGTCCGATCCCGACAATCATGATTGGTTCAATGAGCGTGGTGACGTTTTTTGTCGCTTCATCAATTTCTTGTTCATAAAAATTAGCTAGGTAGATGAGCATTTCTCCTAGGGTGCCAGTTTCCTCGCCGACTCTGATTAGTCGCAGGGCGATGGGCGGAACAAGATAATTATTCGAGGCGAGAGCTACGGTAATAGTATTTCCTTCGGAAACAGTAGTTTCCATTTTAGTAAAGAGGCGTTTGTAGTAGTGGTTTTTAATTACAGAAACGGTTACCGGCAGGGCTTCGTCAAGCGCCATACCGGTGTTAAGAAGGGTGCCGAGCAGTCGCATGATTCTGGCTAGATTAGTATTTCTGACGATTTTTCCTAAAACTGGCGCACGGAGGGTTAAGAAATGCGTTATTGGTTTTACGAAAGATAAATTACGAATAAACATGAATATGACGATTGACGCGATTGTAACCGTGGCAATCAAAATTCCATAATGTTGGACTACGAAGGCAATCCAGAGGAGAACTTTGGTAGTCCAAGGCAACGGAACATCAAGAGATTTGAAGAGCGCGGTAATATTCGGCAGGACAAAGACAACAATTCCAGTACAGATAGTGATAGCGCTCATGAAAACAATGGACGGATACATCATGGCACTCCGGATTTTTACCCGCAGGTCGTGTTCTTTTTGCATCTGATCAGCTAGTTGCTGAAGATTTCCCTGGAGCGTTCCTGAGTTTTCGCCGGCTCGAATCAGGTTTATGAAGGTCGTGGAGAAAACATGAGGAAATTTTTCCAGGCCGTCAGCCAGTGTGTTGCCGCTTCTAACAGATTCCCTGAGGCTGGTTAAGATCGTTTTTAAGGAGCCTTTTGACTGGTTCGAAAGAATTTCAATCGCATCATCAATCGGTAGTCCAGATTTGAGCAGCACAGCTAAATATTTAGTCAGCAGAAGCTGCTCAGTCAGCGACAGCTGAACTGAGAGTTTAGTGTAAAGACTCACTCCAGATTTTTTTTTGCTGTTCATACCTTACTCTTCCATGACGCGACTAAGTTCTTCTATCGTGGTCTCCTTGGTTAGGACTTTTCGCACGCCATCCTCCATGATAGTGGTCATGCCTTCTTTTTTTGCTACCTCTTGAATTTCATCACTCGTTGCCCGCTTATTGATGAGGCTTTGAATGGCGACGGAGTTTTCTAGTACCTCATAAATACCGATTCGCCCTTTATACCCGGTATCGTTGCATTTTGTGCAGCCCTTAGCTTTGGCGATTTCGATGGTCTTCCTATCTTTGAAAAGAGCATCGGCTGTTTGTTTGTGCAACATTTTACTTCCTTCAGCAATTCCCAAGTTTTGTGTTTCTACGCAATCTTTGCAGACGCGTCTAACCAGTCTTTGGGCGATGGCGCAGATAAATGTAGACGAGATAAGAAAAGGCTCAACGCCCATATCGATAAGCCGCGGAATGCTGGTGGCGGCGTTATTGGTGTGGAGAGTGGATAGGAGTTTGTGTCCGGTCAGGGCCGCATTGACCGCAATTTTTGCAGTTTCCTCGTCTCTAATTTCTCCGACCATGATAACATCCGGATCTTGTCGCAATAGCGCTCGTAGGCCGGTAGCAAATGTCAGTTTAGCCACGTGATCAACCTGGCTTTGATTGACTCCGGGGATTTCAAATTCAACTGGATCCTCAATGGTGGCGATATTTACTTCTCGCCTGTTAATTACTTCAAGAATCGCGTAAATACTCGTAGTTTTTCCGCTGCCCGTTGGACCGGTGGCTAGAATCATGCCCCAAGGTTTTTTTATGGCTCTAGTGATACGAGCCAAATCTTCTTCACAAAAACCAAGCTGTTCAAGCGTTAATTGATGCGATTGGCTGGAGAGGAGGCGTAAAACCCCTTTTTCGCCAAAGGAATCGGGCAGAATTGAGACGCGAACATCCACGTCTCCGAGCGGAGAAGTAAATTTAAATCTTCCATCTTGCGGGCCATGATGCTCGTCGGTTCGCATCCGGGTTAGAATCTTTATACGGGCTACTAACTGGGTATGGAGATCGGTATCCAGAGTGAATTCATCATGAAGAATGCCGTCTATTCTAATGCGGATAATAGCGTGATCCTTCCACGGTTCAAGATGAACGTCTGAGGCGCGGGCAGCATGAGCAAAGATCATGATCATCTCAAAGAGCCTAACGGCTGCATCTGATGTAGTACCGGCAATTGCTTTGGCAATGAGATCTTCAACGTCTTTTTTTGATGGAAGGTTGCCATTCGTTGTTTTAGGCCCCTTGGTGATTAATTTGATGATTTTAGGTTTTTTTTCGGTGGCCATATACGTATCATTATAGTTGCTAGACTGGCTTTTGGTGAGGGCGGGTGTGCATGAGGTTATGCACATTAAACAGCAGCTGCGCCTGATACCGGTAAAAATAGATTATAATATGTTTATTCTTAAACGAATCAATTTTTATGAAGAGCGTGCAGCGGGAGAGAAAAGGATTCACTCTTATTGAGTTATTGATTGTAATCGCTATTATCGTGGTGCTGGCCGCTGCAGTTTTCGTAGCTCTTAACCCAGCTAAGCGTTTCGCCGATGCCCGCGATTCACGTCGTTCAAGTGATGTTACAAACATCGTGGCTGCGCTGAAGACGGCGCAGGTTGATAACGGCGGTGCCTATATAGCTTCGGTTGCCGCGATGACTGCGGGAACGGCTTACGTGATTGGAACTGATGCTATCGGTTGTGACACAGGTTGTACGGCTCAGACCACGGCCGCTGCTTGTGCAGATCTTACAGCCTTGCAAACAGCTGGCTACCTCGGCAGCGTCCCGATGGACCCAACCAGCGGCGCCGCCACCAAGACTGATTACTATTTGATCAGGAATGCTTCCGGTACGCTGACTGCGGGTGCTTGTGACCCAGAAAATGCACCTATCTCACTCAGCCGATAATTGGCAGATATAGTTTTAAAGAGACGGAGCCGCATGGCTTCGTCTTTTTATTTATGTTAATCTGGGCGCATCTATGAAGGAATTCGTACTCTCCGGCGGCGGTCAGGTCCATTTAAACATAAACTATAAAGCCGAATTAAACGATGAACAGTACGCAGTTGTTGAGAACGGTGATGGGCCATGCTTGGTGCTCGCTGGTGCGGGTTCTGGCAAGACGCGAACAGTCACGTATCGCGTGGCATGGTTGCTCGAACATGGCGTACCGCCTGATCGTATTTTGCTTTTGACGTTTACTAATAAGGCCGCCAAGGAAATGATGACGCGCTCGGAAGCCTTGCTTAAGGTATTCCCGCAAGGGTTATGGGCTGGCACATTTCACTCGATCGCGAACAGACTTTTGCGCATGTACGGCGACCGGACAGTTTTTGGTCGAGACTTTTCGATTTTGGACGAAGAGGACGCGAATGACATGATGAAGCTTTGTATTAAAGAGCGACACGTGAAGATTACGGGGGAGCGGTTTCCGTCGCCGTCGGTGTGCCGGTCGATCGGTTCCTATGCGGTCAACGCGCGCAAGTCTGCTGATGAGGTCATCGAGTGGAAGCATCCCGCACTTGTAGGTTTTAAGGACGACATTCTGGCCGTGATCGACATGTACGGCAAAGAAAAAGAGCGCCAGAAGGCCATGGATTTTGACGATCTCCTCGTAAAGCTCCTCGAACTCCTGCAACGCGACGACGATCTTCGACAGAAACTCGGTAACAAGTTCGCTTATGTTTTGGTCGACGAGTTCCAGGATACAAACATGATCCAGGCCGAGATCGTTCACTTGTTGTCGAGCGTGAATGGGAACTTATTAGTCGTTGGTGATGACGCGCAGAGCATCTATTCTTTTCGAGCTGCCGAGATCAAAAACATTCTCGACTTCCCGAAGCGGTACGAGAACGCGCAGGTGTTTCGATTAGTCACGAACTACCGATCGACGCCGGAAATTCTGGCTGTTGCGAACGCTGTTATTAAGAATAACAAGGAACAGTTTTCGAAGGATCTGACGGCCGTCGTCGCGCACGGTGACAAGCCGTCTCTTGTCCCGGCGACAGACGAAAGGCAGGAGGCACAATATGTCACCGAGCAGATTTTTGAGTTGATCGACGAAGGCGCGCCAATGAGAAGCATCGCTGTGCTATTTAGAGCCGCGTTTCACTCGCAGTCATTGGAATTTGAACTCATGCGGCGGAATATTCCCTATGAATATCGCGGGGGACTAAAGTTCTTCGAGCGCGCGCATGTGAAGGACGCCATTGCTCACCTTCGAGTAATCCGAAATGTAAAAGACGGCATGGCTTGGATGCGGGCGCTTCAGATTCACCCAGGCATGGGTCTCGTGACGGCGAGCAAGGCCGCTAACTACTTGGGCGAGTTGCCGGACGCGCAGTCAGCGATCGTCAGCTTTCCTCCGCTTGGCGCCAAAGCTGCACTCGGCTGGCAGAAGTGCGTGCAGATTTTCGGCGCCATGTTGGCTGAATCTTCGCCCGCCGGAATGTTGCGTGCTTTTGCGTCGAGTGATGTCTACAAACAATACTTAGAAGCCGAATATCAAAATGCTCGTGATAGGCAGGAGGATCTTGAGCAGTTCGGCTTGTTCGCCGAGCAGTACGAGAAGCTGGGTGACTTCTTGGACGCGGTAACACTTACCGGCGACTTTGGCGTGACGTTGCAAGATCCTGAAAAACCGAGGGAAGAAGACGGGGGAGACAAATTGATTCTTTCGACCATTCACCAAGCAAAGGGACTCGAATGGGACAGCGTCTTTATCATTCACCTCGCCGAAGGAGCATTCCCACACTCGCGGGCGTATAGCGAGGAGAACGGCATGGCCGAGGAGCGACGACTCTTTTATGTAGCTGCAACCCGCGCCCGCCGAAATCTCTATTTCACATACCCAGTAACAACCGGCTATGAATCCGTTGAGATTCGCCAGCCGTCTCAATTCCTCGACGAAATCCCCAAAGAACTCATCGAAGAAATCCGCCTTAAAACCAGCATCCCTTCCTGGGGCGCGTCGACTGCGTATCGTTCGACTACTCCTCGTCAGCCTTCCGCGAACGTGTATGACGACGAGCCCACAATCGTTCTCGACAATAACGGCGAGCGTGTCCAAAAGAAAATGCCGACTAGTTTTTTGGGAGATTACTAAAAAAAATACCGCTCGGCGTGGTTCCGGGCGGTGGCGACGATTTGAACTAGCGCACCTTGCAATGGCGGTGACGAATGACCTGCATTGATCGGGTCGCGAGCTTTGCGTCCGCTTCTAGCGCGGGCTTGATGATCAGGTACCGGTTCACAGGTTTCTTCTGCGGATTCTGCTTCTCTGTCTTGTCCTTCGGCTTCCCACGAGACATTCGAACCTCCTTGAAAGATATTACAGGAATCCCGGGCACTTTCTAATTCATCCACCTCTAGACCCTTCCTGGCGTCAGGGTCTGGGAGTAATATCCTCTCACTATGGAAATGAAGAAAGACTACGGGCTTTTTCATGTGGGTCAGAAGATTCTTTTGAAGAAAGACGGGAAATATCTGTTTTTAAAGATGCATAGTGGCAAATACGACTTTCCTGGCGGCCGCATTGATAACGACGAATACACTACGCCATTGCAGAACGCGCTTACCCGCGAAATTCGGGAAGAGCTGGGTGAAGGCATCGTTTATACGCTCGGTGCAGTCGCATGCCAGTTTCGCAGATATCTCAAGACCATGGATCGATACGTATTTCTCACGGTATTTGAAGCCGAGTACGTCTCGGGCACTGAAGTGTTATCGGACGAGCATGCCGGCGCTGAATGGATCAACCCGAACGAGAAAACATTCATGCGAGAGGAGTTCTCAAATGAGGAGGAATATACGGCAGTGACAGAATATTTTGCCCAACGATAACTTTCGTTTTATGGAAAAGAAAGACTACGCCGCGCTCTCCTTAGCTGCTCATAAAGAAAAGAAGGGTAAATGGGCCATTACTTCAAAGATGCCCCTTGAAACCAAGGATGATTTATCTATTGCGTACACCCCGGGCGTAGCTGAGCCGTGTTTGGCGATTCAGAAGAACCCGGAGCTTGCTTACGAGCTGACCATGAAGGGCAACACGGTGGCGGTGGTAAGCGATGGCACTTCGGTGCTTGGTTTGGGCGATATTGGTCCGATGGCGGGACTCCCGGTGATGGAAGGGAAGGCGGTCTTGTACAAGAAGTATGCAGACATAGACGCCATGCCGATTGTCCTTGCGAGTAAGAACGTCGACGACATTGTGCAGGCCGTGAAAATGATTGCGCCGACGTTCGGAGGAATCCATCTTGAAGATATCGCAGCTCCGGCATGCTTCGAGATTGAGCGTCGATTAACCGAGGAGCTCGACATTCCCGTCATGCACGACGATCAGCACTGCACGGCGATTGTGGTTGTTGGTGGACTGTTCAATGCTTTGAAAGTTGTCGGGAAGGAATTGTCGAATGTTCGCATGGTTATTAGTGGCGCTGGTGCGGCAGGCATTGCGATCACTCAGCTTTTGATCGACGCAGGCGCCACGAAGATTGATCTTCTCGACTCTGTCGGCATTATCGCCCTCGGCCGTGAGAAAATGAACTCAGAAAAAGATAGACTCGCGAAGATCATTAACCTCGACGGGAAACTTGGAACGCTCGCCGATGCTCTTAAAGACGCTGATGTGTTTATCGGCGTGAGTCGTCCAGGTCTCGTGACCCGCGAGATGGTTTCGACCATGGCTCCGCGCTCAATTATCTTTGCGCTGGCGAATCCCACGCCGGAAATAATGCCGGAAGAAGCGCTTGTTGGGGGAGCGGAAGTTATCGCCACTGGACGTTCTGATTATCCAAATCAAGTTAACAATGTTCTCGTGTATCCCGGACTGTTTCGAGGCTTGCTCGATGGCCGTGTTCGCCGACTAACCTCGAAGATGAAACTGGCTGCTGCACAGGCTCTGGCTGGGACAGTAAAAAGCCCAGAAAAACAGTGTATACTACCTAGCATCTTGGAGGAGAACCCTGCGGAGAGTATTAGGCGCGCAATCCTCCAGGCCTAATTATGACCCAACGCGTTTTTCGGCACACTCGCCGAAAACGATCCTCATTTGGCCGGTCGCTCTTGTCTTCAGCTTTTCTTATTGTCCTTGGAGGAGGGCTATTTTGGGGCGGTATGAATTGGCTGCGCGGCGGTGCGTCAACTACGGAAAAAATTGCGGCTGGTTCCGGGACGGTGACCGATTTACTTTCTCCTGGCTCAGTTTCCGCGGCCGAACCCATGCTTTTCCGCTCGGATATTATTTCTTCAACTGACGGTAAAGCGACGGGTGTGGCAAATAGAACCCCTGGAGAAAAAAGTGCCGATTATCACTTGATCGTGTATCTTCCAGGAATAGACGGTCTCACTCAAACGTACGCAGTCTGGCTCTTGAAAGATGGATTGGCCGATGTTAAGCGAATGGGGGACTTGTCGCCGAGAGCGGATGGCAGCTGGGTAGCGGACTTTACGGCGGGCGCGCTTAGTGGTATTGCTGAACCTGACGCTTACCGGACGCTCGTCATCATGAAGGAGCAGAAATCAGCCGACCAAAAAGGGCAGAAGGTGGCCGAGGCGTCGTTTTAACCTGACACCTGAAACCTGATGGGTATGAAAGTAACTGTGGTTGGGGCCGGTTGGGTGGGGATTATTTCCGCAGCCGTGCTTGCACACCTGGGACACGATGTCGTTTTAACGGACAATCGTGAAGAGAGGATCATCGCCCTGAAGAGGGGCGATTTGCCGTTTTTTGAGCCCGGCTTGCCCGAGCTGTTTTCTGCGGGTCTTTCAACGGGGAATTTGATCATTTCTGCCGCCACGCTTGATACCGTCGCGCAGACAGATATCGTGCTTTGTTCTGTCGGTACGCCGCCACTCCCCAACGGCGCCGCTGACCTTTCTGCGGTCTATGACGTTGCACGTGATTTTGGGCGAGGCATTGAGCGGGGAAGCGTGTTTGTTGTCCGCTCTACAGTTCCGCCGGGCACGGGCAAGCACTGTCAGGAAATTATCGGCGAGGAACTACGTTTGCGCGGTGTGACGCAGCCATATGCGGTTGCTTCAAATCCTGAATTTTTAGCCGAGGGCAGTGCGGTCAAAGATTCGCTCGAACCTGAGCGCATTATTATTGGATCAGAAGGCGAGACTGGCGAATCAGCTTTGCGCGAGCTCTATGCACCGCTCATCGCCCGCGGTATTCCGTTGGTTTCTACAAATATTCCCACCAGTGAACTTACTAAATACGCAGCGAACGCCTTTCTCGCCACAAAAATTAGTTTTATTAATGAGATCGCTAATTACGCCGAGCTTGTTGGTGCTTCCGCCCAGGATGTGGCCAAGGGCATGGGTCTTGATAGCCGTATCGGGCCGAAGTTTTTAAAACCAGGCATTGGCTATGGCGGAAGTTGTTTGCCAAAAGATGTGCGGGCTCTAGTAGTTGCCGGCAAAGAGGCAGGCTACAGGTTTCAGATCATTCCGGAGGTTGACCGGGTAAACGTAGGCCAGCGCGTACGAATGTATGAATCGTTATCGAACTCGCTTGGCGGAGTGCGCGGGAAACGTATCGTTCTCTGGGGTGTTTCTTATAAAGCGGGAACGGATGACACGCGCGAATCCCCGGCGTTATACTTTATTGATCGTTTGTTGCGCGAAGGCGCATCTGTTGTTACGTGTGATCCAAAAGTTGGGGAGAAAATTAGGGGGCAGTTCCCTTTGGTTGAGGTGGCGCTTGATCCAGAATCATCCCTGCGCGGTGCAGACGCCTTGGCCCTGTTAACGGAATGGCCAGAATTCGCCTCTTACTCGTTGTCCGAACTTCGAACACGGGTTCGCAGCGGGGTTGTACTTGATGCCCGAGGATTCCTAAGGAAACAGTAGAAACAGCCTTGTAAAACTGGCTTTTACATTGACAAAAGTCGGTTTTTATGTTACTATTTCGCGCAGTAATTATTGTTATTCCTATGAATATTCGTAAATCTATCGCCGGTATTTTTTCATTGATGTTAGTGGGTTCAGGCGTTGCCGCGCTGCCTTCTGCGGCGTTCGCGGTTTCTGTCACCACGGTTTCCGGCGCTGTCATGCGAGACGCTGATCATAACGGTCGACTCGATCACATTGATGTCACTTTTTCCGGCCCGATTGACGCGACTTCTTTGGCCGCCTCGGATTTTTCTACCGCTAGCTGCACCTTTTTCACTCCAGCTTTTCCAGTTACCGCAGCTGCTTCAACTGGACCTGACTCCGTCTCACTCTCTATCACTGAAGAGAGTGTGATATATATGGATACCGGTGTTACCTGTAACGTTCTCGTGAACGGGGTTCTTGATACTTCCGGTTCTTCTGCCGACGGTTCAGTGACGGCTACAGACGGCGCCGGTCCGGTGATCCGCTCAATCGAGTATACGGATGATAACTGGAACGGAAAAATCGACCATTTGATTGTCCGGTATTCTGAGGCGCTTTCCGATGGAGCCTTCTTTTCTGTTAGTAGTTTTGAAATAGCTAATGCCGGTGATTTTACGGGTACGACCGTAGCTGCCGTTGGCCCAGACGGTATCAGCGGTAATCTTGAAATTGGTGTAGACATGAAATGGGTTTCCGTTCTGTTGAGCGAAGGCTCAGCTATTGACACGCATGATGATTCTGGCGCCTTCGCCTTAGCTACGACGCCTACTTATAGCGCGTCCGATGTCTTCTTGAACCCTGATTTGAACGTGGGCGCACAGCCCCAGGCTTCAGTTGTTGACTTGGCTAAGCCGCTCATGAAGTCTTTGACTTACCTTGATGGTGATGCCGATGGCATGATTGACAGCCTTGATCTTGAGTTGACGGAGACCGTGAGTGCGTCTTCGAGCTCGCTCGCACCAAATTCCCTGATGATTGTAGGAAATGGTGGTTTTGCCGGTGTAAGTTTTGGTAATGACTCGACTGACCTGATTACGGTTGATTCCTCTACGATCCGTTTGCCGTTGGTTGAATCTTCTGTAGTTTCTACGGGAGCTGGTTCAGCTTTCTCTATTGCGGATGTAACTGATGGTCCAGACTTCCTGCTTACTGATTCAAGTGGCAACCAGTCCCGGGCCTATCAGCAGTTTTATGCCACGTTAGAGGTTTTTGACGGAGCCGCTCCGGTTCTTGTGTCATCAACGCCTGCAGACGGTGGCAATCTGGCTAATTTGTCGTCAGATTTAGCGCTCACTTTCTCGGAGGATATCTCAACAGATTCCATTGCTTCTTCTTCCGTTAGTTTGCAGGAACAATCCAGTATAGTTGGGGGCTTTGGTCCTGTTGTGACATTAAATCCGGACACAGATTTGCTGATTAATAACACGTATCACATACAGATTGGTGCAGCAATGCGCAGGGGCGTAGTGCTTGACATGACAGACTTGCGTGGCAATCGGACAGCGCGTCGTACCATTACTTTCACTACAAACCAGTCTTCTGGTGGTAGTCGGGGTGGTAGCGGTTACATTGCTCCGAATCTTCCAGGTATTGACCCGGCACCAGCGGCGGTAATCACCCCAGTTGCCCCGCCAGCCCAGGTGCTCGGTACCACTGACAGCGCATTGGTTGATGGTAATGGCGTCATGGCCGGCGATTATATTCGCGGAACTTCTTGGTCCACCGTCTACTACGTGAGTGCTGATATGGTGCGCCATGTATTGATCGACGAACAAACTTATTTCACCTACCAGGATTCATGGGACGTAGTGAAGACCTTGCCGGATGAAGCTTTGGCGAATTATCCAATGGGGTCTCTCGTCTTGCCGAAGGCCGGAACAGTTCTCGTCAAAATTCAGAGCGCTACCGAAGTGTACGCCCTGGAGAATGACGCTTCTGGCAATACCATTCTAAGAGAGGTTCCTAATGAGATGACGGCCGAATATGTGTTTGGCACTCACTGGGCAGACTACGTGATTGACGTGTCCCCAGCCTTCTATAAGAAATTTACGCTAGGAAAAGAGATTGACACTGCTTTCCCGGTGAACATGACGAACATGAAGACCCGGTCAGCTCTCAACTCACACTAGAAAAAAACACGCGCTCCATCTGAATGGGGCGCGTGTTTTGTGTTACAATAGTTACCGTATGGATATGTTCGGAGGCTCAAAATCTGTGAGCGGGAAACAGCATGATCCCCACGCTAGGATACCGCTTACGGATGAGGAAAAGAAAATTTGTCGTGACCTAGGTGCGCCGCCACGCATGAGTGATATCACGTGGCGAATTTTTCGGATCATGGCGGAGTTTGTTGAGGGCTTCCAGTTTTTGTCTACTACAAAAAAAGAGGTTTCAGTTTTTGGTTCGGCGCGTATCCCGCCGGGCCAGCGCTGGTACGGAGAGGCGGTTAAACTTGGCGCCTTGCTTGGCAAGGGAGGCTTTACGGTGGTGACTGGCGGCGGGCCTGGCATCATGGAGGCGGCTAACAAAGGGGCATTTGAAGTTGGAGCTCGTTCCGTTGGTCTTAACATTCAGTTGCCTAAAGAGCAAAGAATCAATCCATACGTGACTGACAGCAAGGCCTTTTATTATTTCTTTACCCGGAAGGTGATGCTGGCTGCTTCTAGCCAGGCCTACGTCTTTTTTCCAGGCGGGTTCGGGACGCTTGATGAGATGTTTGAAATTATTACGTTGATCCAAACTGGCAAGTCAGAACACATCCCCATCGTCCTGGTCGGTAAGGAGTTTTGGGGCGGTCTATGGAACTGGATTCAGAGTGAGGTTTATGCTAAGATGGACGCCGTTGATAGAAAAGATCTAGATTTGGTTAGGATTGTGGATACGGCAGAGGAAGCCTACGATATTTGCAAGAAAACATCAGAACGGCACTTCTTTTAATTTATGTCCGAACGTCTTTTGCGCCTGGCCCAGCATCTAGTTCCGGATAAGGCTTTTGGCTCTAAAGCGAGCGATGAGTTTATTGAGGTGAGCGCTCCGGCATCCACCGCAGCCTCTATTTACGAAAAAATTAGGAATTCTTTAGAGTATCAGGAAGAGCACTTGCTTCGTCGCAACGCAATTTTGCGAATTTTGAAACGCTACGTTGGTACGCACGCTAGTCTTGAAAGCACCGCCGGAAATCTTCTGCGTGAACTAGTTTGGGCGAAGTACTTGCCGAACAAAGTTGTCCCAACGTCTTTTGTCCACCAGATCGCACCGATTCTCGCGAAGTACGAAGTCTTGCTTAAATCCGCCGAAGTAGACAAGGAACAGGCAGATGTACTTTTTCACGTGGTGCTCGATATCCTCGCGACGGAGATTGAGTACTTGCTTCAACCGCCCAATGCCGATGAGGCGCTGGCTAGCTTCATGTATGAAGAGATGAAAGTTCGCACTGAATGGGACCCGACCTTAGCCATTTCAGCGGAAGATAAGGATTTGCGTTTTTACGTGGCCGTTCATCGTTCGCTTTTGAAATCTACCCCGGCTACTCTGCGTTTCCGTTTATTTACTCTCTATTATCCTACCTGGCGGGAAGCCACGGCCACAGATCCGCTCGTGGCCGAGATTGCGGCTAATCTCCCGGCTGTAGTTAGTGCTATTGAGGGCCAGATTACACATCCGCTAACCGAGCGGCTGACTAGACTATTGCGTAGACGCGCCGGCATCTTCCGTGTGCTCGGCGATGTCCTGAAGGGTGCCAAGGAAGACGTTCATGAGGATCCGGCCGAGCTTGATTCGGCCGTGACTGAGGCGCTCTCGGTCAGAACTAAGGATTTTAAGGTTCGCCTCCGCCGCACCACCGTCCGAGCTATTATTTTCTTGATCATCACGAAGATGTTTTTGGCGATGTTGTTGGAAGTGCCTTATGATGCCATCTTTTTTCAGGGCAAGGCTCCGCTTTATCCGCTCTTCGTAAATATTCTGTTCCATCCTATTTTCTTGGCCATTATTTCGCTCACCATTAAGATCCCGGAGAAACAAAATACCGAGGACTATAAAAATGCAATCCGTGCGCTCTCGGTTGGCGCTGACCATCCGGTTCTTCATGTGCGCGTGAAACGGATCGTTCGTGGCAAGTGGCAAATTTTCTTTGACGCTATATACGCCTTATTATTCGCTGGCGTCTACGGAGCTATTGCCTGGGTGCTGCACTTGGCTCAGTTCCATGCGTTGTCCATCGGTCTCTTCCTGTTCTTTATCTCGCTGGTAACGTTCTTCGGTATCCGTATTCGTACCAGCGCCAATGACGTGATCGCTTCTGATTCCAGGAGCGGCTTCTTTGGCACCATCTTTGATATTTTGCTCTTGCCGATAGTTCGTGCCGGCTCTTGGCTATCAGAAAAAGTTTCTAAAATCAATGTGTTTATTTATTTCTTTGACTTCATCATTGAAGCTCCGCTTAAAGTCGCCATTCAGTTTATTGAGGGTTGGCTAGCTTATATCCGTGAAAAACGCGAACAAATTTAATCTGCGTGTTCCTCAGGTGCTCGGAGGACTTTTCTTTGTCCTCCTTTTTCTCGTCGCGACGCTTGTCTTCGGTAAAATATTTCTATGGCCGCGATCAGTTAACTTTGGGGTGACGTTTTCTGCGCCTCAGGCCAGGTATCTCAAATTGAACGCTTGGGAGACGTACCTGAGCCTCATGGATGATCTAGGAGTGAAGTACATTCGCGTGCCGGTTTACTGGAACGAGACTGAGAAAATACGCGGCCAGTATGATTGGCAGGAGACGGATTACTTCATGCAGGAAGCCGCTAAACGCGGGGTGAAGATTACGCTAGTTATCGGAGCCAAAGTTCCACGTTGGCCAGAATGCCATTTGCCAGCTTTTATTCAGGACGAAATTGGGACGCCGGCCTACGGTGATGATCTAGTAGGTTTCCTTGAGACTACTGTGGAACGCTACAAAGACAGTCCGGCACTCTTGCGCTATCAAGTAGAGAACGAGCCGCTGTTTCCTTTTGGTCTTTGTCCTCCGCCTGACCTAAGTTTACTCAAGCGAGAGATTGAAGCAGTTCGGTTAACGGATCCTACACATGATATTCAGCTAACCGTCAGCGGTGAAAGCGAACCGTGGCTAGATCTGGCTAAGAGTGCTGATGTGCTTGGGGTAAGTCTGTATAGGGTGGTGTGGAACAAGCATATTGGTCCGGTGGTTTACCCGCATTCTGCGGCTTGGTATGCAGTCGAGCGCCAAACCATTGCCCTCTGGGTGAAGCAAACTATCATTTCTGAGCTTCAGGCCGAGCCGTGGTTTGACGGTGGCAATATGCCGGAAGATTTGGCTAAGGCGTATACGGCTTTCCCTGCAGAACGGTTGCGCGACCATGTAGCTTTTGCCAAACGAACCGGGTTTTCTGAGGTATATTTGTGGGGCGTAGAATGGTGGTACTTCCTAAAGGCTCATGGCAACTCGCGGCTTTATGACGAAGCCAGAACCATCTTCAGATAAAGTATGAAACGATCTTCCAAGCTATCCGCAACCTCCTCTGCTTCCACAACTTTTGAGGTGGTGATTATTGGCGGCGGGGGTGCCGGCATGGCCGCGGTTGAAGGGGCTAAGGCAGCTGGGGCATCACGTATTTGCTTGATTGAATCAGGAAATCTCGGCGGAGAGTGTCCCAACCGAGCCTGCGTGCCTACCAAGTCGTTGCTCGCCTCGGCCAAGATGTACAAAAGTTTTCTTAAAGATGGTCTAGAGTTCGGCGTACTTGGCTCTCCGCGATTTGATCTAAAGCGAGCCATGGCCCGAAAAGAGTCGGTGATCCAGGCGATCGTCGGTGGTGGCCGCCTTGAGAATTATCTGAAAAGTCAGGGGGTTGATGTGATAAGAGGCAAGGCAGTTTTTGAAGATGCCCATACTTTGCGAGCTGGTTCGCGAGTGCTGAAGGCGAAGTCGATTGTTATAGCTACCGGCACTACCGATTTGGTTCCGCCGATTGCCGGCCTAGAGGATGTTGAGGTGCTCGGTTATGCTGATGCCGTTAGCCTGCCGCGTTTGCCAAAATCGATCGCGATTATTGGCGGGGGACCAGTGGGCTGTGAATTTGCTACTTTTTTTGCTTCGGTCGGCGTGAAGACAACGCTCATCGAGCCCGCTGATCATCTCTTGATTCATGAGGACGAGGAACTTTCACTGCTCGCCGAAACCGCGCTTAAAGATTTAGACGTCACCGTTTTAGCAAAAACTAAACCGCTGGGTTTATTAAATGAAAAGTGGGGAACTAAAGTTACTTATCAAGTCGGCAAACGTCCACGGCAATATATTTGGGTGGAGGCTGTTTTAGTGGCCGCTGGTAAAATGCCGAACATTGCTAACCTAGCGCTTGAGCGAGCGAAGGTTAAAGTTGAGAAGACTGGTCGAGTGCTCGTCAATAGCAAAATGCAGACCAACGCCAAGCACATCTTGCTAGCGGGGGACGTTTCTGGCCGTCTTATGTTCACTCATACCGCGCATTACGAAGGTTTTATTGCCGGCTGGAATGCGATCAAGCCAAAAGAGGCGTATGACACCGATCTCTCAGTTATCCCTCGGGTAACCTTCATTGACCCTGAGCTAGCGAGCGTCGGCCTCACTCAAGCCGAGGCTGTGAAGTCCGGATTCGAAACTGTGATTTATCGAACGGCCATCCATACGCTCGCCCGAGCCGCGGTCGATGGCAAGCAGACGGGGGTGCTGAAGGTGGTTGTCGACAAGAAAACCGATTTAATCCTTGGCGGTCATATGCTGAGCGAGCGGGCGGGGGAGGTGATCCATGAACTTGCGCTGGCCATGCGTCATGGTTTACCGTTTAGCGCAGTTCGCGCTGGTTTACGAGCTTATCCAACCTATTCGGAAGCTATTTCAGCCCTTGAAGTATGAAAAAGTTTATTCAGATAAAAGAAGAGAAACTCGAACGTTTAAAAGAGCAAAACGCCAAGATTTGGCTGACCTTTACCAGAACTCGTCCAGCCTGGGGCATGATTCCAGTCAGAATTGTATTCGGTGTTGTGCTGATTCTTGAAGGTATTTCTCGGTTTACTTTTGTCAGACATAACAAAGACTCGCTCTTAGCTCAGCTGCCACACGAATGGCAACTCACACTAATCATCGTTTTTTCAGTCATCGAAATTGTCGGTGGAGTCATGACTATTCCGGGGGTGCTGACCAGATTTGTGGGCATGGCCATTTTAGTGGAAATGTTTTTTGCCATCATGTTTGAGCAGATTCCGTTTGCCTTTAGCGGTGACTTGCAAACTCAAACTCTACTGTTCGGCATTGCTTCGCTTCTCATGTTCTCCGGTCCCGGCAGATATTCTGTGGACGGGTTGATCGCTCGCAAAATTTTAACAAAGTACCCCATTGAAAAATGGCGTTTGTACGTGTACGCTGAGACTCCGATTACAAAATGGTATGAATAATGAAGTGGTCTTGGACATTGAAACCCAGAATACTTTTGATGAGGTTGGCGGATATTTTACTGATAAATTGAAGGTTTCGCTCGTGGGCGTCTACTTTTACGAGACTGATACGTACGAGTCGTACCTAGAGCCAGAGTTGCCAAAGCTTTTTGCGCGACTCGAAAAGTCTGGCCGCATTATTGGCTACAACTCCATTGGCTTCGACATGCCGGTTTTAAATAACTATTACACGGGCAATTTGTTGAACCTCGCCCAATTGGACATGCTCGTCCATATTAACAAAGCACTCGGCTACAGAATCAAGCTCGACGCCGTTGGCCAGGCTACGGTTGGCATCGAAAAATCCGCGCACGGTCTGCAGGCGGTCGCTTGGTGGAAGGAGGGGAATATTGAGGCTATTCGAGAATACTGTCTGCAAGATGTGAAAGTGACTAAAGAGGTCTACGAGTTCGGTCGGAAGAATGGCTATCTGCTCTTTGACGACCGCAAAGGCGAGCGCCAGGCCATTCCCGTTAACTTTGCCGAGGAGAAGCCAACAACCACCGTTAACATGACGCTCGGGTTTTGATGTTCAGTCATTCTGAGGAGCTCCGAGCGACGAAGAATCTGAATGGTTACCAATCAGATCCTTCGCTATGCTCAGGATGACTCGATTATGAAAAAACTTGTCGTACTTCTCATAGCATCCGCTTTTCTCTCCGTCGTTGCCGGTTCGGTTTTCTTATTGCGCGAGCAGTTGCCAGCGGGACTCTCACGACGAACGCTTGAGATCGACGATCGGCATATTATTTTTGACGTGATCGACCTCACTGCGCAGGGCCTTTCGATGAGCCTCATGAACGATCCATCAGCGCCGAAGAACGTAAAGGAATGGCGGTCAAAGACGGGCGCAGATCTTGTAGTTAATGGCGCCTATTTTGATGAGAAGAGCACGCCAACGGGCTTTTATACGCTCAACGGTTTGTCGAGCACTACAGAGTGGCCTAAGGTTGAGGACCAGCAAACGGCAGCTAGTTATTCGTTCCTGGTCGAGGCACAAGACGACCGGCTCGAACTTTCCTATCTCCCGGACGCACCGCGCGCCGAGGCTCCCACGAATGGGTTCCTCTCGTTCCCCACGCTTATTGCAAACGGCCAGTCCCTCGTAAAAGCAGATACCGGCCTGCGCGCCGCCCGCACGATCCTCGCCGAAGACGCAAGGGGTAGCGTGTATCTCATCATCGTAGAGCAAGGCAGCATCTCGCTCTATGAGGCCGCCTCATGGCTCCTTAGCCAGCCCGAAGGCTTCACACTGGCCGGTAACCTAGACGGCGGCCCTTCCACCGGCGTTTCATACACAGATGGGAAGAGAATTTTTGACGAGCCGTCAGCTCCGGTGCCGAATGTCATTGTCGGCTCAAAGTAATTTTTGCGACGCAACGGGGGAGTCTGCGCTCAACTTCGCCACGTTCCGGCCTTATCCCCAAGAGTTACCCTAACACTAGGGGTAGTGGTATACTAATCGGGCAGTACACAACCTGTTGTGTACGCCGTCGGTGGGGGATTCCATAAGAAATGGACCCCATTTGGGTCTATTTTTCATCAAAAAGCAAAAAAAGGAGATATGAGTCCGATCGCTATGTATCAAACATCCCTGACCACCTTTGCTGCTCCGGAAAAGGGTAAGACTTCCACCATGCTGACGCCCCGGAAGGTGTACCGGCCATTTGAATACCCGCAGTACTACGAATATTTCCAGAAACAGAACCAAGCGCATTGGCTGCCAACAGAAGTGCCCATGGAAAGCGACATCGCCGACTATCGGTTCAGACTTAGTAAAGAGGAATCTAACTTGATCATCCAAATCCTCCGCTTTTTCACTCAGGGAGACATTGAGGTGAACAACAATTACAACCAAAAGCTCATTCCGGCCTTCCCAAAGCCGGAAATCAAGATGATGCTTTCGGCCTTTGCGGCCATGGAGAGCGTGCATGTCTGGGCTTATTCGTACTTGAACGACTCGTTAGGTCTCCCGGAGAAGGAGTACTCGGCCTTTCTGGACTTTGCCTCAATGAAGGCTAAATACGATTATATTCAGCAGTTCGATGTTCATAACGTTGAGGACCTTGCCACAAACCTCGCCGTCTTCGGCGGTTTTATGGAGGGCGTAAGCCTCTTTTCTTCTTTCGCTATCCTCATGAACTTCCCGCGCATGGGCAAGATGAAGGGCGTAGGACAGATTGTTACTTGGAGTATTCGTGACGAGAGCCTGCACAGTAAAGGCGTCTGCCACATGTTCCGAGATCTCATGGCCGAGCATCGTTATTTGTGGACAGATCAGTTTAGAAAGAAATTGACGAGTGCTTGTGATGACATGGTTAAACTCGAAGATAACTTCATCGATACTTGTTTTGACATGGGAGCTGTCGCTGGACTCAAGCCTGAGGACGTGAAGCAGTACATTCGTTTCATTGCCGATCGTCGGCTGAATGATCTCGGGCTTGATGCGGTTTATAACGTGAATAATCCTTTGGAATGGCTTGACACCATGATTAATGCCAAAGAGCACGCGAACTTCTTTGAGAGCAGGGCTACGGAATATTCTAAGGGCGCGGTATTAGAAGATTGGACCTAATATTTTTTTATGGGTTATCCGAGCGTGATCGATGCTTTGTCTGCGAATGATCTCGTCGCTGCACGCGACATGTTGTTGGCCGAGATTCTTGAGTCGACCAAGGGCAAGGGGAGCTGGGATTCTGAATACTACCTGCCGGAGTGTCGAGAGGTTCAGGACTCGATCGTTCTGGTGCCAGAGCGCAACAAGAACTTTACGTATTTTGGTCTAGAGAACTTCCGTGATCGCTACGCGCTTCGCAATGTTGCAGGGCAGGTGATTGAGGATCCGCAAATGTTTTTTGCCCGCATTGCTACCGGTCAGGCTCGCGGGGATAAAGCTCACGCGCAGTTTCTGTATGACATCATGAGCAAGAACTGGTACTTGCCGTCTTCGCCTACGCTCATGAACATTGGGACAAAGAAGGGCCTTCCAATTTCTTGTTTTTTGAACACAGTGCCGGATGACCTCGGCGGGATTTTCGACATCTTCCGCGAGAACGCTTTCCTTGCTAAGTACGGAGGAGGCATTGGTACCGATTGGTCACAGTTGCGCGGACAGAACGCACCGCTTATTTCGTCGGGCCTTCGTTCATCCGGCGTTATTCCGTTCTTGAAGATCATGGATTCGGAAACGATCGCGATTGCTCGTAATGGCGTGCGTCGAGGTGCGGCTGCTGCGTATTTGCGCATCGATCATCCGGATATCGAAGACTTCCTAGAAATGCGCAAGCCAGGTGGAGACCAGGACCGCAAGTGCATGAACATTAATAACGGCATTGTTATTACTGATGAGTTCATGCAGGCAGTTGAGGCTGGTAAGCCGTATAACCTCGTCGACCCGCACTCGAAGAAGGTCGCGAAAGAGCTGGACGCGTTGACCATGTGGCGCAAGATCTTGTCTATGCGCGCCGAAACGGGCGAACCGTACATGATTTTCATTGATACTGTTAATAAGGCTCGGCCACAGCACCATAAAGATTTAGGGCTTGAGGTACGCCAGAGTAACTTGTGTACGGAAATCGTTTTGCCAACTAATGAGAAGCGCACGGCTGTTTGTTGTTTGGGCTCGATCAACTTGGAACGCTGGGATGAATTCGCTGATCAGATTGACGCAGTGGCTTATGCAGCCGTGAAAGCGCTCGACAATAATCTTGAAACATTCTGCGAGCAGGCTGACCAAAAAGAATACGTGAAGGCTATTTTCTCCGTGAAGAGCGAGCGTTCTATCGGCTTTGGCGTCATGGGCTACCATGGATATTTGATGAGCAAGGGGATTCCCTTCGAGTCCGTGCAGGCTCGGTTGCTGAACAAACAAATCTTCGAGAAGTTCGGCACGGCAGCGCGTGGTGCGTCAAAGAAGCTAGGCGAAGAGAGGGGTTTGCCACTTGATGGCGGCACCCAGCGCAACAGCTATGTGACGAGCATTCAACCGACCGCTTCTACTGCCTTCTTGTGCGGTGAAGCAACGCCAGCTATCGAACCAATTGCTGGAAACGCATACCTCCAAAAGACTTTGTCGGGTAGCTTCCTGGTAAAGAACCGCCACCTGGAGAATTTCCTCGAAAAGAAGGGGATGAACACATCAGACGTTTGGAAGCGTGTTATTGCGGATAAAGGCAGTGTGGCGAACCTGACGTTCCTCTCGCCAGAAGAGAAGGCTATCTTCCGCACTGGTTACGAGATGAACATGCGGGAAATTGTGCAGCAGGCCGCCGATCGCCAGCCATATATCGATCAAGCTCAGTCTTTGAACGTGTTCTTCCAGACCCCGGTGTCAGGCAAGTACATGAATGAAGTACACATGATGGCGTGGAAGCTGGGTGTGAAGTCCCTCTACTACCTCCGCTCTGCGGCGCCCATTGAGGCAGACTCCATCGGCATGGCTTCTGAAAAGCGCGATATTGCGAATGAAGAATGCGCCGTTTGCCAATAAAACGTTTCTAGGGTAGGTTCCCGCTTGTGGACAATAAGTTTGCTGGAAAGAGATGATGGGTATAATCAGGCCGTTATCTCTTTTTGGTTTTTTCTCCTCTTACAAAAAATATGGAAATCGCTCAAGCGCTTGAAGTTTTGGGAAATGACGCCGCTATTGTGGTTCGTGATAAAACCTTTAAACCTCGCGGTGTAGAGACTATCTCGCTCGAAACCGGTGAAAAGGTGTATTGGGTGCCTAGCGTGGAAGGGGTTTGGCTGTCGCTTGACCCTGAGGGGGAGGAGATTATTTTGTTCGAGGATATTAACGAAGAACTGGAGGTCGAGGATGACATCGTTGTCTACGGCGGAGAAGACCATGAACTGGCCACGGAAGGCACAGCTACTATGAGTGCTGAGGAGGGAAGCAAAGTTATGACCTTTAAGGATTACGCTTCTGGCGACGGGGAGATTGTTCGTATCATGGAAGAAGAAGCGACCGGCGATAAAACCGCCGCTTACGGCGTGAAGTTGACTGAAGAAGACCTGCAGGAAGCCTAATCGCCCTTTCGGCGTATGAAAAAGAGTGCCTCGGGACGCTCTTGGAGAATAAGCGCCATTCGGCTCTTCTTTATAGCGTTCCTAGGCACTATTAGTTTTAAGCTTTTTTCCATCCAAGTGCTGGGGGCGAGTTTTTATAACGCGCTAGCTGATGGTCGGCATACTTTGTACGAAGAGCTCGTTCCAGAGCGCGGTCGAATTTTTGTGAAAGATTTTAACGACCCCACGGAATACCCGGTCGCCACCACCACTCAGAAAGGCTTTGTCTACGCCGATCCCCGTAAAGTGAAAGACCCGGTGGTGCTCGGGACGAGCGTGGCTAAAATTTTGTCGTTGCCGGGACTTGACGAAGGTGCCGAGCTCGAGTTGATCGCTAGCCTTGAACGGGCTGACAGAATCACGGACGCAAAAGACGTAAAGAAACAAATCTTGGAAAAGCGCGGCGTGATGTTGCCGGAAAACATCGATGATATTCCCGCGTTGTTTGAGTCGGAATTAAAAGAACACCCGAACGCTGTGCAAGCCTTGATTGCTCGGCTTTCTAAGAAAGATGATCCGTATGAGCCTGTCGCCCACGGTGTTTCTCAAGAACAACTTGAGCTTTTAAAAGGGCTAGGCGAGGAGGCCCTCACCTATGACCTTGAAAACGCTCGCTCATACCCCGAACCAGATTTTGGCGGGCATGTGCTTGGTTTCCTAGGGAAGGACGACAAGACCAAGCCGAAAGGCTTTTACGGGATAGAGGGTTTTTTTAACGATTTTTTGTCAGGCACGATCGGGACACTGTACTCGCAGGTTTCTCGTTCCGGCGCCCTTTTAGGTGTAGGCGGCCGGCAATTCACGCCAGCGGTTGACGGTGGTGATGTGCTGTTAACAATTGACCGAACCGTGCAGGTGAAGGCGTGCGCGATCTTAAAGGAAGCCGTCAGCCGTTATGAAGCTAAAGGTGGAGCGCTCGTGATCATGGAGCCAAAAACTGGTGCGGTGATTGCCATGTGCGGCTTCCCAGATTTTGACCCGGCCACATACGGCAAGGTGGACGACTTTTCCGTCTACAACAACCCGGCTATTTTTACGCCGTATGAACCAGGTTCTATTATCAAGCCACTGACCATGGCGGCGGCGCTTGACGTTGACGCGGTCAAGCCAGAAAGCACGTTTACGGATACCGGGAGCGTGGATGTTGACGATGTGACCATTAAGAACGCCAACGACAAAATCTTTGGTACGGTGTCCATGATTGAAGTCCTTGAACAGTCCATTAACACGGGCATGGTTTGGACGATGCGCCACATGGGCCGAGACGTTCTCCGTGAATATTTTACTCGCTACGGCTTCGGCGCGTTGACCGGCATTGAGCTCAAGAGCGAGTCCACGGGAACCATTGCGCCGTTGAATGAACCCGCAGAGGTGTACGCGGCTACAGCTGCCTTCGGACAGGGCGTGACCATGACGCCCATCCAGATTGTCGCCGCCTTCGCTGCCCTGGCTAACGGGGGCACGTACATGAAGCCGCACATTGTGAGCGAATTCCGTCACGCCGATGGAACTATCGAACAGATCGCGCCAGAACCTGTTAGACAAGTTATTTCAGCACACACCTCGACGACTATTGGCGCCATGTTGGTGTCTGTAGTCGAGTATGGGCACGGAAAGAAGGCCGGCGTGCCTGGCTATTACGTAGCCGGAAAAACCGGTACTGCTCAGGTGGCGTCGCACGGCAAGTATTCGGAGACTGCCTTTAACGGTTCGTTTGCTGGTTACGCGCCGGTGCATGATCCTAAGTTCGCCATGATTGTAAAGATTGAGGAACCAAAGGACGTGCTTTTTGCTGAAGCCACGGCTGCGCCGGTCTTCGGCAAGATTGCAAAGTTCCTGCTTGAGTATTACGGGATAGCACCGGAAAGGAAGATAGAGTAAAATAAGGTTAATATGAAAAAGCTTGTTCAGAAGATCATTGCCGGAGTTGCTAAACGCCAACTCGCTAAATTTAAGCCAACGGTGATTGCCGTTACTGGTTCGGTTGGTAAGACCTCGACTAGATCAGCTATCGCCATCGCGCTTGAGGCAAAATACCGAGTCCGTTCGCCAATGAAGAATTATAATAATGAATTCGGTTTGCCTTTAGCCATTCTCGGTGAGAAGAGTCCCGGGAAAGATGCTTGGGGATGGTTTAAGCTTTGGAAGCGGGCAGTCACCATGAAAGAGATGCCGGAATATTTGGTGCTTGAGTACGGTGCTGACAAACCGGGAGACATTTCGTATCTTGCATCAATTGCCAAGCCGGACATCGCCGTCATCACAGCTATTTCTTCGGTGCATCTTTCAAACTATCCAGCCATTGAAGCCTTGATCGAGGAAAAAGCGTCTCTTGGCGATGCAGTAAAACGGGACGGCCTCGTGCTACTGAACGCGAATGATGAGGTTGTTTCTTTGCTGTCCAGCCGATACTCGGAGGCAAGAGTTGAGATGTACGGGATTGACGCCGGCGACGTGCGCGCCGAGAATGTTCGTATTGAAACGAAGCTTGAAGAAAGCTTTGACCCGGGAGAAACGTTCGCCATCATGCGAGCCACTCTTAAGACGAAGACTGACGAGATGGAAATAGCACTCAAAAACTGTGTGTCGATGGGCGCTATGTCTGCAGCCGTGGCTGCTGTAGCTGTTGCCACGAAGCTCGGCGTCCCGCTTTCTGACGCGGTGCGAGCTCTGGAAAAAGGCATGCTGCCAATTAACGGCAGATTGAATCCACTCCCAGGAATTAAGGGCGCGCTCGTACTCGACGACTCGTATAACGCTGCGCCCGCCTCGGTAAGCGTTGCCCTTGACGCTCTCATGCGCTTCACGCCCGGAGAAGAGCGTGACCGCCGCATCGCCGTCTTGGGCGATATGGCCGAACTCGGCCCTCGAACCGAATCAGAACATCGCGCTGTAGGCGCCCATGTAGCTCGTGCGTGCGATCTGTTCATCGCCGTCGGTCCAGGAATGGGCCTGGCTGCCGAAGCCGCTATTGCCGCTGGCCTGCCGAAGGACAAGGTTGAACGCTTTAGCACATCTGTCGAAGCCGGCCGATATCTGGACGCAAACATCCAAAAAGGCGACGTCGTCCTTATAAAAGGCTCGCAGTCCATGCGCATGGAAAAAGCCGTCAAGGACATCATGGGGGAGCCACTCAAGGCTCCCGAACTCCTCGTTCGGCAGGAGGAATATTGGCTAAACAGTTAACAAACATATCTAACGTTAGGCACAAAGTTGACCTCTGGGTCAATTTTGTGTATTATCCCGCTCGGTCTGCCAGACCTGGAACTGAGAGCCGCACGGGCCACACACCCCTGGTGTGACACCTCGCGTTATCGAGCTTGTGAGAAAAGAGCAAAAAAAGGGCGGCAGACGATTGCTCTGAAGCTCTAACGTACCGAGAGGCGGGAATGGTTGCCCAAAGGCTTTGAGCGTTGAGTTCAGCCTAGGGTAGAGGGAGAAGCGTGAGACATCACGACCGGGTCTGGCAGGCCGCATTTCACGTGTTCTTTTTACTCGTTGTTTCTTCGTTCTTAAGACCCCCTCTCGGCTTTCCGCGAGGGGGTTTCCATTTACTCAATCAACGGTGACAGCTTTCGCCAGATTTCTCGGCTTGTCCGGATTGATGCCTTTTAATACTGCGAGTTCGTAGGCGAGGAATTGAAGCGGCACTGTCGTTAGCAGACCCGTCAGTACGCCGTCTGGTGGGATGACGATGACATCATTCGGATCAGCGATTCCTCGAGCAAGAGAAGGCTCGTCCGTGATGATAATGTTTCGTGCGCCTCTGGCCTTTACTTCCTCAGCCGCCGTTTTCATGAGGCCTGCATGACGATCATTTAAGATGAGAAGAATGACGGGCGTGCCTTCTGTGATAAGGGCAAAGGGTCCGTGCTTAAGTGCGCCGCCTGGGTAGCCTTCAGCGTGCAGGTAAGTAATTTCTTTAATTTTAAGCGCGCCTTCTCGAGCGATCGGTTCGCCAGCACCTTTGCCGAGCACAAAGAGATGCTCGGTATTGATGAGCGTCGCGGCGATCTTTTGGCACTGTTCGCGCACCGAGAATGTCATCTGAATGTTCGTCGGCAGGCGTCGCAGATCCTCGAGCAGTGTGCGACGCCGGTTTACTTCCATGTCGCGCTTTTCTGCGAACCAGGTGGCGACTAGTTCAAGCGCCGTGACCTGTGTCACGAACGCCTTGGTTGAAGCTACAGCATGCTCGCGTCCTGCATTTAAGTAGACTCCGCATTTTGTCGAGCGCGCAATGAGTGAACCAACGGCGTTCACAATCGAGAACGACGGGATACCGAGGTTCTCCGCCATGATCACGGCTCGATGCACATCTTTCGTTTCGCCGGATTGCGAAATAACGAGGAGCCCCGCGCCGTTCATGGGGAAGTGATGCATGGTTAGCTCGGACGCGTCGACAACTTGGACGGTTTGAAATGATTTCATGGCTCGCATGGCCAGCGCGCCGTACAATCCTGCGTGATAACTAGTTCCGCACGCGGCGATGACTAAATGGCGGATGGACAATAACTCTTCAGCCCGCGATTCAAGTCCGCCGAGTTTCACGCTGACGTCGTCCTTTAGCCGAGCGCCGTGGTTCAGTGTGCGCTTGACCGCTTCGGGCTGTTCGAGAATTTCTTTGATAGTCCAGTGGGGGAATGGCGCAGGAGTTGCGGTGATCACATCATCAGCTGCTTTTTCTACTCGAGTGAGATCGAGTCCTGAGCCGTCCGCGCGCACAAACGCCATCTCGCCGTTTTGCAGAGAGATGAAATCGCGAGTCGCCATTCCGAAAGCCGCTGGCTCAGACGCGATGAATGCTTTTCCGGGAGCAAGGCCGATTACGATCGGGCTCCCGTTTCGCGCAGTAATAATCGTATCGGGCATGAGGGGGGAGAGGACACCAAGTCCCCATGTGCCCTCCAGTCTCTGCAATGCGGCCTTCACCGCGTCCGCAAGCGACAGGCCGTCGTCAAGAAATTTGCCGATCAGCTGGGCGATAACTTCCGTATCCGTTTCCGATCGGAACGTGATTCCAGTTGATTCGAGTGTCGATCTCAGCTCCTGGTAATTTTCGATGACCCCGTTATGAACAACAGCCACGCGATTTTTCGCATCCATGTGTGGGTGGGCGTTCGCGTCCGTCTTGCCCCCGTGTGTGGCCCAGCGCGTGTGGCCGATTCCAACCTGATGGCCCACGTGCGCAGCGCCGTGCTCTTTGAGTGTCGCGATAGCGTCTGAAGTTCCTCGGCTCGCAAACTTTGTAGCGGTCAGGACTTTGTCCTTGCCAATCGTGGCGATTCCCGCCGAGTCATATCCGCGGTTTTCCAGGATGCACAGACCGTCAATTAAATAATTGACACTATCTTCGTTACCAACAAAGCCGATTATGCCACACATAGGCGTTTATCTTAAAACTGACAGGACTTATATTGTCACGCTTGCTCTAGACCGGGCAAGGAAAGCATGTTAATATCTTGTCCGTTATAGAAAACGTGTTCCGGGCTCGCCTCTAGGCAATTGTGTCTCCTCCAATCGTCGGTGTCGTGGCCGACAGCAACCTCCTGCAGGGGTTGAGCCCGGAACATTCCTCACTTTTCACTTGCTCTGGCGAGAAGACGTAACGTCGTTCAGCGGACGTCCTTCCCCTAGTTGCTGCATTGTCTGGCGCGTCCGTCCCCCCTGGCGTTTCACGCCCTTCTCGCTGGAGCATCCCTCACCGCCGTCCGTCGAGCCTCAGCTCCGGACGGTTTTCTTTTTGATTGAAATAATTCGAATAAAAAACACCCGATCCGTTAGGATCGGGCAACGTCGAGCATTCCAGCCGCTCAAATGAGCGTGTACACTACTTCTTCTCGATCCACGGGAACATCACGACGCATATCGCGATTCCCGCCACGGTCCAGGGGAGCGGGGTCATGTCTTGGGTCACCCAGACGGTGAAAGAGCCGAGTGCGCATATAGCGACAACGATAACTGCTCCGGCGATCGGTCTGACTTCCATGATTCATTCTCCTGTGCTCGAAAGCTAGTATTTTGGATCGAACGACACATTATTACGCTATAGAAAATATCCAGTCAAATAATGCAAGGCTACAAAAAACCAATCCACGACAGAGGTGGTTTTTCGACGACCTCATCGGATGGCTCTCCCAGTCGCTGCGTTGTAGGGCACGTCCGCTCGCTGGCGTTTCCGTATAGACGGAACGAAGGTTTATTGTTACGTTTCTTCGGTAATGTTCCGTAGAATCTGTTTGCACCAATTACAACCCGAGGGTTCCATGTCAACATTTGAGAATCCTGATCAACTCAGGATCGCCATTCGGGGAATCCTGAAAGAGGCTCCTGACATCAATACCGCCAAACGTTGGATCCGGGCACTGTCTGGACCACCGCTCGGTCAACTGCCTGAAGGAGCGCCGGCCTCTCATGGCCTGCAGTTCGACATTCCAGGGGAGATCATCGTCCGCTTCAACGAGGACGGCTCTCGCGACGCAAGCTGCACCATTGCCACGCAGCACGATGACCCGGATCCGCAGTACCTCAGCGTTCACTGGGCTCCGGAACAGGAAAAGGTGTAGGTTCTTCCGCCGTCGAGCCCAGCTCGACGGCGTTTCCTTTTTTGACGGATAGTGATCTTTTTGTTACTGTTCGCCTACAATTTTGGCCTCATCGTCTAACGGTTAGGACGGCACCCTCTCACGGTGCAGATCCGGGTTCGATTCCCGGTGAGGTCACCAAAAAACCAGCTCAGCCATGAGTTGGTTTTTTGTATGGTAAAAAGAATACCGGCACCCCATATGAGGGATGCCGGCTGACGGGGAACTTACGGTTTCCTGAAAAACGGGAAGAACGCACCGGCGCCTTCGAACTTTTCTTGGAGCCATTTCTGCGCGTACTCGACCGGCGTGTAGATGACGAACGATGATCCAAAGGTGAAGGTCATCGCTCGCGGGAACAGCTCTGGGTCTACGCAGAAGACTGCGATGATCGTCCAGCCGACAGTCATGTCCACGGCGTAGACGAAGCACTTTACTACCCAACGCGGGTATTTGTTCTTCACGTAGGTCAAGAGCTTGTCGCGCACGGGCGCGAAGATGTACCCACTGACGGCCTTTATGGGTACGAGCGGTATCAGGAACAGAACGGACTTCTCGAGGCTCATTCCGGCCACGTACACATTCTTCCAGAGGAAGAAGACGACGCCGATGGTCAAGAAGAGGGACATCCAGGCCCACTGTCCTGGCTCGATACTTGAAAGAGACGTACGAAGACGCGAGTACATGCCGGACATCGCTCCGGCGGGCGGAGGAACGTGAGACATGGGAACTCCTTGAAAGTGGCTGATCAGCATAGCGCTCGGGAGAGTTTTTTGTAAAGTGTTCTGGTATTATTGGGGCATATGCTGCCTACGCAAAAGAATGTCCTGTGGTTCATGGGTTTATTGGCCTTTAGTCTGGTCATGAACGTTATCGCTTTGAAAACTGGCTTTCCTTACGGCTATTTTTGGTACGGGAGCGGTTGGGGATTGGCTATTCTGCAGGTCCCGCTGTTGTTTGTTCTTGGTTTCCCTTTAGTGTTTGCGGGTGCGACCGCCCTAGCCAACCGCGCGGGCGTGCCTAGAGGCCTGCCTTTTATGCTAACCGTAGCTTTGGTGTTGTTGGCGGTTGATTTAATAGTCGAGCCGGGCGCGGTCGCAGAAGGCTTATGGGCGTTTAGAAATGGGGGAGAGTACCTAAACGTTCCAGTAGCAAATTTTGTGGGCATACTGTTTACTGGTTCGCTGGCCGCGTTTGTTTTACCGAATAATTTGAGAAGCGAGAAAGCTGTCGCACTCCTCTTGATCTTTGTTGCGCTCGCTACTTTGCAATCAATTCGTCACGGATTAATCATGCCCGCGATTTTTGGATTGCTATTTGTGCTCGCTATTTCCTGGTTTGATCTCAAGAGACATGGCTGGACTTCAGGAAATTAAGTATGAGCAAATCGCAACAGCAGAAATTGCTTGGGGCAATTTTCTCGATCGTCGTAATCGCGCTTGGTGTTTGGCAGGCTTCGACCACGCCTCCCCAGTTTTCGACGCTCGACGAAGAAGTCAGTAAAGCAGACTACAGAAATGTCCCCGAGGGCTACACGGTATTATCGCGAGTGGTTGACGGCGACACGATTGAGGTGGCCTTTAGCGACACCGACAAGTATAAGGTGCGGTTGATTGGTATCAATACACCGGAAAGTGTGGATCCGCGCAAGCCGGTGGAGTGTTTTGGCCATGAGGCTACTGAGCATCTGAAGGCCCTTTTAAATGTATCGTCGGTTCGTTTATCGACTGATCCTTCGCAGGCCAGTGAGGATAAGTATGATCGTTGGTTGCGTTACGTGTACACCGCTGACGGTACGGATATTAATTTGCAAATGATCAAAGACGGATACGCTCATGAGTACACGTACAACACGCCGTACGTTAATCAAAAAGTCTATCGAGCCGCAGAAGCGGAGGCTAAGACGAAAAAAATTGGACTGTGGTCTCCGGACACATGTAACGGAAATCCGTAACGTCAAGATGAGTGTGCACATGTGTATGAATCATCTTGTCGCTCTTTCTGCACAACACTATCATGCGAGGAGATATGCGCATCTCATCTCCCGAATTTAAAAACGGTGATCGGATTCCTCCTCAATTTACTTGTGACGGTGACGACGTAAATCCAGAATTACGGATTGATGCAGTACCAGCCGCTGCAAAGAGTTTAGTACTCATGGTTGATGACCCGGACTCGCCTAGTGGAAATTGGTTGCATTGGTCAGTGTGGAATATTTCTCCTGATACGCGGGTGATCAAGGAAGACTCTGTGCCCGCGGGCGCGCGTGAGGGGGAGACTGACTTCTCAGAAGTCGGTTACGGCGGCCCGTGCCCAAGTTACGGCGAACATGTGTATCGTTTTGCCATTTACGCCTTAGATAAGGAGCTTGAAGTTCCGCATGAGTCATCTCGTCCGGTGCTTGAGAAAGCCTTGGAAGGGCACATTTTGAGCTCGGCATTTTTAACCGGCCGTTATCAGCGGGTGAAAAAGGAAGCGCGGATAAGCAAAGCCTCGAAAGCAACGGTTAAAGTATGAAGAGAAAGAACCCCGAGATCGTGAGCGAGGTAGACCCATATGATATGGGCAGTGGTCCCAAGCGCGAGAATTTTTATTTGCAGAGCGAGCCTGCGGAGATAGAACCTGTTCACACAGAACGAGCCGTTATACATGCGTTGAATAACGAGGAACCGCCCGAAGTCCCTCACCTTACGCCCGAAGCAATAGAACAGCGTATAAAAAATAACAAAGCGAGCTTAGAGAAGGAACGAGCGAAGGCGGTTTCGGCAGGAGTAACAATCGTCCCGAACCCCACCAGTATTCCGTATTTAAAAAAACCAGAGATCGGACGATTAACAGGACGAACCTACACACAAAACGCTGGTCAGGATGAGCTGATCGGTAAGGGTTTTCCCGCACACCTTAAACCAAAGCAATCTGTCTTTGGTCGCATCGCCAAATTTTTCGGCCGCAAATAAGTTCATGACCTTTTCTGAAAAAGTCCACGCAGTCGTCAAACAGATCCCACGAGGGTCTGTTTTGACCTATAAAGAGGTAGCATACAATGGCGGGGAAAAGCGTAAACAGGAGCGGTTGCGGGAGGAAGGTGCGATAGACTAGGATGACGCCATGGACGCCAAAGAGGAGATCAAGCAAAAGCTCGATATTGCGGAAGTGATTGCCGAGTATGTGACGCTCAAGCCTGCGGGCTCGGGCGCTTTTAAGGGCCTGTGTCCGTTTCATGCTGAGCGCTCGCCGAGTTTTCACGTTTCTCGGGAGCGACAGATTTTCAAATGCTTCGGCTGTGACAAAGGCGGAGACGTATTTTCTTTTGTCATGGAGATGGAAGGACTCAATTTTATCGAAGCCTTAAAAATGCTCGCCAAGCGCGCGGGCATAGAACTTCCCGAGTACAAGCCGACCGCCGAGGCCAATCGAGCAGACGTCATCTATAAAATTCATGAGGAGGCGACGAAGTTTTACGAAGGCGTCCTCGCCGCGTCATCGCTCACGGGAATTGCCCGCAATTATTTGTTGACGCGAAAATTTCCGCCAGCACTGCAAATCAAATTTCGTCTCGGCACGTCTACGAACGATTGGGACGCCCTCGCGCTTCATTTGCAGAAGAAAGGATTTGCCGAGGGAGCGCTTGTTGAAAGTGGACTTTGTCATCGTCGTAAGAACGGTTCCGGACTCATCGACAGATTCCGTAGTCGTTTGATGGTTCCATTGTCCGACGCGAATGGTCGCGTGGTCGGCTTCACAGCGCGCATATTGCCTGGAGGATTGCCGGACGAAGCGAAATACATCAACTCTCCAGAAACGCCCATTTATCACAAGGGAGCTGTCCTTTATGGTTTGCATTTGGCGAAGTCGGGGATTCGAAAAGCGGGCGAAGTAATTATTGTTGAAGGAAACCTGGACGTGATCGCGTCCCACATGGCGGGAGTCGAAAACGTTGTGGCGAGTTCGGGCACGGCCCTCACCGAGACGCAGCTCCGGACGCTTTTCCGTTACACAAAGCGTTTGGTTTTTTGTCTTGATGACGACGCCGCCGGATTCGCCGCTGCCAAGCGTGTGTTCGCCCTCGCGCTTGAACTGCAGAAGAAAGAACCGACGCTCGACGTATCAATTCGTTGTCTCGTGATTCCTGAAGGAGCCGGGAAGGACCCAGATGATGTTGTCCGAAAAGACCCCGAGCTCTGGCAAAAGATTGCGGCGCACTCTATTGAGATTGTTGAGTATTATTTCGAAAAGACCCTTCGAGTATTCAATGAAAAGCAGGACGTAAGCGTGGAGGCTCGCCGTCGATTGGTTGACGAACTTCTGCCACAAGTGGCGGGGCTTACTCGAGAAGATGAACGACACTTGTATTTGATGCGCCTGTCAGACGCCACGCACGTGAGCGTCGACGTTTTACGAACCATGGCTCAGGGGTATAAAGTTGTGAAGACGTTCCCCGACAAAGCTCAGGCAAGTCAGACTCCAAAACCTGCTCAACCTGCACAACCTCCGCAACCTTCTTTCTCTCCAGATCTCGACAAACCTACTCAAGCCGCCGTCTTTCTCCTCGGCGTTTGCTTCAAGTACGAGAAAGCGGCGGGGGAGATTCTTTCTCGTGTTCCCACAGAGGTTTTGCGGGATCCGTGGAAGTCGCTTTACACTCATATGGACCTGGTATATAATTCCGCGCAAACGGAACTGAGTGCCGCACCCCAAAAGCAATCGCTTTTTACACGACTACGCGCACATCTCGAGAGTGTGAACGCACCTGAGCTGCTCAAACTGCTCGATGCCCTCGCACTCAAGATTGACGAGATGCTTGCCCGTCTGCCGCCAAAAGACGTGCGTGCCGAGGTAGACCGCCATCTTATTCTCTTTAAGGACGAGCGAGAAAAGTCCCGCCGGAAGGCACTTGAGGCAGAAATTCGGGAAGCTGAAATTTCCGGAGATCACGCCCGCTTGACCGCGCTCATGGATGATTTTGCTCTTCTACTGCACCCCCGCGAATAACTTCACGGGCTCGCGGTCTTTTTTTATGGCGAAGAAACAGTCAGTTGTTTTTAAAAAGCCAGTGGTTAAGAAGCCGGCAGTGAAGGGCAAGAGCTCGCCAGCTAGAAAGCCGGTAGCAAGCCTTAAGAAAGTTCAGAAATCTTCTAAGGTTTTTAAGGACGGCGCTAAACAGCCGCCAGTGAAGCTCATTGTTGACAAAAAGAGCCCGCCGCCTACAGAAGAGGCTATGGCTCGTCTGGTAGAGCGTGGCATGACCCGCGGCTTCGTGACGGAAAGTGAAGTGATGTTTGCTTTTAATTACATTGAGGATCATCTCGAATTGTTCGACGAGTTTCTTGATCGTCTCGAAAAGAAAGGTTTGCACTTCGTAGAAATGCAGGGCGGATTGCTCGGCGGCGGCAAGAGCCGTGACGACGTGTACGAGAAGCTGCGCATGACGGTAGATAAGAAGTCTGACAGCGTCCTCTCGTCCGAGCTGACGCAGGATTCTATTCAGATGTACTTGCGCGAGATCGGCAAGATTCCACTCTTGAACGCCGAAGAAGAAGTCGCCCTCGCCAAGCGCAAAGAACGCAACGAGAAAGAAGCAGAGCGTCGTTTGATTGAGGCGAACCTGCGTCTTGTGGTTTCTATTGCCAAGAAGTTCGTCGGCAAGCAATTGTCACTTCTCGATTTGATTCAGGAAGGTAACGTCGGCTTGTTTCGAGCTGTTAAAAAGTTCGAGTACCGCAAAGGCTACAAGTTCTCTACGTACGCCACGTGGTGGATTCGCCAGGCCATTACCCGCGCGCTGGCCGACCAATCTAGGACCATTCGTATTCCGGTTCACATGGTGGAGACGATCAACCGCTACAAACAGGTTGAGCGCCGCCTCATTCAGGATCTTGGCCGTGAACCATTGCTCGAAGAACTGGCCGCAGAAATGGGGCTCGCGCTTGAGAAGGTTCAGCACATCCAAAAAATCTCCCAGGAAACTGTTTCGCTTGATACTTCGGTAGGTGATGATGACGATGATTCTACGCTCGGCGACTTCGTGGTTGACGTGAAGAATCTGTCCCCAGACAAAGCCGCTGCCCGCCAGCTCCTTAAGGACTACGTGCTCGAGGCCATGCGTGACCTCACGCCCCGCGAACAGAAGATCCTTGAAATGCGTTTCGGCCTGGAAGACGGCGTGTCCCATACGCTCGAAGAAGTGGGTCGCGAATTCGACGTCACCCGCGAACGCATTCGTCAGATTGAGGCGAAGGCCCTTGAGAAGATTCAGCAGAAGGAAATTATTCAGAAGCTGAGGGATTATTAAAAAGAATGAGGCCGTCCAGACTTGCGTCCGGACGGCCTTTTACGTTGTTACAGTGAGCTGACGAACTGGTCTTTCGGAATGCCGAGAGCCTCCAGAGCACGGAACAGGTTTAGTCTGTTGTGAACTGGATCTTCTTTCTGATGCCGGTTCAGGAATGGGGTGGTTTTATCCCCGAACCTTAGTTTCACGTGTCGGCCCCCTTTTTCTATAGTCACTCCGAACCGGAACAGCGTGGCGAGGATGTTGCGGTAGCCGAACCGTCCTTTGCCCACCACCGTGGGCGAGGGAACACAGACCTCTGGTGGTGTTTCCTCGGACAACCGCTCAGTCACATCCGCGGTTGAGGTTCCGACCGTCTGTTCTGCCTGCTGTGCGTTTTCGAGGACGCCGGTTACGGCGATAGGCACATCTGCAGGCACGTTTGGTCCCGTTTCGGTCTCTGTAATGTATTCGCGTTCCTGGATCTGGCCCTCAGTGAGTAACGCGTATAGGTTCGCTGACACGATGTCGCGCAAAAACATATACCCGCGCTTGGCGTTGAACACTTGAAAGGCTGTGGCGACAGACAGAAAATTGCATCCGGCGAAGGTGATTTCGCCGTTGTCCCTGGCAACTTCCGCGTCGGCCACGATTGTTTTGGTCTTGATGTCTATGGCTGCGAGCTTGCAGACGCTGAGCAAGTGATTGCTCGCCATGAAGCAGAAAGTGAGATGTGGAACGTTGAGTCCAACAGCGAACCGATACTTCATAGAGACGGCCTTGCGTTTCAGAAACAGGAGGTCGACCGTTTTCATCATGTCCCGTACGGTTTTCATTCCGATGATGGTCTTGAACTTGTTTTGAGGCGTTCGGCTGGCTGCCTCGGCGATTTCGTACCAGGCGAAGTCGCGGTTTGACCGAATAACGTCGCCGGGTGGGATCTTGTAAGCCACGCTGCTCTCATGCCGAGCTGTTTTGGTGGCCATTAGTCCCATGGACTGAATTTGTGTCCCGAGATCCTGATGATCCATGGTCGCGATCATCTCGTTCAGCAGTATGCACGTGATCGGAAAGCCGTTTGCCTTAAGCTCGCGCATGATGCGTTTCAGCGAGTTGTTGAGTCGCTGGAGATACCGGCGGTGTTCGCGCAGCGACCTACAGACCTTGATTTGGCTGACGGAGTATTCGTTGAGCAGACTGGCGCCAGCGGGGATGTGGCGGATGAGCTCTTCGGTGAAACAACCTTCTAGATCAAGTAGTTCGAACAGGGCGATTGTGTCACCCGGCTGTTCAAACGCATCAGTGAGGGCGTCGTACGGAGCTAACGCGTCGGCGATCATCTTGGCGGGAACGAGCAGAGAATCAGGGAATTCACCTCTAAAGGTTATGATATTCCTAGCTGACTTTTCCATGAAAACTCCTGGGTGATTGTGAAGGAATCTCCATAAGGAGACATGTAAGGCTAGCAAAAAAAGAGCCCTCCGTCAATGTGCGGAGGGTCTTTTTATTTAAACATCATTCGCGTTGGATCTACCCGAGCGCTTGCGTTCTGTTTCGGTCAGGTACTTCTTGCGCATGCGGACGTTCTGTGGCGTGACTTCCACGTATTCATCGGAGTCGATGTATTCGAGAGCACGTTCCAAGTTCATGTCGATCGCTGGAGTAATCACGACGATATGGTCAGCGGAAGAGGCACGCATGTTGGTCAGCTGCTTTTCCTTGACCGCGTTCACGGTCATGGTTTCCTTGGCGCTTTCGCCAATCACCATGCCCTCGTAAATTTCCGTACCAGGAGCCACGAACATGGCACCGCGTTCCTGGACCATAGCGAGAGCGTACGGTGTGGTCTTACCGGTTTCACCGGAGATGATGGAGCCGGAAGTGCGGCGGGTGATTTCGCCCTTATGCGGAGCATAGCCGGAGAAAATGTGGGAGAACGTACCTTGGCCCTTGGTAATCGTCATGAACTCCGTGCGGAAGCCAAGAATACCGCGGGTTGGCATGGTGTACTCCAAACGGGTTGAACCGTTTTCGCTCATCATGTTCGTCATGTCACCCTTACGCTTGCCGAGCTTTTCAATCACTGAGCCGGCGTACTCATCCGGTACGTCAATCACTACCGATTCCATGGGTTCCATCTTCACGCCATTTTCCGTCTTCATGATTACTTGCGGCTGGGACACCTGGAGCTCAAAGCCTTCGCGGCGCATCTGTTCGATCAAAATTGCCAGGTGCATTTCACCGCGGCCAGAAACACGGAACTCACCATCGCTTTCCGGGAAAGCAACCTGGAGTCCAACGTTGATTTCAAGCTCGCGTTCCAAACGCTCGCGAATCTGGCGAGAAGTAACAAGCGAGCCTTCTCGTCCCGCAAACGGGGAAGAGTTCGGCATGAAGTTCATGGTCAAGGTCGGGCCGTCGATAGCGAGAGTCGGCAAAGCTTCAGCATCAGGAGACTCGGCGATCGTTTCGCCTACGTAAATGTCCGGGAAACCGGCCACCTGCACAATGTCGCCAGCCACAGCTTCGTTCACTTCTACCTTCGTCAAACCCTGGTGGGTGTAAAGCTTCGTGATCTTGCCGGTGTAGCGCGTGCCGTCCTGTTTAATAACGGTAACGGTCGAGTTCATCTTTACAATACCCTCAACAATTCGACCAACCGCAATACGACCAACGTAGTTATCGTATTTAAGGTTCGCTACCTGCATGAGCATCGGCTTTTCAGTTTCACTCTTAGCTGGGGGAACAGTCTTCAAAATCAAATCGAACAGCGGGCGAAGATCCTTGCTCTCGTCCGTCAGCTCCATCTTAGCTATGCCATCGCGTCCAATAGAGTAGATGTGCTTGAAATCAAGCTGGGCATCCGTGGCGCCGAGCTCGACGAACAAATCGAAAATCTGGTTCAGCACCCAGTCTGGGCGAGCCGTTGGCTTGTCGATCTTGTTAATCACCACAATCGGCTTAAGACCGAGGGCGAGCGACTTGCGGAGCACAAACTTTGTCTGCGGCATCGGGCCTTCGTAGGCGTCCACCAGCAACAGCACCGAGTCCACCATACGGAGCACGCGTTCTACTTCAGAGCCGAAGTCAGCGTGGCCTGGGGTATCAACAATGTTGATCTTAATGCCATCCACCACAATGGCGGTGTTCTTGGCATAAATGGTAATGCCGCGCTCGCGTTCAAGCTCGTTACTATCCATGACACAATTCTCAATCACGTCACGTTCATTGAACGTACCGGATTGCTTGAGCATGGCGTCCACAAGCGTGGTCTTACCGTGGTCAACGTGAGCAATAATTGCAATATTTCGGAATTCCATAAGTGGGCGGAAGTATATAGGGCAAACCGTAAATTGTCAAAGTTTTAGCCAGCTTTAGCACCATTTTGGTTGACAATTTCACATAATTTTGCTAACCTTTCCCGTTCGTCATCCACCCATTCCGGGCAGAAGACGACCATTTTGGGGGTTTCATGAATATGTTCGAATCGCGTGGTCGGTGTGGGGCAATCGTCCTTGTGCTCTCGCTGTGCCTCCTCCTTACCGCGATCGGGATCCGAATTGGGCAATTCAAGCAGTCCGTCACCACGCGTGATCAGCCGGTTGTTTGCAAGACTATCGTCGAGTCATGTGATGGGATCGACAACGACTGCGACGGACTCGTAGACGAGGATGACATGTGCGGCCCGGGTACGTTTACCTGGTACCGCGACGGTGACAGCGATAGGTACGGGAGTGCAGCGCGGTGGCGGATGACGAAGACGAACGTGGCCCCTCCGGGTTTCGTCGTGGTCTCCGGTGATTGCGATGACGCTCGAAGCGATACGTATCCTGGAGCCCCTGACCTCTCGGTCGACGGCCACGATCAGGATTGCGACGGTCAGGACGCGAATCGTTGATATCAGCTTCTCATCGAACAAAACGGCACCAGCCTTAGGGTATGGGCCGTCTTTTTTTTGCTAATAATAGCCACTAATCAACGCCTTGTGTGCATTTTTCGCTGATCGAAGCCGAATCTTTTGACAATAGTCAGTAAATTCTATAAGGTCACCCGTTCCTCAAATGTTCCATCGAACGCATTTGGGGACTTCTTTCATTAGTGTGTGAGTTCGAGAAGACAGTGTAACGGCTAACCAGCCAGGAGGTAGAGATGAAGAATCGACTGTTCGTGCTCATGGGCTTCCTTTCCATCGGCGCGTGTGACAACCAGGACCTGACCGAGGACACCGCTCTTGACAGCGGGGCCACGGTGCACGAGGCGGATCCGAACGACGCCGCCCGCCACGCGTACTGTACCCTTACGGAATCGCCGGTGACGGACGATGAAGACGGTGACGGCTGGGGGGCCATGGAGACTCCGACGTGCGTCACGGTCGTGCCCGCTGGCAAGTCCAAGCGGATCGGCGACTGCGATGACGCGGATAGCGCCATCTTCCCGAGCGCGCAGGAGCAGCAGAACGGCTACGACGACAACTGCAACTTGCAGGTGGACGAGCCGAACGCGAACTCCGTCAAGTGCTGGACGGACGGTGACAACGACGGTCACCGGCTGGAGACGTTCTTCACCTCGCCCGACGGTGACTGCGAGAGCAGCGGGGAAGCCTACTTCTCCGAGCCCGCCGGCGAGTGTGATGACGCGAACGCGGCCATCAACGTGGACCGCGCGGAGGTGCTGAACAACGGCCTCGACGATGACTGCAACACGCTGACCTCCGACAAGGGCAGCGTGGTGTACTCCAAGGACGGGGACGGCGACACCTTCGGCAATTCCGCCGGCGGTACGAGCGCCGTTCCGGCTGTCGGGTTCGTGGCCAACAACACGGATTGCAACGACGCGAATGCGGCGGTGAATCCGAACGCCCCCGACCCCACGGTCGATGGCGTGGACCAGAACTGCGACGGCAAGGACGGCCCCTCGAGCAACACCTACACGTTCTGGAAGGACGTGGACACGGACGGCTTCGGGAACCTCTCGTCGCCGACCACGGTCAATGTGAACGTTGCCCCCGCGGGCTACGTGAACAACTCGACGGACTGCAACGACGGCAATTCCGCCGTGAAGCCCGGCGCGACCGAGGTGTGCGACGCGCAGGACAACAACTGCGTGAGCGGAATCGACGAAGGGAACGTGTGCGTGAATGGCACCACCTGGTACCAGGACAAGGACGGCGATCTGTTCGGGAACGCGCTCGTGTTCACCGTGCAGGTTGGCCAGCCGGCTGGGTACGTGGCCAGTGCCACGGACTGCAACGACGGCAATTCCGCCGTGAAGCCTGGGGCGGTGGAGATCTGCGACGCGCAGGACAACAACTGCGTCAGCGGAATCGACGAAGGCAACGTGTGCTCGACCAGCACGTTCACGTTCTACAAGGACGCGGACGTGGATGGGTACGGAAACCTGTCGCAGCCGACCACCGTGAACGTCAATGTGGCCCCCGCGGGCTACGTGGCGCTCTCGACCGACTGCGACGACACGAAGGCCACGGTCCATCCGCTGGCGTCTGAGATCATCGGCAACGAGATCGACGAGGACTGCACGGGGACGGAGGTCTGCTACATTGACCTCGATGACGACACGTTCCGCACGAGCCTGAACCTGCCGATCGGCAGCGCCAACGTCAGCTGCGCGGATCCGTTCGAGGCGAAGGCCACGGACCCCGCCACCGACTGCGACGACATCAGGGCCATGATCCACCCCGGTGCGATCGAACAGGCCGGTGACGGCGTGGACCAGAACTGCGACTCGCTCGAGTCGTGCTACCTGGACGGCGACAACGACAAGCACCGGTCCGTGGCCAACCAGTCCACCGCGATCATCAGTACGGATCTGGACTGTCTGGACGCCAACGAGGCGGCGAGCACCGTGCTCGTGGATGACTGCAACGACAGCAACCCGCTCCAGTTCCCCGGGGCCACGGACACCTGTGGCAACAACCTGGATGAGGACTGCTCGGGCGGTGACGCGGTCTGCGCGGTCTCCTGGTATGAAGACAAGGACGCTGACAAGTTCGGCAACCCGCTCGTCACCCTCCTGCAGGCTTCCCAGCCCGTGGGCTACGTGACGGACAAGACCGACTGCAACGACGGCAATGCCGCCGTGAAGCCGGGAGCGGTGGAGGTCTGCGGCAATGCCGTGGACGACGATTGCTCGGGCGGGGACTTGGTCTGTTCGCTGCCGTCCACGAACACCTGGTACAAGGACGGTGACAGCGACAAGTTCGGCAACCCGCTCGTCTCGGTCGCGCAGGCTTCCCAGCCGGCCGGCTACGTGGCGGCCTCGGGTGACTGCGATGACACCCGGAGCGACACGTACCCTGGCGCCCTCGACCTCTCGGTCGACGGCCACGATCAGGACTGCAACGGGCAGGACGGTACGAGCTCGACTGGCCGGACCACGAACACCTGGACGTTCACGCTCGACGCCGCGGCGACGGGCATGACCCTCAACAACTTCGAGGTGAAGAACGTCAATACGGGCGCGGTGGTTTCCACGGCCATCCGCAGCGGGTCCGTGGTGACCGTGCAGCTGACCACCATGCGCAACGACACGTTGTCCATCCAGTGCTGGCTGAACAACGACGCCGACTGGTGTGCCAGCAACGTGCACGGCGGCCACATCCTGAGCGCCACCGGTCCGACCGGCGGGTACACCGTCAGCCAGAACACGGGTGACATCACCTATGTCGCGGACGGTACCGGCAAGCGCTACGGCGGCAGCGTCAAGTAGGCAGTCAGCTCTCTCACGCGGGTGCCCTTGGACTTCACGGTCCATGGGCGCCCGCTCTTTTTTTATGCTAATCTGATGGCCGTATGCAAAATAAGCATTTTCAGTCAGTTTTCGCTGATCTGTCGCAAGACATTGCAGGCGAGATTCCCGTTGATTTAATTGAGGAGTGGGTCAAAAGTGACGGCACTCCAGAAACCCACGAGAAGTTGCTCGCTCCATACAAAAGAGAAGGGATAATTGTTTCTTCAGATTCAGCCGGTCTTTCAAAACTTTCGATGAATAAATCGCTGATCGAAGTGATGAAGCTAGTGAGCGAGCCGAAAGAACTGATTCATGCTTACGGCAAGGCCATTGGCGGGAAGCCGATTGGTATTTGGATTGCGGACAACACGCAGATGTTCTATCCAGAAAGTATTCCAGCGGCCACGGTGGTGGGCCAGATGCTCGCCCTCCAGAAAGAAGCGGCACGCTGCACCGTCAAAGTCGGACTCGGTATTCACGTCGGACTTTCTTACGAGATTGGCGGTGGATTATACGGAGCAGACGCCGATGCCGTCGAGCAGGTAACAGAAGAAGAATCCAAGGCGGGGGAGGTCATGATATCGGCCGAAGTAAAGAAAGCAATTGGCGATACATTTAAGGTTGACAAAGAGCGCGCGGAATTTTTTGTATTAGAAAACGTGGCGGATATTTCGCCGGTAGCCAAGGGCGACGATGTGGTGTTCCCGGCCCCATTTGATTCAGGATTCGCCGACGCCCTCCGTAAACTCGATGCAACTAATCCAGAGGCGATCGCTGCTCTTGAGAAAGAACGATTGATTGCTCGAACCGTGGTGCTTGTTCGGGTGTTCCACGGACACGAACCTTTACTCTTGGACCAGCTAGCCCAAGGCGTAGCTACGAATTCGCTCATGAATGAGGTACTGCGTAAATACAGCGCAAACTTGGTCAGCGCGAACGGCTCGCTCATGATTATTACGCTCGAGAGCTCTAGTGAAGCTGTCGATTTATCAATCGCGCTTCACGCCACTGCACAGGAGGCCGAACTGACCTGTAATATTGCGGTTGTGTCGGGCGAGGTCTTGCTGTTCGACATGGGACAGGGCAAAGAACAAATCGCCGGCTCGCCCGTGAACATTGCGTCGAAGCTCGCCGAGGATACAGATGAACGGAATGCTCTGTTTCTTGAATCATCCGTCATCGAACACGCCCCGCAGCACGGCTTGAAAACTCCATTTACCGTGGTGAAGTCCGGCGTCACGCTGTCTGGTATTCGCGTTACTTTTTAGTATGAGAGTCCCTACTCGGCGTTCGGAAACATTGAAGAAGGTTGAGGAACCGGATCGGTTCGTGACGCAGACTGCGCTCGACAGCATGAAACGAACTCTCGATCGTCTGGTTAAAACCGAGCGTCCGAAACAGCTGCTCGAAGTTCAGAGACTCGCTGAGATGGGGGACCGCTCGGAAAATTTTGGGTATCACGTGGCTAAATCTACGCTCCGGTCAATGGACGGCAGAATAGAAAATTTGAAAGACCGTATCACCAATGCGCGGGTGATCGAACAAGGGACAGCTGACGGCAAAGTGCACGTGGGTTCAACCATCTCATTGCTGTTGAATGGCTCGCCCCTCACCGTCACCATTCTTGGCTCCTTAGAAACAGCTCCCGGATTAGGCAAGATTTCTCGTTCCAGTCCGCTTGGGGCGGCGCTCTTGGGCCATAGCGCGGGAGACGTGTATGATAAACATATTGGAAACGGGCTGGCGAAAATTGAAATCAAATCCGTAAACTAATATTTTTATGTCTACCCCAGAGCACGGCCGAAGCGGGCCGACGTATTCAAAGACAGAGCTTGAAAACATTGCCAAGGAGGCGGAAAAGTTTCCTAAAGACCCAAAACAAAAACCGTGGGCTGATTTGAACCGTCGTATTTATCTGGCCATTAATTCCTTCCCGGCCTACAGAAAGCATGATGGGGCGGTGCTACTCGAGAAAGTGAAAGAAGCGATGAAGCAAACGACAATCAAGGAATCGAAACCTTCGCCGGCAAAAATTGTTACCCCTAAACCTATTCCCAGGTACGTCGAACCCTTGAGACCGATGACTGAGGCAGATAAAAAGAGCTTAATGAAGGACGCTATTGCTAACCAGGAGCGCATGCCGAAGGACACTCATAACTCCGCGGCCGAGGAAGAAAAGCGCAAGCCACGTAAGAGTGAATAGTGCGTCATCGGCTTTCGCATTATGCCCAGATGTACATGGCGCCTAAAATTACGATCGACACAAGCGCGTTTAGCGAGGATGAAATAATGAGCGGGGGTGCATGACGATGGATTCCATACGCAAACCATACGGAACTATTGAGCGCAATCAAGAAAAATGTTAGCGGCGAGAGTCCTACAGTACTTTTGTGTCCCAAGACCGTAATGAGTTGCGGTAAAAGGGCTACGGCGGAAACACCGCTATTCACATCGGCTACGTAGTCAATGGCGTGTTTATGGCGCTGATTATTCATAAGCCCGAGAAAAGGAGGGCGCATAGGTTTCTTGGTTGTGTTTTTGACGAATTACCAGCCGAATACTTCTGCAACAACCAGCACGGCTCCGGCGCTCAGAAGGCATCCCGCCATTTTTCCTACAGCTGATTTGAGCAGCGTTCGATGACTTGAAAGGTCCTGAGAGTCGAACTTTTCCGCGATGTATCCTTCAAAAATACCCGCGATGCCGTCAGTAATGGCGTTTCCCACAACTCCACCTAGGACCGCGCCCGCAATTCCACCAAAATGACCACCAAAAATCGCCATGATGGCCAATATACCGTTATCGATGATTCCAAAAAGAATATCCGGGCCTGCGGATGTGACCTTTACTTTAAATGGCACGAGGCTTAGCAGGCAAAGGATGCCAAGACCAATGAGTACGGGTCCCATCCATTGGTTGTGATTGACAAGCCCAATGGTGACTGCGGCGATGACAATGCATAGCCCGACGATGTTGATAATCGCAAGCAGTATTTTTTTGTTCATACGTTCCAACGGAGTATAACAAAACATCAGACCATTCGAGCGCCTCTGGTTCACTTTGCAAGAGAAGCGCGCAAACCGTTGTCGAGCAAGTAGAGCGCAAGTACGGTCAGGAAATAGGCGAGCAGGTCCAGGGGATCAAACGTACTCCCGAGCGTTAAAGTTGTTACGGTTGAATGGGGGAGGCTGACGAGCGCCTGAAGAACTTCAATGAACACCGCCACGGCAAACACCATGCCCGCCGCGGTTTTTGGTTTTGGGCTAAGGGTGAGTCTAAGCAGCGAATACAGGAAAGTAACCGCCACCACATCACCGCCGTAGTTACGGAGAAAACCGCTGTGGACAAAGAAAAAGATGAGAAGTCCAAAAAGAAGGCTGATGATGGCCAAAACTCCAAAAACAGTACGCAATTCATTTACTTGCCTTTTTTGCATACGCTCTTTATACTACCGACGGGTTATTGTTGAAATAGCCTAATATTCGGGGGTAGCTCAGTGGCAGAGCAAAGGACTGTTAATCCTTGGGTCGTGGGTTCGAGCCCCACCCCCCGAGCCAGAAACCACATCTTGTTCATCAAGGTGTGTTTTCTTTTTATCGTGTCGCTGAAAAAGCTTTAAAAAGCCCTCTTTTGGATCGTATGTAAAGTCATCGTTCGCTAATCTGAGTTCGGTAAACGCTTGCGTGAGAAGATTGTGACGTTCACGAGGATTCGCGTATTTATATGTGATGCTAGCCATTTTTACGAGTTCGGAAAACTCTAAAATGGTGTTAAGCATTTCTTCGGCTGTTTCCTTTGTGGCTATGAGATTCTTTTCGACTTCCTGAAGCTCCCCCTCAAGCCTCTGAACCTCGCTGGCGTACGCTACGGGATCCATTGCTCCTTGGATTGAGCAAATTTGAAGTGAAACTTGTTGACGGAATGGAGGCATTAATTAAGCCATAAATTCAATACGTTTTTGTACTACGAGAGTCGGTTGCTAAGTCTGCTTAAACTGATAGAATCGGTATAAGCTTATGGCAATCATTGAAGTGAACGAAAGAGGGATAAAGCAAATCTTACGTAAATACACCGCCGAAGAAGCTTTTGCTGAATTTATTTGGAATGGCTTCGATGCTGGCGCAACGGATGTCAGAATAGATGTGGACGTGGAGGGTCTTGGTGGGATTCGAAGCCTGAGTATTTCCGACAATGGAAGCGGTATCGATAAAAGCCTTCTTGATCAAAAATTTAGACCGTTTTTTCAATCCGAAAAAATGGCTAAAAGTCCTTCCAGGAACAAGTCCTTAACGCACGGAAGAAACGGGATTGGTCGCCTTACCTTTTTTACTTTTTCAGAGAGGGCTGTATGGACTACAAGATTTAAAAACAAAGACGAGGTATTTGAATACGACATCACCATCGAATCTCAAAAGTTAAACCACTACGAGACCAACTCTTCGACCCCTAAGAAGTCTGCTGAAAAAAATACTGGGACTACCGTTACCTTCGACTCTGTAAACTCCCTCACGTTTACGATGTTTCAGGATAAGGTAGAAGCATATTTAAAAGCTGAATTCGGCTGGTTTTTGGAATTAAACAAAAAACGAGGATTCGCCGTTCTTATCAACGGCAAGCCACTCGACTACGCTTCAATAATTGGAGAGCAAGCTTCAACAAAATTTATTTATCCTGCATCAAATACAGAGTTTGAAATTAATTTTGTTCGTTGGAGTAGGCAACTTCACGACGAGTATTCCCGCTATTACCTTGTTAATTCAAAAGATGATGAGATCTGGAAAGAGACAACAAAATTAAATAACAAAGGCGATAGCTTTTATCATAGCGTCTACATTAAGAGCGATTATTTCGATGAGTTTAATGCCGAGGGCGGTTCTGGGGAAGAAGATCGCACTCTTTTCGGTCACTCTAAATCTGACGCAGAATTTAAGTTTTTAGAAAAAGAATTAACTCAGTTTTTAAGAAAAAAACGTAAGCCATTTTTGGCTAACTACGCGAAACAGTTGATTGAGGAATATGAGAGCAAAGGGATTATTCCGAAATTTGGTACAGACCAATGGGATCTTGTTAAAAAGAATGAGCTTGAAGAAGTAATCAAAGGACTGTATCAAGTTCAACCAAAGATTTTCTCCACTTCTTCCATCGAGGAGAAGAAGACGTTGGTTGGACTATTAAATGTATTGTTGGAATCGGGAGAGAAAGAAAAGATATTTGAGATTCTCAAGGCTGTACTTGAATTGGATTCAGAAGATATTGATGAATTGTGCGAGTTACTTAAGGTGACGCATCTATCAAATATTATTCATGCCACGCGTTTGATCAAAGAGCGTTTCATTGCTCTTGATCAGTTGAATGATTTAGTTTTCAAAACTTCTTTTAATGCAAACGAACGTGATCATCTCCAAAAATTTCTTGATCTAAATTATTGGATTTTTGGAGAGCAATACCATCTATTAGCATCCACCGAACAAAAATTTGAAAAAGCACTCGCTAATTATCATGAGCATCTTGGTGGGGAGATAGAAACGATTTCTATTAAGCATAGGGACAAAAATAAGGAAATGGATCTTTTCTTGTGCAGGCAAAATAAAACAATAAGTACAATTGAAAATATTGTCGTTGAATTAAAGAGACCATCTGTAATCTTGGGTGAGGAAGAGTTATCTCAGGTCAAAAAATACATGAGTGTAATTTTGTCGGTTGCTGATTTCAATGCCTCAAATATGCATTGGGAATTTATTCTTGTGGGCAACCGCATGGATAGTTATATAGAAGATGAGATTGAAAATAATAAAAATCATGGCGAGAAAAATAAGGGCTTAGTTTTCAATAAAGGAAACTATAAAATTTACGTTCGAACATGGAGCGAGGTTTTGACCGCCGCAAAACTCAGACATCAGTTTATCCAAGACAAATTACAAATCGATCAAAATTTGATAGCCAAGGACTTCGCTTCTCCTGAAGAAATCGTCACTGAAGCAAGTGTTAATTTAGTTTGATATGGTCAAACGACTCTTGCTTTTTACGAAAAATATTTTTAGAAAGATTTGGTATTACACCCTCGGCTTTTTAAAAAGCTGTGGAACGATTATTGCGAAGGTATTTTACCTTCTTTGTAAGGTAGCGCTTCCTTATGGTTTGCTTTTGGCGTTTACGATCTCATTAATAGTCGCTTTATTCAAAGTTCAATTTGGTGTGGAGACAATTTTATTTGTTATCGACGAATATCTCAAAATAATTTTAACCTCTTGGTCTGCTTCAATACTTTTCATTGCTCTCATCATCCTATGGCGACATCACGATGCCATAGATCACTTCATTAAAAATAGAATGACTCACGTGGGATCAGATGGAATAAATGCCGCCGTAGTCGAATCAAGTGCCACTGATGCTGAAGCAAAGAAAAAAACAATTCAGGAAATGATCGAGACAGAGCCAAAAACTAAGAAAGTTGAGGTTTCTTCAAAAACATCCGCTAATGCACTAAGCAACAAACAAGACGCTGCCACTCTAGATCAAAAGAATGTTGATCGGTATGAAAAAGCTTCGAGAATTGAGACGATTCTTCAGACGAGGCTTATTGAGAGATATGGTGAAAAATATAAATCCCAAGTTAAACTGACAATGGAAGGAAAAAAGGATCTTATTCTAGACGGTCTTCTCTATTCTAAGAAACTTGGTAAACCCACCGCAATCGAAATTCGATATTTCACTTCAAAAAATTATGAAGCGTTAAGGTTTATTCTCGCTAGATTCAAAGAGAAGCTTGCAATATTTGGTATAAAGAGATTGGTAGTGATCGTTGTTGGAGATCGCCTTGAACAGGAAGATGCAGTAAAATTGCAGGATCAAAATTTGAATTTGGCAAAATTGTTTTTCTACAAACGGAATGATGGTGGGGATCTTGAGGAAGTATTGATACCCGAAAGATTAGAACGTTTATTTTAGCAGATATGACATTAAGTAACGGTGTAATTATCTCGGGGTTGATCTTTAATACGGTTGCATCAATTGTGGCTATATATCCGTTCCTAATCACCAAGAGGAATGTCGATGACGACTTTATTACGCAAATGGATGTAGACGGCAACTATACGCAGAAAAAACATCTAAAAGATCGCCGATTGGGAATCTTTGCATTCTTACTATTTGCTTTAGGTTTTATTTTGCAAATTGTTGGGATGGCAATCGGATAAATTCACAATTTGCTCGCATCTTATCCATGCCGATCTTCACTTCGGCGTAGATACTCCCCAGTTCGGTAAAAAGATAATCTAGGGAGCCACATGGAACTGACATCAGCAATGGTGTCGGTTCTTTGTTTTTTTGCTTGACTTTTTTGTATTTTTTTGCTAACATTAGGCCGCATTAATTTTACGGAGGGCTACAACAATGTCACGTTTGATGGGAATTATCGGTTGCGGTACGCACGCGGAACATCATGCCAAGAACTACCTGGATGACTTCACCACTCACGGCGTTTGGGACCCGGATCCCAAGGCCATGGAGATGATCGAGAGCAACAAGAAATACGCCTCGCTCGCAGAGCTCCTGGCCGACAAGGAGATCGTCGCCGTGATGATCTGTTCTCCGGATGAGTACCATCTGGGGCAGATCGAGAGCGCGCTCGTGGCGGGGAAGCACGTCTTCTGCGAGAAGCCGCTCATGGTCCCTGGTCAGGATCTCGCTCAGCTGGAAGCCGCGTTCGACCTGGCTGAGAAGAAGCGGCTTATCCTCACGTCCTGCCACCCGCGCCGGTTCGATAGACCGATCTGCTGGTTGCAAGACGGCTTGGGTTCGCAGCCGGACAAGCCCGGGTTCCTAGAGCGGTTTGGCAAGGTGGTCAGCTTCGACTTCGATTTCTCCTACCACGCGCCGTCGAACGCCTGGAAGCACACCCGCAGCCTCCTGCTCGACCACATCAACCACGAGGTCGATCTGATGAATGCCCTGTTCGGCATTCAAAGTTTCGAGGCCTGGAAACTCCAGGACGGGTTCGATCACTACGACGCGGTGGGCCGGCGCGATGACGGGATCACCTTCCGTTTCCGCGGCACCCGTCGTCTGAAGGAACATGTGTACCCGGAGTGGTGCCGTGTCCGATTCGAGTGCGGTGAAGTGGCTCTGGACATGATGATGGCGCAGGCCACCGTGTACGACCACGACCACAAGACCGCCGAAGTGGTGCCCGGCCTGGCCATCGACTACGAAGGCCGGCTCCAGAAGGTCATGACCGACTTCCACGACTCCCTGCTCACCCCAGGCCATTCGGGCTACCTGTTGCCAGCGGAGATGCTGATGAACACCGAGGCGGGTATCGTTCTGCAGAACGAAGGCGTGCAGCGCGTCAGTATCCGCAACATCCGTTACTAGCCACTGATCTCGGCGCGCCTCGCGGTGCGTCGGGACCACCCCTACGGCCTCAGCAGTAATGCTGGGGTCTTATTTTTTAGGGAATGTAAAAGCGCCCACTGTATACAGTGGGCGCTCGTGGCGGAAGGTCGACGTCTACCGGCTGGCGTCGCAGAGTTCGAGTAGCGTTTTCGCCATGTTGAGAGGGAGGATACAAATGCCGGGACTGATCAGTGGGAATCCAGACGTGAAGTCTGAACCGTTGCTGATTTTTTCTCGCATCAGGATTCTCACTCTGATGGAGCAGGCTTTGCCCGCTAACTGCCGAACCGCGTTTGCATCCCCTTTGACGGCTCCCTCGCACCAGTTGTCGAGTGCGTGTTCGCCGAGGAGGTCGAGGTCGCGCTTCACGTCGTCCGGCAACTGGGGTGGATTTTCCGGGGTCATGGTGCGGAAAGCTTCCGTGATCTCCGCAGCCACCCGTTCTGCGCGCTTCACTTGCTCGCGCAAATGCGTGCAAGCACCGGAACGCGCGAATGTATCGCCGGGCGGACCTGTAACGCGCAGATAGGGTTCTTCGCCCTTCCACTTTGGGTCCAGGGCGTAGATTCTCACCGTCGGCCTCTGTGCACCTATGTCGCCAAGATTGATTTGGGAGGCGCGCACGATGAGCACACCTTTCCGGTCAGAGCCGGTGATGTGCATGTCGTACCGCTCGCCCTGGTAGGGCATCTCTCCAGACAGAGCCTTCACGATCGGATGGTTCACCGTCTCCTGAGCCTTCTGCAGGAGACAGCCCGACGCGATTGGAGTGGCGAGGGCCTGTGTAGGAACCAAGAGCTTCGCTGGAAAGCCCTGATAGCCGCCATCTATTTCCAGCGGGCCGATGCGTGCCTTTTTCAAGGCGACGGGCAACGTGACTACCTGCTGGTCGGTCGCTGAGGCCTCGAAGTATTTCTGCAAGATGGCAAACGCGTGCGTCTGCGCGATGATGTTCTCGCCGTTGGGACGGAACATCTCGAGCTCGAACATCAGGACGCCGGTCCGGCGGAATGAGGTAATGGCGGTAACCTCAGGACGATTGACGATTGCAGTTTCCAATGGAACCTCCAAAATTACTTGATTTTTCTGAAAGAACAACAGGGATTTGTAGCGGATCTGGGCCATTTTGTCAATAAATTACTAGCGATCTAGCTATTTTCGTGGCTTTTTTATGGCTGGTGGGGCGCTCGGCTGTATGATGATTGCTGTTACCGTATTAAGCGTGATGTAATCGAGTCGTAGCGGGAGGTGAGGCGCATGGAAGCCTATGAAAAAAGACACACTACCTGTTGGTACGGTTCATCTGATGCCGCCCGATCTCGGGAAGGCGCTCATGGCTGACAAAAAGGCGCTAGCGGCTTGGGAAGATATTACGCCCCTTGCGCGCAACGAATGGATTTGTTGGGTGACCTTTGTCAAACAGGAAGAGACAAGAAAAGATCACGTCAAAAGAACGGTGACCGAACTGAAAGAGGGGAAGCGACGACCGTGCTGCTGGATTGGCTGCCCTCACCGTACGGATAAGGCAGTCAGTCCATCGGTGAAGTGGGTGCTTGATAAACGATCTAAAAGATAAAATAGTAAACGGATATCTATGCAAGGATACGTAGCAAATATTGAAAGGTTGTCGCTCGAGAATGATAACTTTAGAAAAGTGTTGTACACGGATAAGAACAGCCAGCTCGTCCTCATGTCGCTTTTGCCAGCAGAAGAAATTGGCGAAGAGGTGCATGATGTTGATCAGTTTTTGCGGGTGGAGAAGGGGGCCGGCAAAGCGGTCTTGGACGGCGTTGCACATGACATTACTGACGGGAGCGTAATTATTGTTCCCGCCGGAGCCAGACACAATATTATCAATAGCGGCTCTGATGCCATGAAACTCTATACGCTCTACATGCCACCGCATCATCGTGACGGCGTCATTCATAAGACCAAAGCCGAGGCAGAAGCGGACACGGAGCATTTCGATGGAAAGACCACTGAAGCATAGAAGAGTGAGGTGGGGACTTTTGTTTTGCATCTTCAGACCGGTTTCGCTACTCTAGGTGAAGTCTGACTATTATTCGCTTGCTATGAAAAAGTTCGCTTTGCTTGCTCCAGCCTTGGCTATGGTGCTTTTGGGCGCAGGTTGCGCGGGAGGTGCTTCCACATCAACGTCGGGAAGTTCAGCGGTAGCTGATAAGGGTATCTCTTTGCCAGCGGATTTTCCAAAGGCGATTCCGGTATACGCGAACGGTAAGGTTGATGACGCTTCAGCTGATTCATTAGACATGACTACCTCGGACAGTAAGGAAGTGGTGTATGCCTGGTACTCAGAACAGTTAACGGCAGCCGGTTGGAAGAACACTGCAGAACGAAAAGAGAAGAGCGTCGCGGCAGTTTGGGAGAAGGGCAATCAGTCCATGCCCATCAGCATTTTCTCTGTAGGTGGCGAAACCACCATCAACGTTTCATTGTCCACTTACTAAGTGATCGCGGATTGAACCAAAAAACCCCAGCGGATTTGCTGGGGTTTTTTGTAGCTACTTTTTTTCTTGGATGGAGATAATTCTCATCGGACAGCTATCGCAGGCTCGTTGATTGGCGGCCAGATCCATTTCGTCTATTTCAACGGTAGTGTATTTGCCCTTCTCTGTTCCTCCTTTAAGTCTTGATAGGCCATTGGTTGGATCAAGCTCCCAGGTTTGAGGTGCTTCATATTCGCATGAGCCGCAGCCTATGCAGTCGGCCCGCTCATGGGTAATGGTGAAGAATTTCATACTAAACAAAATCAGCTCGTGGAATGAGTTTGTAGAGTTTGTCATTCGTGCGGACGATTGAGTCAATCGGTAGGGTGATGATTTGTTTGTGGGCAGTTTCAATTGGCTGTGTTTGTTCATCGCGCATTTCCGTAACGGTGGCGCGAACTAGGCCGGTAGTTTTGCCGGTGATGATTATTTTTTCTCCGATTTTTAAGTCGCTTGCCTCAAGAATCACCTCAGCTACTTTAGGCTGAGCAAAATATTTTGTAATTTTACCCACGAATACGCGTTCTTCGGTGGCTTGATTGCTGCTGGTCTCTGTCCAGAAGCCGCCTTGTCTACCGAGATAATAGCCAGTGCTGAATTTGCGGTTGTAGACCTCGCCTAGCTTGGCGAGCCAGCCGGGGAACTTTTCTTTGGCGTATGTTCCGTCCTCGACAGCTTGTAAGGCTTCTTTGTAGGTTGATATGACCGTGTCTACATATTCTGGCGGACGACCCCGGCCCTCGAATTTCAAAACTGTGACTCCGGCATCGACCAATTGATCCAGGATATCAATAGTACACAAGTCGGTTGGACTCATGACGTAATTGTTTCTCAAAGTCATTTCGTGACCCGATTCTTTGTCGATTATCTGATATTCGCGTCGGCATTCTTGGCGGCAGGCCCCGCGGCAGGCGCTGGAGTTGTCATTATAAAGGGACATAAAACACTGTCCGCTGACCGCAATACAGAGCGCGCCGTGGGCAAAGACTTCAAGCTGGATGATTTCACCTTTGGGGCCTCGCAAATCATTTTCGACAATCTGCTCGTGAATGCGTTTCATCATTGGGATGGTGACTTCGCGAGCGAGCACGATCACATCCGCAAACTGCGCAAAGTATTTTACCGAATCATAATTTGAAATGGATTGCATGGTTGAAATATGAACATTCAAGCCAATGCTTCTGGCATATAGTATGGCCGAGATATCATTAGCGATGATGGCGTCGACGTTGCTGGCTTTGGCCGCGTCGAGGATTTTCTTCATGAGGACTTGATCGTGCTCATAAAGAATAGTATTCATTGTCAGATGGGCCTCGATGCCGGCTTCATGACAAATACGGGCGATTTCCGCTAAATCATTCAGATCAAAGTTAGCTGCCGCCACCGCCCGCATATTCAGCTGCGTAACGCCGAAGTAAACAGCGTGCGCACCGGCTTTAATAGCTGCCTGTAAAGATTCGTAGCTGCCGGCTGGGGCCAGGAGTTTGATGTGTTTGGTGAAAATCATAATAGGCGAAAGCGTACTCTCAATATTTAACAAAAGCTACTATTTCATCATTGAGGCTTAAATTTTGTTATACTCGTTTGGCTATGCTGAAGAGAGGGGTTCTACAAGCGTCCGGGGCGATTTTTGTATCAGCGTTTACGTTGGTAATGATCTGGTCTTTTTTATTACCGGAACGCGTTGTTGGGGCTGAGCTAACCGCCGAAGGAACGGCCGCGTATAATTTGAAGCTTCGAGAGCTCGCACATTTGAAAGAGGACGAGGAGCCGGGGTTGTGGCCGGCCAAGGCGGTGTATCCGAATGTTGATGCGCTCTTGCCATTCAATCGCATTGTGGCGTACTACGGCAATTTTTATTCAAAAGGGATGGGCGTGCTTGGTCAGTATTCGACTGACGAAGTGATCAGACGTTTGAAGATCGAGGTCGAAGCCTGGAAGACAGCGGATCCAACGACGCCCGTTGTTCCAGCAATCGACTACATCGCCGTCACTGCGCAACGAGCTCCTGGTGCCGACGGAAAATATCGCTGGCGCATGCCAGATTCGCAAATCCAAAAGGCAATTACCATGGCTGATCAAGTTGACGGCATCGTCATTCTTGAAGTGCAAGCGGGGTTGTCTGAGGTCATGACCGAAGTGAAAGAACTCGAACCATACTTGTCTTTGCCGAACGTGCACCTGGCGATTGATCCAGAATTTGCCATGAAGAAATCCGGCAGCCGGCCAGGCACGCGCGTAGGAACCGTCGACGCTGTAGAACTCAACGCTATTGCCGACTACTTGGCCGGACTCGTCAAAGAAAATAATCTCCCGCCTAAGGTCCTCGTCGTTCATCGCTACACAAAAGCCATGGTGACAAACTCGGATAAGATCACACCACTACCCGAAGTACAATTTGTTATGGATATGGACGGCTGGGGCTATCCGGCTGCGAAGCGGGCAACGTACCATGCGTTTATTCATCTCTATCCAGTCCAATTTACCGGCTTCAAGTTATTTTATCGCAATGACACCCGCTACGCCGGCTCCCGCCTGATGACCCCGGCCGAGATTCTCAAACTCACACCCCAGCCGTCGTTTATTCAGTACCAATAAAAAAACCGCCCTTGCGAGCGGTCCAATAAGTCACTTCTGTTCCGGTGTGAGTGTGAGCGTGAAATCCAGGATGACCCTGACGGTCCACTCGTGGTCGTCGGCCTCGGCGTGCTTGTTGCCCTCGAAGTAATGCCAGAAGTTGAGATCGATCGGCACTCCTATCTTCGGGAAGCTGAGGTAGCTCTCCCCATCGGTTTCATCCAGTTTCTTCTTCACGCTTTTGCCGCAGTGCGGGCAGGTGGACGTGACGTGGACCGGGATCTTGAACCGCTTGTCATTGATTTCGAACCCGCCCTTGGGCTTGAGTTTCTTGATGGTCGTGGCCATTTTGTCACTCCTGGTAACGGGAAATGCGTAACGGGGCACTGTAACGAGATTTTCAAGGAAAGTCAATGTTTTCGCCTTCGGTTTTTCCTTGACTTTTCCTCATTTTTCCGCTAATATAGGTTCCATATATGAATACTAAACTGTCTATCCTGCTTGCGGTTTTGGGGCTTTCCCTGATTGGGGGAGGGGTGGCCTTTGCTCTGCAGCCTCGTTCTGAAGCTCAAACTGAAGTCTCGATGCCTGTCGCTGAGGTGTCTGTCGAAGCTGAAGCTCCGGTGGAGGCAACGGAAGTTGAAAAAGAAGAGACGGCAATCGAACCGGAAAAAGCCGTGCCCCTCCTTACTCCGATCGCTGTTCCCAATGTGGTGAATTGCGACCACAATGTTCCGTGTTTCTATAATGCAGTTTCTGCAAAGAAAAATGCGCACTTTTGGGGAGAAGGCCTCAGACAGCTCATGCCTGGCGTCAGCATGTGGCATGCGTCGACGATGGATTTCCGTATGTCGAGCGACGGAAAGTCGTATACGTTCGCTACAGAGACGACTGGTATGAAAGTTGTTTTCGGCGCGGACTGGTTTGATAAACTCGTTGCGAGCGGGGTTGTTCCTAACGCCGTTCAGGAGCAAATTGCCGGCGCACTTCCTTTGACAGAAGAAGAACTGAATACCCTGACGCCTGAAGAGCGCGGTGCATATGAAGCGCAGGTGGCCGCAGGGAAGACTCCTCAGGAGATCGCGAGAGCCGCAGCAGTAGAAATGATGCAACGATATGTCGAATCAATGATCGCGGGTTCCGTTGAGGTGACGCGAACGTGTACATCAAACGATGTCTCAAAGCTCGTAGCCGTGCTGAAGAACTGGGAACACGATACCTATTCTACTAGCGATCTCGATTTCGCCAAGTGCGAGACGAGCTACTAAGAATCAAAATCCCAGCTGCAACGCTGGGATTTTTGTATTGTCGAGGTTAGGCGCAGATGGTAATCTATCCCCATATGAAATCATGTATCACGTGCGGAATGCCACTGGAGGGAGCACATGCGGGCGATATGGGATTCGAATCACCGGATGGGCCGGTGTGTAAGTTTGATTCGGTCGAGGGTCAGATCAAGCCGGCCGAAGAGATATTCGAAGGCGGCGTGTTGTTCTTCTTGGACGCGGTTGCCGGGGGAGATCGATCACTCGCAGAACGTTTGACGAGAAAGAACATGAGTGAACTTCCGTACTGGCAAGCACATCATTTTGCCGAGCTTGACGGAGAACAGGCTACGGACGAAGAATTCGCAGTATCAATGGCGAAACTTTAAATATATTTTATGGAAAAATTGCACTACACCGTTGTTATCAACGCTCCAAAAGAAAAAGTATGGAGCACCATGCTTGAAGACCAGAGCTATCGAGAGTGGACCGCAGCCTTTAACGCGGGATCGTATTTCAAGGGTGACTGGAGCAAGGGATCCAAGATGCTCTTCCTTGGCCCTGATCCAAGAGACGGCGTAGAAGGCGGAATGGTGGCGGAAGTTGTAGAGAACAAACCGTATGAGTTTATTTCTCTGCACCACTATGGGCTGTATAAAAATGGTGTGGAAGATACGACGAGCGATGAGGTAAAGAAGTGGGCAAACGCATTTGAAAACTACACATTCACTACCGTTGATAGCGGCACGGAAGTCGCCGTCGATCTTGAAGGTGCTTCGGAACTTGCAGAAATGTTCAATGACACTTGGCCAAAGGCATTGGCAAAGCTGAAGGAAATTGTCGAACGGTCATAACGCACACCATATTCCTGCGTGGTTCCTCTACATCGTCCGCTGCAAGAACGGCAGCCTTTACACGGGCATCACCACAGACGTGGCTGCTCGTGTTTTGGTTCACAACGCCGGTAAGGGCGCGAAGTACACACGGGCGTTTGGGCCTGTAGTGTTGGCGTATTCGAAGAAGATGAAATCCGCGACTGCGGCGAGGGTTCGAGAAGCGGAGGTGAAGAGATTGACAAAGAAAGAAAAGGAGAAAATGTGTGGTAGAGTTTAAGATATGAAAAATATTTTTAAGAAAGGACTCATCTTGGGCGGTATTTTGACCGCGGGCGCAGCGATTGGTTTTGCCATGACTAAAGAGGGTAAAGACCTCAGTGAAGATTTACAAAAAGATTTGAAGTCCATTGCTAAGCATCTGACCAAGGCGCTTCATGAGCTCGAGGACGTGACGCAGGATAAGTACAATGAGTTGGTGGAAAAGGTAGTAGACGAATACGCCAAGGACAAGGCGCTCGTCATTGACGCCAGAAACTCACTCGTGCACACGCTCCAAGCCAAGTGGCACGAGATGGAGGCAGAATATAAAGCCGACCATAAAGCCTAACCTATGTTGTGGACCATCGCCGTTATCCTCATCATTCTCTGGCTACTGGGTGTTGTCAGCGCAAACACGCTCGGTGGATTCATTCACATTCTCCTCGTGATTGCGGTGATCGTGGTTCTCATTAGACTAATTAAGGGTCAAAGCCCGGTGTAGGTTAGGCGAATCAATAAGAGAAAAGAGCGAAGATATTTTGCTCTTTTTTTACTGGAAAAAAATCACCCGCTGATCGTGCCGGTGGGCGGACAATCAACGGGGTATTGACGGAGGGGTCACTTGCCGGTCAGACGCTTGATCTCAACGAGTTTGTGCTTGAGCAGAGCCTCGGCGTCGCGCTTCTCTCTGAGCCGGGTTGTGCGGTGTCCCTTTGACTCCTTGACGAATCCCTCAGGAGTACGGTCCAGCCTCTTGATGATGTGTTCCAGGCGGGCGGTGACGAACTCTTCGAGCGTCGGCACCATCTCCTTTGTTTCTTTGACCACACGTACCGCGGGATCTGACCAGCCGAGATGGAGACCCGAGAGCATATTGAGCACGGTCTCCGCACTGACATCGGACTCGGAATCGACCGAAATGTATTCCAGTGTGTCCGGACCCTTGCCGTCGTTCGGCTCGGGGAAGTGAATGATGAATCGTTGCAAACTCACGGTGTACCTCCAAGGAACATAAAAGCATAGCGGTTGAGAGTGGTTTTGTCAATCGATCGTCACAATCGAATATTCGTGGTAGCGTGAAGTTCTATGAAGCTGCCTTTTGCACTTAGCTTGGTTATGGGAGTTGTCTTGCTTGGGGCTGGGTGCGCTAGTAATGAGTTGGCTTCTAAAGTTAATAACTTTGCCGAATCTGGAATGTTATCGACCAAGATGGATTTAAGTGGGACCGGGCTAACGGCTGTTCCAGGCAATATCTTTGATCGGGGAGATCTGACCGAACTCAACCTTTCTAACAACTCGTTGACCGGTGCTTTGCCGTCACAAATCGGTCAGCTGAAAAATCTGCGCTTGCTGAATGCTAGTAGGAATCAGATGACCGGTGTGCCGTCGGAAATTGGTCAGCTGTCAAAACTGGAAGCACTTGACCTGTCTAATAATCAGCTGACTGGCCTGCCCAACGAGCTCGGTCAGTTAAGTAATCTCCGTCTTCTTGATCTCCGAGGTAATGATGTATCCCAGCCAGACCTCGCCGGAATTCGACTAAAACTGACGAACACTACGATCATTGAGTAGTTCAATTTTGTCTTTTGGGCTACACTTTAGACAAAATATGATCTCCGCCACCTATCACTCAAGCGCTGTTTCACTCGATGGACTACCAAAGGAGAAGAAGCCGCATGTGGCCATGGTGGGAAGGTCGAATGTGGGGAAGTCCTCCATGATTAACCATCTGACGAGCAGAAAGAACCTCGCACGCGTGTCTTCGCAACCGGGCAGAACGCAGACGATTAACATGTACGAGATTAACGAGAAGTTCTTCCTTGTCGATCTGCCGGGCTACGGGTATGCTCGAAAATCGCTCCAACAGCGTGAAGCCTTTGCGGACATGATCCTGGACTATTTAAAGGAGTCACCGCACTTAAAGCTCGTTCTTTTAATTATCGATGCGAGAATTCCTTTGAGTGCGCTTGACGCAGAAATGCTCGGCTGGCTGCAAGCAAATAAGATTCCGTTTGTGCTCATTGCGAATAAGATGGATCAGTTGAAGAGGCTCGAAGTGACTAAGCTGCACGACGCGCTCGCCGAAAAATATCCTGGCGTAAAGGTTATCGAACATTCTGTCGATTCGGCCAAGAATAGAAATGAAATTTGGCAGGAGGTTGAACGGGCAGTAAAAGTAAAATAATACGCAAAAAATTAGTTGACATTCCAGGTGAGTCAGCTACATTGACTTGATGATCTGGATTAAGCCGCTAATTATCTTTTTCATCGTGTTATTGCTGGCCCCACCACTTTGGGCGGCCGATGATTTTGTTAATCAACCAGTTATGCCACAATCAGCAAGCTTGCCTTATGAAGATCAGGCGCTGTCCGTGGAAAAACGTGTTCAGGATTTAGTCGGACGGATGTCGCTTACGGAGAAGATTGGCCAGATGACCATGGCTGATATTCGCTCTGTATCACCGGAACAGGTTAGCCAGCTTCAGCTGGGGGCAGTTTTATCAGGCGGCGGGGCTGTCCCGACGGTCAACACGTCCGACGCGTGGCGGACCATGGTAGAGAGCTACGAATCTTCGCGGGTCACGTCGCGTTGGCATATTCCGTTGTTGTACGGCATTGACGCCGTGCATGGCCATGGCAATGTCTACGGCGCAACTATTTTTCCGCATAATATCGGACTCGGTGCCACGCGTAACCCAGAACTGGTAGAAAGAATTGGCGCGGCCACCGCTCAGGAATTAGCCGCTACCGGTATTTTTTGGGATTTTGCACCGGCGCTGGAGGTTCCGCAGGATTATCGCTGGGGAAGAACATATGAGGGTTTCTCTGAGAATACTGAACTGGTAGGCCAGCTCGGTGCCGCTTATATAAAGGGTTTGCAAGCTGAGGGCGTACTTGCTACGGCTAAGCATTACGTGAGTGCTGGGGCAGCCGTGTGGGGAACTTCTGGGCACGAGCAATATGCGATTGACCAGGGAGGTTCGGAGATTTCTGAGACAGAACTTAAAAAAGTCTATTTGCCACCTTTTAAGGCGGCTCTTCAGGCTGGGGCTAAAACCGTCATGGTGTCACTTAATTCTTGGCGGTTAACAAAGATTCACATTGACCAGCACCTCCTGACAGACATATTGAAGACCGAGCTGGGTTTTACGGGTTTTGTAGTTTCCGATTGGGATGGGTTGAAAAGCTTGGGACCGGATTACCACGCGAATATTGTCCGCTCGGTGAACGCCGGTTTGGACATGGTGATGCTGTCGAAAGAGCCGGAAGTTTTTATTCACGAACTTACGTTAGCCGTGGACAGCAAAGAAGTGGCCGAGTCGAGAGTTGATGACGCGGTCAGTAGAATTCTCCGGGTAAAGTTTGAGAAGGGTTACTTTGACAGTGACGAGTACGTCCTACCTGACGTAGGTGCTATTGGCTCGCTCGCTCACCGCGAACTGGCTCGTCAGGCAGTATCGCAGTCGGCTGTACTCCTTAAGAATGAGGATAACCTCTTGCCGCTGCCTAAGACTACTCCGCTCATTCTGGTGGCCGGGGCGGGGGCGGATGACATTGGTATGCAATCTGGTGGTTGGACCATGACCTGGCAGGGTGGTCTGGGCGAGATCACGCCCGGTACCACCATCCTTGAAGCTGTCAGAGCCACCGTTTCGCCTAGCACGGTCGTGGACTTTTCCGCTGACGGATATTTTAAGGCTCATGCTTCGGTGGCGATTGTAGTTGTTGGCGAGAAACCATACGCGGAGGGAGTGGGGGATCGCGCAGACCTACATCTCGACCAGCACGATCTAGATATTATCCTTCGAGTAAAAGAAAAAGCCGATAAAGTAGTGGTTATTTTACTCGGCGGCAGACCAATGATCATCGCTGATCAGGTAGGGAACTGGGATTCATTGGTCATGGCTTGGCTGCCCGGCACAGAGGGCCAGGGTTTAGCCGATGTCTTGTTCGGCGATGAACCATTCACTGGAAAGCTCCCCTTCACTTGGCCATCAAGCATGAGTGATCTGCCAATGACGCGCGCCACCAAGCTCAAAGCGAGCTGGGCTTATGGTTACGGACTGACCACTACCTTGTTAGTGGCCAACTCACCTGTTTGCAAACCGCTTGATTAATCTAATTAATTTAGTGCTACAGTGCGACTAGCCGGTGCGTGACCTTCCCGAAGGTTTCCTCCCGGCATATAGTGTCGGCAAGGAGGTATCGCGAACCAACTAACGGTGCATGGCCAGACTCGATAAACAATTGCGCGCTTTTTACGAGAAGTATGAACGGGTGCTGATCCCGAGCCTGCTCTTGTTCGGTTTCTTGGTTGACATTGTTACCTTCCGCGCCCTCCAGATAAATAGCACATTTCTTCTCCTTGGCGCCCACGCCTTGTTTTCCGGTTTTGCCATCATGTATAGCAACATCTATGACGGAAGGCAGACGGTGCCTCAAAACATCATCTTGAAATATCTTCGTGCAGGGATGCCGTTTCTTTTGCAGATCAGTTTTGGTTCGCTGTTAAGCTCCTCGTTGCTTTTCTACTGGTTCAGCGGGTCTGTTTCTGCGAGCTGGCCGATCATGATCCTCATTGTGCTTCTCATGGCTTCAAACGAAGTCTTCCGGCACTTTTATCTCTTGCCAAAAGTCCAGGTGGGCGTCTACGCGTTTATTGTCTTCTCCTATTTTACGCTGTTGTTTCCGTTTGTCTTCACTTCACTGAGCGCCTGGACGTTTGTATCCGCAGGAGTTACGGGCGTGCTCTTTGTAGTCTTGTTTACCCTTGTGCTCGCATACTTTACTCCCCACATTCGGAAGCAGCGCACACAAATTCTTTTTGCTGTAGCGGCCGTCTTCATCAGCATGAACGCGCTCTACTTTTTGAATATTATTCCTCCCATACCGCTTTCTATCAGAGATGCGGGAATGTATGAAGACATTGTGGTTCGGAACGGTGGGTACGAGCTCGTTGGACAACCAGAATCATTGCTCGCCAGTCTTATACCTGGTCAGAAAATTAGGGCAGGTTCAGCCGGCAGAGTGTATGCCTACACGGCCATCTTTGCCCCTACGAATTTGAGCACGGTGATCTACCATGAGTGGCAATTCTATGATGCAGATGAGCGAAAATGGGTCACACAAAGCCGGCTGTCATTTCCCATGGTAGGAGGGAGAAGCGCTGGCTACCGGGGCTATACGTATAAGTCGAATCTCGCTCCGGGCAGATGGCGGGTGAGTATTGAAACAGAGCGAGGGCAGGTGTTGGGTCGTGTTCCGTTTACGGTATCCGCACCGTAACGGGAATAGCGTATACTCTTTGTATTCAGTATCCATTATCTATTTCTATGGACTTTCGCTTCGGTGGGTTGATTGGTTTGATCATTTTGATCCTCGACATTGTCGTGATCATCGAAATCTTCAAGAGTTCAAAGGACATGGTTACAAAGTTACTTTGGACCTTGCTCATTCTGCTTTTCCCGCTTGTCGGTCTGCTGATCTATTACTTCCTAGGGCGCGGAAAGTAAGACGCATACTTCCATGGTTCTACTTGGGGTAGCCAAGCAGTTTTTTACATACCCTCCCAAAGGGGGGTATGTTTTTTTGTAGTGCAAAAACTGCTATACTCAGCGTAATCTACTAAATGTTTATGCATAAACAGACCCGTGCAGTAATGCTTCTGGCTGTGACGTTGATTGGCGGTTCGACGATCGCGCTCGTTCTAAGCTCAAGACTTCACAGAACGGAAATAGCGGTCGCAGCACTGCTGACGCATTACACAAATAACGGCGCCCCGGCGGCCAGAGCCAAGGCCAACGCGACGAATATTTTGGTGCTCGATGTTGGGATACCTGACGCGTGGAACGGAACGGCGTACACCGCGGATATTGTAAAGAAGGCTGGCTCGGCTACGTTCTTTCAAGGGAACGTTTTGTCTATTTTTACAGCCCTTGGCTCGGTGAACGGTGTTGGTTATAAAGAGGATGGTACGGGCGGGTTCCAGGGAACCGAACAGGTTGTGCGTGATCTCGATGCGGACAGTGTCTACACCTCCGCCGCTGATACGCTAGTGGACGGCGATGGTTCTACTACGACCGGCATTGGCACGGTCAGCGCCTCAATTGATATTGGCGGGGCTCTGGTGGCCATGGGCAATAACATCGCTCAGGGAGGGCGGGCTGTTTGCACGAACAGTCTGACGGCTCCAACGGCTGTTAGGATTGATACGGACGGTAACTGTGGCAACGCCGGGAGTGACAACGGCACTTACATTTTAGGTACTTCTGCTACAGCCGCCGCTACTGAAGTCACCAATGCTTGGGCTTTCGCTACTTCCGTGGCCATGGGTGGTGACGGTGATGCTGCTTATGATAACGGTGAAGATATTTTTATTGAAAACTTTGCGGGCGAACTAACCTATTCTTCAACTGCTGACGATAACGTGTATTCGTTGGCCGGTCTGGTGGCTGGGAACGCGTTGGTGAACTTTGCCGCTGACTGTGATGGGGCTGGAGCAGGTACGCAGGGTTGCGGGTACACGGGTTCGTCGCCGATAGATTCAACCCGGAGTATCGTGGTGGATCAGGGTACGGCTGGCGGCGCTGCGCCAAATAGTGTACTTGATATTCAGGCGGATCAATTGCGGGGCTTGGGCGTCAGAAATAACGGCGGAGCAGTTAACGCCACGGATATTGCTGCCGTAAAAGTGTGGAAGGAGAATGGAACTACAGCCGGTTTCCAGAACGCTCAGGATGTAGTTCTCGGCACCATGACGGTTAACTCGACCAATAATCAAGAATGGCGCCTCGGCTCGCTGACGGACACAATTCCAGCTGGAGGCTTGCGGCTTTACGTGACAACGGACATTGCCGGTACGCCAACCAACAATTCTCTTTTAACCTTTTTGCTACCGGTGTACTCAGACGCTGGCGGGGACTTGGTAGTCAGCCAAAACGGCGATGTTGGCGTGTTTGTAGCCTCAACTAACGACGGACCAACTGACGGAGCCCTCCTGAACGCTGCCAGTCAGGTGATAGATACTGCGGTGCCGACTCTAACAGAAAGTGTTCCGGTATCTAGCCCAACTAATGACACTACGCCAGCTTATACGTTTACTTCAAACGAGGCTGGTTCTATTGCCTACGGTGGAGACTGTTCGAGCAGCATTACAACCGCGGTGGCCGGGTCTAACGCTATTTCGTTTAATACGCTCGGAGCCGGTTCGCACACTAATTGCACGATTCGAGTTACTGATACGGCTGGTAACATTAGCGCGATTTTAGCTGTCTCCGCCTTCACTATTGATGTGACGGCGCCGACTATCGCGGAAGTGACTCCGGTGCCCACAGCTACTTCAGACATCACCCCTGATTATTCATTTAGTTCGGACGAAGTAGGCACAATCGCTTATACAGGTGATTGTGCAAGTTCAACTAGTGATGCGGTGGTAGGTACTAATACCATTACCTTTAATTCCCTAGGACAGGGTTTGCATAACAACTGTACGATTAGACTAACAGACGCGGCGACTAACCAGAGCAACCTCTTGGCGGTCAGTGCTTTTACGGTCGATACTGATGCGCCCGTGCTCTCGGAAACGACGCCGGTTCCGGTTGAAACTCTTGACGTGACGCCGGATTACACATTCTTCTCTACTGAGTCTGGCACCATCTCATATTTGGGCGATTGTTCAAGCGCTAATACATCCGCCAACGCGGGGAACACCACGGTCACGTTTAACACCTTGGCCGACGGCGTACATGACAATTGTCGTATTACGGTAACGGATTCGGCAGGAAATCCGAGTGCTTTGCTGGTTGTTTCTACGTTCGAGGTAGATACCACCCCGCCGTCTGTTATGAATGTCACCTCATCTAGCCCCAATGGGGAATATGCACCAGGCGCCGCGATTCCGATTACCATTACCTTCAACGAAACGGTGTATGTTACAAATAGACCCAGGCTCCAGCTTGAAACGGGCGACACGGATGAGTACGCCCTGTACGAAGCAGGAAATGGTACGGACACTCTAACCTTCGATTATTACGTTCAGACTGGAAATGCAAGTTTAGACCTAGATTATTTAGCTACTACTTCGCTAACCTTGAATGGAGGCACAATTAAAGACGCCGCCGCTGATCCGGCTGTTTTGACGCTGCCAGCGCCAGGCGCTGCAGGATCACTTGGTGCGAACAAGGCTTTAGTTATCGTGCCAACGACGGCTGATACTACGGCGCCGTTTGTGAATGATGTGTTTAGTGTGACCGCGAATGGCGCCTATGCGGCCGGTTCGGTAATTACTTTGCTCGTACATTGGAGCGAGACGGTGGTGGTGACCAACACGCCCGAACTGACCTTAAACACTGCGCCGGTCGCGGCCGTTGCTACATACGTCAGCGGTTCCGGTGATCACGAACTCCTTTTCCGCTTTACTGTTGGCGCGGATATGCTGGCATCGGATCTTGATTACGCAAGCGTGTCAGCGTTGTCTCTTGGCGGTGGGACAATCATGGATCTAGCGGGTAATAACGCTGACCTTGTTTTGCCATCTCCCGGGGGAATTGGTTCATTAAGTGCAACTTCGGCGCTCCTCATTGATTCAATCACACCTACGTTGTCAGAAACCACCCCCGTTGACACCTTTACGAATGATCCGACGCCAGCCTATACGTTCAATTCTAGTGAGGCGGGTACGATTATTTTTGGTGGTGACTGTTCGAGCGGTATGACCTCCGCTGTTTCTGGGTCAAATCTCATTACTTTTAATACCCTAGCAGACGGCCTTCACAATAACTGTACTGTTAAAGTCAGAGATACTGCAGGTAACGAAAACGTGGCCTTGGCGGTCACTCCGTTTACAGTGAACACGTCTATCCCGCTGGTGATTAATGTAACTTCATCGGTAGCCAATGGCATCTACGGTGTAGGGGCGGTTATTCCAATTCAAGTCGCCTTTGATGAGGTGGTGATTGCTTCCGGTTTGCCGAGAATCACTCTTGAAACCGGCTCGATCAATGCTCATGCCATCTATGTGAGCGGTTCTAATTCTTCCATTTTAACTTTTAATTACACCGTTAGTTCAGGCGACTCGGCGTCTCGCCTTGACTACCTGAACTCTTCGGCACTCACCTATGATGGTGGAAGTATTGAAGATCAGGCCGGTAATTCAGCTTTGCTCACTTTACCGATTCCTGGAGCTACGGGTTCGCTTGGAGCTAATAAAAATATTGAGATTGATACCGTCGCCCCTTTTCTCTTTGAAGTTACACCTGTTTATACGCCCACCATTGATACTACGCCGTCATACGTATTTAACTCCACTTCAGCGGGCGTGATTACGTACGGCGGTGGCTGTACGAGCGTAACTGTGAACGCAACCGCAGGTGACAATACCATTACTTTTTCAACCTTAACCGTCGGTTCGTATAACAATTGCACGATTACGGTCAGCGACGCAGCTGATAATGACAGCAATGTGTTGGCAGTCAGTCCTTTTTCCGTCTCTTCTCCGCAACAAGCCGGTTTCCTGAATGTTCAGATTGCCTCTATCCGGCTCACAAAAGACACCGTGCCTCCGACGCTGTCTTCTGTGGGACTGCCAGTGATATACGGCTATAAGGTATTTAACAGCGGGAACACTGTTTTATATAACATTCGGGTGACTGATGACACATGTTGGCCGGTGACATTTAGCGGAGGAGATACAGACGGTGACGGTACCCTTGGCTTAGCCGAAGTTTGGAAATATTCATGCTCTACGGTCCTTGATAAGAGTACGTTCAATATCGCGACCGTGACCGCGGAACACAGTGGCCGCCAAATAACAGATACGGCGGAATTGTATGTGCCAGTTATGGAATTAGGAGTAAGTATTGGCATCTCTCTGGATAAGTCAGCTATCCCCACGTTCCTGCCCTCTACCGGCGGACAGGCCACCTTTACCTATAAGGTTTCTAACCCCGGCACGGTTCATATAACAGATGTTGAGGTGACCGATGATTATTGTGAGCCAGTTTCGTACGCATCAGGAGACGTTGATAATGATGGAAAGCTAGATCCGGATGAGATTTGGGTTTATTCATGCATGGATATGATTACAGAAACGACCACGAATAAGGGGCTAGTTACGGGAATAGCAAAAGGTTTGCCTGTACAGGACGATGCACAGGTCACCATTTCAATTGAAGAGCAATCGTTTGATGTTGTACCGGGAGAAGGGATCAAGCCAGGTTTGGAAGGTCTGAAACAGCTGGGAATTCCGATGCATGCCCTGCTAAAGGTCAAGGGTAACCAAGCGGTCTACTACATCGGTGCCGATGGACTGGCTCATCCTTTTCCAAGAGAACGCATTTTTTTCACCTGGTATTGTGATTACGGGGATCTTGCGATTGTTGACCAGGAGCTTTTCAGTAAACTTGGGCGTGGCGCGGATGTGTCCTTTGCTCCGGGAGTGCTCATGATCAAGCGGCCAGAAGATTCAAAAGTCTACGCGATTGAAAAAGGCTCGGTGCTCCGTTGGATAGTGAGCGAAGAACTGGCCTCGGCTCTTTACGGAAAGAATTGGAATAAAACCATCATTGACGTCGTTAATTTTGATGGGTACACACTTGGGAAGGAAATTTCTACTGCGAGTGACTACAATTCACTTACCGCAAGAAAAGCAGTGACGTATCCAAGTGACGGAATGGGCATTGACGGCTACACTGATTCTTTGCCTGGTGAAGGATTAGCCTGCTTAGACAGATGGCGCTCTTCGGCTCGTTGAAATATCAATAACTTTTATGATCTTCTCGATTAAAAAATTGACTGACCTTGAAAGGGAGATCTGTCTCAAGACCTTGAGCCCAAAATCCCTGTATGCACTTGTGGGATGTGCGATTCTAAACAAGGAAAGCCTATCTGTGGTGCGGATGGGGGATGGCGAACGAAAAATATTGGAGGCGGATATAAATAAACCATTTACCACTTTTAACAAAGCAAGTGACAATTGGAATGTGAGACTCGGTGTGGAGGGGATATCGGTCAGCGACCCGCAGAAAAAGATTGAAATCGCTGGCAATAACTGTACATATTTTGCACCATCAATTTCTGGTATCTCATTTCCGCAGTATTATTTATATAATTTCTTTAAACCTCGTCCGTACTATTTTGATAATTTCTTTGTGAATGATTGGTCGAAGGAGATGGTCCAGACGCTGATTGAGGCGAGCGATGGCGTATTTATTATGCATCGAGATTACCAACAGATTGTCGATAATTTTAATACCCACTATTCATTTTCGAAGCCTGTACGATTTGCCGGTTTTCCAAAGAATAGTTGGGAAGATAATGACGAGGCTGTTGCAGCTGCTCTCCACTCGGGAATGCAACTGGTTTTATTTAGTGCGGGTCCTGGAGGAAAAATTATCGGACCAGAAATTGCCAAGTCAGAGAACAAAATTGTTCTGGACATTGGAAACACACTGATACCTTGGAGCGAAAAGAAATAACAAAGAGGTTACGCGAGCGAGTCGCCTTCAAGTACCTGGTTAAGTACTCGGACGATCCCTTCATGAATTTCTTGAGGGTCGAGGAGTTTTACAATTAGCTTGTGTTCTTTAGTGCTCAGTTTTGTTTTTGACAGGCGTTTGACCGCAGCCACCACAACGGCGGGGTCTGCGAATGATTTGATGACCATTCGATCAAGTCCGGCCTTGCGAAGTACGTCTGCAATCCCAATATTTTCTGACACTAAGACAGAACAGCCGTGAACTAACGCCTCGGCCGCTACATTACAGAACGTTTCGAAATGCGACGGGACAACTAGCAGATCAAGTGACTGATAGAATGTTTGCAAGTCTTCCTGATTCATCGGATCTTTTCGCTCGATGGTTTCTGAGATCCCAAACCGTTCATCCCAGAATGAGGTCACCATGATGGCCCGATGCGGCCATTGTTCTTCCTGAAGGGCATCATGGAGTGCTAGAAAGGCTTGGAAATTTTTGATGGCGGACCAGCGTCCAATCGCCGCCATGGTGAAGCGCGCCTTTCGCGAGTGTTTTTGATGAACCGTCCCAACATGCGAGACGGGGTTCGGAATGACGATGCCTTTTTTTACCGACCGATGGACAATTTCGTGCTCAACGACTTTTCGACATAACGTTGATGGAAAAATAATGGCATTGGCTGCTGAGACTATTGACTGTTCGTAGGTGAGCAACCGCCTTCGGACGAAATATCCCTTGTTGCCAACTTCTTTTTGCAGCACGCCCGCGTAACGCAAAACCATCGGAATGCCAAGCTCCTGGGCTGCTTGGGCCAGAATCCATGGTGCAGAATACGTCCCGTTAATAAGGACAATATCTGGTGCTTCTTTTCGCAAGATATTTTTAGTTGTTTCAATAAGGACGTCCCATTTTTTTCGAATGTTTCCGCTCAAAGAGAGCGAGATTAGAAATAGTAATCCCGCCAAAGGCATCGCGTTGTACATTTGTAGCGATCTTCATGACTTCAGTATAGCAGGCTGGTTCATATTTGTTTTGGCAATAGATTTCTGCTAACATCTGCGCCGTATGCGCGTCGCGATTATTGGCGGGGGAGCAGCGGGCATGATGTGTGCCGCTACTATCCACGAGGCTGACCCCTCGGCGGAGATTTTTCTGTTGGATCGCAACGATGGATTGGGAAAGAAAGTGATCATCTCGGGAGGCGGGCGGTGCAATGTGACGACGGGCATCCTCGACGTGAAGACTGTGCTGACTAAGTACCCGCGCGGGGGGAAGTTTTTGACCCACGCCATGTATGCGTTTCCACCGGAAGCCGTGTATGAGTGGTTCGAGTCTCACGGCGTTCCACTCAAGACGCAGAACGACCTTCGAGTTTTTCCTGTTTCTGACGACGGCCATGACATCGTCGGCGTGTTTGAGCAGATGTTTGCTGACTCGAAGGTCCACGTGATGCTGAAGAAGTCCGTGGTGTCCGTCGAAAAACGCGGTGACGAGTTCTACGTGAATACCAAAGACCAGATCGCGCCCGTTATTGTCGACAAACTTGTGTTGACCACGGGCGGACAGGCGTATCGACAAACAGGTTCGACGGGTGATGGTTACGCCTTCGCCGCGTCTTTGGGTCACTCGATCACTTCGCTCGCGCCGAGCTTGAACGCGTTCTTCACAAAAGAGACCTGGCCATCGAAGATTTCGGGTCTGTCATTCGAGAAGGCGACGATTATGGCGAAGCGGGACAAGAAACCACATTTTACCGGACCATTTTTGTTTACTCATAAAGGCGTGAGCGGTCCCGCGGTCTTTGCGTTGTCTTCGCTGGTTGCATTTGAAAAGTACGACGCGACTAATCCACTAGAGATCACCATTGACCTGTTCTCGGACGAGACGCTCGACGATCTGCGAGTGAGATTCGAAACGATCTGTACAGAAAATTACAACAAACAATTCGATAACGTGTTGAGTTTGCTGATCCCGAGGTCTCTCGCCGAGATCATCGTGGCCGAGCTCGACATCTCGACCTCAAAGCGCGCGAATCAGGTTTCGAAGAAAGAAATTAATAAGGCGCTTTCTTGGCTGAAGGCAATTCCTCTTTCGGTGATCCAGCGAGGAGCTGGCGACGAGTTCGTAACAGCTGGGGGAGTCAGCCTAGACGAAATTGATCCAAATACCATGGAGTCGAAAATCTGCCCGGGCCTCTATTTCGCGGGGGAGATCATGGACGTGGACGGGTACACCGGCGGGTTCAATTTACAGGCTTCTTGGGCTGCCGGACGCCTGGTTGGGGTCAGCACTTGCCAAGAATGATTTTTTCCGCTAATATTCGCCAATCACTTTAAGAAACGAGTAGCAATGAGCGCAAGCCCCTATGTTTAATAGCTTTAAGGCCAAGAGTGCCGGTGGTTGGAAGGATAAGAAGAAGAGTTATGGTGGCAGTGATTCACGCCCCATGGAGATGCACGAGGCTGTCTGTAGCGCGTGTAACAAGACCTGCGAAGTTCCATTCAAGCCGAATGGTCGCAAGCCAGTTTTCTGTAGCGACTGTTTCAGACGCGATGAAAACCAGGATGATCGTCCAGCTTACCCAGAGAAGCGCTCCTTCCGCGATGACCGCGGTGGTGACCGTGGATTTGACCGCAGCTTTGACCGTGGACCAGACCGCAGCTTTGATCGTCCAGAGCGTGCTGAACGCGCTCCAGAGCGCCCAAGCAATGATCGTCAGCTGGCCGAAGTACTTGGAGAAATGCGCATCATGAACAGCAAGCTTGAAGCAATCTTGAAGGCTCTCACGGTTTCCAAAGAATAATGAAACGCAGAGAACCGTCAGCAATGACGGTTTTTTGTTTTATCGGGCCTTAAAATTAGAGAAGTATTTAATCGCGTTTTTGGCGTAGGCCTTTCTTTTTGGATTCGCGTAGACAAGCGTGCGTAACCAAGCAAGCCGGTACGGCGTGAGTGGGAACTCGGATTTGTATTTTGCTTTAAAAAGCAGGTTAAATGTTGCCTGGTTTGTGAGGTGTTCTTTTTTAAACCAGATTTCCAGTGTCGGGATGAGTTCATCGATCGCGTTACGTTTGAGCTGCGCTGAAAGCCGTGTCAGCTGTTCCTCGGGGAGGTGAAAGAAGAGAGCCAGTTCCTGCACGTGTTTCTCGGGCTGCTGCTGGAGTTGTCGAAGTTCGTCCCTGAGGAAGTCTTGGTACCGCGGAGTCTGCGGATTGCGCACGATCGGCCGGCCGTTGTGTTCAGCAATATTTCGGAACACTTCGGCGTATGACGCGCCGGCGCGCGTCGACTCACGGATGGCCATGCGTAAAAACCAGACATCTCGTTTACTCAAGAAGACGCCATGAATCTTTTTTGCGTACTGTTCCAGATTGAAACCGAACATCGCATCTTCGCCAAGCGAAGCGTCAGGTATCCCTCCGGCGCAGACACTCGCCACGACCCGGCTGATCATATGAGGACCAGACAAGGTCGTTGGGGTCATCCAGGGAGAAAGTTTATCGTCCGTGGCATTTAAGGCGTGCGAGAGGTGGTACCATTTTCCAAAGTTTCGGAGCGCGCTGATATGTTTTTTGAAGAAGGCAGTTTTTTGTGGATCAGGATTGTCCATGTCGAGAATCATACGCAACCCCCCTGAGGCCGCAATGGCCGATGGCGTTTTTTGGAAGGCTCGATAGACTTTCTGAAGATATGTCGGATCTTCCGGGAACGTATCAGCGTCAATATGCACCAGGACGCCATCCCGCTCTTGTTCAAGATACCTTTTGGCTATTGCGTGGAGCCCAAAGTTTCTGGCCTTGCCGACGTTGCAGTGCAGGATTTCTTGCCCCCGTGAGCTGCGATCAAGAAGACGAATAGGGAGGCCATGCGGAGACCTTTGGAGATAATCCATGGTCCGAGCGTTTTCTTGGCGCACCTCAGAAGATGCATCTTCGCCGTTGTTCACGAGATAGACAACCTCGAACATATCCCGGGGGAGTTGTTGCTTAGCAAAAGCGTCGAGTTGTGTTTTGAGACGCCGGAGACTTTCATTAAACATGGGTACGAATATGGTCAAGACGCATGTTTGTGCGAGTGGCGGGAGTGGTAGACGGTAGCTTGCGAGCTGTGATTCTATCGCCTGCGCGGCTCGGGTGAGGTCAGGCGTCGGATAGAGATCAAGGGAGAAGCCTTTCATCAATTGCATAAAGCGGGTAGTATAGGGAAAATTGAATTTCACTGTATCATTTCTTATCATTCTATGCGAATCGCCCTGATCCATTCCGGAAAAAAAGTAGGTACCGGAGCTTGGTACATTAATGACCTGATCCGTAAAAGCCTCTCGGCGTTGGGGGTCTCTGTGCGAGAATTCTATCCGCGAGATAATTTGTTGGACGCTCCGGTGCACCTCAAAGGCCTGAAGAACATTTTTTTCTTTCAGTCGTTGCTCGAGAAACATCGGACCATCCTGAAGCATTGTGATTTGATTCAAGGAACCACGTATACGCCGATTGCCCTGTTGCCGTTTTCTATTCCGGTGGTGTCTCATTTTGGATCAACTACCTACGGATTCTTGAAGGCGGTTCCACAAGCCAAAGATCCTGATGAACGAGAGGTTCGTGAGCAGTGGTACGCGTTGCGAAAACAGGGTGCGATCACTGAACTGAACGTGAAGACTCGCCGGCCGCTCAGAGATGTGGCGGAGATTGAGGAGTATGTCGCCAAACGCGCTGAGGGAGTTATCGCGACGTCGCAAGGGGTGGTCGAGGAGCTACAAGAGATGGGGGTTAAGACGGAGCACATCCGCCTCATTCATAATGCCATTGAAGATTACTGGTTTCTTCCGAACAAACACACTGGCGAGACCACGCCGGGGGTGGTTTTTCTTGGTCGCTTAGGGGGCGATGTGTTTACGCTGAAGCTGAAGGGTTTTGACCGTCTCGCACATATCTTTCTCAAATTGCCGAGTGTGCCAAAGATGATCGTCGGCATGACTGATAGCAAGACGCTGATCCCGTGGATGGAAACGCATTTTAAGAATACGGTCCTTCAGCTGAATACCTTGAAAGAGCAGATTCCCGCTTTACTTGATGCTTGGTCTGGCAGCGTGCTGTTCATCTCTTCACGGTACGAGGGATTCAGCTTGAGTTTGATCGAGGGGATGTCTCGTGGACTGGTGCCGGTTACCTTTGCGGTTGGCGTTGCGCCAGAGATCATTGTGAACGGGAAGAACGGGTACATTGTGCATTCCACGAAAGAAGCTCAGACAGTGATTAAGCAACTTTTGCAGGATAACGCTTTGCGAACAAGACTTTCCCAAGAGGCCAGAGCGACGGCGGAGGTTTTTACTACCAAACGTATGGCCCAGCAGATGAAGGCTTTCTATACAGAAATTATCGCTCAGGATAGATCGGCCAAAAAGAAAAAATAATGCGTTATACTGGCCGTAAGTAATTCTCCCCCTATGCACATGTCTTTGGTCGGCCGAGTTTTGTCCGTGGTGGCGGTTCTTTCACTCATGGGCGCAGGCTGCACAACTTCGTCTTCAGTGACGCCGGGCACTCCCGCGCCAGACTCGACTAATTTAGCCTCAACTTCGACCATCAGTGTCACCTCGCCCAAGGCCGGTTCGACGGTTACGGACGAGTACACTATTACTGGCCAAGCTCCAGCTGGTAAGTCGGTATATGTCGCGGTGCTGGTGGGTGAAAATCCAGTCTCTCTGACATATGCAGATCCTGATGCGGCTGGGAATTTCACTATGCCAAGCCCGATTATGACGAGCGTTCCCGATGGTGCGTTTACACTCGAATTTTATAACGTCGACGATAATTACGATTGGGTAAATACGCTCTTGGTTCCGCTTAAACTTGCTCGGTAGTATTATTGGGCAGTGAACAGCGGTCGTCATCGAAAACTTGGTATTGGTCTTCTCACACTCCTCGTCGTGACCTCTTTTCGAGTTTCCTCAATCACTCACGCCGATGACACGCTGACACCACTTCAACAGCAGTTAAAAGAAATCGAACGGCAAATTGCTGAGGACAAGGCTGAGATCGCCAAGACGCAGGGACAGGCGAAGACACTCGCGAATAAGATTAAGGCGCTGGGACAGCAACAGGCGCTGTTGCAATTGCAGATCAAGTCCACCGAGGTAACCTTGAGTGATGCTGAGAACCGCTTGCAAGACGCGCAGATCGCGCTTCAGGATAATGAGAAACAGCGAGAAATTCTCCGTGACCAGCTAGCTCAAGTTATTCGACGACTACACGTGGCGGATAATAAAAATCTTCTACTGACGTTTATTTCCAGTAAGAATATTTTTGATGTTTTAGATACAGCTAACGAATATCAGCAGTTAACCGGAGATTTGTCGGGAGCGGTTGTTCGAGCGAAGGAGACGTCGGTTAAGCTCGCCGAGCAGGAGTCTGAGTACGCGCTTGAACAAGAAGAAGCGGCTAGGTTGCAGGCTCTGCATGGCCTCCAACAGGTAAGTTTGCGGATGAGTGTGGGTGAACAGAAGACGCTCCTAACGGAGACGAAGGGACAGGAAGCCGAATATCAGGCCGAGCTTGGCGATCATAAGGCGCAGGCCGCTGCCATTAGAAACCGTATTTACGAACTGCTCGATACTGGGAATACGCACATCACTTTTGGCGAGGCCGTCAAGATTGCTACGTGGGTTGGCGATCAAACGGGAATTGAACCGGCCTTCCTACTATCGGTACTAAGCCAAGAATCAAATCTCGGTTCAAACGTCGGCACGTGTAATCGTGTGGGCGATCCGCCAAGCAAGAATTGGAAAGTAGTCATGAAGCCGACGCGCGACCACACGCCATTCTTGGCGATTATGGATGACCTCGACCGAAGTCCCGAAGGCACGCCCATCTCTTGCCCCATGCGTGACAAATCCGGCGGACAGATTGGCTGGGGTGGCGCCATGGGCCCGGCCCAGTTCATTCCGTCTACCTGGGTCGGCTACTCATCTAAAGTAACTAAGCTCACTGGCCAGGCGGCGGACCCGTGGGATATTCGTGACGCTTTTGTTGCTTCGGCTCTAAAGCTTATGAACGACGGAGCTGGCGGTGGTGACGAGGGGGAGTGGGCGGCGGCTATGCGCTACTTCAGCGGTTCGACTAACACGCGATTCCGTTTTTACGGGGATCAAGTTATGACGCGGACGGAGCAGTATAGGGAGGACATTAAAGAACTCCAAAGCTAATCACTTATGAAATGCACGATCTGCAAAAGTAGTCATTCCAGCTATTACTCCTGCAAGGACGGCACCTTGAGCGCGATGAACCTGAGTAGTAAACAACAGCGACAGCTCATGAAGGAAGCTGATGAGGCTCTCGCGCATGGGAAGGCGTACCAATCGGTGGAGGAATTGCATGCCGATATCCTTCAGCAGTGAGACCGATAATAACTCAGTTTTTTAGCTATGCCCTGCCCCTCCTGCACAGAAAACAGAACAGATTTTTACTACAGCGGGGCTGATATTTTTGGCGAGGAAGTACGGATTCCCGGAGTCCATTGCGGGCTTTGTTATGCGCCGGAGTATCCGAATATGTCCTATCCACGACTGGAGATTCGCGACTGCCCAGACTGTGGCGCGGTGTGGCTGATGGATTATTTTTGGGCAGATCACCCGCCGCTAATTTTAGGTGGCAAGGTTTTAAAAACTCCTGAGGAATGTGCGGCCGCAATTCAACAGGTGCTTGGTATTATGCACGAGAACTTGAGGACAGGCTCGATGAAACAAAAAGAATTTGATCAGTCATCACAGTGTTTGTCGGCGTTCCTAGCCAAGATTGCGGTACAATAGAAGTAATATGGCAAAAATTTCTGAAATTCACGGACGAGAAATTCTGGACTCTCGTGGCAACCCGACAGTCGAAGTAGACCTTGTGATCGACTCAGGAGAGATGGTACGTGCTTCGGTTCCTTCGGGAGCCTCGACTGGCAAACGGGAGGCTATTGAACTGCGTGACGGCGACAAGAAGCGCTACGCGGGCAAAGGTGTCTTGAACGCGGTTAATTTTGTGAATACGGAAATTGCCAAGCTCGTCATCGGTCAAGACCCGCTCGAGCTTGAGAAGATAGACAAGATGATGATCGATCTGGACGGCACAGAGAATAAAGGCAGACTCGGCGCGAACGCTATCCTCGGCGTCTCACTCGCAGTCTTGAAGGCTGGCGCAGCAACGTCTAACCTGCCTATTTACCAATACATCAAAGAAAAGTATCGACCAAATACGCCGTACGTCATGCCGGTGCCGATGTTTAATATTTTGAATGGCGGACTCCACGCGGAAGGGTCGTCAGACTTCCAAGAGTACAAGATTGCGGCTATTGGCGCACCGAGCCTCAAGGAAGCCGTGCGCTGGAGTGCAGAAGTTTTCCATGTGCTGAAGAAACTCCTGCATGATCGCGGACTGACAACGACCGTGGGAGACGAGGGCGGTTTTGCTCCGGCTATGAAGTCGAACGATGACTACCCGCAGATTATTGTGGAGGCCATTGAGAAGGCTGGCTACAAACCCGGCGAAGACATTTATCTTGCCCTCGATCCGGCTTGCAGTGCGCTGTGGGACAACGGCAAATATAATTTGAAGCGTGATGGCCGAGTGTTGAACTCGGAGGAGATGATTGCGTTCTGGGTAGATTGGGTGAGCAAGTATCCGATCATTTCTATTGAAGATGGTTTGGGCGAGGATGATTGGGAGAATTGGAAGAAGCTTTACATCACGCTCGGCAAGAAAATTCAGATCATGGGAGATGATCTCCTTGTGACCAACCCGAAGATCATCAAGAAAGCCATTAAAGACAAACTCGCGAACTCTGCGCTGATCAAGATCAACCAAATCGGTTCCATGTCAGAAACTATCGAGGCCGTGAACCTGGCGCACGCGGCTAAGTGGTCCGCAGTTGTCTCACATCGTTCCGGCGAGACCGAAGATACGACCATCGCTGACCTTGTTGTCGGCCTCGGTACAGGAATGATCAAGACTGGCTCGGCCAACAGGTCTGAGCGCGTGGCCAAGTACAACCAGCTGATGCGTATTGAAGAAGAACTTGGGGCCGTGGCCATGTATCCTGGTATGAGCGCCTTCGGGAATATTAAGAACGTAGGTTAGGAACAAAAAAACCATCGAGTCGAGCTCGATGGTTTTTGGTTTGTATTAGTTGCCGGCGGAGAAAGTGAGCGGAACTTTTGTAAACTTGATTAAATTGCCGGCCTCGTCTTTTTCCCCTACCCGCAGTTCAATCTTTGGATCATGTTCTCCCATCATCCAGATTTCTTTGAAGTAAAAGGCACCCTTGTCGTCAGCCGTGACCTGGACTTCCACATTCTTATTACCGAATTCATACAAACCCGCGTAAACCGCTGCTCCTGGCGTGGCGCCTGTTCCGGTTACCTGGAGTGGGACGGTCGTCACGGTTTCGTTAGCTTTAGGGGAGGTAACCTGCACGTTTGCATTGGCCGTATTTGCTTCCTCTAGACCTTTTTTGAAGGCGTCAGCTGGGGAACCGGATGATCCGCCGGCACAGCCGGCACCTACTAAGGCAATCGCGCCGAGCGTTAGTCCAAACTTGGCCAAAAATGACTTTGTCATAACCAATTAACAAAGAGTTAGTGGGTAAAGGGTAGCATGGCTCGCCCGTAGGGGATAGGGCTACGCCCGAGGGTGGTAGAATGTCGCAACTATGACCCAAGCCGAAGCTTTGACCATTCTGAAAACGGGCGCCAACGTCTTCCTCACGGGGGAGCCAGGCGCGGGCAAGAGCCATACGGTGCGCGAATATGTGCACTATTTGCGTACCCACGGGGTCGAACCGGCCATTACCGCTTCGACCGGCATCGCGGCGACCCATATTGGCGGGTTGACTATCCATTCGTGGAGCGGGATCGGCATTAAGAAGGATCTCAGTAAGTACGACATTCGCGAGATCGGGACGAACGATCGAGTGGCTAAGCGCATGCGCAACATGCATGTTTTGATTATTGACGAGGTGTCCATGCTCGACGCGAATATATTGGGGCTCGTCGACGCCGTGCTGCGCGGAGTCCGCGAGAACCACGCGCCGTTTGGCGGAATGCAAGTAATCTTCGTTGGTGACTTCTTCCAGCTCCCACCGGTGAGTCGGAACGACGAAGAACCGGCTGAGTTTTCATTCATGGCTGATGCCTGGCATTCCGCCAAGCCTATTATTTGCTATTTGAGCGAACAACACCGCCAGGAAGACCCGGCGTTCTTGGAGGTGCTGACATCTTTGCGTTCGGGGCGCGTGCCCGAGGAACATAGGGAGCGATTGCTCGCTCGCCAACAGCCAGTAGGCTCGGGCGTGGAGATTACGAAACTGTTCCCGCACAATGCTGATGTCGATCGTATAAACACCGCGCAACTCGCGAAGATCCCGGGCGAAGTGAAGTCATTTAAGATGGTAGACATGGGAAATCCTAAAATGTGCGAGGCTTTACGACGCGGTTGTTTGTCGCCCGAGAGACTCGACTTGAAGGTCGGCGCACGAGTTATGTTCACTCGCAACAACTTCGACGATGGTTACGTTAACGGTACGACGGGGGAGGTAGAGGGATTTTCGAGAGACACGGGATTCCCGATCGTGAAGACGCGGTCAGGCAGAACTATTGAGGCTAAGCCTGCCAGCTGGGCTATTGAGGGAGAGTCGCGGTCGCTCGCCGCGATTTCGCAAATCCCGCTTCGGCTAGCTTGGGCGATGACCGTACACAAGAGTCAGGGGATGTCGCTCGACGCGGCGTATGTTGATCTTTCTGGTGCGTTTGCTTTCGGACAAGGTTATGTTGCACTGTCGCGCGTGCGTACCCTCGACGGCTTGTTCCTCGGCGGTTTGAATGAACGAGCGCTTGAGGTCGACCAGAATGTCCTGGTTCAAGACGGTCAGTTTAGAGAGGAGTCAGATATTGCGCGCGAGAAGTATGGCAGCGCCGATGCGTCAAAACTCGAACTCAAGCAAAAGGGTTTTATTGTCGCTTGTGGAGGCCGGGTGACTGCTCGCACACCCATTGAAATGCTCGCCGCCCCGTTAACGCCAACTAAGCGTAGTAAGGAGCCGCGCTACGAACAAACGCTCGCGCTTCTACTCGAGGGTAAAACTATCGACGAGGTAGCGGCCGAGCGGGGGAGAAAGGCCGGAACTATTATCGAGCACCTCGAGAAATTGAAAGAGCTCGGCGGCTTGCCAAAGACAGGTCTGGAACACCTTAAGAACGAGAAAGCTTTGGCTGACATTCATGGTGCTTTCCGAAAGTTGAAAACCCAGCAACTGAGCCCGGTACTCACACATCTGAACCGTAAGTACTCGTACGATGATATTAAGTTGGCCAGGTTGTTCTATTTTTAGTAGAGCCTTGACTACTAATAACGCATTACGTTATCATTCAGCTGTATGATCCGATCATTTGGTGACGCCGACACGGAGCATATTTTTCGGAGGACGATCGTGCGAAGATACTCCGTCGAGCTGCAGAGAGCTGCACTGCGAAAAATTCTGCACGTTCACGCCGCAGCAAAACTCGAGGATCTCAAAGTCCCGCCGGGCAATCGACTTGAGAAGTTAAAGGGGAAAGATTCGGACAAGTACAGCATCAGGGTGAACGATCAATGGCGAATCCGATTCAGCTGGAGAGAGGGAAATGCATACGAAGTCTGTCTGATCGATTATCACAAATAATATGAAAAAACTTAAACCCATTCATCCCGGCGAGATCCTGCTTGAAGACTTTTTGGTTCCGTTCGAGCTCACCCAGTACCGGCTCGCCAAAGATATTAATGTTCCTGCCCGTCGCATTAACGAGATTGTCCACGGCGATCGCGCCATCAGTCCCGACACCGCTCTCCGACTCGCAAAATATTTTGGCAATAGTCCTGAATTTTGGATGAACCTCCAGGCGCACTACGATCTCGAGATCCTCGGCGAGAGTTGGTCAAGGACCATCGAAAAACAAGTCCGAGTATTTCAGGCTGCCTAAAATGAAACACCCCGCTAACGCGATCCTCGGTCGAGGTGTTTCGCGGAGCGGGGCGACTTTAGGAACGAGTTGCGCCCTTGTAGTGGAGTATGACGAGACAAACGAGATGAGAGGTAGCGAGCGGACAACTGAGGAGAATGAGCGGGGGCGTGATGATCGATATCATCACGATGGCGAAGATAAGAACTGTTGAGATGAGCATGCACACCGTCAGAGTCCAGTCGAAAATGGACGGTTGACTTTGTACTTGTTGAGCCGATTCAGTCTGAGACACGCAGCCTCCAATGAGTGATTTTACCCCACTTCAGAATAAACATCTTTTTGGCTTTAGTCAACAAAATTTGGCTATTTTCAGTCCTTTAGTGTATGATCCCGCCACTTTTATGGACCATGGAGATGTCATTGTTCGGTTTCAGGGAGTGACGTTTGGCTACGACGCGGAGAACCCACTCCTCGACGAAGCCGATTTTTCGGTACGTGAGAATAGCAAGCTGACGGTCATGGGCCAGAACGGGGCGGGGAAGAGCACCATTTTCAAATTGCTCACCGGTGCATTAAAGCCAGATCGTGGCGAGATCCATATTAAACAGGGCGCGAGTATCGCGATTGCTACCCAGGTAATGCCACTCGAGAAACTCGGCTTTTCAGTTCGGGAGTTTTTTGCCTCGGCGTTTACAGAGAAGCATTACGACCTCGACAAGAGAATCACCGACGTGCTCGCGGTTGTGAACCTCGTCGCACCGCTCGAAAAGATCATCAAGGAATTCTCTGGTGGACAACAGGCTCGTTTGCTCCTCGCCTACGCACTTATCCAAGAACCTGACATTCTGTTGCTCGATGAGCCGACGAATAACCTGGACTCTGACGGCATTGCCGAGCTGACGGCGTTTTTGATCATGTACGAAAAAACGGTGCTGGTTATTTCCCACGATGCAGACTTTTTGAACTCGTTTACTGACGGCGTGTTGCACCTTGATGTGTACACCGGGAAGGTCGATAAGTACGACGGTAACTATGCTGACGTGGTTGTGCAAATCACGGCGCGTGTTGAGCGTGAGCAAATGAAGAACGCTCGCCTGCTCAAAGAGATTCAAGATAGAAAAGACAAGGTAAACTTCTTCGCGCACAAAGGCGGAAAGATGCGCAAACTCGCGAGCAAGCTGAAGGACCAGGTAGAAGAAGCAGAAGAGAACATGGTTGACGTGAAGAAAGATGACCGGACGATTCGTGCTTTCCAGATTCCAGCACAACCGTGGAGTGATAACGTGTTGTCTATTTCTTCTATTAAGGTCATTAAGAATCACGAACCGGAAGATAAGCCGGTGAAGGTTTATTTGCGCAAGGGCCAGAAACTTTTGATCTCCGGACCAAACGGTATTGGTAAGAGCACTTTCTTGCGCACGCTCGCCGAGGGCAAGGACGAGGGAGCAAAGATTGCCAAGGACGTACGCGTTGGCTATTACCGTCAGGATTTTTCAGGCCTCGACTTCGGCAAGTCCGCCTATGACTCGTTGGCTGAGATGATGCCGGTTCCAGACAACGAAACTATCAGAAAAACCGGCGCCATGTTTCTTTTGAACGGCGATGCCCTCGCCACTAGAGTTGGTTCGCTTTCCGAAGGACAGAAAGGCTTGCTCTGTTTTGCGCGTTTTGTCATCCAGAAGCCTGGTTTATTGATTTTGGACGAGCCCACCAACCACATCAACTTCCGCCATCTGCCAGTTATCGCCAAAGCCCTAGACGCCTACGAGGGAACGATTGTTATGGTTTCCCACGCCCCGGACTTTGTCAGCCAGATTAGGTTTGGCGAAGAGCTGAATCTTGCCCAGCTTTAGCGTAAAAGTTTGACAATTCTGGTGTTTTGGGCTAGGCTGTCCCGTTCTATGGATGCCCAGTCTCTACCCACTATTTCTCGCGAACGCATGGTGCATGTGGCCCTTTTTCTTTTGAGCGCTACTTTTTTGGTGGCGTGGAATGTCCTTGACGTGCATATGACGGCCATTGATCTGGTTCCGGTGTTTGCGCTCTCTGGAGCTTTCCTAGGCTTGTCCCTCCCGCGGATCTATCGGTCATGGCTGGTGCTTCTTGGGTTGACTCTCATCCTGGCCATTGTTTCCGCATTTTTTGTAAGCGCCCTCTCTTTACAATTGTCGGTCGGTGTCCAGAAAAGCCAGGTCATTCCCGAAATGTATAAGGGGCATTTTTCACGCCGCCTCGCCGCCCAAACCTGGGATATCGCGCTCGGGGCAAAGGGGCATATGGGCATAGCTTTGCCAGAATCAGTGTCCATTGAGATTTCAAACATTACTCATAAGGCGACCATTTCCGCGGCGCAGGACGCAACGGCTATGGGAACTCTGCTTTCAGCGCTTTGTTTTCTGGTTGCACTTGTTGCTATTCCCGAAAAGAAAAAGGCTAGCGAGGAGGAGAGTTTGATCTCAGACCTAGTCACTGAGCTTGTTGCCATTGATCGTGAGCTGACCCTCGTTACGAACTAAGGCACGAACCGCCCCTTTGACTTAGGCCAGGGCGGTTTTGTGTTTCTAGGCTACGTGCTATCGTATCTGCATATGAATAACCTTTTTCTCGTGGGACAAGTGTTTTTGGGCGCCTACTTCACATTTTCTGGTTTAATGCACTTTGCCAAGGGTAAGGACATGGCCGGTTGGGTGGCGAGTAAGAAACTTCCCGCAGCCCTGGCTAGCGTCTATATTACTGGCGCCCTGCTCGTGCTCGGCGGCGTCGGTATCATGACCCAAATGTACCTGCCTTATTCTTATGGCGGGTTGATCGCATTTTTGGTGATTGCAGCCGTTACACTTCATAACTTCTGGGCCGATACTGATCCGCAGGCGCACATGGCCAACATGGTGAATTTCCAAAAGAACATCGCCCTGGCTGCGGCGTTGCTGATGCTTCTTTCTCAGAATCTTTCTTAAGTATGCAAGAACGACATCTAAAGAGCTAGACGACTTTAAGACTTGTATGAACTATCAAGCCTCGATCGAAATTGCAGCCGCCCCGGAGATAGTTTTTCCATTCGTGGCCGACCCGGCTAAACGGACTGTATGGATGCAGAAAAGCTTCGGCGGCATATACAGCATAATTAGTACTGAATTTCCGAATGGCTTCGACGAGTCTAATCCGGTTGGGACAAAGTTCATTGATCTCATCTCTCACAAATACACCCAGGCAGTCATGCGTTATAACGGCGAGATTCTACGATACAGCAAGCCAACATTGTTCGAGTTTAGAACGGAAGTTCCGTATGGTTCAACTTACGGGAAGGGTAGACCCTCGCCGACTCGTTCAATTACGAAGGTTACCTTTACCCTTGAACCAACAGGGAGTGGCGGAACTAAACTTACGTGGGCGATGGAAGACGAAACCGTCCAGAGTTTTGGTTTTTTGAATTTCTTTTTCGTGCCCGCTATTCAGGCAATGATGCGCTATACGCTGAAGCCCCTTAAAACCATGGTGGAGAAAATTTAATCTTCCAATGGCTCCCCGGGTAATGAATTCGACGCACGCCAAAGTGCGTTTTGAAGATTGAGTATCCTCGATCCGATTGGAGGGGGAGCGGGTTGGGTCCGCAGATGTCGCCGAAGTTGCAGAGCTTGAGCCCGCTTGATCGAGTGCGCTCGAACCAGTGATGAATCAGACCGGTCATGGCCTGGGACTCGCGGGCTGGCGATAAGTAGAAGCCGAGGAGATAGAAACTCGACGAAGCTTCGGTACAATTACCGGCGACGAAGGCCGCCACGATGCCGTGTGTTTTAGACTCAGCTACAAGCACCTCGACGGTTTCTGGATGCGCCTGCAGATGCCGGTCAACTAAGTGGCACATGCTGGCCCGCATGTTGGTCGGGACGCTCGATAGTTTATATGGCAGTTTGATTTCATCGTATGTGCCTAGGCGAATAGTGACGTCTGTTTGTTTTTGAAATGTTTTGAGATGTCGGCGGGCGTTGGTGCTCCAGTTCTGTTCAACTAAGCCCTCAAGAGGAACCTCGGCAATAGCATGCTTCCTCGGCGCGCCAAAAGAAGAATAACCGTGTTTGGAAATATCGTTACCGAACCCCGGTACCCATTCGTCAATGAAGATCAACGATCGAGAAGACGGGGTTATCAACCCCGCACTGGCAAATGACGAAGGGACCGGATTATTATCCGTAGAAAAAGACCGTTTCCACGTAAACAACGGATTCCTGAAGACTGTGGTCGTAAAACCGTTTGGGCGATAAACCATGTCGTCTACGCTCATCTGCGCCTCAGACGCCCAGCGGGTAGCGTCATACGGCGGTAAGGACCCCGATTGGTAGAGGGGGGAGATGTCGTTCACATATTTTAGGCGACGTGTGTCCATAGGAACGGTATACTGTGAAAGTATGCCAAAAAATGAAATTGGGATTCGGGTTTTTGCTGCCGTAGTCTTTGTTTGTGCGGTTAGCGGACTGGGGAGCGCCTTCACTATGTCCGGCCTCGCGCCATGGTATCAAACCCTGCGTCTTCCGTCGTACGCGCCAGCTGGGAACATTATTGGACTAGTTTGGACTCTCCTCTTCGCTCTTTTAGCTGCCTCGATAATCTTTTCTTGGAACGCCGCCGGAAAACACTTCTTTAAATCGGTCGGTCCGCTCTACGTCACCAACGGCCTCTTGAACGTGTTGTGGAGTTTTGTGTTTTTCAGCCTCCATGATCTGACTGCCGCTGCTGTTACGGCCGGCATCCTTGGATTCTCCGTACTGGTGCTGATTTTTGCTAACCTGAAGGTTTCAAAAATAGCTGCTGGTCTGCTCGTTCCATATTTTTTGTGGGTGTCGTTCGCTACCGTGTTAAATGTTGAAATCGTTTTGCTAAATCCGGCCGCCCCAGTCGCCAACAACGGTGTCTCCTTGCCCATGCCTGGTGACAGGGTAGACGAGGTTAGCCAGCCTAAATCATCGACCTTTACGTTTGCTACGGGCGTGAAGAAAGTGATCGACAGCCATTTGTCCCTCACTCTTGATCGGGTGAATGATTCCCGTTGCCCTGCTGACGTTCAATGCATTTGGCAGGGGGAGCTGTCGCCTGAGTTCACGGCTATCCTGGACGGGGTGAATTCTCAGGTTCGCCTAGGGACTGTGACAGTCAAAAATGCGGATGTTGGCCCGTATCATCTGACGCTAGTAGATGCAGGACTGGAAAGCGCCAAGCTGATAATCAGGCTTCCCTAAAAGTGTTTTACGACACCGAAGGGGTGAAGTTGGCCATTTCTTGGATTTCGCGTAAACTTCTCCCTTATGGAAAAAGACCTCCAACAAAGAGCTGCAGAGAACGTCCTCGGCATCGTGCGGGACGTTTTCGAACACGACGTATCACACAGGGCCATTGTTGTTTTTGATGAGGGGTGTGCGCTCAGCCAGGTACTTGTTGAAGCCTACAAATCAGCCTTGCCAGCTGCCGAGCATATTCTTTTTGACGAGCTTCGCGCGACGGAGATCGTTGAATCATTGATGGCGCTTGAGTCCGGCGACCTTGTCGTCCTCATTCAGTCTGGAAGTTTTCGTCTGAACGAATTTCGTATTCGGGTCGAACTTTTTAAGAAGGGTCTGAAAGTCATCGAGCACCCGCACCTGGCGCGCATGGATACGGACGAGACCGTCGGCATTTACGTAGACTCGCTTCATTACGACAAGGACTATTATCGAGGCGTCGGTTCAAAGCTCAAGGCGAAGGTTGATAGCGCAAAAGAAATTGTTGTGGAGTCTCCTGGATGCGAGCTCCGCTACGAGGGACCATTCGAAGATGCCAAGCTAAACGTGGGGGATTATTCCGGCATGAAAAACTGGGGCGGCATGTTCCCAATCGGCGAGGTGTTTACTGAACCAAAAAACTTAGAGAACGTGAATGGTTCGGTAAAGCTGCACGCGTTTGGCGATCGTCATTTCTTTACGAATATTCCCCCTGAACCTATTGAAATTATCGTCGAGCATGGCGTTGTGGTCGACACGAGAAATTCAACACCGGAATTTGATGCAGTCCTTGAAGAGGTGCGTGAAGAGATTGCTATCCTGCGTGAGCTCGGTCTCAGTTTGAACCGAGCCTTCACTAAAGAGCGAACGGTGCCAGATATTGGAACCTACGAGCGTAAATGCGGTGTGCATTTCTCCCTCGGTGGCAAACATGCAATTTATGCAAAAGAGGGATTCTCGCGCAAGCACTCAAAGTTCCACGTTGATGTTTTTGCTGATGTCACGCGGGTGCTGATCGACGGTACGGTTGTTTTCGAAAACGGACAGTGGTTGAAAGAGGCGCTATAAAAAATCCGCCAGACCCATGCGCTGGGAAGGCGGATTACGGTCCATGAGGATACAATTTGCGGAGTCGAGCGGCGGTTCGCTCGAGTGACATGGCGAGCTCTTTGACGTGGGTTGTCCGGACGTGGCGTCCTTTTGTCGCGGGAGCTGTGCCCATCGGACCGAACTCGCTGGTCAAATGCTCAGCCAGCGTGATTTGCGTACTGACTGCTTGCTTTAATGCCTCGAGCTGGAACACCGCGTGAGCCACCACCATTATGTCCTCGTTCTCGGCTAGTAGATCCGCTCGGACCATGTCATCAAGTTCCGAACATAGGGTGACGCACGTATTCCAGTGTTCGCACATGGCTATGAACCAGCAGAGAAAGCGGTAGCGTTTGTCTCTGAGGACGCGCCGTGACTCATTACCCATGAGACAGGGAAAGGTTCGGAAGATGATGTTTCGTTCTGAGGCCAGTGCCAGTCTGGTCATTTGCAGTTCTTGGCGCATGACCTGATCAAAATGGACGTCCGTGAAGTACGGAAGCGTAACCATGATTGCCTCCGTGTACGGGTTGAATGAACTCGCGTTACCTTAGCGAAAAGACGCACAAAAGTAAAACCGCCCTGACTTTCGTCTATAGGCGGTTCATTTTTACTTTGCTTTGGCTTTCGCTTCCAGCTTTCCAAGACGGAGGGCCTTCTGCTTGCGGCGGCGGAACTCAGCCTCCTTTCGCTTAACAGCGAACATAGCGTTCTGGTCCTTGCGGGATGTGTGTTGTCGTTGTGGCATAAAATCGACCCAATAATATGGCCGGGATTATACAGTAACCCAAATTTTCGTCAAGCCTTAGCATATTTTAAAAATAATTGCCGGCAGCGTGGTTCTGCCGGCTCACGAGTCACTGCCTGGAGGCTCGAAAACATTTTTTCCGTCTGGTACGGACTTCCTTCCGTTTGGCGCGGACTTCTCGTGGGGCTGCACCCAGCTATAGATCCCGGTTGCCAGGCTCAGCAGATTACCGCCGAGAATGGCGCTGTAGGATATGGTGAAGTATATCTGCTCCTTTGTCAGACCACCTATGGCGACGGTAAAGACGGAAAGAACTAAGAGTGCCACCCGGATGGCAATGACGTACTCCCTGAAACAGGTGGAGCGTGGCAGGAAGAAATCTATTAAGGCAGTTACCACAATGAGCGTAGAGAGCACGAACGCTGAAAAGGGGAGCATGGGGACCTCCAAAGTAACCGTAAACACTATCATAAAGATAGGAGAGACACAAGGGTTGACTAATCTCCAAAAATGCGCGAAAAATACACTATATGCAGATCAACGTCCTCAAGGCTACGGCGGGAACATGTCAGGCGAACCTGATTGTTATTCCGGTGTTTGGCGGGAAGACTTTTAGCATTAAGAACGTGAAGGGGATTCCGGCGGAACTTGTCGATAGATTCATGGTGTCTGTTGAGCGGACAGGATTTGCGGGGAAGCTGTACGAGACGGTTTCGCTCCAACTCCCGGTTGGTGGCAATGCGGACGCAATTCTTGTGATCGGGTTGGGGGAGAAGAAGTCATCAAATCTCCAGGCCATTCGTGAAGCCGTTGGGATGGCTACAGGCATGGCCAGAAAAAACGGCATGAAGTCTGTTGGTTTGATTTTGCCTAAGGAGTTGTCGAAGTCAGCCATTGCAGAGGCCGCAGCAACGGCTGCGATTCTGAGCGACTACTCGTTCGACACGTATAAGAAGGAAGCGAGCAATAAACATCTCGACCTGTTCGTAGTCGCGACGGAAGAACGTGGGCAGTTACTGGCCATGCGGAAGGCAGTGGAACACGCCGAGACGTTGTGCGACGGGTTGACTGTAGCTCGTGACCTCGTGAACACGCCGGGAGGACATATGACACCTTCACTCCTTGCAGACGCAGCGATCGAAATTGCCAAGTCCTCAAACGAGATGGTCGACGTAAAAATTCTCGAGGCTGCAGAATGTGAGAAGCTCGGGATGGGGTCTTACTTATCTGTCGCAAAAGGCAGTGGGCAAGAGCCAAAGTTTATTCATCTGATTTACAAATCGCCGAGACCCTCAAAGAAGACTGTAACTGTTGTCGGGAAAGGTGTGACGTTCGATTCGGGTGGCCTTTCACTCAAGCCTGCTGACGGCATGATGACCATGAAGTGCGATATGGCGGGAGCAGCGGCCGTGCTTGGTTTTTTTGCTACGCTTTCCAGATTGAAACCACGCGTAAACATCCACGGCGTTATCGCTGCCACTGAGAACATGCCAAGCGGACACTCGACTAAGCCTGGAGACGTCGTTAAATCGATGAACGGAAAAACAATCGAGGTACTGAATACGGACGCAGAAGGTCGCCTCACGCTGGCTGACGCGATGACGTACATTCAGCGCGAAGTGAAGCCGGACGCGATGATCGACCTCGCTACGCTGACTGGTGCTGTAGTCGCTGCGCTGGGGGAGGAAGTAGCCGGAGCTATGGGGAATGACAAGAAGCTCATGAAAGAAGTTCTGGACGCATCTGAAGAGGCGGGGGAGCGCACCTGGGAGCTCCCACTCTTTGAGCGCTACGCCTCACTTGTTAAGTCTGAGGTGGCGGACCTACGTAACATTTCAACTTCGCGTTACGGGGGAGCTCTGACAGCTGGTTTGTTCTTGGCCGAGTTTGTGGAGGACAACACGCCGTGGGTTCACTTAGACATCGCCGGCCCCGCTTTTGCCGAGAGACCACTGTCGACGTATGTTGGAAAAGGCGGAACAGGATTCGGAGTCGGGACGCTCGTCAAGTACGTTCAGAATCTCGAATAAATAAAAATAGTGTTGTCTCGAAATTGGAGTCGGATTACCTCCTAACAATTTCTCGTCAACACTATTTTTATTTATTCTCGTATCTATAAAAAGCGAAATCCCCCTCCTTGCATCGTTTGCAAGTGGGGGATCAAGCGATCGTTACGAGCCGTCATCGCCGAGCGAGCTCAGCGGTGGCGAACTTGGAAAGTCACCCTAGGACGTAACGAGCGAGTCAAGACGCGCGTTTAATTTTTTGTGCGCGTTGGCCTGTGCGTGGATCCACGGCCTTTTTATATTTCGGTTGCCTGATGCTTCCTAACGAGAGCGTCCTCTCGTCCACCATCGGCTTCCTAGTCCTCTTCCTTGTTGGTCGGTTTGGCCGGCCAGCACGGTTCGCACCGGTTGGACTGGGTCCTGCGCGTTTTTGAATTACTGCGCGCTTTTGAACCCTCCGTTGCTATCTCATCATCTGACCTCTGACCCGAGGTATTAACTCGTTGTCTGAGGTTCGGTCTGGCAGAGAATCACCAGGTTCCGATCGCCGTTCCCAACAGCGTACCTTGCTCCTACCGCACACCCCCATAATTTCAGAGGGCACAATTCCGGTTAGGGTCGTGGGGTTCGCGGTCCTGGCTTGGGTGCCTAACGTGTGGTGCGTGTTCGCTAGTTGAGGCAGGGCCCCTCTTGGTCTACGTACCGCCACATTCGACAAGAATTAGTATATCAAAAAAACGGCCTATTGTCAAGCCGTTTCTCTGTTTATATAGCCAGTATTAGCTAAATTATGCTTTTCCGAGTGTCTTCTCGCCAGGTTCCCATTCTACAGGACACAGCTCGCCGGACTGAAGTGCCTCGAGTACTCGCAGAACTTCTTTAACCGAGCGGCCTACAGAGCCAGCAGAAATCACTGCGTACTTCACAATTCCTTCTGGATCAATGATGAATAGCCCGCGGTCAGCGCTGCCGTCATCTTCGTTCAGCACACCGTAGTCTCTGGAGACGCGTTGCGTGGTATCAGCCAGGATAGGATAGGTGACTTCTGGCAAGTCTTTCTCGAACCAGTTTTTATGGCTCCACTCAGAGTCCGTGGACGCGCCGACCACCTTTGCACCGAGTTTGGCAAAGTCTGCCTCCATTTTCTGGAAGCCCTTAATTTCCGTAGGGCAGATAAAAGTGAAGTCACGTGGGTAGAAAAATAAGATAAGCCAGCCGCCTTGGTAATCCTTGAGGCTTGTTTTAGTGAATTCGCCCTTTGTATACGAGGTCACATTTTCAAAACTAGGAGCCGATTTGTTGATGGAGATCATAGGTTGTGTAAGTATAAAGTATTAATGGGTAAACCGTAAAGCCTACGGAGTGATTTCAGGCTTCAATACTTTACCACTTTACGTTTTACTCAGTTCCCATTACTCTGTATGCATTCCTATGAAGAAACAGCTGCAAAAATTTCTCCCCTTAATTGTCGGTTTGATTGTCCTCGTGCTTCTAGTTTCGGTACGTGCTTGGCGTTTGTCTATTATGCCGGCTGACGGACGCTGGCCGAATGTGGCGGGCGGCACGTACTCCACGCCGGTCATGAAGAACGGGGTTAACTATTTTGTGCCGCCGGATGAACTTTATGACAACGGCATGGGGAAGGATGGTATCCCGGCCCTGAACGCTCCTGTGTATGTCTCGGTAGCTACGGCGGATGAAGTATTGGATGACACGGTGGAAGGTCTTGATGTTGAAGTAGACGGTCAGCACCGGTTTTACTCTTTTCAAATTTTAAGCTGGCACCAGATAGTGAATGACAAGTTCGGCAATAGGGAGTTGCTCGTTTCGTACTCGCCCTTGTGTGGCAGCGCGGTGGTCTATGACCGCGTAGTTGAGGACGGCGTCACTAGAAACTTTGGCGACAACGGCCAAGTTTATAACAACTGTCCGGTATTTTACGACTCAACTACTACGAATTTGTGGGACCAGGCTTCAGGCGCGCTCGTCGCTGGTCATGATCACGCCACGTCACTCACTCGTTACTCAAGCGTTGTTATGACCTGGGATGCCTGGAAGAAGGCCAATCCCAATGGGGAGGCTCTGTCTACGGAAACTGGTTTTGTTCGTGACTACCGCCGTCATCCTTACGGCAACTACGAAAAGAATACCTCGCTTTTTTTCCCGGTTAACAAAACCGATACTCGTCTAGGTTCAAAAGATGTGGTGCAGGATTTTCAGTTCGGTGAGACGCACGTGGGGGCAACGGCCAAGTTCTTGTCATTCGTTAAAGAGCCAAACTACTTTTCAGCCGAGGCAGGTTTTGGTCAGGCTGATTACGTGGCGTTCGTGAGCGAGCACAACCAAGTTCATCTGTTCAACCGAACTATTGGTGACCGGACCTTGACCTTTATTAAGGAAAATGGCGAGACCAAGGACAAAGAAACAGATTCTCGTTGGACTCCGGAAGGACTCTGCATTAAGGGTAAGCTTAAAGGCAAACAGCTGGCGGAGATTTTCCCGAGCGCCCGCTACTTTGCTTTCGCTTATGTTTCTCATTTCCCAACGGCCAAGCTCCTGGGCGATGAAATGTTCGATCAGGCAAACATACCAGCGCCTACGCCAGCGCCAACTGAAATAAATGTCGGATTCTAAAGGCCAACCCTTCGACCCTGCTCAGGGCAGGCTCTTCATTGTCGCCACGCCGATTGGTAACCTCGGTGATATTTCTGCGCGCGCGAAGGAGATCCTTGGTTCTGTCGATCTTGTGTTGTGCGAGGACACTCGAGTCACCAGCCGACTCTTGGCGCATCTCAAGATTACGCCGAGCACGATGAGTTTTCACGAACACACGGACCCGCTCAAGCGCAAGCACATAGTCGAGATGCTCCTTGAGGGCAAGAAGATCGCGCTCGTCACAGATGCGGGAACGCCGGCTATCTCAGACCCTGGTGGATTCCTCGTGGCCGACGCGGTGGCGAACGGAATTACCGTAACGCCAATCCCCGGAGCGAGTGCAATTATTGCCGCGCTATCGATTTCTGGATTCCCGCTCGACCGTTTCACTTTCCTTGGCTTCCCACCACACAAGAAGGGGAGAGAGACCTTCTTCCGTGAAGTCATTGAGGCTGACCACGTACAAGTATTTTACGAAGCAACTCATCGGATCGAAAAAGCCCTCGAGTCCCTCAGCTCTTGCCCTAAGCCCCTCGTGGTTTGCCGCGAGCTGACCAAGTTACATGAGACAATATATCGTGGAACAGCTGTTGAGGTACTGAAAGCCCTGAAGGAGACGAGTATGAAGGGAGAGTTCGTGGTTGTGGTTGGCAAGCGTTAAAGCTACTTGAACTCCGTGTTTGTCCTAGATATCCTGGACAAACTTTGACATCACTTATGCCAAACTACTACATCACCACCACACTTCCGTACGTCAACGCCGATCCGCATATTGGGTTTGCGCTTGAGATCATCCAGGCGGACATGATCGCACGGTATCACCGAGCAAAAGGTGATAAGGTGATTTTTAATACTGGTACTGATGAGCACGGCCAGAAGATTTACAAGAAAGCTCTTGAACTCGGCGTAGACCCAAAGGCCTATTGCGATGAGTACGCGGCCAAGTTTCACGAGCTGCGCGATCAGCTCAACTTAACGTACACGCATTTCATTCGCACGACTGACCAGAAACACATCGAAGCCGCGCAGGAATTTTGGAAGCGTGGTGATGCGTCAGGTGACATTTATAAGAAGCAGTACCAGACCAAATATTGCGTTGGTTGCGAGCTCGAAAAGACAGATTCGGACCTCGTCGACGGCAAATGCCCGGTTCACCCGAAGATGGAGATAGAACTTCGTGATGAAGAAAACTATTTCTTCCGCTGGTCAAAGTATGAGAAGGCGATTCTCGACCATTACGCCGCACACCCAGATTTCGTTATCCCGAACGAAAAGTTCAACGAGATTAAAAACTTCGTGAAAGGCGGTTTGAACGATTTCAGCATCTCGCGCCTTAAAGAAAAGATGCCGTGGGGCATTGCGGTGCCGGGTGACGAGGAACACGTCATGTACGTCTGGTTCGATGCGCTGGTAAACTATATTTCAACTCTCGACTGGCCAAAGAAGGGCGACTTCGAGAAATTCTGGCCCGGTGTCCAGGTAGCCGGAATCGACAACTTGAGACAGCAGAGTGCGATGTGGCAGGGCATGCTGCTTTCGGCTGGCCTACCAATGAGCAAGCAGATCTTCATTCACTCGTTCATCACGGTAAACGGACAGAAGATGAGCAAGTCGCTCGGCAACGTGATTAATCCAAAGGACCTTGTCGCGAAATACGGCACGGATGCTGTCCGCTATTTCTTGTTACGCGAAATGCCAACCGGCACGGACGGTGACTATTCAGAAATGCGCATGGAAGAACGCTATAACGAGCTAGCCAACAACCTGGGGAACCTGGCCGGCCGCGTAGCCGCCATGGCGAACAAGTATTTTGAAGGAGTAGTTGGTGAGGCAGTATTCGACCATGCGGGGCTCGACAAGTCGCTCGACGCCTCGCTCGCTGAATACAACTTCAAACAGTACATCGAGCACGTTTGGACAGTCATCGACTCGGCCAATCACAAAATCGACGTCGAGGCTCCCTTCAGACTCGTCAAAATGGATGCAGAGGCAGCAAAGAAGTCCCTGGCAGAACTAGCGGCCATGATCCGCTGGGTAGCAAGTGCTTTGGCTCCGGTCATCCCTGCCACGAGTGAAGAGATTCTAAAGCGTTATAATACGGAGAAGCTCATTCATGGCGAGCCACTGTTCCCGAAACGAGAGGATGTTCAGTCATCCTGAACGTAGTGAAGGATCTGATTGGTTACCATTCAGATTCTTCGTCGCTCGGAGCTCCTCAGAATGACCCCCTATGCAACCAATCTTTGTCGACATTGTTTTCGCAGTTCTTGCACTCCTTCTCTGTCTTCAGGGCTGGCACAAGGGCTTTGTTAAGATGGCTGGCAGTCTGATTGCCTTGGCAGTTTCCGTGGTTATCGCCACCTGGGGGGTGGCCTGGTTTGAAAGCGTGAGCGGCTGGCATTTCAGCGGTAACCCCGTTCTGTTTATTATCGTCTTTTTGCTGGTGACCCTGGTTTTGACGAAGCTGATGGGCTTCGTGATCACGCTGCTTGATCTGGCTCGCAAAGTACTTTCAATTATTCCCGGGATTAGCATGTTGAACAGCATCCTGGGCTTTGCGGTTGGCGCGGTCGAAGCTGGTATGGTGGCCTTAGCTATTGCCTTTGCTACGGTGAACTTTTTCCCGCAGAGTGATATTAGAAATGCTTTTGTGCAGTCGTATACCGTGTCCAATGCTATAAATGCGCTCGTGAAGATGAACGTCCTGTAGGAACACTATGAAATTCATCGACACGCATTGCCACGTTCACTTCCAGGCCTTCAAGGATGATATGGACGAGGTTGTCGAACGGTCGCTCAAGAACGGCGTAGGGATGATTACCGTGGGAACCCAGTCCACGACGAGTAAGAATGGTTTGGCCTTGGCCGAGCGTTATGACGGGGTATGGTGCACCATCGGGCTTCACCCGAACCACTTGCACGCTCAGGAATTTGCTGATGACAATGAGCTATCGCCGAGTGACCCTCAACACACGCATGGCGTGAAGATTAAGACTCGGGCTGAACATTTTGACGCCGCTTATTACGGCGAGCTAGTCAAGCATCCAAAAGTAGTGGCGATTGGCGAATTTGGTTTAGATTATTTTCGAGTTCCGCCCGGGGTTGATTTAGAAACCTTAAAGGCCGAACAGTCTTTAGCGGTACGTGAACAAATGCGTTTTGCGACACAATCGTCAAAGCCGATTGTCATTCACTGCCGAGACGCTCACGCAGATCAATTCCAATTATTGAAGGATGAAATCGATAACGGCGGTCTGAAGCGCCGGGGCGTTATTCATTGTTTTACCGGCTCAGCTGAAGAAGCCGCTAAGTATAGAGAGATAGGTTTTTATGTTTCTATCACCGGCATCGTGACCTTTGGCAAAAACGTCATGGCCGCTGTGAAAGAGATTCCGTTGGAACAAATTTTAGTTGAAACAGACTCGCCGTACCTATCGCCAGCACCCATGCGCGGGAAACGGAACGAGCCGAGTAACGTTGTGCATGTTGCCGAGACTATCGCGAAGTTGAAGGGGGTGAGCGTGGATGAAGTGGCTAGGGTTACTACAGAAAACGCTATGAGGCTGTTTGGTTTGTAATTCTCCACACTCTTCTTGACCCTCAGCTCAGGATCACATATACTACCCGCGTTTTATGGCAGGGGATGATGTGCGGAAATACTATGTGTTTGCCTTGCGGGCGTTTGCAGACGTGCTCGGGACCATTCTGGTTCCGGCAGTTGCGGCGGTCGTGATCAAGAACGCGTTCCACCTTCCGACCACCATCTTTCTCGCCCTCCTGGTAGCTGCCTTCATTCTGACGGCTCTTGTCCTCGCGAAAAAGATTTCTCAGTATGGCCGATCGTTCCAACAACTCAACCGGTCTCAAGATGAGCTTCGCCGCTCTGGCAGCTGAGCCGTTGTTCAATATTGGTCAGTTCACAGTCACAAACTCCTTGCTGAACGCTTGGATCTCAGTGGCGGCGTTTTGCGTTGTGGCGTTTATTGCCTCCCGTCGCAAAACGATTGTTCCGCGCGGCGTGCACAATTTGATTGAAGCCGTCATCGAAGGACTTCTGAGTGAAGTGCAGAAAGTGACTGGTGACCGGAAACGAGCCCTCATGTTCTTTCCGGTGGTCGCCACTTTGTTTTTGTACATCCTAGTGAACAATTGGATGGGCTTGTTGCCGGGTACAGGAACAATCGGTTGGACCGGTGGTGAGCATGGTTTTTTGCCGCTTTTTAGACCAGCCGCAGCTGACTTGAACTTTACCCTGGCGATCGCGGTTTTTTCCGTGGCCATTGTGCAGATTGCCGGAGTGAAAGCTACTGGGCTCGTAAACTACGGCAGCAAATTCATGAACATTCGCGGCATCTTCCTAGCTATTCCTAAGGGGCCAACGGCCATTGCAGTGGCTATCATTGAGTTCGGCGTAGGGCTCATTGAGATCGTGAGTGAATTCGCTAAAATTGTTTCGCTGTCGCTACGTTTGTTCGGCAACGTTTTTGCTGGAGAAATTTTAATCGGCGTGATGATGAGTTTGTTTTCGTTTGTTCTTCCTATCCCTTTCATGTTCTTGGAGATTCTCGTCGGCGCTATTCAGGCCACGGTGTTCTCTATCCTTGTCTTGGCGTTCTTGACCGTGGCCACGGACTCGCACGGACATGGGGACGAGGAACATCACGAGGCCAAGGCGCACTAATTCGATTGGTTACAGGTTGCTGGTTACAGGTTGCGGGTTGCAGGTTAGGGCAGATACCCCTAGTCTCCAAGCCGTAAGTTATAACCATTAAATGTATACGTTATGAACGCAGAAACGATGTTGTTAATTGCTAAGGCCTTGGCTATCGCAGTTGGTGGTTTTGCTCCAGCCTTCAGCATTGGTTTGATTGGCTACGCTGCTATGAACAGCATCGGCCGCAACCCAGACGCAGCTGGTAAGATCTTCGTGCCAATGTTGCTCGGCATGGCCTTTGCTGAAGCTATCGCTATTTACGCTTTGATCATTGCCTTCACCCTCTAAAAAAGTGAGCCTTGTTTAACGTCGAGCTATGGCCGAATCCACCACACACTCAGAAGAAGCTGCGCCAGCAGGCATTGCCGGAGTTGCTCAGACCTTTGGTCTGCAGCCCGCGCTGTTTGCTGGTCAGCTGGTTAACTTCCTCATCGTTCTTGGGGTGTTGTGGATTTTTGCGTACAAGCCAATTCTCAAGATGCTGGCTGAGCGTGAAGCGCGGATTGAGAAGAGCGTGAAAGACGCTCAGGAAATTGAGAAGCGCGTCCTGGCTAATGAAAAAGAACGGGCCGCACTGTTAGCGTCAGCGCAGAAAGAGGCTCAGGAATTGCATGCTAAAACGGTGCTGGAAGCTGAGGCTCGTAAAGTGGAGATGGTTGAGGCCGCTAAGCGGGAAGTGGAACGCGTCATTCAGAAGGGCAAAGAGCAGCTGAAAGACGAACACACGGCCATGATGATTGAAGCCAGAAAAGATCTGGTGGAAATTGCGGTGAAAGCCGCGGCTAAAATCATTTCAACTGATATGGACGAGAAGAAATCAAAATCGCTCGCCGAAGAGGTGGTGCGCAAGCTCACTTAATATGAAGAAAAGCTTGAAACCTCTTGCGCGGAGTATCGTCGAACAGCTCGCCGAGCTCAAGCCGGCCGAGGTTGAGAAAGAAATGGTCAAAATTGTCCGTTTTCTTCAGGAAGAAAGTTTGCTCGGCCGCTGGCGCGAACTGGAGAAAGAAATCCATCAAGCCTGGCGTAATAAGTTTGGCGCCAGCAAGGTCACTGTTCTCTCTGCCCACGAACTTTCCAAGACCGCTCGTCAGCAACTGGAAGACTCTGTCAAAGGAGCCGAGCTGATTGAGCGGGTAGACGAGCGGCTAATGGGCGGGGCTGTGATCCGGATTGATGATAGGCGACTGGACGGTTCCATTATTGGTGCCCTCCAAAGACTGAAGAACACCTTGCTCGCATAGTATGGCCAAAAAAATGGATATCATTGAATCATTGCGTGCTCAGGTAGCCGCCTTTAAATCAGGCGTTGAAGAAGAGCGAGTTGGAACAATCGTTTCTTTCTCTGACGGTGTGGCCCGCATGAGCGGGTTGTCTAACGTCATGAGCCAAGAAATGCTTGATTTCGGCGGCGGCACTTTTGGTATCGCCCTAAACCTTGAGGAAGAAACAACCGGTGCAATTTTGCTGACTGCTAGTCCGACGACTAAAGCAGGTGACTCTGTTAAGGCCACTGGCCGCATTTTATCTATTCCGGTGGGTGACGGCATTATTGGCCGCGTAGTGGATGCTCTTGGTAATCCAATTGACGGCAAGGGTGCGGTGACTGATACCACCTTCGTGCCAGTTGAGAAAATTGCGCCGGGCGTCATGGCTCGTGAGGCTGTGGGCGTGCCGATGCAGACAGGCATTAAGGCGATTGACGCCTTGATCCCGATTGGCCGCGGCCAGCGCGAGCTAATCATTGGTGACCGCCAGACCGGCAAGACAGCTATTGCTATTGATACGATTTTGAACCAGAAAGGCGGCAACGTGAAATGCGTTTACGTCGCTATTGGTCAGAAGGAATCGAAAGTCGCACAGATCCGTGCCCGCTTTGAAAAAGCAGGAGCCATGGAATACACCACGATTGTCTTGGCCGGCGCTTCTGATCCAGCCGCCATGCTTTACATTGCGCCATACTCTGGCTGTGCTATTGCTGAGTACTTCATGGCGAAGGGCGAAGACGTGCTGATCGTTTACGACGATCTTTCTAAGCACGCCTGGGCTTATCGTGAAATCTCCTTGCTCTTGCGCCGCCCACCAGGACGCGAGGCTTATCCAGGTGACGTTTTCTACTTGCACTCTCGTTTGCTTGAGCGTTCAGCTCGGGTTAACAAAGAAAACGGCGGGGGATCTATCACCGCTCTTCCAATCATTGAAACCCAGGGAGGTGACGTAGCTGCGTACATTCCGACTAACGTAATTTCAATTACGGACGGTCAGATCTACCTTGAGTCCGATCTCTTCTACAAGGGTCAGCGCCCAGCTTTGAACATCGGTCTCTCGGTGTCGCGTGTGGGTTCGGCCGCCCAAACTAAGGCCATTAAGAACGTAGCTAAGACCCTCAAAGTTGACCTCGCACAGTTCCGTGAGCTTGAAGCGTTCGCGCAGTTTGCTACAGATCTCGACGAAGCTACCAAGAAGCAGATCGAACGCGGTCGCCGCTCCATGGAGCTCATGAAGCAGAAGCAGTATTCGCCAATGAGTTTCGCCGAACAAGCGGTGGTGGTGTACGCCCTAAACAACGGCTTGCTCGATTCTATTCCAGTGGCTGATATTTTGCGCTTTGAAGAAGAGTTCTTGGCCCTGATGCACGGCGTAGGCGCTAACGTGCTCAAAGATATTACCGAGAAGAAGGATTTGGTCGCCGAGAATAAGGCCGAGCTGGAGAAGTTACTTAAGAGTTTCATTGAAGGCTTCAAGAAAGCCTAAACGCTATGGCTCAGTCCAAAAAGGCAATTCGCCTTCGGATCAAGTCCGTGAAAAACACGCGCAAGATCACGAAGGCTATGGAACTAGTGGCTGCATCTAAGATGCGCCGCGCGGTTCAGTCTGCCTTGCGGAGCCGCTCTTATGCGGAAACGGTGACTGAGGCTATGCGCTCGGCCGCCGCCGGAGCACCTGCCAATGTTCAGAACCTTTTGCTCACCGGAAATCCAAAAGCTGAAAAAACACTCCTGGTGCTTTTCTCCTCTGACCGAGGACTGGCTGGAGGACTTAACGTAAACCTCGCACGCCTCGCGCTCGAGTTCGCGCGTAACACGGGAACGGAGAAGCTCGATGTTGTAGCAGTGGGCAAAAAGGGCGGAGACGCTATGGATAGGGCAGGGGTTAAAGTAATTGCCCGCTTCGGAGCCTTGTCGAACAATCCCGCTTTCGCTGATTTACTCCCCGTCGCGCGTCTAGCGCTAGACGCCTTCATGAAGGGCGAATATAAGAAAGTTACAATCGGGTTTACACATTTCATCTCGGGTATCTCTCAGAAGCCAGAAATGATCGACCTTCTGCCAATGAAGTTTGAGAAGACTGGTGAGAAGTCAGAAGAAATCCTCTTCGAACCTTCTCCCGCGGATGTCTTCGACCGAATGCTTCCGGCAGTTGCCAGAACCATGCTCTGGCAGTCACTGCTGGAATCTGGGGCCAGTGAACACGCGGCGCGCATGCTCGCCATGAAGAATGCTTCAGACGCAGCTAAGGACATGCTCGACGCCCTCACATTTACTTACAACCAGGCACGTCAGGCGGGCATCACGCAGGAGATTGCAGAAATCAGCTCGGGTAAGGCAGCTCTAGAATAAAAACATATGAAAGGAATAATTTCTCAAATCATTGGTGCGGTGGTGGACGTCCGCTTTGAAGGTGAACTCCCCCCGGTACTCTCAGCTCTGACCGTAAAAAACGGTTCGACTCTTTTGACGCTTGAAGCCGCTCAGCACCTTGAAGGTGGTATTGTCCGCACTATCGCCATGGGCGCTACGGACGGTCTTACTCGCGGTAGCGAAGTGACGGCGACTGACAAGCCGATTTCTGTGCCCGTCGGTCCCGAGACCCTTGGTCGTATGCTTGATGTGACTGGCGAGCCGATTGATGGCCTTGGTCCAGTAAAGGGCAAGCGCAAGGATCCTATTCACCGCGAAGCTCCACCTTTCACCGAGCAGTCCACGGAAGCTCAGGTTTTTGAAACAGGTATTAAAGTCATTGACCTCATCTGTCCTATCTTGAAAGGTGGAAAGACCGGTCTTTTTGGCGGCGCTGGTGTGGGTAAGACCGTGCTCATTCAGGAACTCATCCATAACATCGCTAAAGAGCACGGTGGTTACTCTGTCTTCGCTGGCGTCGGCGAAAGAACTCGCGAAGGAAACGACTTGTACATGGAAATGAAGGACTCGAAAGTTCTTGAAAAGACGGCGCTCGTCTTCGGACAGATGAACGAACCACCAGGTGCTCGCGCTCGTGTCGCTTTGACTGGTCTTACTCTCGCCGAGTATTTCCGCGATGACGAAGGCCGCGATGTTCTAATGTTCATCGACAACATCTTCCGCTTTACGCAGGCCGGCGCTGAAATGTCGTCCCTTCTTGGTCGCATCCCGTCTGCTGTGGGTTACCAGCCAAACTTGGCTACAGAAATGGGTCTTCTTCAGGAGCGCATTACTTCGACCACGAAAGGTTCGATCACCTCTATTCAGGCTGTTTACGTTCCTGCAGACGACCTTACCGATCCAGCTCCAGCGACGACGTTCGGTCACCTCGACTCGACAGTGGTTCTTTCCCGCGCTTTGTCTGAGCTCGCCATTTATCCAGCCGTTGACCCACTCGACTCAAGCTCGACCATTCTTGACCCGAACATTGTTGGTCAGGAACATTACGATGTAGCTCGTGCTGTCCAGAAAGTTTTGCAGCGCTATAAGGACCTCCAGGACATCATTGCCATTCTTGGTATGGACGAGCTTTCTCCAGATGACAAGCAGACCGTAGCCCGCGCCCGCAAGATTCAGAAGTTCCTCTCCCAGCCCTTTAACGTCGCTGAGCAGTTTACTGGCTCGCCAGGTAAGTATGTGTCCCTCAAAGACACTGTCCGCTCATTCAAGGAGATCCTAGAGGGTAAGCACGACGACAAGCCAGAGCAATCTTTCTACATGAAGGGATCGATCGAGGAAGTTTCGAAGTAATTCGTCTCCACTCTGAGCGAGAGCGAAGAGTCCGACTTTCCCCTCTGAGGGTCGGATCCTTCGCATAGCTCAGGATGGGAACCATATGGGAACTCTTAAATACAAACTAGTCACTCCCGACCGGGTGGTTGCTGAAGGCGAGACGCCTTCTTTGACCGTGATGACGGAAGCTGGCGAGATTACTATCTTACCCGGACATATTCCGCTCGCCACGCTTCTGATGCCAGGCGAGATGCGTGTTGGAACTGGTGAAAACCAGGAACTCCTCGCTGTCTCCGGTGGGCTCCTCAAGATCGAACCTGGGAACAACATTCTCATCCTGGCTGAGACCGCCGAGCATTCTCATGAGCTTGAGCTCGGAGCTATCGAGGAAGCCAAGAAACGTGCCGAGGAAGCTTTGACCGCTGCCCGCGGTAAAGACGCCGTCAGTTACGCTGACGCTGCCGCCCACCTCGAACGCGAACTTGCGCGCTACCGCGTTGCGCTCAAAGGAAAGGGTAAACAGAGAAATCTTCCAGAATAAAAAGAGAGCCCCTTCGCGCGATGCGTTGGGGCTCTTTCGTTAGGACGTTCATTTGTCGTTCTCGCGGACCAGACGGGCAACGACTACGACGGCCACCCGACGGCTGGCACCGATAAATCGCTGGATGGTGACGGGTGGAATGTTGTCGTAGGCTTCACGCGGGAGGATGAGGGATCGCCGTTTGGAGGTAATCCGGTCTTCCACTAGTTGAACTACGAGCTTGTCGGTTTCGTCGATCCCGTAGTAGACGAGCAGAGTCTGATCTGCGTCTTCGAAGTCACCGGTGATATCGATAACCTTGAGCGTGATGGCCCGACGACCGTTCGCATCTGTCATCTCTTCTTCGTATTCCCCGGGCGTAAGGAGATCAGCCACGGTTCCCTCCACACCCCCTCTAGCTGAGAAGGTCTGTAATGAGGTTACAATAGCCGGACTATGGACGCAAACTCCTTACTTGATGGCTTGAACTCGGAACAATTGGCAGCCGTGACCCACGGGGAAGGCCCGCTCATGATTATTGCTGGTGCTGGTACGGGTAAGACTAAGGTAGTAACCACGCGTATTGCTTGGCTGATTGAACAAAAGCTAGCCGAGCCGAACGAAATCCTGGCGTTGACCTTTACGGACAAAGCCGCGAATGAAATGGAGGAGCGCGTCGACCGATTGTTGCCGATGGGTTACCTCGACCTCTCGATCTCGACATTTCACTCTTTTTGCGAAAAAGTTTTACGTGAGCACGGCATTCATATTGGGATTCCCTCGGACTTTAAAATGTACACAGAGGTCGATTGTTGGCTACTCATGCGCCGGAACATCGACAGATTTGAGCTCGACTATTTTAAGCCCCGCGGCTCGCCGACCAAGTTCTTAAGGCAATTGCTCCAGCATTTTTCGCGCGCCAAAGACGAAGGTATTACGCCGGAGAAATATTTGGTTGCGGTCGAGGACTTGAAATCAGTCATTCTGAGCGGAGCGAAGAATCTGAATGGCCAATCAGATCCTTCGGCGGGGCCTCAGGATGACTCTTCGAAACTCGAACTCCAGAAGTGGGAAGAACTTTCGAGCGCGTACGCTATGTACGAAAAGTTGTTATCCGAGCAACACGCTATTGATTTCGGCGGTCTGCTTTTGTTGACTCTCGAGCTCTTTAAAACTCGGCCAAATGTTCTTGAGGAATACAAGCGGCGTTTTAAATACATTATTGTCGACGAGTTCCAAGATACGAACAGCATTCAGAACGAACTCGTAAAGATTCTCGTGCACGAACCACGAAATATCACGGTAGTGGGGGATGATGATCAGGCTATTTATAAGTTCCGTGGGGCAGCCCTCGCCAATATTCTAGAGTTCCGTACGGACTTCCCAGATGCAGCACGCGTGGTGTTGACGCGAAACTATCGAAGCGGCGCAACCATTCTTGACGCTGCCTACAAGTTGATCCAAACGAACAACCCACACCGTCTTGAGGCGAGTGAGGGCCTGTCGAAGAAGCTACAGTCGCACACCGAGACGAACGGCCTTGTTCATCATCTCCACTGCGCGACGAGTACCGAAGAAGTAGAGTCAGTCGTGAACGAAATAATCGCTAAGCACGAAAGTGGGGAAGCGGAGTGGAGTGATTTTGCCATCCTTGCTCGTTCTAATGACGCCACGGACCCATTCCTCGAGGCTCTTGAGCGAGTCGGAGTTCCGTATCACTTCGTGGCGCTTTCTGGCCTGTACACGAAACCGATTATTCTCGACTCCATGGCCTACATGCGTGCCGTGTGCGAGCCTTATCATTCCCCGGCCATGTATCGGTTGCTGAGTCACCCACGGCTTGGTCTGACCGAGAACGACCTGTCCGAACTCATGCGCTATGTTCGCCGTAAATCCGGAGGCGCAATTATCGACGGCATGCGGTCTATGACGCAGGCGATTGGTCTGTCACTCGACGGCCGCAACCGTGTCATGCAGATCACACGGATCATCGAAGAACTTCGGGAGAAGGCTAAGCGTCTCCCGGTTACCGAATTATTCGTATCCGTCCTCAAGGACACCGGGCTCCTCGGCGACCTGAAAATTCTCCCCGAGGCTGAACAGCAGGAGATATTCAGGCACCTCGAAGGATTTCTCGCTCGCCTGAAACGTTACGTTATTGCTAGCCCGGACAACAAATTACTCCCCGGGTTCTTAGAGGAGTTCGACGCCGAACGTGAGGCAGGAGAGGCGGGCGGTTTGAAACCGGATAATGAGGAGGGGCCGGATGTGGTTAACATCATGACCATTCACGCCGCTAAGGGTTTGGAGTTTAAGTATGTGTTCGTGGTGAACATGATTGAACAGCGGTTCCCGTCCGTCTCAAGGAGCGACCAGCTGCCTCTCCCCCCAACGCTAGTAAGAAAAGTCGATGCGGCTCTTGATGACCACGTGGCCGAGGAGCGACGCCTATTCTACGTCGCTATTACCCGCGCCAAAGAAGGGCTGTATTTGTGTTCGGCGGAAGACTATGGTGGAACCCGTAAGCGCAAGCCGTCCCGATTCCTTGCCGAACTCGGCTACGAGGTTCAACCGACGGAGAAGAAAAAGAAAACAACGACGGATGATATTCTCGATGAACGAGGCAAGGTTGTGGTCAGCTCCGGTGAGGCCGAAATAAAGTTGCCGACAAAGTTTTCTTTTTCTCAGGTCGCCGCCTTCGGTTCCTGTCCTCTCCAGTATAAGTACGCACACATTCTCAAAATTCCTACCTTTGGCCGTCATCAATTCAGCTTTGGTCAAAGCATGCACTTGACGCTCGAGAAATTCGTCAAAGCCATGCTCCCCGACCAAACCGACATTCAGGTGGATCTCTTCAGTAGCCCATCACCTAGTACCTACCATCTTCCCTCAGAACGTCAGTTGCTCGAGATGTACGCAGCTACGTTCATCGACGAGTGGTACCCGGATTCAAAGACCCGAGAGCAGTACCGACGGCAGGGAGTTGATGCTCTCACGGTCTTTCATCGCAAGGTCGTCGAAAACCAGCCGAAGCCATTTCTGCTTGAAGCTGGCTTTACGCTTAAGATCGGCGATATTCTCATGAAGGGTCGGATCGACAGAATTGATTCCGTAGAAGGCGGCGTAGAAATCATTGACTACAAAACAGGCCGGGCTAAAGAAAAATTAGAGTGGGACGATCGCCGTCAGCTGGTCCTCTACGCCCTTGCGGCCGAGCAGTGCTTTAACCCGCCCCTCGTCGTGAAGGCGTTGACGTACTATTATGTCGAAACAAATGAGACGATGAGCTTTGCGCCGACTGACAAGGACAAGGAAAAGCTGTTGGACGAAATCAAGGACACTGTGGGCGCCATTAGAACCAGTACCTTCGAGCCAAAACCCGGACCGTTTACCTGTAAGTATTGTGACTTTAAAGATATCTGCCCGTTCTCGCAACAGTAATAGAGTAAAACGTAAAGATTAAAGTATTAAAGCCTGAAATCCATTCAGAACTTTACGCTTTATTCTTTAATACTTTACGCTTCTTATGAAAACATTCGGCAGTCTTACTGATTCAATTCTCGCTCGCCATGGTATTGGCAAGCAGGTTTTGGCTGCTCAGGTGGTCCGGAAGGCGCAGGAGAAGCTTGTTGCCCTTATCCCGCCGGAGTTTCAGCGCGACATGAAAATTTTGAGTTTCAAGGATAAGGAGGTGACGATTGCCTGCCAAAATCCAACTGCCCGGTATGAGGCTGATACGGTTGCGCCACAGGTTGCCCGGTTGCTCGAGGAAGATTTTCCGCAGCTCTCTATCATCTGTGTGGCCAAGCTTCGGCCAGAAGCGTTTATGGATATATAATGAGGCTGCTATGAACCTTCGACAGTACATTGCTATTCTTGCTCTCGGGACAACCGTTTCCTTAGTCGCTTGGGTCATTATTCTTCAGGCGATGGACCCTTTTACCGCCGGCCCGTTAGCTTTGGCGATTTTTTACATCACGCTAGGCAGTGGTTTGGCTGGGCTCCTGACTATTATAGGCACGGTTCTCCGCGCGAGTAGATTCCCAGAAGCAGGGGCTGGGGTGGCGGTTATTCGCTCTTTTAGACAGAGTGTTTTATTGAGTGTGCTGATTATCGTCTCTTTAGTCTTCATGAGTCTTGAGATGTTCTCGAGCCCCGTTCTACTTGTACTCATTGGCCTTTTGGCGCTCATCGAGTTTTTCTTTCTCATTTTCCAAGATCGGAGATCATTTGAGCATCCCACCGAATAGACGTAATCCTCCCGGGCTCAGTACTTAGCCCACACCCCTCCTTGTTTGTGCGAGTGACCCGTGATGAAATGCGAGCGGACAGCCTATGTTCAGCCGAGTTTTTGGACGATTTTCAAAAGATATTGCGATTGACCTCGGAACCTCAAATACCCGAGTTTTTGTGCGTGAGCGTGGAATCGTGATGCACGAGCCGTCGATTGTTGCCGTTAACACCCGCACGAATCACATTCTGGCCGTTGGTACTTCAGCCAAAGATATGCTTGGCAAAACACCGCCGCATATTGTGACCACGCGTCCGTTGACCAAGGGTGTCATTTCCGATTTTGAAATTACGGAAAAAATGTTGAAGTACTTTGTAGACAAAGTGCATGAGGACACCTTCACTCTCGTCCCGCGCCCGCGCATGGTGATGTCTGTTCCGCTCGAGATTACAGAAGTAGAACGCAAGGCTGTTGAAGACGCCGCGCTCTCGGCCGGAGCTCGCGAAGCATTTCTAGTTGAAGCTCCGCTCTGTGCAGCTATCGGTGCTGGGCTGCCTGTAGAGGATTCCGTGGGCAGCATGATTGTGGATATTGGCGGGGGAACAACAGAGATTGCCGTGGTCGCTCTCGGCGGGATTGTCACCTGGAAGTCATTGACCGTGGCTGGCGATGAAATGACGAAGAGTATCACGCAGTACGCCCGCGACGTTTTTAACTTGTTGATCGGTGAACGCGTGGCGGAAGAAGTGAAATGGAGAATTGGTACGACCATGGATTTGGGTTCACCGATGGAGATGGAAATGCGCGGCCGCTATTTAATTAACGGGCTTCCTCGGCAGGTCATGGTGACTGATGCTCAGATCCGCGAAGCGATCTACCGAAACGTTCAAATGATCGTGGAGAACATCAAGGCAACTATTGAGATTACGCCGCCGGAAATCGTTGCTGATATCTATGAACGAGGCTTGGTGCTCGCCGGGGGCGGGGCACTGTTGAAGGGGATCGATAAAACTATCGCTCGCGAAACTGATATCCCGGTGCGGATTGCTGACGATCCATTGACCTGCACGGTGCGTGGAGCTGGAGCTCTTCTGGATAGGCCAGACTTCCTAAAGGATGTGTCGCTGCCAACCGCTAATAACTAACCGCGTGTGTTAGACAAGCCCACACTTTTTTCAAGGCTCAAGCCTCTCCTCGCGTTTCTGGCGGTGATCGTTGTGTTCTTTATTGTCAAACGTTTGCCAATCATCGGCGGGGGCATTCGGACCGGAGAGGGGATACTGTCTGACGCCGGAGCGGTTATTTCCCGCGGGGTAACGCGTTTCTTTGCCTCAGAAGATTCGTTGACCGCTAGATTATCCGTTTGTTTGGAAGATAAAACAGCCCTGGCTCGAGATGCTGTCGAATTTGAAAAACTGAAAGATGAAAATGCGGAATTGCGTGAAGAGCTGGCTTACACTGAGCACGTCAATACTGCAGGAATAGCTGCGATGATAATTGCCAAGTCACTGCCGGAAGACCCGTTGCGGGTGGTGATTGACCGCGGCCGTGCCGATGGGGTGAAAGAAGGTTCAGTAGTGGTTGTAGGACAGGGTGTGGTTCTGGGCACAATCAAGAGCATTGATGAGCATAGCAGTTTGGTTACGTTGTTAACCGGAATTGAAAGTAAGGTTCCGGCGGCGATCATCGGCAAGAAGCGGACCATTGGGCTCGCCGAGGGGCGCAATGGAGCCGTGATGAATATTAATTTTATTCCGCGTGATGCAGACGTGGCGCGAGGCGACGTGGTCACGACGAGCGGACTTAATGGAAATATTCCCGAAGGCTTGCTGCTCGGCACGGTTACTGAAGTGATCGATTTGCCCAGCGCTCCATTTAAGAGCGCTCTCCTTGAGCCGTTTGCTGACCCCCTCGAGTGGTCTCATGTTTTAATTCTTCCGCCCAGCGCATCTTAATATGACCATGGGTTTGTTGGCAGCCGTAGTCATGCTCGTCACTTTTCTCATGGAGGAGACTGTTTTTGTTGTCCTGCCGTTGCCTTGGAGGCTGATTCCGCCCTCCCTGGTGTTGGCCCTGGCTTTAATGCACCGGGTGTCATTTGAGTTAGGTGCGCTGTTCTTTTTAGCCTCAACTTCCGCCATGATCCTGTCCGGTTTAGCGCCAGTTGGTTTACTTGTGGTGGCGTTCATTTGTGTGTTTACTGCCTATGGTCTATCAACCCATGTGTTCGCCAGGCGCTCGCTCGCGGCCTTTGGTGGGCTCGCCCTAGTTACCGGTTCGGTGTACTTTTTATTGAGATTCGGCGTGGTCGCTCGGGTTCATGGTTTTTTTCCGTGGATGGGTCTGTTTTTAGCGGCGATGACTGCACTCTTGGCTGTCGTCGCTTCGCTCGTGCTTGAACGGACCATGTCAGGGTTTGGCAAACGGTTCGTGACTAAAAGCGAAACCTATGAAGTCCGAGGAGAACGGTAACGGTATTTTCGGGATCGGCGAGGCCGCTGGTGACTGGGCTATGTCCGTAGAGAGTAATGTGGATGACGTGATGGCTGACCCCAGCCGTTCCATGTCGCGCGCTACAGTTTCTTCGCCCATAGACAGACGCCGTTTTCTTTGGGGTGTCCTAGCCTTTACCTTGGTCGGGGCCATTTTTCTGAGTAAGAGCGCTTACCTACAAGTAGTCAATGGTAATCATTATCGAGCACTTGCCGAAGCCAATCGTATCCGCGTTCATGCTATTCCGGCACATAGGGGTATCTTGGTTGACCGCAACAATATTCCCTTGGCCGAAAACCTGCCTTCATTTAGATTGGTCGGTTACACGTCCATTTTGCCGCCACAAACTAAAGCCTGGTCCTGGCCGTTTATTGTTACGCGGCAGGACATTTTTTCACAGGCTGCCGCCGCCTTTAATTTAACGCTAGCCGAGCTGGAGAAAAATGCCAATGAGGCTGGAGACGTAGAGGAAATTTTGCTAGCCAAAGACCTATCTTACGAAAAGGTCTTATCGTTTATGAGCTCTGGGCGGTCAATTCCCGGGCTATCAGTCGAACTTGCTCCCAAGCGAGGCTATCCGACAGATGCTATTCCTTCGCTCTCGCATGTCATCGGCTACACGTCAGGCGTGAACGAAGCTGAATATGCAGCCCTGAGGGATGAGGGATATCGTTCATTCGATACTATTGGCAAGCAGGGGGTTGAATCCTCGCACGAAGCTGAACTTCGGGGAACATACGGTGAAGACGTGTTTGAAGTTAATGCCCAAGGCGCGCCGCTGCGCATACTGTCGCATACGGATCCGGTCGACGGCCAAAATCTTAAGTTAACCATTGATGCCCGCTTGCAGGCCTACTCGGAGCTTGTTCTGGCTAATCATTTAAAAAATCGTTCGGTGAAGCGTGCGGCGGTGGTGGCGATGAATCCGCAGAACGGGGAAGTGCTCGCACTTGTGTCCTATCCGGCATATGACGCGAATAAATTTTCTAAAGGCATCTCGCAAGAAGATTATGACCGGCTGGTGAATGACCCGAATGCCCCGCTCTTTCCCCGAGCAACCGCCGGCACGTACCCGTCCGGTTCAACGATCAAACCGTTTTTCGCGACCGCTGCCTTGGCTGAAGGAATCGTGACTCCGCAGACAACTTTTTTATCGACCGGCGGTCTTCAGCTTGGTGACCGGTTCTTTCCGGATTGGCGGCCTGGCGGCCACGGGTTGACTAACGTCTATCACGCCATTGCGGACTCGGTGAACACTTACTTTTACATGATCGGCGGCGGTAATGAATCATTTAAAGGACTTGGTATTGAGAAGCTTATGGACTGGGCTAGAAAATTTGGTCTGGGCATAAAAACGGGTATCGATTTGCCTGGTGAGGCTGCCGGATTCTTGCCGAGCAAAGCATGGAAACAGGAGGTCAAAGGCGAGCCTTGGTATATCGGCGACACCTACAACGCTTCCATTGGGCAGGGCGATATTCTTGTTACCCCGCTTCAGATGGTTCGCGGGACGGCCGCGGTAGCCAATAACGGCTTAATGTATACGCCGCATTTGGTGATAGGGGGTGGCTCTTCGGCAGTCTCGGTAGCTGACCCAAAAACTGTCAGTATTATCCGAGATGCCATGCGGACAACCGTCACCAACGGAACGGCGAGCTCACTGCAGCAGCTACCGGTGACGGCGGCGGGAAAAACAGGAACTGCGCAGTGGAACGCTAAAAAGGTTCCGCACTCTTGGTTTACTGGTTTTGCCCCTTTTGATCACCCGACGATCGCTATCGCGGTTATCGTTGAAGAAGGGGGCGATGCCACCCTAGCCACGCCAGTAGCCCGAGATATACTCCAATGGTACTTGACTCCCCGCTAATCCTGGGCATAATGGCCTCATAACGCGAGTCCATTTGGGGCGCGTCTTTTCTTCTTTTATGGAAAACAACGTGACCTATATTTCGGCCTCAGGATTAGCCGAGGTAACGAAAGAACTGGCTAATCGCATTAAAGTTATCCGCCCAGAAATTGCCCAGCGTATTAGTGAAGCTAAAGAGATGGGTGATCTGTCAGAAAACTTCGCTTATCATGAAGCGCGCGAACAACAAGGTTTGAATGAAAGCAGAATTATTGAAATTACCGAAATGCTTTCAACTGCAGTGGTAGTTGAAGAAAAGAAAGGCGGCTCCATTGGCCTCGGTTCATCTTTTAAGGTGAAGATTGGCGGACAAGAGAAAACATACGAGATCGTTGGTGAGAACGAAGCTAACCCGATGGAGGGAAAAATAAGCAACGTTTCGCCGCTTGGCAGCGCCTTTCTTGGCAAGGGAGTAGGGGAGACGGTAGAAGCCAAAGTTCCGTCCGGCACTATGACTTACGAAATCCTTTCGATCGTCTAACTATGACTCGCGAAGAACAGGACCGGTTAACACGGTTACAGTCTCTTCAGACAAGTAACGTCAATCCGTATCCGGATAATTCCGAGCGGACACACCTCGTGACCGAAGCTCTCGCGTCATTCGAGCAGCTTGAGAAGTCCGAAGAAACAATTGTCATCTGCGGCCGAGCCATGGCCATTCGGGATATTGGCGCGTTGTCGTTCTTAAAAGTCCAGGATGACTCCGGTGTGATGCAGGTTGTTTTGCGGAAAACCGATTTAGAGACCGAGTACGATTTCTTTTTGTCGCACGCTGACGTGGGCGATATCCTTGAGGCCAAGGGGCGAGCCTATGTCACTAAAACCGGCGAGAAGTCCGTACTCGTGACCGCTATCCGAATTTTGTCGAAGGCTCTTAAGCCGCTCCCCGAGAAGTGGCATGGGCTGTCAGACGTCGAAACTCGCTATCGAGAGCGCGAGCTTGATCTCATTGTGAACGCCGCCGTGCGCGAACGTTTCCGTATTCGCTCGAAGATTGTCTCGGGTCTGCGCGCCTATCTGGATACTCGAGGTTTTCTTGAGGTCGAAACGCCTATCCTACAGCCAATCCCCGGTGGCGCTTCGGCCAGGCCGTTTGTCACCCATCACAACGCCCTTGGTGCGGATTTCTTTTTGCGTATCGCGCCTGAACTTTACTTGAAGCGTCTAGTGGTTGGCGGTTTCGAAAAGATTTATGAGATTGGCCGTTGCTTTAGAAATGAAGGGATTGACTACTCGCACAACCCGGAGTTCACCATGCTGGAGCTCTACTGGGCCTACGCGAACAAAGATGCGTTTATTTCATTTCTTGAAGAATTGTTGACCACGGTGATTGCTGAGAGTCTCGGAACGCTGAAAGTCGCGGCTTCGGAAAGCTCTAAGGAGATCGACTTCGCAGGACCATGGCCCCGTAAGACATTCCGCGAGGCGATTCTCGACGCTTGCGGAATCGATATAGACGAACTGACCTCGACCAAAGACGTTGTTGCTGCGGTAAAAAAGGCAAAGGTCAAGATCGACTTCAGTAAGTGCGTTGGCATGGGCGAACATCTTGATGAACTCTGGAAGCGGACGGCTCGACCGACGCTTGAAGGTCCTATTTGGATTTTTGACTATCCCGTTGATTTGAAGCCGCTCGCGAAAGCTCACCCAGTTGATAAAACAAGGAGCTCAACCGTCCAGCTCGTCATCCAGGGCGCGGAAGTAGTTAATGCGTACTACCATGAGCTAAATGACCCGATCGATCAACGCGCCCGGTTTGTCGCCCAAGAACAGCTCCGCGAAGAGGGGAGCGAGGAGGCTCAGCACCTGGACGAAGCTTTCCTATCAGCTATCGAGCACGCCATGCCGCCAACCAGCGGCGTGGGCATCGGTATCGACAGATTCGTTGCCTTCTTAACCGGCGCACCAAACTTGAAGGAAGTTATTTTGTTCCCAACGTTGAAACCGGAAAAACCCGACCAAGTATGAAGACCGTCTTAGTTTTCGGTTCGTTCGATGGTCTGCACCCCGGCCACGAGGCGATGTTAAAACAAGCTAGGGGACAGGGCGAGCATGTGGTTGCGGCTCTCGCGCCTGACAACGTCATCGAGCGGATCAAGGGGCGTATGCCGAAGTTCCTTTTTGAAGAGCGCCGTGACGCACTCATGGCCAGCGGACTGGTTGATCAGATCGCGACCAGTGACAAAGAAAATGGCACCTATAATATTCTCAATCGCGTGCATCCGGACATTGTTGCCTTTGGCTATGACCAGGTTGAACTGAAGGAAAACTTTTTGAAGTTTCTTGAGAAAACTGGTAAACAAGTAAAGACTGTTACGCTCTCACCGTTCGAACCAGATAAATACAAGTCCTCGAAAATCGTATGATCGACATGAAACTGTTTCGTGAGAATCCAAATTTCTTCCGCGACGCCTCGCGCGCCAAGAATATTGAAATAGATGTCGAGCGAATCCTTGAGCTTGACCGCCGCGTTCGGCTGCTTAAAACAGAGCTGGAAGGCATCAATGCCCAGAAAAATGACGTTTCAAAGCGCATCCCCATGGCCACAGCAGAAGAACGTAAGCAACTCATCGGTTCAATGCGTGAAGTCGATCAGCGAGCGAGCGTTCTCTCCTCGGAGCTGACGCCTATCGAGACTGACCTTGAAAACTTGCTCTTCCATATTCCTAACCCTTCGCTTGCAGACGTGAAGATCGGCAAAGACGAGTCTGAAAACGAGGTTTTGCGTGAGGTTGGCGAGAAGCCGGTTTTTGATTTTCCGATCAAGGATCACCTTCAACTTGGCGAAGCTTTGGGCATTATCGACGTTGAGCAGGCGGCAAAGGTTAGCGCCTCCCGTTTCAACTATTTGATTGGCGACGGCGCAGGCTTAGCCTACGCGATTGTTCAGTACGCCATGGGTCGCGTCATGCAGAGCGGCTTTACTCCGGTCGTTGTTCCGCACCTTGTGAACGCCCACACGATGCGCGCCATGGGTTACCTGGAGCACGGCGGCCACGATGAAATTTATTACTTCCCGAAAGATAACCTCTACCTCATCGGCACAGCCGAACAACCGCTCGGCGGCTTGCATGTAGATCAAATTTTGAGCGAGAAGAAATTGCCGCTTCGTTACGTGAGTTTATCAAACGCCTTCCGTCGCGAGGCGGGCAGCTATGGGAAGGACACAAAAGGCATAATTCGCATGCACGAATTCCAGAAGATTGAAATGTTCAGCTATACCACGCCGGAAAATTCGGATGCTGAGCACGAATTGCTTCTTTCGATCGAGGAAGACTTGGTAAAGGGTCTCGGCGTGCCGTACCGCGTCATCAAACAGTGCACCGGGGATCTGGGTCTCCCGGCGGCTCGCAAATACGACATCGAGTGCTGGATGCCAACGCAGGACACCTACCGTGAAACGCATTCGACCAGCACGTGCACTGACTTTCAATCCCGCCGTCTGAACACTCGGTACAAAACTGGGGCAGGGGAGACTATGTTCGTACATACCTTGAATGGCACCGCCTTCGCTATCGGCCGCATCATGGCCGTCATTCTCGAAAACTTCCAGAACGCCGACGGTTCGGTCACGATTCCAGAAGTCTTGAGGCCATTCATGGGCGGCAAGGCAAAAATCAGCTAACTATGCGCCATCGCACCTGGGTTGAAATCTCCGCCCCGGCGCTTCAGCATAATGTATCTGAACTGAAGCGAACGCTAAATCCTGGCGTTCGTTTTTGTGCAGTCGTGAAAGCGAACGCCTACGGTCACGGCCTAACAGAGGTCGTTTCGGTCCTCAAGAATGAGAATGTCGAACTCTACGGCGTTGACAGCGTTGACGAAGCGATGATCGTGCGCTCACAGAACCCAAACGCCGTTATCTTCATCATGGGCGCGACCATCCCTGAAAGACTCGATGACGTGGTGCGAGGAAAGATGATTCAAATGGTCGCTAGTCTGGCGGAACTTAAGGCTATTCGAGAAACGGCTCGGACGCTTAGTATCCCTGCCATGATTACGCTTGAGGTTGAAACCGGGTTGCACAGACTGGGCGCCGAGGAAAGGGAACTCGCCGGACTGCTTGATGAACTGAAGTTTTCTTGCGGTCTTGTTTACGTCGTCAGTGTCGCTTCTCATCTTTCGAGCGCCGAGGACTTGTCACTCGCAAAAGTCACCGCGGGGCAATATGACGTCTTTTGGAAGGCGGTTAATGAAATTACGCGCAAAGGCCATCAACCCGAACACCTACATATTGCGTGCTCGGCGGCCGGCATCATACATGAACTGAACCATGGTACGCACATTCGTTACGGCATTAACCTCTACGGTTTGTGGCCATCGACTGACGCAAAACGCGCTGGCACGCTTGGTAAGCGCCACGCCGACTTAAAGCCGGTATTGTCTTGGAAGACATCTATCGCCCAAGTAAAGGATGTCCACGCTGGTGCTGCTATCGGCTACGGCCCAACGGTGATCGTGAACCGACTAACCAGAGTAGCTGTGCTCCCGGTAGGGTATTACGACGGCTTTGACAGAGGCTTCTCGAACAACGGCTCCGTTATCATCCACGGGACACGATGCCCAGTTCTCGGCCGTATTTGCATGAACATGATGATGGTGGATGTGTCGACTGTTCCTGGAACATTGTCACCACAAACACCCGTCACTTTACTCGGTCGTGATGGTGTGCAAACTATTCTCGCAGACGAGCTGGCCGAAAAACTAGGTACAATCAATTACGAAGTCGTCACCAGGATCAATCCGCTTCTCCCGAGAGTTATCGTCGGTTAAAATAGCAGCATGCGTGATTTCTTTCGAGCATCTATTGCCAAGGGCAGGGGAGGAGAGGGGAGGACCAATCCCCTCTTCCCCGCGCCAAAAATGCCTCGCTGGAAGCGATGGCTGTTCGGCTTTTCTGCCATCGCGCTGCCGCTTGGCGGAGGTACGCTCGGCGTGCGGATATTGTCACAGCCGCAGTTCACCCTCTCGACCATTGATATAGCCGGCACAGCGTGCCTTGATCAAAGCGTGGTAAAAAAAGAAATCGAGGACGAGTTGGCTGAACGCGTTGCCCTGTTTTTTACACGTTCAAATAAGCTGCTCTTTAGCCCGAATAAGCTGGCGGATCGGCTGACCCGCAACCTCCCTATTGATCATGCTGATATTGTAATCAACGGCAACACGCTCCACGTCGCAATTAACGAAGACGTGGTTATGGTACTTGTCCATTCAAACGACAATTGGCTCTTAACTGACCTTGGAGGGCAGGTTTTACGGTCTCTTTCTAGCGATGAAATAGCGCTTCTTGATTCCCGAGCGCTTCCCCCTGCCCTGCCTTTAGATAAGATTCCAAAAATTCTCCTGCGCGAAGGAGTTCAGGCTGATTTGAACGAACCGATTTATTCACCAAAGATGCTCACGGCGCTTGGCGAGCTTGATAAGGGCCTGCGGGCGCTTGGCCTTACGCCACATCGGTACGAGCTTGAAAAACGCAAAGATACCTGGCTTTTTGTCGATACAATCGAAAAACCATACGTCATCTATGTTGACCTAGAACACCCTATAAATGAACAGTTGCGGACGTTTTCCTCGGTCCTTTCGCAACAGCAAGAGATTGAAGGAATGTCCTACATTGATCTGCGGTTTGGCAATCGCGTGTACATGAAGTAAGCTATTCTGGTTGTATGGAGCAATTTATTTTATTACCGGCCGGTTACGCGGAAGATCGTCCCTGGGGACGGTTCATTGTTTTAGAGGACACGCAGAACCATAAGGTGAAGCGTCTCATTTTACATCCCGGCAAGCGCATTTCGTATCAGCGCCACAAGCAGCGTACCGAACATTGGGTGGTCATTGCTGGCATCGCGGACATTACACTCGACGATGTCACAACACGACACGTTCCTGGCGACACCATTCTTATCGTGCAAGGTTCAAAACATCGTCTCGCGAATCCCGGAGACGAACCGCTCATGGTAATCGAGGTCCAGCGCGGAACATATTTTGGGGAAGATGACATTGAACGGTTCGATGATGATTTTGGACGAAAATAGCGACCGATTTAAATGCGTTGTGTTAAACTGGGGGTATCAATATACCTCTCAAAACAAAATAGAAATTCCTCGATAACCTGAGGACGTCACAAAACATATCCTATGCATGAACTTGAACAGAAAACAGCTCCTGCCTTTTCCATGATCGATCAAGATGGCAAGACGCACTCGCTCGACATGTACCGCGGTAAATGGGTCGTCCTGTTTTTCTACCCAAAGGATATGACGCCTGGCTGTACAGTTGAGGTCTGTTCGTTCCGTGATGCCACGCAAGACCTGACAGACATCGGCACAGTCGTCCTTGGTGTATCCGGTGACACGCAGTCGAGCCACGGCAAGTTTGCCTCTAAGCACAAACTGAAGTTTCCACTTCTCGTCGATACAGACAACGTTATCGCGAAAGCCTACGGTTCATTCGGTCAGAAGAAATTCATGGGCCGTAACTACGAGGGCATTTATCGCAACACGTATCTCATCAACCCCGAAGGCGCCGTGCAGAAGGTTTATCAAGGTGTAAAGCCCGCAGAACATATTGCAGAGGTACTAGCAGACCTCAAAACATTCCAGAGCGTTTAAAACGGTGGGGGACTGGAATAGGAAAAATGACCGACAGGCTTTCGCTCTGTCGGTCATTTGTTTTATACGATCGAGAAAACGAGAACGAACAATTCGGCGACAAGTTAAATTCACGGTAGAGGGAGCGACAAGAAGTTCGAGATCCACCCACCTCTACGCTTTTGATAGACGGGGTAGTGGGGGATGTTAATTGGGTTGTATTGAGGATAAAAAAAGAAAGTAAAGTGGCGTCGCACAATATATCTTCTACGACACTACAGGGCTGTAATCATCCTATATAGGAGTAAATCTCAGTAATACGCCTTGTTCTCCACTATCCGCTCTATTTAACGAATCGCTATTACTGAGTAGTTTTGACCACGATGAACCTAGACTACCTCCTAGGTGTTAACTCGCTCGTCCCTACACGCGAAAATACGACGACCGATTTAAATGCGCTGTGTTAAACGAGGGCTACCAATACAGGTCTATTTAGGTAAAAAAGGAAGTGGGTTTACTGGAATGCCTCCTTTACGCACCTCAAAGTGCACGTGCGGTCCCGTAGACAAGCCTGCACCAGGACTACCAGGCCTGCCGCCTGATAACCCAATAATATCCCCGCGACTCACAATCTGATCCTGCTTCACGTCAATTCGCGACAAGTGCGCGTACAGCGTGGCTAAACCGTTAGTGTGAATGATCATGACATAGTTACCGTAATCCCGGGTTCCGGTACGTGCCCAAGCGACAACACCCGGCGCAGCTGCTTCAAGCGGCGTGCCCTGCGGTACGGCGATATCTAGTCCGGAATGTTCGAACAGGTATCTGAACGGGTACGTAGGGTCGTGAAATAATGTAGTGATGATTCCACGAACCGGCCAAGTAATGGCGCTCGGATTTGGGTCGCTTAGATCAATACTGGCATCAACTTCGTTCTGCAGTTCGTTAATGCGGTATGCGATGGCTTGTTGCTCTTGTCTTAGTTCGCCAACTAATTCTCGGTATTCTTGTTCTGAGCTTTGAGTCTGCGCGGCCAACACTTCCTTTGCGGCTTTCTTTTCCTGCAGCCGACGAATCTGGACTTCGAGCTTCACTCTAAGCTCTTCAAGTCCTTGCAGCTTATCCGTCTGTGTTTCAAGGTCATCCTGCAGCGACTCACGGGTGGTCTTTGTGGCGGCGACTGTCTTCCGTAAATCGCCATTCACCGCATGAAGGTCCGAGGCGGCCTTAAACACGTCATCGAACGTTTTAGCGTTAACCAGAAGCTCAAAGGCGCCACCTTGAGCGTCTTGTTTATGAATAGCCAACAGCATGCTAGCGAGTAAATCACGTTCATGCGTGAGTTTCGCGTTCGTTTCATCAATCTGGCCATTCACAATCTGTAGCTCCAACTGAGCGGTATCAACTTCAGCCTCCGTAGCCAGAACATCAAGCTGGCCCATGGCCGTGTCATTCTCAATCAACGCGATCTCATTCATGAGCGATGATGATTTCTTCGCGTACTCAACTATTTTCTTTTTGTAGTCTCCAAGTTTAGAATTAATAGTTTGAATTTGTGCCTTACGGTCAGCAATTTCTTTTTGCAACTGAGCTGGATCTACAGGATCATTTTCCGCCGACACGAAAGCAGGACTCGCAGCACTTGCGAGCAGGGCAATAACCATGAGTGTCTCCCCTATCCCCCATCGACGCATATGACCATCGGGTTTCCGGTGTCCAACCATTATCCAACAAGTGTCGCAAAACACTAGTCCAGTCTTTCAATAGCCAGCGTCATCCGCTTAATCGATTCGTTCTTCCCTAAAGCCCAAAGGAGCTCGAATGGACTTGCAGACTTTTCAGCGCCGGACAGAGACACGCGCAATGGCCACAACACATTACCGGCGGATAGTCCCTTGTTGCTAATATACTCTTTTACGCTCTTCTCGAGAACCAGAATATCCGCAAAGACCTGCTCGTCACTCGCCGAGAGAAACTCCTTCACGCCAGAAAGCTGAAGTTTTGCATCTGCGGCATCTGCTTTTTTCCATACCAGAATAGTTGCATTGTATTCCGGCAACGCCAATTTATTATGCGCGGCCGCTACGAGTTCAACCAGTGTATTCACACGGGACTTTTCCACAATCACCGCTCTCTTGGCGGTCTCATCTGCCAAGTCGAGCTCTGGAGCGAACGCAGCGAGTGTTGCGAGAAGCGCGTCATTCCCCAGCGCATTCACGTAGTGATGGTTCATCCAGTCCAGTTTCTCGTGGTTCAACACCGCGCCGCCCTTATTTACGCGCGAGATATCAAACAATTCCGTGAGCTCGGAGAGCGTGTAGAGTTCTTGATCAGACTTCGGGTTAAAGCCGAGCGTGCCCACAAAGTTAATCAGCGTCTGTGGCAAGTAGCCCTTCTTTAAGTAATCCTCGACTGCAACATCCCCCTGACGCTTTGAGAGTTTCGACTTATCTGCATTCAGCAAGAGCGGAACGTGCCCGAATTCCGGCGCCTTCCAACCAAACATAGCGTACAGAATTGTCTGCTTGGGCGTGCTCGGCAACCACTCCTCGCCGCGCAACACATGCGTAATGTCCATGAGGTGATCATCGACGACTACCGCCAAGTGGTATGTAGGAAAACCGTCTGTCTTCATAATCACCTGGTCGTCGATTTCGTTGTGGCTGATAGTCACGTTGCCGCGCACCAAATCATTAAAGGTGGTCGACCCTTCCGGAACCTGCATGCGAAGAACAAACGTCTCGCCCGCGGAAATCTTCGCCTGTACTTCAGCCGGCGACATTTTCAAACACGTGCGGTCATATCTCGGTGTCTGCTTGGCGGCGGTTTGTACCGCGCGCATCTCTTCGAGCCTCGCAGAAGTACAAAAACAGCGATAGGCATGTCCTTCCGCAAGCAATTGCTCGGCGTGCCGTTTATAAAGCTCGAGCCGCTGTGACTGCACATACGGGCCGAACGCGCCTTTTTCATCAAGCGTACCGTCAGCGAGCAACACCGGACCCTCGTCATGTGTGAGACCCAGTATCTTCATGGTCTGCAAGAGGTTTTCGACAGCGCCATCTACTAAACGCTTCTGATCCGTATCTTCAATACGGATGATAAACTCGCCACCGTGCTTTTTTGCGAAGAAATAATTAAACAGCGCTGTGTGTAGCGTTCCAATGTGCATGTAGCCGGTTGGCGAGGGTGCGATGCGAGTTCTAACAGACATAGAAAGAGAAAAGGGTTATCGAAACAATTCGTGTGACACTCGTTTGACTGCAGTTACGAATCGTTTCCGCATCAGAGCTTCCCAGGCGACAACTACGGGGAAAATGACGACCGCCCGGCCAATACGCTGCCAACGCCAGGGTTGCTTGATCAGACGCCACAGCCATTCTACTCCACGTTGGCGCCAGGCAAGCGGCGGAATCAACTTGGGATGCGACAGGGTGTGGATAGCTCCGCCAACCCCAATCAGCAAGCGTACAGACGGTAATCTATCCTTCATGGCCGCCATCACCTTTTCCTGTTTTCCCTGCCGGCGTCCCCGCCCCTGTCCAAGCGCCACAGCGATGACGACGGGCTCGAGTGAGGCCAGACGAGCGAGGACTGCTTCAGAGAGTCTCGGTGTCACGTCGTCGACAATGCCGGGATCAAGAGGCACTACGTCGAGTGTAGGAAATTTAACCTTAAAACCAGCGGCCACGATTTCAGGATCTTTGCCGGAACCGCCTAAAAGCAGAAGGCGTTTACCTTCGAGCGAACAAAGTGCAGCTAACAGTTCGAGTGTGGCCACGCCCGTGTGCCGTGTCTTCAGGACCTCCATGTCTTCAAGGGCGGCACTCGCAAAGCGCAATCCAGCGCCATCGGGAATCGACAGATCGGCGCGATCAAGAATAGTTCTAAACTCCGGGTCCTGCATGGCGGACAACAGAAATTCCGGATTTGGCGTCACCACAACTTTCGGTTTGTCACCGCGCAGAAAACTAACAAGCTTGGCGCGCAGTTCCGCCTCGGTTAGGTCATCAAGGCGAACCCCGAGAATTTTATGAGAACCCGTTGGCATAGTTGCGTCGTAAAACACTGTTACTTGCGTCGCAAAACAAAGGTCATTGCGCCTGAATACAAGGTGGCTCCTAAAATGTCCAGAAACAAATCTTTCATAGTGTCCCCTATTCCAGGCTGCATCGGGATAAACGCAACCAGATTCCTGAGGTGCATTTGATCAATCAAGAACTCATGCCACTCCCAAGCGACCCCAATGAACGAAACAAAACCGATAACCGTAATTACTTGAATTAGAACGGGTATACTGTCCATGACCTTCTTGTCATATAGGCCAAGGCCCATGCCCCAAAGACCGTAGGCTAACATGGCCATAGCGACCCCGCCCGAAAAGTGCATAACACTATCAAACCACGGCACCATTCCGTACACTCCGGTCGCTACCGCCATGAAGTTTAGACCGTATACCAAGATGGCCGGGCCAAAAAGTTTGAGAAAAGATTTGATCATAAAATGACTGTCCCTATTATACAAAATAGGCGTGGAAAAACAAGTTGACACGGGTGCTTTAGCACTCTAACATAGAGATTGCTAATATGACGCCAAATAATTTCACCAGCAAATCTCAAGAGGCCATTCAAGAAGCGCAAATGATTGCGCACGCCAATGGCCAGCAGGGGGTCGAACCCATCCATCTTTTAACCTCGCTTGTCGCCCAAGAAGAGGGGTTCGTAGTCACCGTGCTTAAAAAAATGGAAGTGTCTATTCCGGCCTTGCGTTCTGATATTGGTCGCGTGCTTGAGTCCCTTCCTAAGGTACAAACTGTAGAACGGGCTCCCGGCGGCCAAGTCATGCTTACTCCCCCGCTCGCCCAGGCACTCCAAGTAGCCACCCAAAAAGCAAAATCGTTTGGTGATGAATATATTTCTACGGAACATTTGTTCCTTGGTTTAATTGGCGACCGTCTTCTGCATGAGCTTCTCTCCGTTCACGCTATCGCTGAAGAACGGGTTCTCGGTGCTCTTAAGGAATTACGCGGCGGACAGAAAGTGGACTCCGCAGAACCGGAAGCCAAATTCCAAGCCATTGAAAAATATAGTTTGAATCTTACCGAACGCGCGCGCCACGGCAAGCTTGACCCGATCATTGGTCGAGACGAAGAAATTCGCCGCGTCATGCAGGTTCTTTCCAGACGAACAAAAAATAATCCGGTCTTGATCGGTGAAGCTGGCGTAGGCAAAACATCTATAGTGGAAGGCCTCGCTCAGCGTATTGTTGCCGGTGACGTTCCTGAGACCCTCAAGAACAAAGAAGTGGTCTCGCTCGACTTGGGCGCGCTGATTGCTGGTACAAAGTTCCGCGGGGAATTTGAAGAACGCTTGAAGGCCGTCATGCGAGAAATCCAACAGGCGTCCGGCAAGTACATTCTGTTTATTGACGAGCTTCACATGCTGGTCGGCGCAGGAAAAAGCGACGAGTCCCCTATGGACGCGAGCAACCTCCTCAAACCTGCCCTCGCACGAGGCGAGCTTCGTGTTGTGGGTGCCACTACGACCAAGGAGTATCACAAGTACATTGAAAAGGATCAGGCCTTGGAACGCCGCTTCCAGCCAATTTTTGTCCATGAGCCAAACATTCCTGATGCCATTGCCATGTTGCGTGGTCTCAAGGAAAAATACGAGCTTCACCACGGCGTGCGTATTGCTGACGGCGCGATTGTTTCGGCCGTGGAGCTCTCAGCTCGGTACATTTCCGACCGACAACTCCCGGACAAAGCCGTCGACCTTATTGACGAAGCCGCGAGTGCCCTGCGTCTCCAAATCGAGTCGATGCCTGAAGAACTCGACCGATTCAAGCGCGAGGAGATGAGACTCGACATTGAACGCCGAGCTCTCCTCAAGGAAGAAGACAAGGATTCTAAGGATCGCCTCAAGGATATTGAGAAACTACTTGCCGATGTTAAGGAGAAATCCGAAGCGCTTGAACTCCGCTGGAAAGGCGAAAAAGATATCATTAGCAAAATCCGAGAGGTAAAAGCTGAGCTCGACAAATTGACGAGCGAGGCTGACTTTGAGGAGCGCCGGGGCAATCTGGAGATTGTCGCCGAGATTCGCTACGGCAATATTCCCGCCAAGCGTACCGAACTCGAAAAGCTAGAGAATGAACTTCGCAAGTTCCAGGCTGAGCGCGGGTTACTCAAAGAGGTCATTACCGAAGAAGACATTGCACATGTAGTTGCCCGCTGGACGAACATTCCGGTTTCCAAAATGCTCGAGAGCGAGATGTCAAAACTGGCGCGCATGGAAGATGAACTAAAGCATCGCGTGGTTGGCCAAGAGGAGGCCATCACCGCTGTCTCCAATGCACTCAGACGCTCCCGCGCTGGCATCAGTGAGGAGAAGCGCCCTATTGGCTCTTTCATCTTCTTAGGTCCAACTGGCGTTGGAAAGACAGAGCTTGCTAAGGCGCTGGCCGGCTTCATGTTCAATGACGAGAAGTCCCTGGTGCGTCTCGACATGAGCGAATACATGGAACGCCACAGCGTCAGCAAGATGATCGGCTCTCCCCCGGGGTACGTTGGCTATGACGAAGGCGGTCAGTTGACGGACATGGTTCGCCGTCATCCCTACGCCGTAGTTCTCTTCGACGAAATTGAAAAGGCTCATCCCGAGGTCTTCAACTTGCTCTTGCAGATTCTCGAAGACGGTCGATTGACCGACGCGAAAGGACGAGTCGTCAACTTCAAGAACACCATTGTCATCATGACGAGCAACATCGGCTCTGAGGCGATCCTCTCAAACGGTAAGCTCGACGGTATCGGCTTCGGCGAATCGAAAACGGAGGCCGGCGACATTACCAAAAACAAGATCATGGAACTCTTGAAGGATCAGTTCCGTCCCGAGTTCTTGAACCGTATAGACGACATCATCGTCTTCCACGCGCTCACGGCAGACAACATCGAGGGCGTTGTGGACCTCCAGCTACAACTCGTCGCTGCCCGCCTCAAAGAACAGCGCAACATCTCCCTCAAGGTCACGGAGCGTGCGAAAAAGCTCCTCGCTGAAAAGGGCTACGATCCTCACTACGGCGCCCGCCCCCTCAAGCGCGTCATCCAGCACATGATCCTTGACCCATTAGCGATGAAGATCGTCTCGGGCGAAGTGAAGGAGGACGGATCAGTTACTGTCGATGCGAAGAAAGACGAGATTGAAATCAAAACAAAGTAAAGCAAAAAAGAGGCTTCCCGGGCCTCTTTTTTGATTTTATCTGCAAAAAATGATTACATGTCCCTGCTGGAAAGCCAGCATCTGTGCTTCGAAAGGAACGTCCGCCATCCCGGCGGAATAGCCCTTCCTAGCACTCCAACCCGGCAGAATGAAACAAGTCTGCCCTGCGGGAGAAGAGATGAAAGAATGCGATGCCTGTCGAAGGGCAGCCGGTCGACCGTACAAACTGTTCTATAAGGACGGTCTAAAGTCAGCGATGTATCAAACGTGCATCGGTCTCGTCCTGATCATTGCTCCGATCGTCGTGATGGGAAGGTTGGTCGAGAAACTTAGAGATGTAGACTATGCGGTGGTCACTATTCTCGGAGGACTAACCGGACTTTTCGGGTGTATCTTCTGCCTCGCTGGCGTGATGTTCACCCTTTTCCATCTCGCAGATTACAAACGCGAGTACATCGATGTGTACTGGCTTCACCACTATCTCACTAAGATGGGTGAATACCACCACCACGACTACGACCCGCGGAGTGTCCCGTTGGAAGCGGAAACACTTGCCTTCCACTGTAAGGTTGCCCATGGCGGGTGGTGGAGACGTAGTGTCATCATCACCGACGGCGACCCGAAGCTGGTCTGGCAGATCGAGTGGGCATCGCCTATAAATGGCCCGGACGAAAGTTGCTGGATGAAAATCCAAAGTGTCCAAAACCGACGCTCCGACCAAACCCCCTGGCCGAGCATGATGTCGGTCCCCGCTGAACAGGCGCTGCGCATCATGGCCAGGTATGGATCTACACATGCGTTCGTGGAAAAAGCCTTCGACGTCATGTGGTACGAAAAGCCGAACCTCGTGAACACGGTCGACAAATTGCAGCGACGGCTGGATAGTGAAGAGGACCGCGTGAGCGGCATGGCCAAGGACGTCATTCGGATGCTCTACATGTTCGACGCCATGAAGACTACCGTGGGCCGGACCAAGCACGCCCAGGCGATCAAGGGCCCGCTTGAAGACATGCTCAAGCACGTCGGAGACGAGGAGCTGGTCAACGAGCTGAAAACAGAAGTGTTTAACGAGCTCGTGGCGCAGCAGTCCGCGCCGACGCAGAGTCCGTAAGTCACTCAAACGTAAAAACCCGCCCGTCGAGCTAGGCTTGATGAGCGGGTCTTCTTTTTAAACTATGCCTTCGCTCTCGCCATCGCCTCAACGATGATCGCTTTGGCTGCGGCGGCATCCTTCCAGCCTTCAATGTTCACCGCTTTCTTTTCGAGTAGCTTGTAGTACTGAAAGAAGAAGGCGATTTCATCTTTGATGTGCTGAGTCACGTCGGCCAAGTCATTAATGTGCTTGAAGCGGATATCGTCCTTGGCTACAGCGAGCACCTTCTCATCCTGACCCTTGTCATCACTCATGACGAGCACACCAATGGGGCGAACGTCGACAGCTACCCCTGGATGAAGCGGGTTCGTCACAAGCACGAGGACGTCAATCGGGTCGCCATCGCCGCCTAGGGTCTCTGGGAAGAAACCGTAATCAGCGGGGTAGAACATGGGAGCAAAGAGCACACGGTCCAGCTTCACGATCCCCTGTTCTTTATCAAACTCGTACTTGTTCTGAGATCCCTTTGGAACCTCAATAATTGCCTGACAAACTTCTGGAGCCTTCGAACCGATAGAGAGTTTCATAGCATTATTAATTACCAAATGTAATCGGCACCTTCATGTAGTCATCGTGTTCAGGCAACCCGGACGGATTGTCTTTATGGAAGACCATGAACCCCTGGGTGAACGCTGGTTGTGGGGTGAAATTGACGGTCACTTCAAAAGGAACAAATGCATCGGTCATCCAATCTCCCTGAGCCTGCGCAATCCCGGTCCCGAGTACCGTACCAGAAGGCGTTTCGACTGTCACTGGGAAACTTGCCTCAAAATACCAAGTTCGTGCTTCCCCGGTTACGGTCACCGAACCATTCACCGGCACTGTTGGCCAAGGGGCGTTCAGACGGATAAACGAAATTTTATCGCCGTAGTTACTAACAGCCTCTTCTTCATATTGCACGTTATGTTCTGTTTGACATCGACGAGGATAAACCTGCACTGTTGATCCACCCGCCTGCTGGCACGCAAGAAACTTTTCTTGAGAGACCGTGACCTGCGTCGATACACACCCCGGACCGAGGGTGGCAAACATGGCAACGCCGATAAGCATTTTCTTTAACATATGTGCCAAAGTATACGGCAAAGCGTAAGTTTTGTATACTGGACGTATATGCAGCATTCCAAGATGTTCGCCTTTTTAGCCGCCACTGGACTCCTCCTCTCCCCCGCCCTCATCCCGACCTCTCGAGTCCTCGCTTTTGACCCCAACTATATTATTTCCGATGAAGAGATGCGTGATTCATCGACTATGGATTTTCCGCAGATCGCCGCCTTCCTTTCCCGCGGCTATCTAGCGAATTATAGAACTGAAGACGTGAACGGTCTCTACAGAAACGCCGCGCAGATTATTTACGCCACTAGCCAAACCTACGGTATCAATCCGCAGGTTCTCCTCGTCCTCCTCCAAAAAGAACAGAGCTTAATTACAGACAAGGAACCATCTCGTGGACAGCTTGATTGGGCTACGGGTTACGGCGTTTGTGACAGTTGTCATGTTGGTAACAGCACCATGTCTCGGTTCCAGGGGTTCGCCAAGCAGATCAATTCAGCTGGGTTACAGTTTATTGAAGGCTACATGGCTGATATTGACGCACGCGGCGTAACCTACGGAAAGTACGGTCCTGGCAAACCGGTTACCATTGATGGCACTACAGTGATTCCTGCCAATGCAGCCACAGCTGCCCTCTACGCCTACACCCCGCACATCCACGGCAATAAAAATTTTGCTACGCTTTGGAATGCATGGTTCGGACGCGATTATCCTGACGGAACGCTCATGCAGGTCCCCGGCGATTCCGGTGTATGGCTGATTCAAGATGGTTATCGCCGAGCGATTACCAGCCAATCGGCACTCCGTTCGCGTTTCAACACGAGCCTGGTTGTAAAAACCTCAAAAGACACGCTCGAACGTTTTGCAATCGGCAAAACAATCAGCCTGCCAAACTACACGCTGGTCAAGGACGAAGCCGGACAAATTTCACTCCTAGTCGATGACTCGCTCAGACATATCGACACCATGGACACCTTCCGCGCGATTGGGTTCTCGGAAGATGAAGTCGTCGCTATCTCCTCAAGCGACGCCTCAGCATATGACGTAGGCGAGGCTATCACGGCCAAAACGCTTTACCCTCAAGGTCGGCTCTTACAGTTGAAATCAAACGGCGCGGTGTTCTATATTGAAAATGGTACGCGCCACGCGGTCCTGGACAAGAGTGTTCTCCTGGCTCGCTTCCCGAACGACGCCCTCTTCCCAGCGGACGCGATTGACGTTGAACAGTACAAAGAAGGTCGTGCCGTGGGTCTAACTGACGGGATGCTCGTCAAAGTTAACGACGCTCCGGCAGTTTTCGTGATTTCCGACGGCCTGCGTCGCTCCATTCCGACAGAATCTGTCTTCACCTCCTACGGCTACTCCTGGAAAAATATCGTCACCGTTCCGCAGAGCGTCTTAAACTTGCACCCGCTGGGCGAGCCGCTTACGTCCGCGCCTGAAGACAAAGTCCAAACGGCCTTGAAATAATTTTATGCTCGTCTTCGCTGGATTTGTCCCAAATTCCCCCCTCCTCATGCCGGGAATTAATACAACTAGATTTCCTGAAGCCAAAGAGACCGTAGAGGCCCTGCATGAACTCGCCGATGATCTTTATGCCGCCCATCCAGACACCATCGTCATTCTGTCTCATGGCACGCCAGTTTATGAGGACGCTTTTTCAATTAATGTAGCAGATCCTTATACGGCTGATCTCTCAGCTGTCGGTGATCTGGATTATCACAAAACCTATCACCCGGATTTTGGCTTCATTGATACGCTCCAAAGATTTGCCAGAAAAAATGGCATCCCGGTCTCCCTTTCAACGGATGAAAAACTGGCATTTCCGTCCACCGTCCCTCTCCATTATTTGACGAGTCACCTCAAAGATATTCGGATCGTCCCCGTCGCTCCGTCATCGCTTGATGGCAAAGCCCACTTCTCTTTTGGCAACACTCTCCAACATATTGTTTCGCAAAGTGACAAGCGCATCGCGCTCATCGCCACGGGCGATATGGGACACGCGGAAGATGCTGAAGATTTTAACGAAAAACTTGTTACTTTCTTAAAGGAAAGGAACAGCTCCGGCCTTCTCCAAGTAAATCCCGATGACATCACTAAAGCGCAAGACACATCCTATCGCCAAATCTGTATGTTGTTCGGCGCCTTAGACGGCGTGAATACTACGCCCGAGCTTCTCTCCTACGCTAAACCGTTCGGCGTCGGGTACGCCGTGGTTAATTTTGTCCTGTGATTGCTGAGGTCATTCCTAGTCTGCGCCTCCCCCGCCGTTTTTCTTTTTTCGATTATCAAATCCCCGACTCCATGGAAGTCGGCGTGGGCGATTTAGTAAATGTACTTTTTCACGGGCGAGAAATTGTCGGTGTTGTTCGCGGAATAAAACTAACCTCCGAAGCTCGCAAACTCGCCCCCGTCCGCTCCGTAGCCTTACGTGAGTGGTGCTCCATTCGCGATGTCGAACGTATCGAGCGCATCGCCTCATGCATTGCCCAATCTCCGTCGAGCCTACTTCACGCCCTCGCCCCGAGCCCATACGCCTCCCCCGCGTTTACTGCCGTCCCTCAAAAATCCTCACACTCGGTAAAACGTACTGACGTCGAACAGGTTACGGAAATACTAGGCAAAGCAGAATCCACCCAAGCAATCGTCGGTGACTTCGCGCTCGGTGTGGTCCTAGTGCACGCTCTACAAAAATCTGCCAAGGACCAGGTTCTCGTACTCGTTCCTACAGAGCGCGACGTGGAACTCGTTGGCACCGGCGCCATGCTGCACGGTCACACAAAACCGAAAGAACGGTCGTCAATTGCATCAGCCTGGAGACAGGGCAAAATAAAGCTCCTTGTCGGTACTCGTCTAGCTTCCCTTCTTTCTGCCCAAAAAATCTCCGCCATCGTGGTCCTCGACTCCGGCAACAACGAACACGCAAGTACTCGAAGGAACCCTCGCTTCGACGCCCGCGAAGCCGCCAAACTTCTAGCCGCCCAACACAAGGCCAAACTCTTCTTCGTCGACCCTCTACCGCGACTCGAGGAGTTAAATGGACTCTCTAACCTGCAACCTGCAACCTGCAACCTGGTTTCCCTTAAAGACCCCCTTGAACGTACCTCCCTTGACCTCATCTCCGCTTTATTACTCGAAGTCATGGAGCAGACTTTACTTTCAGGAAAAAAAGTGCTACTTTTCCTTAATCGTAAGGGTGTTGCCAAGCGTCTCCAATGTGGAGCCTGCGGCCACATTCCCTTATGCGGAACGTGCGGAAACGTGCCGAGTGTTCGGAAAGACGATTTGGTCTGCGCCCATTGTGGGACGGAGATGTGGCTGCCGGAAGTTTGTCCCTCCTGCGGCAAGGCCAAGATTCATCTTCGCGGGATAGGCGGAGCAAAGGTCTCAGACGACCTGCAGAAACAATTTCCTGGCGAGAAAATCGGCGTGATCGAGAAGGGCAAAATCGAAAATCCCGACGCCAATATTCTCCTCGTCACTGAATACTTCTTTAGCTCCTTTCACAAACCGTTTGATAAAATGACCCTCGGAGTCGTAGCTGACCTTGCCGGCGATCTCGGTCTACAGAATGATGATTTCCGAAGCGCCGAAGAAACGGCCAGGAAACTTTCCCGCCTTGTGCTCTTGGCAAAACGTGAAGGCGCCGAATGCATCATCCAAACCTGGCTGCCCGACATTATCCAGCCGATGCTCAGACTTGATCAGTTCATAACCAACGAACGCGAACTCCGCGTCCGCTACAAACTCCCTCCCTTCGCTTCCCGTTATCTCCTCGATGGCACGACCCTCGGCGACCTGCCCGAATCCCTCAAACAATTCGCTCGCCCTCATGGCGATGCAATCGAAATCAGATCCCCCTCGGCGTACGGACAAGGCGCCGCCTTGCCGCTACACCTACTCCCCGACTCCATCAAAATCACCCCCGACACCTCTTATGCCCCCTCTGCCAGTCCTCAAGAACCCAAATAAAGAACTCCGCGTGGTGTCCGCCCCCGTAGATGTTTCGCGTTTGAAAACCAAACCATTTAACAAACTCATCGCCGATTTAAAAGCTACGATGAAAGAGGAAAACGGTGTGGGAATTGCGGCCCCGCAGACGGGCGTACATGACCGTGTGATCATTGCGGAGACCAAAGACGGTCCAACGGCCTTTATTAACCCAGAAATCACGGAGCGGGCCTTTAAACTCGTAGACAGTGAGGAAGGCTGCCTATCCGTGCCTGGGATTTGGGGCATTGTGAAACGCCACCGTTCTGTTACCGTTAAGGCACTACAGGAAGACGGCAACGAACTCACTGTTCGGGCCACCGGACTTCTTGCTATCATTTTCCAACATGAAATCGACCACCTTGACGGCATCCTTTTTATTGACCGAGCCACAGAGCTGCGAAAGACCGGGTCAAGCCGGATCTAAGCTCCGCGTCGCGTTCTTCGGCACGCCGGAATTTGCCGCCCGGTTTCTTTCAGGTTTAATTGACGACCCGTATTTTCATGTTGTTGGCGTAGTCACCCAGCCCGACGAACCCGTTGGCCGGATGAAAATCTTGACGCCTCCTCCCGTAAAGACCCTCGCCCTAGAAAAATGCGTACCCGTTTATCAACCAACAAAAATTAAGGACGAATTCTTCTTAAAAGCTATTGAAGGACTAAAGGCTGATATTTTCGTTATTGTGGCCTATGGTCGAATTCTCCCGCAGGCTTTGCTCGATATGCCGCGCTTAGGCTGCGTCAATGTCCACCCGTCGAAGCTTCCCAAATATCGCGGTCCGTCGCCGATGCAAGCCGCGCTTACAGCTGGTGATAAACAGACGGCCGTGACGATCATGAAGATCGATGCACTCATGGACCACGGCCCGATTCTGGCACAAGAAGAACTCGACATCGCTGACGACGAGACCGTCGCGACGCTCACCGACAAAGTTGTCGCACTCGGTGAACCGTTGCTTCGCAAAACCCTCAAAGCATTTCACGAGGGCAACATCGTCCCGGTCGAACAGGACCACGAACGGGCCACGCTGTGTAAAATCCTCACCCGCGAAAACGGCAAGATTTCGCTCTCGGAAGATCCCATAATCCTCGACCGGAAAATCCGTGCCCTAAATCCTTGGCCCGGTATTTGGACGCTTGTTAAACATGACGGCAAAGAACTCCGCGTCAAAATCCTCAGGGCCAAACTCGCGGACGGAAAGCTCGACATCCAAGAAGTCCAACCAGAAGGCGGAAAGCCGATGCCTATCGCAGACTTCACCAGAGGCTACGGTAAATTACTCTAGCAAAACGAAAACCGAGCATGTGCTCGGTTTTCAAATACTTGCCAAACATGATTATTAGAGTGGGTTCAGCATGAGGGATGCGTACGTAGCTGAACAGACCTCCTTTTCGGCTGCATCGGCACAGGAAAGCGTAGCTGCTTCACCGGCAAAAGGTACTCGCATGATGCAACGAACATCTTTGCCATCTACAGTCTTGCCGTCAAACATCATGCTGCCAGGGGTAGATGATGATTTCTTGGCATCAATCGTCTCACCTTTGTCTCTAAGCATAAAATTACTACCTGGAGCAGACGGTGAGAACGAGAGATCCGTGTATGGCATCTTAGTTAGACACGTTCCTGCACCGCTCGAAATAAGCAACGCACTGTACTTTCCGGAAATCCCAAAAAGATCTGACTTCGCTTCTGAAAACTTCATCGGACCCTTCGGTACTTCTGCTACTGGAGCTGGAACGGCCGCTGGAACTTGAGAGGTAGGCGTAGCCGCGGACGGAGTTGAGCCCGCACAACCTGCACCCATTAGAGAAATGGCCACAACTGCAACTCCTAGTGCCTTTCTGTAATCCATCATAGAACACGGTAAAGAATTTGCTCGAGTATAACGGCAGGACAGGTTTATCTCAACCGAGTTATTCAGCCGTTGCTGAAGTTGCCACAGCCGCACCAAGGCCTTGTGGAGCCCGGACCATTGGACGGGAAAGCTCGGCTCGCGTCTTTAGCTTTGGATCCTCGAACGCCAGGAAAACGAGCGGCAGGAGAAGCAGCGAGAGGCCCAGCGGATGATTCAGATACGGCGTAAAGACATGAACCGAAAGCAGAAAGACGATCGAAGACAGGAGACCAATCAAGATCCATTGATCATCATGTCCCTTGCGCAAATGCGTCTGAGTCGCAATCGCATACGAGGCCGCGATCAATAAAATAGCGACCAGGCCAAGGAGGCCGGTTTTGAGCCACAAGTCTTGATAGCCCCATTCAAACCTATACGTCGTCCACTCGCCAGTGCCATTAATTGCTCGAACCCGGGGATCATCAGAAATGAAGGTCACTTCTTGGCCGAAACCCGAACCAACCACCGGCGATTTCATGATCTCGGTCATCATTGGCGGCAGAAGGTTCCAGCGGCTCGACACTGCAAGGTTTCGATCTTGCCCGGCGTCAGCCTTATAAAAAGCTGACTGAGTAAAATCAGGTCGGACGGGCAATGGAAAAACTACCATCAGCCACGTCAGAGCAAGGCTCGTGACAATTCCAAAAAATAACACGCTCTTTCTGTTTACCCGCTCCCAAATAGTCTTTTTAAGTAACAACGAATACACCAAAAGCAGAGCACCAGCCGGAACCGCCGCAATAACAAAGGTTCTAGATAGACCGGCGAGTAAGCCGGCAAAACAGATGGCCAAAACACCTGCGCTCGCCAGCTTCTCCCGTCGCGTAGTCGGTATTGACACGACCCCAGATAAAAACAACAGCGCAAACGCCGCTACTATAATCTGGCTCTGTCCAAAGACCCGGAAATACCAGGCGCCGTTCGGAAAAAATGCAGCCATTTTTACCGGTGCGGTGAGCAGGGTAATTTCAAATAACCGCGCATCACGCACGAATGTATAGACGTGAGTCAACACCTTTCCAGGCAAATGCGTGAAGGCGAACAGTAGCCCGAGCGTTGTGCCAGCAACCCACACGGCCGATACCGCGAGCGTCATGAGCATCAGACGTTTCTTCGCGTTATCCCAGTGAATGGAAATGATCGGTAGTACGTAGAGAATCGGCAGGTAAGAATTGAAGTCGTCAAAAGCATTGCCCTTGTCATTCTGCAAGAAACCGACAAGTGCACCGAGGACAACGGCGAGGCCGAAGACGACCCACGGCACATCGCGCCTAGGATTCCATAACAACGTCGATTGCTTGGTCACGACACGTAGCGCAAACGCGCCCATGACGCCTAGGAAAATTGCGATACGTATGGAGATCGGCATGCCAATCGACGACAGGTCGAAGAGATGTCCGTGTCCGCCAACAAAGATTTCGAGGAATGCCAAAGCGATTCCCCACTCCAGGCGCTTCATCGAAAGTGCAAATGTCACTATCGCTGCCACAGCCACGGGAAAAATCGAAACCCACGAGTGTTGCACGAGCGCCGCCAGAATATGCGCGCCGAGCAAGCCGAGCAAGACGTAGAGTGAACGTTTGTCAAAAAATTGATTGATCATAATCTAGGTTACCAGCTACCTCCTCCCCCGCCGCCTGATCCTCCCCCTGACGAGCCGCCCGAGAACCCGCTGCTGGAAGACTTTGGTGCGGAGCTCACTACAGTCTGGCTAAACGCGCTATTAAACTGCTGGAGGTTGCCAATAAGTAGTGTACTCGAAAATACATTGTGACCGGGATCCTCGTACCAATTTGGCGTTGACTGATAGAGACCTTCAAACTTCTTGGCCCATTGGCTTTCAACCCCGAGCGCCATGGCAAACGGTAAATACTTTTCGAATGTCTCTGGTTCCAGCTTCGGCGCGTTCAGTAATTCGAGCTTATCTTTTTCTGTCAGCTGCAGAAACTCCTTAAACCCCGTAATCTCCCCCTGTGCGGCTATGCCTTTCGGCGTAAACTGCTTTGCTAAATTTGAGGCACCTGCCATGCGTAAAATGATATACAGAATGGCTGGAAAGAAGAGCACCATTCCAATCCCAGCCGTCACAAAACTGATAAGGAAAGAAACAACAATCGTGACTCCCATAGCTAGCGCCAGCTGTTGCATCTGCTTGTCCGCCCGCTCCTTGGACGCTTGGTCGTAATATCCCTCTCCGCGCAGATACTCTCCCGTGTTCTCTTTAATCTTCATGATATCAGCGTGAAACGCGTCCTTATCGGCCAACATCTCGCTCAACATCACACGCTCACGACCCGCAAAGAACAACTCGAAAAGAATCTTCTCTCCGGGATGCTTCAACGTGGATCCGTCCTTCAGTTTGATGAGCTCAAAATCTTTTTTATCGGGCCAGAATTTTATTTCTTGAACGGTATATCTGATCTTGATGTACCCGCGAACAGCCAAATCAAGAATGACCGAGGAAATGTCCTTTGTGTCTACCGATTTGTCGAGGATAGAGCCGACATCGATCGGTCGTAATCCCTCCGGTGGTTTGTACTGCACAACAATCGGCCCCTTGTAACCTTGTTTCTTGAAAAGTTTTGAGATGACAACAATAGTCACTCCCCCAACAGCGATCAGAAAAAGAAGCGGCACCAAAAGAAAAATCCAATCACCGTCGGAAAACGAAAAATCTGTCGAGCCACTCGAAACCGGAGTCTCGACTACCGTGTCGTTCACGATGCCAAGCGGGAAACCCAAGACGACAGTCATTCCCTCCCCTGGAGCAAGCGGCCGAGCAGGAGGGTTGACTGTACGAAATGTAGTTGAATCTGAAGAGAAATTCTGATTGCAGCTCTCGGTGCTTCCTACCTCGCCAATAAAACAAGCCGTCTGCAACTTGTCGATTAGCAGACCCTCAACACCAGCCGTCATAGAGACTCGCTCGATCGGAACGACCCACTCGTTTCCCGTCACGTTCCAATACAGCTCGTCATGGTCCTCAAAGGGTCTGATTGCATTCGTCACGACGTAATCAATGACATAGACCTTCTCCCCCGTCACCGTCACGTTGCCATCGCCGATTTTGATATCGAGCACTCCGCGGTCTACGGACTCGACATAACGATACGAACCGCCCGTCTCATTCGTGACGCTGTTTACCGTAATACCGATATTCGGTCCGTCAACGGCTGTCAGCGGAATATCGCGAAAAATGCCATGCTTTTGGTTGTTGCCAAAATCAAAGCGAATAGTCTCAGTGACATGCACCTTACCGTCTTTTGCGACGTCGAGCTTAGCGTCAAAACTTTTGATCAGTTCATCGGCCATAGTTACCTTGCAAAGGAGACGTTCACATTCGCCTTTTCTTTTTCATCGGCACCAAAAAACTCGCCCTCCTTGAATCCAAAGGCCAAGGCTACGATGCTCGACGGAAATACTTGAGTAGCCGTATTCATTTCACGCACGCAAGCGTTGTAGTAGCGACGAGCAGACTGAATATCATCTTCGAGCGTAACCAATTGCATCTGCAACTGCTTAAAGTTTTCGGAAGCTTTGAGATCAGGATAATTCTCGGCCACCATAAAGAAACTCTTGAGTGCACCGGAAAGTGCAGTCTCGGCCACGGCTCTCTCGGCAATAGTCCCACGTTGTACCCCAATCGCCGCTGTACGCGCGAGCGTCACTTCCTCAAGGACCGAAGCTTCGTGCTGTTGATAGCCCTTCACGACCTCGACCAAGTTCGGTACCAGGTCATAGCGTCGCTTGAGCTGGACATCCACGTCTGACAACGCGTTCTTTGTACGATTATTGTTTCTGATGAGCTTGTTAAACGTAAGAATAATCGCTGTAATCACTGCACCAAGTACCGCTACGATGACAATGGGAAGCATATTATGAGTCATCCTGAGGCTTTGCCGAAGGATCTGATTGGTTGACCATTCAGATTCTTCGCTACGCTCAGAATGACGGATTAAGTTTTCTTTAACCAAGCAGCCAGGTATGCGAGCACAATAAACTTAGGGGTCAACGCCCATAAGAGTAGCCACGGTAGAATTCCGTGATGCTTCTTCATGTACTTGCGCAGACTTTGGCGAATCCACTTCTGCTTTCTAATCGTCGCGACTTTATTGAAGCTGTGGCCCTTGTGATGGATGATCTCACAATCGCCGTACGAGCGAACCTTGAACCCCGCGTCCACCGTCATCTTGCAGTAATCTACTTCTTCGAACCAAATAAAATACCGTTCGTCGAGGAGACCAACCTTGTCCATCACCTCTCGGCGAATAAACATGAACGCACCCATGATGGAATCGACATCATGCGTCTGGAGTGGGTCGACATCCCGCATCATGTAATGGTCGACGGCTTTTAGGTGCTTGAATACGTGTGGCAGCTTGAAAAGAATCTCCAGCTGGTCGAGCAAGGTTGGAAACCGGCGAATGCTCTCCTGGTGCGAACCGTCGGGATACCGAATAACACAGCTACCGATTCCGACCTCTTTGTCCTCGTCGAGATGACGAATCATCTTCGCCATCACCCCCGGCGGGACAATGGTGTCCGGATTCAAAAGCAGTGCGTAACGACCCGTCGTCTGCTTGAGACCAACGTTGACCGCCGCCGCGAAGCCTCGATTCTGTTCATTCACAACCACCTGCGCCTCCGGCAGAATCTCATGCACAAAGTTCGGCATCTTTTTATCACCAGCATTGTCGACAATCACCACGTCGAAATTGACGTCCCTCGCCGCAGCGAGACTCATGAAGCACTCGCGGAGCACCGCGGGATCAGTCTTATAAGTGACAATGACAATGGTGACATCTCTTAGTTCAGTATTCATAGTATTTTCGAGTGTCTCCATCCTGAGCGAGAGCGAAGGATCCGACTTTCCCCTCTGAGGGTCGGACTCTTCGCATGGCTCAGAGTGGATGCACCAATCTTAGGGAGATAACTTGTGCTTCTCGGCAATTATAGCCCGAGCCGCTTCATATTTCTTAATACTCACCGGTTTCCAGGGCGAGAGGTTCCAGGGCAACTGATACACAAACTTTGGCAGCCAGGCCGAGCCGATTCGGGACGTTCCATGAATGCCGACCTGGAATAGAACGCCAGGAACAAGAATGCCTTTTTTGCCGTGTTCGAGCATAGTCAACCAGACATCCCAATCTTGCAGACGCTTGATCGCATTATCGAATCCCGGAAAGTCGGCGCGACGAGCAAGTGACGTGGTATGAATGAAATTCATTTGCTTTAGCTTTTCGGCATTAAAAGTCGTGCCCCAAAACGTCTTCCAACCAAATGAGAAACCCGAATACGCATAACTCGCCTCAGGATGCTCGGCGAGTGTCTTTGTCATCTTCTCGAGCATCTCCTTCTCCATAATCACATCCGCATCAACAAAAATCACGAACTCCCCCTGCGCCTCCTGAAGCCCTCGATTGCGCGCCGGATTGGATCCCTGGTTCTCCTGCTTAACGGAAACAATCTTCCCCTCGTACTTCTTCAAAACCTCCTGCGTGTTGTCCGTCGAGCCATCGTCGACAACGATTACCTCGATGGGGCTGTATGTCTGCGCAAAAACCGAATCCAAACACGCCGAGATTGATTCAGCGTGTTCGTATGTGGGAATGATGACAGAAATCAATGATGACACAGATTATAGAGATGGTGGCGGGATATTTCGACCAATTTCCTGACCAATCTGAAAACCAGCTGGAAGGAACGCTACGAAAATAATAATGAAGACAGTCACTACTGCCAAGGTAAATACGATGATCATTAGCCCCGCTACTGTCATTGCATAAAAAAGCGCGGCCATGAAAACACCAAATACCGTTCGAACTCCATTCCCATACTCGTGAAGACGCTTCCAGGAAAGCGTTCGCCAAACGAGTGCCAATGCGACGCCGATTGACCCGTATGGCTGAAGAAAAAAAGACGAAGCATTAAGCACAACAAGAACCGCCATTTTCCAAAAAGCGATCTTCGGAAGAAGCGCCGCGGTTAACAATTGAGCTAAAGATAAAGAGATGATCACCGTCAACCAATTATTACGAAATGCGAGCGTATTCCGGCCTGGATGAAGATCGAACGCCGTAAACTCGTACGGACTTAACACATACGCAATCGCAAGTACCAGCACGAATTGCGAAACGAAAAAGAACCAGAATTCCCTTGTCCTCAACCAAGAAAATGGCTTATGTTCGCTTGTCATACGAAGCTTCAATTATTTCTTTAAGCTTACCCATCTGTTCCTCTCTCGTAAACTGCTCGAGGACTCTCACGCGACCGCGGGAGCCCATGGCCGAACGGAGCTCGGGACTGTCGATCAGCACCTGCAAACCCCTTACGAGGTCGTCGGTAGCGTCCTCAACAAGCACCCCCGTCTTTCCGTCGAGTATGGCCTCAGCCACGCCCCCAGTACGTGTACCGACAACTGGCAGGCCGAAAAGGTTTGCCTCGAGGTACACAATGCCGAATCCTTCACGGTCAGTCTTCGACTGCGTGGTCGGCATCACAAAAATGTCTGCATCAGCATACAGAGTCGGCAGGTCTTCGTCGGCAATATCCGTCATGATCGTCACCCGCTCGGACAGACCAAGTTCTGCCACGCGCATCTCAATCTTCTCCCTCATCGGCCCATCACCGACGATGACGTATTTCGTATTCGGCAACTTCACCATCGCGTCGAGAACCTTCAGGTGCCCTTTCCGCTCAACGAGCCTCGCGACCGTGATCAGTGTGGTCAGGGTGGCTCCCCCTCCTTTCGAAGGAGGGGGCTGGGGGGCGGTAATCGACAATCCGATCGCTCCCGCCGCCAACTTCGCCAGATCCCTCAAATCCGTCCAGCCTTTGCCCTTTCTCGTCCCCTTCGACGCCTCTACCATCTCATCACTCACAGGAGGATAGACGCAGAGTATGGGCTGAACGCGTTCAGCCCCGACGAACGCGTCTACCTCCTTCTTTAGCCCCTCAGAATTCACCACCACCGCCTCCGCTCCCCTCAGGATCCGCTTGGTTAACCACCGCTTCCAAACATTTCTTCGGGCGAGATCAAAATCCTTACCATGCAAAAAAATGATGTACGATTTTCGCAAAAGCCACGCCACAGTTCCTACAGGAATCACTTCATGTACAAATTGTACAAAATCACGATTATACGGGGAGATCGCGCGATAGATCGTCGGATATTTTGCATCCTCTAGTCGAACAACCTTAGCATCAGGGTACGTCGAAACTATCGCGTCAATGTAACGGCCAATTCCTCCACGGCCGTCAGCTTTTTCGAGCGTTGGGATCACGATGCGCCTCATACTTCCGCAATCTCCTCCTTTACGTTCGTGGACTTCATCCCCGGAAGCAAACGACCAAGGGACTTCAGGTGGTCGAGTGTTAGCGACTTCGTAGCAAAGGCGACGCCAAAGAAGACGAGCCCGCCCAGAGGGATGGTCGCGAACCACGGAATAAATGCTTTCGAAATAATGACAACCGCCGCCATCACACCTCCCGCAGCGATCGATCCTCCAGTAAAGGACACAATGTCATACACGGTAACGTCTACAGACTGGCGAACAAAATAGAACCCCGCAAAAAACATAAATGAAAAACAGAGCAGTGCCGAAACACCTGCACCAGGAATACCGAGCACAGGAATCAAGAGCAAATTAGCAACAATGTTAATGATCATCGTTACTCCCATAATTCCCGTCTTCGTCGCCTGCCGTCCGCTCGCGTTCAGCAAAGCACCGATCGGGAAATCGAGGAAGATAAAAAGCAAAGCGAAGACCAAAATCTGTAGCGTCGGCGCCGCGTCTGCAAATTTAACACCGTAGAAAAAGTTAATTATCTCGGGAGCAAGGGCAAAAAGACCAAAGACAACCGGCGCGGCCAGCAGGGCCAGATACCACTCGGCAGAAAGAAGCGTTTGTTTCAGTTTCTCCGGGCTATGCGCCTGGGCGCTCATCGTTGGGTACAAGGCACCGATAAATGCGAGTGGTAGGAACTGAAAGGAATATGTGAGTTTATAGGCCACCGCGTAGACACCTACCGCGCCCGCACCGAGAACCATATTCAGTGTGAATGAGTCGACGTAAGAATAAATCTTCACGAACACGGCCGCGACGAAAAACATGCTCGCCATCTTGAGTGGCTTCCAGCCGAGCGAGTAACTCGGCATGAGTGCCTGAATGCCGAGCCGTCGAACCACGTTATACGCCGCAAACGCCGCGTTCCAACCACTGCCCACAATGAGTGCGACGATCAGCCATCGCAAATCGTGCGTCCCAAGGTACAGCGCGACTCCTCCGGCAAGCGTGGTCAATGACTGACCGATGAAAATGCCAATCGACTCAAACTTCAAATTCTGTTGCCCTCGCAAGACGCCGTACATGGATAAGGAAATGGTGTCGAGCAACATCACGAACACCGCAATCTGCGTCAACATGGTCGCCTCTACGCTGAAGCCGAGCAACCGGGGTGCAAGAAACGCGAGTAGCACGGTGATCGGAATCAACAGCAACTTATTGCCTATAACATTCCGCGCATACTCAAGCGCCTGCTTCGGCTCCCTTGCTACTTCGCGCACCAGCACCGAGGTGAGTCCGACATCGTCGATAGCTCCCAACGTAGTCGTCAACGCCAGTGCCAAAAAGTATGATCCCGTCGCATCCGCCCCAATCGTCCTTGCGATGACCGCAAAATAGATAAAAGCAATCGCTTTTTGCCCTATAGACGCTGCCGTTAAAAGGAACGTATTCCTAGCAAGTTGGGACATATTTACCCCCTACTATACGCTAAAACCCCGTAAAAAACAAAGCGCGCGCCCATTGCTGGGCGCGCACGAGATACCGGTCACTCCCTACGCGAATGCGTAGCTATTCGTCCTCCGAGCCGTCGCCTTCGTCGAAGACCACAAACCGCTCGGCCTCTTCGCGCTCCATGGAAACCATGTCCCCGTAGGAGCCAAACGAGAAGTAGGCGTTCATCTCCGTGCCTCCCGCCTCCAGGAACAGCTTCCCGCCGTCCATGATCCGCTTCGCCACCGCTCCCGGTGCAAAGTCGGCAGGGTCGAATGCCCCCTCCTGCTCAGTCAGGAAGGCCTGCACAGCCTTCGCCTTGTCCTTGTACACAAGGGCGAGCTCGAGAGTGACGTCCACGGGGTATTCCACGGTCTCCTGCTCGTCCGGATCCCAGACGGCGAGCGCGAACACTACTACCTCGCTCACATCACTGACGCGAATGGAAAACTGCACGTCCTCCTTCACTTCCAGACATTCCTTCGTCACCGTCCCGATCTCGTGCTCATCCAACTGTCGCGCACCCTTGTCCCTCGTCTTCATGTTGCCTCCGCAGAAAGACGAAAGAGCGTATCACTACTATTCGCTTTCGTCAAAACAAAAACCCCTCTTTCGAGGGATTCTTGTTGGTGGGCAGTGTGCTTAACCTTCGAGGGCCTCGGTGACCGATTGCACGAAGGCAATCAGAGCGACACCGCAAGTGATGGTCATGAGTTGCTGAAGACCCGTGAATAGGGCGATGTTTTGGAGAACGGCTTCACTCAGACCAGGGTTCATGGCCACGTGGAAGAAGGGCAGAATAGCGCTTACAACAGTCGCCACAAAGAAGACAATGATGGCGTACTTACCGCGATTTTTCTTGTCGAGCGACAAATGCTTAAAAGCTACAACCTCGTTCCAAAAACGTGGCCAAGCGATGATAGGATGAAACATGCTGTAGAGCGGAATTATGTGCCCCCAAACCAACCAGCCTGATGAATCCTTAAGCTTGTGATGCACGGACAAGTTATTAGCCGCTCGACCAAGCCAGAAGAGATAGATGATGCAAGAGATAAACATTGAGAACGAGGCGATGCCCCCGAGTATAAACGCTGCAATAGACCATTGATCGTTCAGCGGATCCATCTGGACAGTCAGGTAGCTATGAATACTAAGTCCGATCCCAATCACATTTAACAAAACAACCGTACCCGCAAAAAAGAGGAAGATGGTTTGCTGACCGTGTAACGGCAGAACCGAGATTGCCTTGTGTTCCGACTTCGAATCGTCAGTCGCGATCAAGTAGATACCGAACGGCATACCGAATAGCACACCCAACAACGCGAAGATACCGAGGAGTCCCAAACCAACCTTCATGAGATTTCCAACTGTAGATGGCAAATCACCTTCATCAGAACGTTGAGCAACACCTAAACCGGTGGATTCGGCAAAATCTTGTCTCAGCGGAACGGGCGTTCCAAACTCACTCGGAGTATCGGTCAGCGGAGCAGCATGAGCCTCTGGAATGCTCAATAATGACTGCTGGACACTCGTGGACGTTACCAATTGCGAAAGCACAAACGACGAAATTGCGTACATGGCGAGCGTGCACATGAGCACAAGCGGAGGAAGAACGATGAGAAGGATACCGACCAACTTGCGATTTTTTATAGCCATATAAATATTTTCTCACAATAACACAAAAGACGGGAACACCGTCTTTTGTTTTTAGTTTAACGCTTTCTCCACTGTGGTGAGCGACGAGCGCCGTGCTTACCTGGCTTCTTGCGTTCCTTCTTGCGTGGATCGCGGGTCAGAAGATGGGCTGCCTTGAGGGCTGGGCGAAGTGGAACTTCGAGCAGAATCAAAGCGCGAGCAATTGCCAAACGTGACGCATCTGCCTGGCCGATGATGCCACCGCCTGAGGTCTTGAGCGAAACGTCTACCTTCTCGGTCTTGCCAACTTCTTTGAGCGGGCGCATGACCATGCCGCGGAGGGCCTCCGTGGTGAAGAACTCTTCAAATTTCTTACCGTTAACGGTAATGACGCCGGAACCGCCTGGGGTGAGGCGGGCCTGACAGACAGCCGTCTTACGGCGACCAAGTGCTTGGAAATATTTTTCGGCCATATTATTCAACGGTCAAGCGAATCATCCGAGGCGTGCGGTGCTTGTTCTTAGGCAACATGCGGGACACAGCCATGCGAAGAACTTCCGTTGGGTCTGCCTTCCACATATCTTTCAAGCTCTTCGTGCGGAGACCACCTGGATGAGCGGTGTGGTGATGATAAACCTTCTGGTCCATCTTCTTACCGGTCCACTTCATCTTGCCAGCGTTCTTCACAATGACAAAGTCTCCGGCGTCTACGTTAGACTGGTAAGCAACTGAAGTCTTGCCCATGAGAGCGCGAGCGATCTCTGAAGCCAAGCGGCCAGGAGCTCTGTCCGTGGCATCAAAGCTAGTTGTTTTGCGTTCGATTTTTTCCATATTAGACAAGTTCGATCAACGCCGTTTCTGCGCGGTCGCCCTGGCGTGTGCCAAGCTTGGTCAAACGGATGTAACCACCGGCGCGCGTAGCGTAGCGTGGTCCAAGCACCTCAATCAGCTTCTTCACCGGCTGTTCCGTGGTGAAAAATCCGAGCAAGTAGCGGCGGGAAGGCAAATCATTGCGCTTCGCGACAGTAATGAGTTTTTCAATCAGCGGGCGGGCAACTTTGGCGCGGCCAAGAGAGGTTTCAACTCGCTCGTACGTGATCAAAGCCAACGCGAGGTCCCGGAGAAGGGCCTTACGTGCTGGTGCCTTGCGGCTCAATTTCTTTATCTTATCGCGATGGCGCATACTTACTCTTCCTTAGGCGCTTCCTCCGAGGCGCGGTTGATTTGTTCAGTTAATTCAGAATTGTTCAGCTGGCTCTGGATCCAAGTGAAGTGGTTCAGCATGATCTTCGTGGCCTGCTCGACAGCTTCCTGTGGAGTGATGGAACCGTCCGTCTCAATGGTCATGAGTAGCTTGTCGTAGTTTGTGATCTCGCCCACGCGGGTGTTCTCTACTTTGAGACCCACCGTGCGTACTGGAGAGAACATCGCGTCAATGGCGATCACGCCAATCTCCGTAGGCGCTTCTTCGCGCTCCTCTGTTGGGAGGTAGCCGCGGCCCTTGGAAACCGTGATTTCCATGTCGAGCGTCACCTTAGAGTCCGTCAGCGTGGCAATGACCAAGTCCTTGTTCACAATCTCTACGTCACCGTTGGCCGTAATGTCATCGGCCGTGACGGGACCCTCGCCCTTCTTTTGAAGCTTGAGAATGACCGGTTCATCAGAATGGACACGCAGGCGGAGCTTCTTCAAGTTCAGCATGATGTCCAGTACATCTTCCTTTACGCCAGTCACTGCTGAAAACTCGTGCTGGGCGCCCTTCACTTTCATGGCCGTGACTGCAGCACCCGGGAGTGAGGACAGAAGCACGCGGCGGAGCGCGTTGCCAACTGTAGTGCCGTACCCGTGGTGGAGCGGTTCGATCGTGAGTACTGCTTCAGACGGAGTGTTGCCTGGAGTGAAGTACATCTTTGAAGGCAGGAAAATGGTTTCCATACATCGTGTATAAGCGGTAAGCAATTACGCTTAGCGCATTGAATAAAATTCGACGACGAGTTTAGGGTCAAACGCTTCCTTGAGGTCCTCGCCCGCTGGAATGCTGACAACTTTTCCCTTCATGGCCTCTTCACGAGCGAGCCAACCAGGGACATTGTGCGTCTTCTGGCGTTCGGCAAGATCCGTAAAGAGTTTCTTGGCCTGCTTGTTCGTGCGGATTTCAACGATATCACCCACGTTGACCTGGTAGGACGGGATATTCACTTTTCCGCCGTTCACCATGATCATACCGTGGCTCACCATCTGGCGAGCCTGAGGGCGAGTCTTAGCCATGCCCATGCGGAACACGGCGTTGTCCAAACGCATTTCCAGGAAACGCGTCAAGTATTCACCGGTGTTACCAGTGAGCTTCTTGGCTTTTTCAAAGTAGTTACGGAACTGGCGTTCCATAATACCGTAGAGGCGCTTGGCCTTCTGCTTCTCGCGAAGCTGAGTACCGTAAGCGCTCACCTTGGGTGGGCGCATGCCAGGCTTGCCGTGCACGCCTGGAGAATACGGACGCTTCTGCATCACTTTGAGGACGCTCGAGCTGGTAGAAATGGCCACGCCTTCACGGCGGGACATCTTACCTCGTGGAATGAGAGTTTTACCCATAGGGAGAAATTACACGCGGCGAGCCCGGCGGGGGCGGCAGCCGTTATGCGGAACCGGAGTCATGTCTTTAATAGAGAGCACGTTGAAACCACTGGCGTTCAAAGCACGGAGCGCACCGTCACGGCCGTTGCCGATACCGGTGACAAACACGTGCACGTCCTTAAGACCGAACAAGTTGGCCTTATCAGCCGCCTTCTTCACCACCACGGAGGCGGCGTATGGGGTAGCTTTCTTTGGACCCTTGAAACCGCAGTTACCTGCAGATGCCCAAGCAACAAGGTTACCGTTCGGGTCCGTCAGGGACACGATAGTGTTGTTAAAGCTGGCGTGCACGTAAGCACGGCCGGCTGGGATCTGGCGCAAAGTGCGCTTCTTGCCCTTAGCCGTCATCATCTTGTCTGACTTAGGCTTGGCACCCGTTACGACGGCTTCACCTGCGCCATCAAGCACTGGAGCGTCTGTTTTTACTTCTTCGTCAATCATAGATTAGGTCTTGGTCAGGACACGGCGGCCGCTGCCTGCAGTCTTACGAACGTTGCCACGCGTAGTGCGGGAGTTAGACTTAGTGCGCTGTCCGCGAACCGGCAGGTTCTTGGAGTGGCGGATGCCACGACGTGCACCGATATCCTTCAAACGCTTGATGTTTGAAAGTTTCTCGCGTCTGAGTTCACCCTCTACGCGGAAATCCTTTTCCACGATTACGCGAATAGCGTTTTCCTGGTCAAGGCTCAAGTCCTTAGCGCGGATGTCTTCTGAGACACCTGCTCTCTTCAAAACGTCATGAGCGCGCGTCTGACCTACTCCATAAATGTATTGGAGTCCGATAACAATGCGCTTCTGAGCTGGGATTGTGACACCGGCGATTCTAGCCATAGTTAGCCTTGGCGCTGCTTATGCTTAGGAGTTTTACAAATGACACGAACACGGCCCTCACGGCGGATGACCTTACAGTCACGGCAGATTGGCTTAACAGACGAGCGGACTTTCATAAAGTGGTTACAAGTATTCTTGTAAGCAAAATCATCCTATAATACTTGGATGATTTGGCAGAAGCTCGAGATGCCGTTCGCTTAGAAGCGAAACGTTATTCGAGCCTTGGTGAGATCATAAGGACTGATCTCACACTTGACGTCATCACCGGGCATTACCCGGATGCGGTTCTTACGGAGTTTACCCGCAAGGTGACCAATGACTTCCATGTCGTTCTCGAGTTTGATGCGGAACGCTCCACCAGGAAGCGATTCCAGCACCTCCCCGCGCATTTCTAGAAAATCTTTTTCGGCCATAGCCGTTGGAATATACCAGAGTGCGCTAGGATTAAACAAGAAACCTCTACACAGAAATGCGGGGGAATTGTACTCGGAGACCCTGGGAGTGTCAAGAAATGGCTGTGGAGTGGACAAAATCCCTAAAATGAGCCAAATTACCCAGGCTTTCATTGGAGTGACTCATGACCGCACTGGAGCACATTAACGATTTTCGGGAAAAAATCGAAAGAATCGAGAACCAGCTGAGGGGAAAAGCGGAGATCGACCGAAGAATGATCGTCCCTATGTGCATTGATCGGGTTGGCGATGACGCCAAGCTCGTGGACGAGCTCATTGTGGCCTACGTGAGGCTCAAAGCCACGGTGCAGACCCGGCTGGCCGAGATCAACACGGAGATCACCATGAAATCCAGGCCTGGTGCGTTGAACCAAAACGAACTCGGAAAGCTCGTCAGAAAACGGGACGAGGAACGACGATATTATTATGTGGTCCTCGAGTCCCTCCCGACCCTGTAGATCGGCGAGCTGTCACCATCACGCCCCGTCCGCGAAAGCTGGCGGGGTTTCTTTTTGCTTGGTTTTTGACGATGAGATATAGTCGCCGACGCATTGAAGTTTCACTAAGGAGGACGAATGAACACACCATTTAAAAAGGGGAAAGTACGGGTTGGCGTGCTTATGGGAGGCTTGTCAGCGGAACGAGCTGTTTCGATCGCAAGCGGGCAGGGCATCTTGAACGCACTGCGTGAGCGGGGCTGGAATGCCGTCGAGGTGCTCATTGACCGCCACGCCGACAAGACTATTCGCAACGCGAACATCGACGTCGCGTTCGTGGCACTCCACGGCAAGTTCGGCGAAGACGGCTGCGTCCAGGGCTTGCTCGAGACCATGGGCATCCCCTACACCGGTAGCGGTGTGCAGGCGTCAGCGAGTGCCATGGACAAGCTCATGACGCATCAAGTGATGGATGGGGTCGCGTCCAAATGGGTGGAGATGGCGGAATACCTGGTGGTAAGACCTGGCTGGGAACCAAATCCCGGACGGCTCTCATTTCCGCTCATGGTAAAGCCCCGAAATACCGGCTCGTCCATCGGAATCACCAAAGTGAAAACCCGGGAAGAGCTTGTTGCCGCAGTGACTAAAGCTCGGAAGTTCGACTCCATAGTCTTGGTAGAGAAGTTCATCCAGGGCGAGGAAATCACCGTACCAGTTCTGAATGGCCGAGCGCTTTCCGTGGTCAGTATCGAGCCGAAATCAGGAATCTTCTCTTTCGAGTCCAAGTACCAGAAAGGCGAGGCGAAGTACGAGTGCCCCGCTCAACTGGCGGCTCATACCGCCCTGTATGCCACTACTGCAGCCGAGACGATCCACAAGACACTCGGCTGCCGAGGTCTGTCGCGCGTAGATTTCATCATCCCCGACGCCGGACGTCTCGTTCCAACCCCTATCTTCCTGGAAATCAACACGATCCCGGGCATGACCCCCACCAGCCTCTCCCCCATGTCCGCCGCCGCGTCCGGCATGAACTACGGTGAGCTGTGCGAAGCCATTCTCCAGAGCGCCACGTGTGAGCAGGAAGAATTCCCTCCCGCCGCGTAGGCCACGACTCGACGACCCGCCGCCCGGCTATCAGAGGGCAGGCGGGTTATTTTTTTATGGCAAACTCGACAATCTTTTTTGCGACATCGACTCCAGTCACGCGTTCAAGTTCTTTGAAGCCGGGGTTGGCGTTGACTTCCATAACGAGCGGACCGCGATTCGATCTAAGGATGTCGACGCCGGCAATATCGAGTTTCATCGTCGCCGTTGCTTTGATCGCCATCGCGCGCTCTTCGTCTGTCAGCTCGACAGTCTGGCCAGTGCCTCCTGCGTTACTGCGAACATCCCCTGCTGGCGCATCGAGCTGCATACCCGCAATCACTTCCCCGCCAATAACAAAGACTCGAATGTCAGAACGATTTGCTTCGGCAATGAACTCCTCGACAATAAATGGATTCTTATCACGAACAGAAATGTAATCAGCGATTGGTCGTAAGACTTCTTCGCTTGGCGCATAGAAAACCCCCTTGCCCTTCGTCCCAAATGGCACTTTTATAATGACGGGATATCGAACCTCATTCGCGCACTGCACCGCCGTTCCAGTATTCTGCACAATCATCCCCCTTGGCATATCTATGCCCGCCGAGAGCAAATCAACTCGCTGAAGCAATTTATTTTTTGTGCGAAGAACTTCCCCATTAACTAGTCGAACACCCGCAACTCGAAGTCCGTCGTACATCGCCTGATGATGGGAGGGTTCCTCGGTGAAGTTTGGTCGAACGATAATTACCTCAGGGAAGGTTCGAAAGGGTGAGAAAGGGTGAGAAAGGGTTATGGAAGTTTCATAAATCCGAATCGGTTCGTGCCCCAAAAGACGCGCTGTTTCTTCCAGACGCTCAACACCCACCACGGACTCAAATTGTTGGACTGAAATCAAAATCCCGACGCGCATACCTTAGGACGGTAGCGTATCGGGATTCGGTTGTAAAACCCTACTCAACGCCCCCCGGTCGGTCCGCCGCCACAAAGCGCCGAAGAGAGGTCGTTGGCTGGAGCGACGCCGACATTTCCATTTTTATTTATGAAAAGTGTCCAATAATTGGTCGGACACCATTTGTTTGTCTCCGTCAGTTCACCCTGGCCAATAAAACTACGAGTCGCCATATCGAACACCCATCTAATGCCCTTTTCATGCTCGGCGTCTCCAAGAGCTGCGATGACGATGACCTGCGTGCCGTCTTTTGAAAACTTAGCATCGAACTGCGTGTACTTCTGATCCGGCAGTGAATAATCGCTAGTGATGTTTACGTTGTCGGTGCTCACTATACGTAATGACGTGATTGGGCCAATATCCTGAAAGAATTCCGCCAAATATTTTTCATTTGGTGAAATATCTAATCCCTGACGAATGCCTCCCTGGCCAAATGTTGAGTCGAGCAAACGATCAACCTTGCCCGTGCAAGTATTCACACGAATCATGTCATAAGTAACTGGATACAAAATGTATCCTCCGAGTCCATCTGGATTAAAATCTAGATACGCGTTATTCGAGTCGGGATTCACCTGATAAAAATTTCCCGGGTTAAATAAACCATCTGGAAAATCAACTTCAGCAACCTTCATGTTTTTTAGATAGATACCGAAATTATGTTCGTCAATTGGTTTCCATGACAAATCCTTGAAAGAACCCGCACATTCACTCGCCGGGACTACCACACGCGGAATCTGACTCGCCACGAGCAGCGACCCAAACGCGAGGCCCACAACGGATCCGAGCAGCATGCCGGGAATGAAGTGAACGAGAAAATGAGATTTGGATTCCATAATGAGGAAAGTATACATGAAACTAAAAGGGTCGACGCATAGGTCGACCCCGACATCGTGCTCGATGAAGCTAATTAGCCCAAGATCGCCTTGATACGTCTCACGCCCGAGGAGACGGCTTCTTCTTTCTGGATCTTGAAGCCACCAAGCTCACCGGTGTGTTGCACATGCGGACCGCCGCAAATTTCTTTTGAAAAATCACCGATTGTATAGACATTAATCTTCCCGCCGATATTCGCGTATTTGTCTTCGAACAAGCCGATCGCTCCAGATGCTTTAGCCTCCTCCACACTCAACTGCGCCGCAGTCACGGTCATGTCCTTCTTAATCTGCTCGTTGACGATAGCCTCAACCTTCGCTATCTCCTCCGGTGTCATCTTGGTGTTATGCGAAAAATCGAAACGCAAACGCTCAGCAGTAATATTGCTGCCGCGCTGTTCTACATGGTCGCCGAGAACGTTTCGAAGAGCCTGGTGAAGCAAATGCGTTGCGGTGTGGAGTCTCGTCGTCTCTACCGAGTGATCGGCAAGACCACCGGCGAATTTCTTCTCTGCTCCTTGTCGGGACAGGTCCTGGTGCTTCTTGAATTCAGCGGCGAAAGCCTCGCGATCAACCTCCTGTCCCTGCTCATGTGCAAGCTCGTGTGTTACTTCGAGTGGAAAACCGTACGACTGGTACAGATTAAACGCATCTTCGCCGGAAATAGCCTTGTTCTTCTCAAACATCTTCTGGAATTCGCGCAGTCCCTGGGCGAGTGTTTTCTCGAACTTCTTCGCTTCAGTCTCAACGCCAAGTACAATCACGTCGCGCTTCTCGACCAGCTTTGGATACGCTTCACCGAGTGAAGAAACAATTTCATCGACAATTGGCGCAATCAGTTTCTGTGTATCGATACCCAGCTTCTTGGCGTGACGAATCGCGCGACGAATTAATCGGCGGAGAATATAGCCCTGGTCCTTGTTGCTCGGTTCAACACCGTCCATGAACATGATTGAGGCAGCGCGAAGATGATCTGCAATAATTCTCATCGACTTCATCGTCTCTGGCGCAGCGGCATATTCAAAACCAGACAGTTCTTCGAGTTTCTTGAGCACGCTTGAAAACAGTTCGGTCTCGTACACGTTCGAGCGGTGCTGCAGCGCAACGATCGTCCGTTCCATGCCCATTCCCGTGTCTACACTCCCGTTCTCGAGTGGCAACAATGTGCCGTCTTCCTGCTTGTTAAACTGCATGAACACGTTATTCCAAATCTCCATCCATTCTTTGGAATGCGTGCCTTTGTTGCCGGTCGGCTCGCCCTTCCCTACCCAATAAAAAATCTCTGTGTCCGGACCGCATGGGCCAGTCTTCCCTGCCGGTCCCCACCAGTTATCTTCTTTGCCGAGTTTGGCGATTCTTTCCGGTGAAACTCCTAGACGAATCCAATGATCATAGGCTTCTTGATCAAATGGCGTATTCGCGTCTCCCTCGAAAACAGTAAACGACAAGTGCGAGAGCGGAATATTCAGCCATTCGGAATTCGTCAAAAACTCGAAGCTCCACTCGATAGACTCCTTCTTAAAATAATCGCCGAGCGACCAGTTTCCCAACATTGTAAAAAATGTTAGATGAGTGTCATCGCCCACATCATCAATATCGCCAGTGCGGATACAACGCTGATAGTCGACGAGTCTCTTTCCCGCTGGATGCGGCTCGCCCAAAAGATACGGCACTAAGGGGTGCATGCCTGCAGTCGTAAAAAGCACCGTTGGGTCATTTTCCGGAACAACAGACGCCGAGGGGATTTCCACGTGGTTCTTTGATTTGAAGAACTCAACGTACTTCTTTCTGAGGTCATTCGCAGTGATCATAGATGGGAAAAGGGTAACGTATTTGCGAAACTTTCGCAATAAAAGAAGCCGCCCGAGGTGCCGGACGGCTGGACGAGAACTGATCACTGTTTTTCTTTCGGCGTAACCAACCAGAAAATGCCGGCGACCACGACGAACAGGACTACGCCGACGCCGAGTGCCCGGAGAAAATTCGCGGGGTCTCCATTTTTGCCCGACAATTCGTCGTGCATGTTGTACGGAGCATCAGGAAACGCGTGAGCCAAGGACACGAAAAAAAGCAACACAAGCACCTCCGGGCGTGAGGGTAACAAAACATTTGACTATGTACCAGCTGAAGTCACGTCTCCCACTTCAGCCGGCTGGGCGGCCTTCAGGAATTTCTTTTGTAGGCCGGCAGTAATACTGCGTAGCTCGGGACTCTTGAAAAAGTAAGCAGCTAAGAGATAAACACCAAGACCGACTACGCTCGCCACTGAAAACTGCAAAAAGACGTTAGCAAAAGTATCAAGCGTAATATATTTCACCACGCCGTACTTAGCTCCTTGAGTCGCAAATGCTGAGAGGATGCCGGCCAACGAAAATACAAAGACCGAGTACAAAATTTTCTTTTCATCCAGTCCGCCAATTTTATGATGGAGAAACACCCAAAGAAAAGCGGCCTGAATCATGGCTGAGCCAGAAAAAGCAATAGCTAGACCAAAAGTGCCGTAAGCCTGTGACAACGGCACAGCCGTGCCAACCGCTAAGAGACCGCCAAGCAAGGCGAAAATAAACGGCGTCATGGTGTCCTCTAGGGCGTAATAAACTCGGACCAGAATAAAGTTGGCTGCCTGAGCAAAGAAACTGAGCGCGAAGATCGCCAACGTATCAGCAATAGAAATAGTCGCCGGCCAATCAAGTCCGTCAGCTCCATAAACTACGCGAACAATCTGGGCACGGAGTAACAAAAACAAAACAGTCGCCGGGATCATGAAGAACATTACCTGACGCATAGTCAGCGAAAACGTAGCGCGTAAACCGGCCAAATCTTTGGCCGCAGCCCGCTCGCAAAAGGTTGGATAGGCAGCGATAGCGTAGGAAACGGCGACAATACCAATCGGAACAAAGTTCAAGGTGTACGCCAAGTTCAGATCTCGCACCGCTCCAGCTGCAATATAAGTCGCGAGAATACTCATGAGCAAAAACTCGATCTGATTAACTGCTAAACCGAGCACGCGAGGCAGAGTCTGTTTAGCGGTTAATAGGAAGTCCGGATCTTTAAGATGCAGATATGGCTGATACCTATAGCCAACAGAAATTGCCCCAATCAACTGAACCAGCATGTGGAGACACGAACCGAGGACCACGCCCCAAGCCAAACCAATCGGACCGACCACCGGGACGATGAACAGCGCACCCAAGATAATACCGGCGTTATAGACAATTGGCGCAAAGGCGGGCAAAAAGAATCGTTTAGTGCCTTGAAGAATCGAACCAAAAACAATTGAAGCGGCAAAGAATAACTGACCCAAGAAAATAATCCGCGTCATCTCCGCCACCGCCATCTGTTTTTCTACAGTAAACCCAGGAGCCAAGAGCGGAGCCAAAGCCGGTGCGCCAAGGATAGCCACAGCCGAAATAACCGCGAACAATAAAACTACGGCATGCAAAACATTGTTCGCGTACTTCCAGGCCCGAGTCTTATCGTCTCCCGCCCAGGCTCTAGTGAAGACCGGAATAAAACTAGCTGAGACAGCGCCAACTACCAGTAATTGAAAAAATAAATCCGGTAAGCGGAACGACTGGTAATAAACGTCCAAGACGTTCCCGGATTGTCCGTTGAACGCACCAATAAGCACCCGGTCGCGGACTAAGCCAGCGATCCGTGATAAAAGCGACATCGCTCCCACAATAAAAGCTGCGGAAGCGACGGTAGATGAGGCACTAAACAATTTCCGGATCATAGAGACTGTCTGCGGAGCCGGTAGATGTAGATAGTGAGCGCGAGCAATAGCAAGAGGAGAAGCGACAATACCAGATCAACCAATGGATTACCAAGATGGAAGAATGAAATACTGATTACCTGCGAATCCGTGAACATTTTCCCGTCATCCGTAGCGACCGCAAGCGTCACTTTATAATCGCCTGCTCTAGGAAAAGTGTGCGTAACTTTACTGTTCACACTAGTTGAACCGTCGCCGAAGTCCCACCCAAAAGCACCCGCTACTTCACCTTGTGGTTTAGCATCAAATTCATACGTCCGCCAATCAATTTGCCGAAAGCTGAAACGGGCCTCGGGCGACAGTTTCAAATCTCCTAGGGTCAACATGGTCGGTGACTCGCTCGCGCTTTCGTTAGCCGAGGCGCCCGATGCATCGGCAAGAGCGAGATCCGTTCCTCCATTATCCGGCGTGCTGGATTCTACGGGTTCTGCCCCACCTAATGAATCGGCATCACCGGCAACCTGAGGATCTGGAGATTCATCTGTCGCACTTGCGATAACCGGTGCGGGTTTTGTCGGCGCTACTGGCGCTGTAGGGGTCGACACCCCCGTCGATCCACTTGAACCACCAGTTGGTGCCTGCGCAACCACGACTGGCTGTGGGTTAGTAGAACGATTCGGATCAAGCGGGAAGGCGTCACTGCCGTCTGGCGAGCCATCACCGTCTGTGTCGGCATTAGTGGGCGAAGTGCCGTTGGCGATTTCTGTAGTGTCTGAGACACCATCATTATCGTCATCGCTGTCACAGGCGTTCCCCGCTCCGTCATGGTCAGTATCAAGCTGATCAGCATTGGCGGCGTTTAGACAATTATCAATACCGTCAGCAATTCCATCGCGGTCGCCGTCAATTACCGGCGTATAGAGCGACGTCATGGCCTCATCATTAGCAGCCACTACGTCGCCTGGATCTTGGCCTTGAATACGCGCCAAAATATTGAAGGCAGTTTGCGGAACCGTAAAGTCCACATACACATCATCCCCGTTGCCTCCAGCCACTACCGAAACCACCTGGCTCGTGCCGACTAAGGTTGGACCTTGATAAAAGAACACCTGAGCCATGGTGTCTACCTCGCCTTCATTCTTAATCGTGGCGTAAACCCGGATATGATCACCGGCGTACAGCGTTGGTTGCGAGAAACGGATGCTGGACGCTTTGATTGAAAGGTCAGGCGTAGCCGCTAAAGCCGAGTACGGCAAAAGCGTCAGACACGCGACGACAAGCGAAAGAAAATATCGCATAGTGGTGTATTTTCTTTATTGTAGCACGATTTCGTCCGTCTTTACTCCCCCTTACCCATTCCCTTCTTGTAGCCAAATTCGTACTTAAACCAATTGGTTCTAATCGGCCCCAAAAAAATAATATGCAGTTCAGCCAACAAGTATTTAACAACAATCGTCAGACCGCCATCTCGCGCCAGCCGGCGGTTAGTCACGCCAATTTTTACGCCGTTAATCACGCCAAAGGGCATAATCTTGTGCGCTCGTTTACCGTAATGGTTATCCTCGCAGAATAACACGGTTGGATCAAACCCGTTGATCGCTTCATGAACGCTCCTACGAACTAAAATACATCCGCCCATGGCGTGTGCATTCCAGCCGCCCCAGAAGCGTACGTAGGCGTTGTAAATTTTATGGCCAAGATGCTCGACCCACGATCCTTTCACGAGTTGGAGGTCGAATGTACCCACGCCCAGCTGTCGCTTTTCGAAATCCGCAATAGCTTTCGCAAAAAACTGAGGATCAGGCAAAACTATATCGGCGTCGATAAAAAAGATAAGATCACTCTTCGTGGCCTGCGCGCCCGCATTCCTTCCCGGCCCCGGGAGTCCGCCTTCAACTGCCCGCATCCCCGCTGCCTCCGCAATCTGCGTAGTCTGGTCAGTTGACCCAGCATCCGCGAGCACGACCTCGTTAGGTTGCAAAGTCTGTTTCTTCAAAGACTCAATCAACCGTGGCAAATACTCTTCCTCGTTCTTGGTTGGAATAACGACGACGAATGATGGCATATATGCCAGAAGGATAGCAAAAGGGGAAAAATCAATCAAAGAACCAAGAACCAAACAAAAAAAGAGCCAGGCACAGGCCAAGCTCCTAACGTAAAACTCAAGGCATCTAGACAGCGACAGAATCGCCTAACGTTACCGCTCGGGTCTCGGCGCACCCCAACGCGTAGGACCACATGTCACGTATCTGCGTAGGACGCGGGTCATTCACATGAGAAGTACGGAAACGTATCAGCGGAGCGTCGATCAGACGACCATCCCTCTGCTTGCGAATGCAGATCTCGATGCATCGTTGCGGCATGTTGACTGGATCAAGCACTGTCATAACGAGGCGATGCTCTGCATCAATATCGGCCAACACTTGGCGCCGCTCTCCATACGTCCACCACCTCAACTCTTTGAACCGAGGCAAGAGCACCTCGAGCACACCGTCTGGCGACAAACGTTCGAACAACATGCAATCTCCTGGGTGACCGGCGAAGACTAGCAAAAAGTTCCTTCTTTGGCTAGAATGGCGGAACTGTGATCGTGATTGCCCACAATATTCGTTCGCTCCATAACATCGGCTCTATTTTTCGGAATGCGGCGGCTTTTGGGGTTGAGAAACTTTATTTAACGGGGTTTACGGAGAAGCCACCAAGAAAAGAAATCGCCAAAGTAGCACTCGGCGCAGAACAGCTCGTCGCTTGGGAATCGGGCGATATTATTGAGGTCATTGCTTCGCTCAAGAAAAACGGCTATCGTGTCCTCGGTTTAGAGACGGGCGGAGAAGCTATTGAATCGCTCGAATCCAGCAAGATTGCTCTCGTCCTCGGCAACGAGGTAGAGGGAATCGACGCTGAGACTCAAGGACTCCTCAACGGACTCGTTACGATCCCAATGGCCAAGAAACAATCATTAAACGTTTCTGTCGCCTCCGGTGTCGCTATGTACATCATTTCGCGCTTGTAGCTCAGCTGGATAGAGCACTTCCCTCCGAAGGAAGGGGTCAGACGTTCGAATCGTCTCAAGCGCACCACAAGAATCCGACTAAATAGTCGGTTTTTTGTTATCTATTCTCTTTTTTCCTATTTTGTCATATGCTCAACCTGGCCTTAAAGGAGGGCTGCCATGAGTGGGTCAATACCACCCGTTCCGCCGGATTCCCCGGCAGACATGGAAACACCGAAGAGCCTCTGCTCCCTGATCCAGGCAGGACGTATTACCTGGGATGACATAGTCGAGCTGCATGATTACGGCACGGTCAAGCACGCACCGTCCGAAACCAGAACCCCGGAAGAGCAACAGCTCGCCCGGGAGCTGCACGACACCCTTGCGGCCAATCACGGCCGTGAGCTCCAATTCGAGAGCGTGGTCAACGCCCTCTTCACCCATCTCTTCGACCGTTCACTGTCCCTGTTACCGGTTCCGTTCGCGGAAACCATCAAACAGGCCAGGAAAGCGGCGTAGGAGACATGCTCCAGCATGCCACGTTACCCTCGCGTCCGCGGCGCTTCGGCCCCGCGGACGTCTCCATTTTATTGACTTCAGTCTATTTTTTCCGTACAGTTCGCGCAAATTTATATGCAATGTCCTAATCCCGAACGCTGCGGCTCCTGCGGCTGGTCACACATCCCGTACGAGAAACAGCTCAAACAAAAACTTGCCGACATCAATGGCTCGTTTGCCATTAAGAAGCTCGATCTCAAAGTCGAAGAAATCGCCGCCTCCCCCGTCACCCATCATTACCGCAACCGAATGGACTTTGTTATCGACTGGCAAGGCAACGTAGGCCTGCGCGAAAAGGGCAAATGGTGGAGCGTCATCGACAATCACCCCTGCTTCATTGCCGATCAAAAAATCGAAGACGCGTTCTTCATCTCCCGCGACTGGGCCAAGAAGTGCGGCCTTTCTTTCTACGACCGCAAAGCCAATGTAGGCTTCTTGCGTTACGCAGTAATCCGCTCAACAACGCTCGGCGAGACCATGATCATCATCGTCACGAGCGCGCCTAAGGACGCAGACGAGGAAGCTGCGGCAAAGAAAGCCCTCGAAGAACTCGCCGCTACATCGAAAGCAACCACCGTCGTGTGGTCGATCAATCACACCATCAGTGATGTCTCTTTCGGCGACGAGCTCAGAACCATCTCTGGTCCTGGAATGATCGAGGAATCCATCGCCGGCTACCGCTTCCGCATTTCCCCAAACGCCTTCTTCCAGACAAACCCCCAGGGCGCGGCTCAGCTCCTTGATACGGTTCGCGAGTTCGCCACGAATGGCGCCGTCGGCACAACCAAGAAGACCCTCATGGACTTGTATTGTGGCACCGGCTTCTTCGCCGTCGCTCTCGCCGCCTCATTCAAGCGCACGCTTGGCGTTGAGATGGTTAAAGAGGCAATTGTCGACGCTAAAGTAAACGCCGAGCTCAATAACGCGAGCATCGAGTTCCATGACGTAAAAACCGAAGACTTCGACTGGATGAAAACCGGCGCGGATGTAGTTATCCTCGACCCGCCCCGCGGAGGTATGGTCGACAAAGTTCTCCAAGACGTTATCGCAGCCAAGCCAGAAACAATCGTCTACGTCTCTTGTAACTACAAGAACTTTGCCCGTGAAATGGTAATCCTCGAAAAATACTACGATGTCGAGGCCATGAGAGCTATCGACATGTTCCCCCACACGCCGCATGTGGAGCTTGTCACCAAGCTGGTGCGTAAAGCGTAAAGTATTAAAGAGTAAAGAAAACACCCCGGAAGAAATTCCGGGGTTTTGGTTTAAAATAAATAAAATGCCCCCCTGCAAGAGCATTTCGTGATTCTCATCCAACTTCACCTCCGTGAAGTATCAGCACTACCGGACTGATTGATTGCGCTTCCTAGGAAAGACGCTTGTGGACCAAAGGCAGAATTGCCAGGTCTACGGGTAGTTTGTATGTTGGATGGATACGATTTGCGTTTGAATGCAAGGGGGCTATGACGCGGGCGCCTAATCGCTCGGTGGTGGTGACTCAATGCCGTATTAGGTTATCGGCATCTATCCCTGACGCGTGAGTTACACGTTCACTGCCCGAGGGCAATTGATCGGCATTTCAGCCTTTGGGCTCCTAATGGTTACCAGATTGACCGGCTCTTTAGCCTCGAGGCCTAACTGGTCGCCAATTTAACTAACCTTTTTACTATAACACAAAAACCACCTTCCGTCAAGCCCGGAAGGCGGTTTTATTGCTAATATTGGCTATTTTCCAAACCGTCTCTGTCTCGCCTGGAACGATCGTAATGCACGCAAAAAGTCGATTCGTCTAAAGGCTGGCCAGTTTACGTCCAGGAAGTAGTATTCGCTATAGGCTGCCTGCCAGAGCAGGAAACCGGATAACCGAACCTCACCGGAAGTACGAATAATGAAATCGGGGTCAGGAACATCGCCGGAATAGAGATGCGTCGAGAGTGATTCCTCGGTTAGTCCACAGATAGCGTCATGAAGCGACTTCCCCGACTTCTCGGCTGTCGACAAATAGGCTTTCGCGGCGTCGACGATTTCTTCACGGCCACCGTAACCGAGCGCGAGCTGGACGAGCATGCCTTTTCGGTCTGCAGTCGACGCTTCAAGTTTGGCGAGTGCTTCGCGGACGTCAACTGGCATTTGGTCGACTCGGCCAATAACTTTTACGCGGATGTCGTTCTTTTTAAAATCTTCGTCCACGCGCATGGCATTGGCCTGCTCGACAATTAGATCCATGAGCACCTTGATTTCTCCGGGATCCCTAGAAAAATTCTGTGTGCTAAAACCCCAAACAGTCACTACTGGAATTTTAAATTCAATACACCAAGAAAAAAGTTCTTTCACCTTCCTGGCGCCATACTTATGTCCTTCCGTAACGGGCAGACCAAGTGTCTTCGCGTACCGGCGGTTGCCGTCGAGAATCACGCCAAGATGCTTTGGCGCAGGACCAACGAGCAATCTCTTGGCGAGACGCTTTTCGTAAATAAGATACAAGATATATTTGAGAATTTTTTTCATAGAAGAAGGCCCGGCGGTTTTATCCACCAGGCCCTTCAATGGGTCGACGCATGGGTCGACCCCAACACCGAAAATATTAGGAACGCATCGCCGTTTCCATCACGCTAGCGCGGGAGACGGACAACTTGCGGTAGGCCAAAGCGTAGGAGAGAAAACCACCGATCATGACCAAGACTACCCAAACAAACAAAGCCACGCCGAGGACAAAGGCCAAGAGACCCATGAACAGTGCACCGAGCGTCGCCATCTTAATCGCGGCCAAAAGTCCCGTCAGCATGAAACCGATCACGAAAATTTCGTAGGCTGGGAGAATAACGATGTAAGCAATCAAACCAATAGCCGAAGAGAGCAAGGCGATACTCAAGAGATCACCGTTCGTCATTGCCCAGCTAGCTTTCAGTGCCTGCACTGGACCAACGTCCTTCTTATCAACGATCACGAACAAGGCAAAGGTACAGCCAAGAGCGATCATGATACCTGGAACAATCAACACGAAAGTGCCGACGATAACAGCGACCAAGTACAAAACGTAAGCAGCAATAAGTGTGCCGACCATGGTCCCGTCAATCGCAAAGATCTCTTTGAGAGACAGCTTCTTGCCGTCAACCACCGCAAGCGAGAGACGAACAGCGCCTACGCCAACTGCGAGCATGAAAAGTGCCATCACCACGGCGCACACAATGGCCGCTAGTGCGAAACCTACGCCCTTAAGCAACCCAGCACCAACCGTAATCAGGATCATCGAACCAACGCCAACCACGATTTCACCAGCCACGACGGCCAGTACAAACTTCACAAACTGGCCCCAAGTCTTAGTTGCGAGCTCAATACCCTGAATAGCGAGCTGGCCCGGTGAAAGTGACTCGGCCTGTTTCCAAGTGAAATTCATGTCCATAGGAATCATTAAAGATTTGCTAGAGTTTACTACATATTTAGGACAATCGCAACCAAAGTTGTACAAAACTAAGTTATTCTGTACTATCATCACTTCTATGAAATCTGGATTTGTCGCTATCATTGGCCGTTCTAACGTGGGTAAATCCACGCTTTTAAACGCGCTCGTCGGTTCTAAGGTGGCTATCACTACCCCAAAGCCGCAAACCACCCGCCAGCCTATTCAAGGCGTTATCACCTCGCCGCTCGGCCAGGCTGTACTTGTAGATACCCCGGGCATCATGCAGAAAGCCGGCGATCCGCTGACCAAACGTCTCTTGCAGTACGCCAAAGATTCGCTCAAAGAAGTTGACGCTATTCTTTACGTCGTTGATCCTACCCGCGCCATTGGCGACGAAGAAAAGGCTTCGTTCAAATTGATCGAACATTCCACACAGCCGAAACTTTTGGTCATTAACAAGATCGACGACAAAGACGCGCGTCGGTATATAGATTACTACAGAGACCTCGCCACCAAGTTTGACGCCTACGCGGAAGTTTCCGCGAAGAACGGCACAGACATGGACATGGTGACGCGCTGGATTTTTGCTCAGCTGCGCGAGGGCGAACTCATGTACCCGGAATTCCAAGTGACAAACCAGAGCAACGAATCATGGCTGGCTGAAATTATCCGCGAAAAATTGTTCTTGCGTCTGCGCGAAGAAGTTCCCTACACCACCCATGTGGAGGTTGAGGAGATCGATAAACGCAAGGACGGCACCATGTACGTCAAAGCTGTTATTTACACGACTGCCGAACGCTACAAACGCATGATCATCGGCGCCGGCGGCCGAGGTATCAAAGAAATCGGTCAGTCAACTCGCCGCGAACTTGAAGCCGTGACCAACACCAAATACTTCCTAGATCTGACAGTTGATGTCAACCCGGATTGGCTGAAAAAGCTTACCTAATAAAAAATCTCCCAATAACGGGAGATTTTTTATTTATTCGGTGTTACCAAGCTCTGCTCGTTGCATGGAGACACTCTTCACCGAATACCCAAGTTCGTCCTTCAGTTCGTTCAGCGAGGTGAAGAGGCTCGGTCCAAGAGCCCAAGGAAGAATCGAGACCTTAAGAATCACCGGATTATCTGCGTTGGCCAGAATGGTGTAGTTCGCAAAAGCGTTCGCGGCTTCAATGGTTCTCACTCGAACATCCTCACCGTTCACCTTTAAGGTGTAGCTCCCCCAGTCGCCCTTGGCAGAAAGTTTAGTAAAATCTTTATTTGAGGTGGGCGTGGCCGCAATCTTCCCTTGTAGTCTATCGAGCGCCGACTTTGCCGACTCCGTAAAGTCGAGTGCGTCCTTGAGGGTCGAATCAAACAAACCAAGCTGTACATGTGACGAACGAGTGGCAAGCAATTCCGCATACTGCTGGTTAGACAGCCAAATCACACTATTGCCCATGTGCGAAACGTCATACTCGCCCTCTGGCCAATACGAAGGCAAAAGCAGGCGTTCGGCGTTAGCCAGGGAATCTGTCCGCACCACCCCCTTAAGCGTCACATTCTCATACACCGGTTCAGGAATGACAGCGTCTTCCCCAACCGGCGCGTGAGTCATGGCGTAATCACGGGCAGTTTTACTAGCAGCCGTCTCCTGCTTCACGTCCATAGTCCAAGACAAAACCGCGTACCGAGTTGACTGATGCTCTTCAACGGTCACGTTCTTAAGAATAGTTTCCCCCAGGCCAAAAGAAAAAGCGCTTTGCGAAATCTCAAAACCATCGCCCACCATAAAATCCAACTCCTCGGCGGACATTTCTGGTGCTTGTTCGCCAAATGGCAAATTAACACAGCCTGCGCCGAGCAACATGACCAAGGTTGAGGCGGCTAACCAACGCATATTATTTCTTACCAGTCGCCCAGGCTAGCAGTCTTTCTTTATTGGCCGAACCACAAATAAAATCATCAGTCTCGCTGTTATAGAAGAACGGCACTCCCCCACAGCGACCATTATCTACCGCTTCTAGCTTTTTTAGATTTTCTTCATTGTTCCAAACTTCGAGCTTCTCAACTTGTACGCCGAGTTCTTTTTCTACTTCTTCCACAAGCGGCTTCATGGTGATGCAATGCGGACAGGTGTCACCGTAGTATTCAAAGAGAGCCATAATAAGTTCAGATAATCGTAAGGAAATATTACCACGCTTAGACTTCCCACGGGTAGCTTGATACGATATTAAGCATTATGAAGTCTCGAATTTTAGCTATCATCGTTATCCTCGGGAGTTTCGGTCTTCTGACGTATCTAAGACTAAACGAGCCAAAACAGCCCTCAGCCTATCAAATCGGCGGCTCAGAGACTGTCCGCCGAGGTGAAGATTTAAAGACTGCCGCTTCTGGTTTTAAGGCCTATAATATTGGCGCTACCAGGATTTCGCTCGCGGAAAATACTACGCTCACACTTGAAGACACGTCCACAAATACGCCAAAACTCGCCATGCGCGAGGGTCGCGTTATCACAACCGGCCCGGTCGATATCTCCGTTCGCGACACCACCGTGCATGCTACCGGAACCATGAGTTTTATCTTTTACTCTTGGCTCGATAAACTTGATGTAGTCGATATCACGAACAAGGCGGCGTATTCCGTCGACACTCTCCACAATGTTACAACTCCTGAACTTTATAACTTCAACCCCTCAGCCTCGTCTGCACGCACCTTTTACGAATGGGCGCTCAGTTCAAATAACACTCAACCCAAATAACGGCCTACAATTCAAACACCTCGTTCAAGCGAGGAATGAGTATCTCGGCAGACATGGTCTGACCGAGGTACTTTTTAAATTCTTCTTTGGTGTGCATTTCCCCGTGCACTAAAAATACCTTTTCAATATGTCCGGCTTTGGCATGCAGCCAACGCGCGAGCTTCGCTCTATCGCCGTGCGCCGAGAAAGACTCAATATTCCCCACCTCAGCCTGTACAGTAATCTCCTCGCCAAAAATTTTAACAGTTGGCACGCGCTCCTGGATTCGTCGCCCGAGCGTGCCCGGCGCCTGGAAACCGACGACGAGCAAACCGGACTTCGGGTCAGGCAAATAGCGAATAAGATGATGCAGTACTCGCCCACCGGTCATCATGCCGTTCCCAGCAATAATAATCTTCGGCCGGTGATCCTCGTTGATCGCCTTTGAAGCGTCCGTATGAAGCGTCTCGTGCAGGCCAGGAAACGCAAAGAAATCGTGGCCGGCAATCGCGGGATGGTCAAGCAACAGATAATCTTTATAGTGTCGATAAATCTCCGTGGCGCGGATGGCGAGCGGACTATCAAGATAAATGGGAACCTTTGGGATCTCCCCATTCGTAATGAGCTGGTCGAGTTCGTACAAAAGCTCCTGGGTACGCTCGACAGAAAACGCGGGAACGATCAGCGTTCCATGCCGGCCAATAACTTTTTTTACAAAGTCCTTCAAATGTCCCGCCCGCATCCGCGTCGGTTCATGGTCGCGGTCGCCGTACGTGGCCTCGCACACAACATAATTCGCCGAGTGGAGCATTTCCGTTTCGCCCAAAATTGGCGTGTCATCGTTGCCGATATCTCCCGAGAATACTACCTTCTTTCCTTCACACTCGACCGAAATAAAAGACGAACCAAGGATATGTCCAGCGTCATGGAACATAACGGATATTCCAGGCGCCGGTTCAAAGGCCGTGTGATAATTTACACCCGCTATTTGTAACATCGCCTTATCCTTATCTGCTTTCTCGTACGGCACTGGATCACCACATCTTTTAGCATTTTCGCCCATGATCTTGAGCGAATCCTCCAGAATAATATCCGTCAACGCTTTAGTTGGCGCCGTCATGTAGATCGGTCCCTGATAACCGAGCTTGGTCAACTCTGGTAATCGGCCAGTATGGTCAAAGTGTGCATGAGTCACCAGGACCGCGGTCAGCTTGGTCACGTCAAAACTAAACGGGTCAATACTGCGCATCACGCACATACGCTCCCCCTGCTTCATGCCGCAGTCGATCAAAATCCTAGCCTCACCAGACTCCAATAAAAAACATGAGCCCGTCACTTCTTCGGTCGCCCCGTGAAATGACAAGCGCATATTTTATCCCTGTTCCTCAAGACGCTTCAGATACTCAGCAAACCGAGCCTTGAGCACATCCGCGTGCGCGTCCAAATTCTGGTCGTCATGCAGCTCGCCAATACTCCTGTGCTCTTCAATAACGCTATCCACCAGGTCAAAATACGCCGTCTCTTCATTCACCGCTTGCTCAACCCCGGCCGCAACCACTTCTTCAAACAATTCTTCTACCGAAAACGTCAGATTCTCAACCATACGAGCTCAATTAATTCGATGAACAAATTGTATCACGGGGACTTGCAAAGATAGGCAAAGACGCGTAACGTCCGCCAGTTATGAAATACCCTCTTTCCCGCAGAACCACCCTCATTATCGCCGTCATTTTAGCGGCCGTGCTTATCATTAGCTTCTTGGCGAGCCAGGGCCAAGCCAAAGAAATCTACCTAACGGACACTGTTAAACGTGCGGATATCAGTAAAACGGTAGACATTACCGGCTCGCTCTACCCTCTTACTCATGCTGATCTGAGCTTCCAGTCTAACGGAAACATTACGTCCGTAAACGTAAAGGTTGGCGATTTCATCCGCCAAGGCCAAGTCCTCGCAACACTCTCGGCCGCCGACCTTGCGGGAGACGCCCGCCGGGCCCAGGCCGATCTTGATCGAGAACGTGCCGGCTCCCGTGAAGAAGATATTAGCGCGGCCTATAGTGATGTGCTTAGTGCCGAGTCCGCAGCCCGGTTTGCCAACAACTCGATTAGTCTCATTAAGGCGTTAAACGACTCCTCAATCACCATGGCCGAAGACACGCTTGAGAAAGCGACGGACGAGGCAGCCCAAACCGCCCAGGATGATGCGCGCGCGCTTTTTGATGCCGAGAACGCAGGACTCGCCGCTGTCCGTACGGGTCTTTCTAAAGCCGACGAATTGCTCGGTTTAGAAAATCTCCTCTTTGGAAACGAATTCGAACGCGAACTTGGCGCACTCAATCCGGCTACGGTTCAGCGTGCTAAAGATTTCTTTGCGTTTGCCCGCACGGACAGAGACCTGGCTGAAGCGGCATTCCTTGCCGGCGACGCAAACGCCGTAGCGATCACCCGCCGAGCACTCGAAGAAACCGGCAGTACGCTGCTCTTTACTCGCCAAATGCTAGACGCGACCAGTGCTGATTCCGTCGATCTTTCACTCACCGATCTCATCGCCTACAAGGCTGGAATTGATTCTGCTCGATCGAACGTTGAGTCTGCACGCGTCAGTCTCACGAGAGCTATCGACAATAAAACAAACAACGCGCTCAGCGCCGTTCATAGCGTCCGCACCGCTGAACTCAACCTTGAAAATGCACAGCGCACCGCTGAACAAGAAAACACCAAGGCAATTGCGGACGCCACAAGCGCACAAGCAGCCCTGCAGAAAGCACACGCCACATACAACAAACTCATCGCCGGTCCGCGAGCCGTCGATCTTGCTCCCTATGAAGCCAGTGTAGATGCTGCCTGGGCGCGCTACGCAAAATCAACCATCATCTCCCCGCTCGATGGCCAGGTGGGCAAGATTAATCTTCGTGTTGGCGAGGCTGCAGAACCCGGCCGCGCCGTGATCAGCGTTTCTCCAAGCAAACCCGCATTCGAGGTTATCGTCGACGTTTCCGAAAGTGATGTCACGCACGTAGCCCTCGGCGACTCCGCAACTATTACCTTTGACGCTTTTGGCGCAGACGTGGAGTTCACCGGCTTACTGACGTCCCTTGATCTTTCAGAAAAGATAATTGAAGGCGTGGTGTTCTATGAAGCGCGCGTAGCGGTGACCGAGGGGCCGCGCCTGGCCGAACTCAGAAGCGGTATGTCCGCAGACGTCACGGTCGCAACAGACTTGCACACCAACTCACTCTCTGTCCCTACCCGCGCCGTCCTGGAAAAAGACGGAAAGAAAATCGTCCGCGTGCTCGTGAATGAAGCCCTCGTTGAAAAAGAAGTCACCATCGGCCTCCGCGCAGACGGCGGCGTTACGGAAATTCTCACCGGTTTGACTGAAGGTGAGACGATTGTGATTTCAATCAAGAAATAATTGTGCTTATTGAACTCAAAAACCTTGCCAAAGAGTACGTAAACGGCGACGTCACTACTCCTGTACTTCACGGCATCAACCTCGCCATTGACGCTGGTGATTTTGTAGCTCTCATGGGACCGTCCGGCTCCGGCAAGTCGACCCTCATGCACATCCTCGGATTCCTCGACAAACCGCTCAGCGGCGACTATTTGTTCAATGGTAAAAATGTAGCGGGTTTCTCCCAAGATGAACTCGCACAAATGCGCCGCAACGAAGTGGGTTTTGTCTTTCAAGCGTTTCACCTGCTTCCAAAGGCAACCGTGCTGGAAAACGTCATGCTCCCCCTCACCTATAAAGGAACCGCGGGACCCGAGCGGAAGCGATTGGCCGAAGAAGCCTTGAAATCCGTCGGCCTGGGCGACCGACTGGATCATTTGCCAAACCAAATTTCTGGCGGCCAGCGCCAGCGCGTAGCCATTGCACGAGCGCTCGTTAATGATCCGAAGGTGATTTTCGCGGACGAACCAACCGGCAACCTAGACTCTAAATCCAGCGAACAAGTCATGGATATCTTAAAACGCTTGAACGCCGAAGGCCGAACCATCGTCATGGTCACGCACGAGCCGGACATCGCTGCCCACGCTAAACGTATTGTCCGCTTGAAGGACGGAAAAATCGTATGATGTTTCATGACCTCACCGTTTCAGCCGTCACTTCTCTCGTGCAAAACAAATCACGATCAATCTTGACCGTGCTTGGCATTGTTATCGGTATCGCTGCTGTGATTTTGATGCTCTCGATCGGCCAGGGAGCGCAGGCGCTTATTTTGAACCAAATTGCAGACTTGGGCAGTGACCAAATTTTTGTGGAATCCGGCTCCAGCGAACAGACAAGCGGCCCGCCGTCACCGTTTACGGAACAAGTGTTGACGCTCGATGACGTCTACGCCCTCCGTAAAGGACCGTTTGCTTTTGTGTCCGCGCAACTCATCAGCTCGAGCACCGTGAAGAGCGCGGACGCCAACGTCATTGCCCAGATCACCGGCGTGGACGAATACCAGCTTGATGTCTTTCCGGCAGAAGTTGCCATTGGCCGTTACATCGACACCTCTGATGTGGAAGACTACGCGAAAGTGGCCGTACTCGGCTCAGACGCCGCCACGAACCTCTTTGGCGATAATGATCCCATTGGCAAAAAGATTACCGTAAAAAATTCAACCCTCCGAGTGATCGGAGTACTCGCAGCGCAAGGCTCGCGCTTCTTCCAGAATGTCGATAGCTACATCCATGTGCCGGTTACCACTGCGCAGCGCGACGTCCTCGGTATTGATCACATCACCTACATCGCTGCAAAAGCCGTGGGCGATATTGACGACGCCAAAGAAGAAGCGCGCCTCATCTTGCGCGATGAGCATGACCTTGTGAACCCAAACGGCGAGCTGTCCAAAGACGACTTCTCTGTTTCAACGCAAGGCGACGCCGTGGCCGTTATTGGCGTGGTCGGCACTGCGCTGACACTCCTTCTTGCCTCCATCGCGGCCATCTCGCTTATCGTTGGCGGTATTGGTATCATGAACATCATGCTTGTCTCCGTGACCGAACGAACGAAAGAAATTGGCCTCAGAAAAGCGATCGGCGCCACAGAAAAAGAAATTTTGCGCCAGTTCTTACTCGAAGCCGTCTTTCTCACCTCGTTCGGCGGCGTGCTTGGCATCATCATCGGCGTCGGTTCCGCTGCACTCATCGCCCTTGGCCTCTCACAGGCTGTCGAAGGCTGGAAATTGGTCATCCCGCCATCCGCCATCGTCGCCTCCGTCCTCGTCTCCGGAGCCGTCGGCATCATCTTCGGCTACTACCCCGCCAGACGTGCAGCAAAGCTTGATCCAATTGAAGCTCTTCGCTACGAATAAGATGCTATACTTTTGGCAATAGTAACTATTTTTTTATGAAGGAGTCAGCACGAGTCTCGTATACGCTTCTTATAGCTGCCGTGGCCGTCTTGGCTGGCTCGCTTGGCACCGTGGCTCTCATGAGTCTACAAACCCCAGCCCCTTCACCGGCAACTATCAAGGTAACTACACCGCCAACCTTATCGCTCCCGTCACCGACAAAACCGACGACAACCCCAACCACGCCCGTCACTCCCCCAGCCGAGCCAGTTATCTCCGGCACGCCTGTGAGCACGTACGCACAAGGAATTTCTATCCTGGACTACACAGGAAGATCCCCATCGAGTGTTGCGTCGCTCGATGAATACCGCTACATCCTTGAAAAAACCGTCAGCGAGTATTGGCTGAAAACCTACTCGTCCACGCGCGTCGGGGCTTCTGGCGTTGTGGATCTTGACCTTGATCACTGGGTAGAGCAGCTTCCTCAAGTTTCTATCCCCGCCTCCCTCACAACCTGGCCGACGGTAACAACCACGCCATGGACCTCAGGACATTTTTCCATTGAATTCTCCAAAGCCAAAGGGTCAGGCACATTTGATTTCGGCAATTCTATAAATGTTCGGTATATTGGCGGGTACGTAGCGGGAATCGACACAAAGAACGGCATACCGTGGACGGCCGTCGTATGTCCTGCAAATACCGCTGAAGACGTGACCTTCATGGCGAACATGTTTGTCCATGCCTACCCACAAGCACTCACCGACAAGGGTATCTGTTCGCATATCACCTCAATGGATGTCCCAAGCAAGAATTACGCAGGAGTAAAAGCCTACACGCTCAATACCCCCTTTGCTTATTTTGACGGCGGTGACGGCTGGATGGGTGGAGAAGGCGGTATCTATCGTCCAACCATCGTCATGAAGTCCGCGAAAAAAGAAGAAATGATTGAGGCTGCGCAGCAGGGCCATTTCTCCATGGTTGAAATGTATCTCCGAACAACGGGTAAGGACAAAGTCTCCGTCCTCACCCCCGCAGCCGACCTCATCGTCTCCCTCATGGGCGATCTCAAAGTCGACGGCTGGTGCGGTTATGATAATTGCTACTAATATGTCGAACGAAAAAATGAACAAGCTCCCGCTCATTCTCCTCATCACCGTCTTGGCATTCCTCGCCGGTGGGCTTGGAGCAGTGGCAGTCTTGTCGACCCAGGAAACCAAAATCACGGCGGTGAATCCGCAAGTCGTCACGCCAACCCCAACGCCGACTCCGACGCTGGCTGAGCATGTGGTGGCAGTTCCTTCGAACACGCCACCGAAGGAAGTTGTTTCCCCAGCACTAATACCGGAGACCCCGGGTCCTGTTTGGGAGCGATTCTCTGACCCCTATCAGGCTCCAACCCTGGAAAAATATCTGACGTACATGCAAGAAAGCGTGAGCGACTACTGGCTAAGAACGTATACATCGCCAAGAGTTGGCAATTCTTCCATAACGGATTTCAACGTCCACCGTCTATCGGGTCGGTTTGAACAAATCAGCGTCCCTTCAACCCTGATGGCATGGTCGGGAAACTTCGCAGCGCCCTGGAACACAAGACCTTTCAGTATTGCATTTAAAAAAGAGAAACAGGGCTACGGATTCTTCGGCGAAGGAGATCCAGAAATTACCGTATCGTTATTAAACGGCAACGAGGGATGGATCAGCTCTGAAGATGTAAAATGGAATACACTTTCCTGCGCTATTGGGGTAGCCGACGATATCGCCGTTGCGGCAAACTTTTTCGCAGAGATCTACCCACAAGTCGCCGCCGATGTAGACGCTTGCAAGCACATCACCAAATCGATTCTCAAAGATAGCGGATATCCTGATGCAGAAGTCAGCGCCTACACTCTCGACACACCATTCAAAGAAGGGGTACCGGAACGGGGCGGTGCCGGGCTCGTCTACCGCCCAACAATCACGATGCGCGTAGCAAAAAAAGAAGAGATGCAATCCAACCTGCAAAATGGTTACTACGGACTCATGGAACTAGACCTCCATTACTATGATCCGAAAGAAATTCCCACACTAAAAGCCTCTGCCGATGGAATCATACGTCTCCTGCCAGAAACAAAACTCACTCCAAACTGTATCTACGACTATTGCTACTAAAACCCTCATCGTGCTCTCCGGTCTTCCCTATTCGGGGAAATCAACAATCGCCGCCGCACTCAAATCCGAGCGCGGTGGTGTTGTATTATCGCGCGATGAAATAGTCGAGGCCATGCTGAAGGATCCGGTGAAGCAGATGATTGCGAAGAATCTGGCCGAGCAGATCGCTGAGCCTGTATCGAGAGCACGCGAAACAAAAGAAGCGAACGCGATGAATGACGCGCTCACGGTGCTGTACGTGAATGAGATGGTCGAGCGTATCAAGGTGTCTGATGCGAACACAATTATTTGTGACGGCACTCACCTGCAGAAATTGTCACGCGCCTTTATCCAGCAGTTACCGGAGTATCGAAAAATCGCCATTGCCGTGAAGACCCCGGCAGATGTTTGCATCGAAAGATTGTCGAAGTCTCCGTCATCGGGATTCAGAGCGACGGTGACGCCCGAGATGATCAGAAAGCTCGATGAAGTAGCCGAGTGGCCGACGGTAGAAGAGGGGTTTGACGAAGTGATAAAGAAACCGTAAAGTCAGTCATTCTGAGCGTAGCGAAGAATCTGAATGGTTAACCAATCAGATCCTTCGTCGCTAAGAGCTCCTCAGGATGACTGAACGACCTATGATACTCGACTGGTCCAAACTCCCCCGCCCGATTATTGCGCTTTCGCCCATGGCTGACATGACGGACAGTGCTTTTTGTCGTCTGGTAAAGGAGGTATCCGGCGCGGATTCGCCGGTTGTTTTTCGAGAAATGGTGTCGAGCGAGGCTGTCGTCAGAGGCAACGAGAAGACCCTGGGCATGGCAGCTATCCATGATGACGAGCGCCCCCTCGTCCAGCAGCTCTTCGGTTCAGACCCAGCGACAATGGCCGAGGCTGCAAAGATTATCGAGGCCGAATATCATCCGGAAGGATTCGATATCAACATGGGCTGTCCTGTTTACAAAATCGTTCACAATTTTAACGGCGCAGCGCTCATGAAGGACCCGGTTCGAGCAGCCGAGATTATCAAGGCCATTAAAGCCGTCATTACCGTCCCGCTCTCGGTCAAGATCCGCCTCGGTTGGAGCGACCCGCATGAGTGTCTCGAGTTTATTAAAGTGGTCGAAGCTGCTGGTGCCGACCTCGTCACCATTCATGGTAGAACGAAGGCCATGGGCTACTCGGGCGTGTCCGATTGGGCCATGATTGGCGAGGCCAAGAAGCAGGTAAAGATCCCCGTTCTATGTAACGGCGACGTTCATAAGGCCGAGCTCATTAACAAAGCACTCGAGGTTTCCCAGTGCGACGGCGTACTCATTGCCCGTGGTGCGCTCGGCAACCCCTGGATCTTCCGCGACTACGCCATGATTGCTCGCGGGCAAACACCGCCAGTCATCACCATGGAGGAACGAATCCGTGTCGTGAAGCGTCACCTCGATCTCCACCTCGAAGAATACGGCGAGCACGGCGTAAACACCTTCCGCAAGCACCTCTCCTGGTACTTCAAAGGACAGCCAAACGCCAAGCAGCACCGTGACGCCATGATGACCGCAAAAACAAAAGACGAGCTCCTTTCAGTGCTCGACCTGTTTCTGAAATAAATACCCGCCGGTTTCCCGACGGGTTATTATTATTCAGCCATGGCTGGATCTACCTCACCCTCACCCTCACCCGTGGCTGCATTTTCCAAATCGCCATCCTCTGGCTCTACCTCCTCATCGGTATCAGCATCCTTATCCATATCGTCCCCATCCATACCCAAGACCAAAAGCTCCAATTCAGATGCGGTTGCAGTAGACATACGCAATACTAAATTATTTAAGTGCCGGTATATTATAGACCTCCCACAATAATGCAATAGCCCCCCGCACCCCGGGAACTGTGGATATTTCTTATTTACTGAGCCGAGGCCCTTCGACTCGACCGGAAAGCCTCGCTCAGGGCAAAAAAATACAACCGTACGGTTGTATTTTTTTGGTTCCGAGACATGGATTCGAACCATGATTAGAGGATTCAGAGTCCTCTGTCCTGCCGTTAGACGATCTCGGATTAGTTAGTTTCGACCAGAAGAATACGAGGTTTCTACCTTAATGTCAAAACCGTTATAAAGCGTCAATAACACCTTGGGCAGCGGCTTTGCCGGTTGAAATGGCGGCTTCGATGCTCGGCGCTCCAAGGAAATCCCCGGCAAAATAATACCGATTCTTTCCCTGAGCCGCTCTAACAGCCTCCACAAAGGCCTCTTGAGCCACCGGCATAGTCTTCTCCCAATGGACAAAAGCTTCAATACTAGCCGTTGAGCACTCTGGAAAAAGTTCCAGGATTTCTGCTTGCAGCTTTGCTTTCACTTTAGACGCCGCGATCGGCTGATCCCTGTCGCCCCGAATAATCACGTTTAGAGTCACATAGTTTCTCAAGTGCGGTCCGTACAGAACATCCAAGTTAATCGCTGACAGAACCTGCTGGCTCAATAATTCGTCCGGCGCATAGAATATAGCCCCCCAGTCATCGGTTTCTCGGCATTTAGGCTGAACATCCAGTTTAACCGTCGCGGTCACAAAATGCGTGTACCAACACTCCGCCTCTACGCCCTTTAAAATGTCTCTATACAAGTCCGGTGTAACGTTCTGAGCAAAGATGACCGCCTGGTTTTTAAAACTTTGCCCGTCGCTCATTAGAGTTCGACCTTTTACATGAGTGATTGGCGTACCCAAGTGAATCCGTCCGCCCAAACGAGTAATTTCCGTAGCTAACTGATCAATAATAGCGCTCGTGCCATGTGAAAAATAAGAAGTACTGCGCACATCACCATAAAGTGCAGTTTGGCGGAAAATGGGTGCCATGAAAGAAGCCTTAACTGAACTAACCGGACCGTAGCAATACCCCTGGTTCAGGGTATCAAGATAAGTTTCAAATAAACCCGCGTGGGTGGCGACGTCCAAGCTTGAACGCACGTATTCTGAGATTGTTTTGCGATCAAAGCGATCAAGACCTGGATCAGCCACATCTTTTTCCGGTAATAATCGCAAAAGAGATTTCGACCAAATCTGTAAGGTCTGTATTTTAGAAAAAGGAATTTCTTGAAGTTTCAAGGGCGAACCGTTCTTCTCGAGCACGTAGTAGAGTTCCTTAATTGGCGTTCGCGTCAGCAAACGCTCAAGATCAAGATCCTTTAGTAGCTGATGACAATGCGTGTACCATGGATAAATCAAAAATCCCCCGAAGTCGATCTTTTGACCCTGCACCTCTCGGCTTTGAATTCTGCCCCCCAGATACGATTTCGCTTCAAAAATGTCCACCTCGCACTGACCACTTTGTAATAACCGGTAGGCGGCCGACAAACCCGCTACACCTCCACCTACCACCGCCACTGCTTTCTTCTTCATAGGATATGGCAGACAGTATACGCTTTGAGTTAAAGCACTTGCCCGCCAAACGCCTCAACCAAGGTATCAACCGGGTTGTTCGGCTCCTTCCCTTTTTCAATGATGCAGAGAATTTGCGTGGGCATAGCCATCATGATGGCGCCGATAGCTTCCTGAACTAGCCGTTGGCTCTTTTGGTCTTCCATGGCCTTTACGTGGAACTGATAGGCGAGGCTGATAGTAATGGTTGAGCCATCAATCGCCACCGGCTTCGACGAACCCAAAATGAGCGGCATAGACATGTTCCTCTCCCCCACGTGTGCGCAACAGCGTCCCCATTTCTCAATAAGCTCGTCGAGTGTGAATGGCAGGGCACCAGTGGTCGGCGCCGAGGCCTGAGAAGGAGGGGTTATCAACCCCGCACCCGTAACAGGCGGCGGCGTGGCATGCTCAGTATCCATCGTAGATGGCGGGAGATCAAAATCTGAAACCTGGAAAGCGGAGGAAGGTTGTGAAGGTTGAAGAGGCTGTGGAGGTGGCGCCGTTGGTCGAACAAAAGCCGGTGCTGGTGTCGGAGTTGGGGCAGGAGCTGGAGCGACAACTGGTCTTGGTTCTGAATGCCCGATTTGCCCGTTTAGCCCGTCTTGCCCTCCCGTCGCCTCCACAATCGCAATCTCTAGCGGAATCTGCGGCAACGCGGAAATACTCTGTCTGGTTCTGGCAGTCAAAAGCGCATCGAGGAACCTTCGGTGGACGTCCGAAGACGCAAGCTTCGCAGTCGCATTCAGTTTCTGGAGCGTCGACGGGTCGTACTGTTCAGTAGACAAGAATCCGAGCGATGCAAACAGCATCGAACGTACATACTCTAGCAGCTCGTCGATCAAATGGCGGAGTGATCCTCCCCCGTCCACAAAACTATTCACGGTCTTAAGCGCGGTTTCTACATCTTTCTTCGCTACCGCCTCCGCAATCTCCGCCACTGTGCCGGTATGGGTGGCTGGCAAAATGAGCGAGGCCTGATCCTCGCCAATAGTAGTTTCACCGAGTGAAAAAAGCTGACCGAGAAGGCTCTCAGCATCTCGAAGACATCCTTCACTCAAGCGCGCGATGGACGCGAGAACCTTCTCGTCGACGGTGAATCCTTCAGCTTTAGAAATAGTTTGTAGTCTCTCGATCATCTCTTTCGGAGGAACTCGATGGAAATCAAACCGCTGGCAGCGGGAAATAATCGTCGCCGGGATTTTATGGAGTTCGGTGGTCGCCAAAATAAAAACTACATGAGCCGGTGGTTCTTCAAGTGTCTTCAAAATGGCGTTGAATGACGCGGTCGACAACATGTGCACCTCGTCAATGATAAACACCTTGAACTTCCCGCGCGTGGGCGCAAAGCGGACGTTCTCAATGATGTTCTCGCGGGTCTCTTCAACCTTGCTCTGGCTAGCAGCGTCAATCTCCACTAGATCCATGAACCTGCCCTGACGCATCTCCAAACACGCCCCGCAAGCTCCACACGGTTCAGCCTCACCCTCTTTGCGCGTTTCACAATTCAAAGCCTTAGCGAGCAGTCTCGCAATAGTTGTCTTCCCTACGCCCCTAGGACCCGCAAAAAGATAGGCGTGGGCCACTTTCCCATCTCGCAACTGGTTGGTTACAGTCCGAACAACATGCTGCTGTTCAGCCACTTCCGCAAACGTATTTGGTCGGTATTTTCGGTACAGAGCTTCGGCCATAGTGCCACTAGACTAACTGTATTCATCAGAAAAAACAATCAAACCACACACATGAAATTCTACCCCTCCTAACGTCGGCGTGGATGCAAATATCAACAAAAAGAAGAGCCCCGCACCGTGAGGTACGAGGCTTGAACGGACGACTACTGATGTCAGCGCGCGGGACGGTTGAACTTCTTGCGCCATTGCTCCGCAAAGGAATCGACCACCTGGTGAACGCTGCCATCCCTTGTCAGATAGTTCAGCACGTTTCCAACGAGGTGCCGAGCGTACAATTCCTCGTTGTTTTCGAGATCGGTGCTGCTAACGGCGCGAGCACCGAAATAGCCCTTCGCGTTGAACGCAACCACGATCTGCTGTACCGGTACTTTCACACCTACGTGAGCGGTGCTACCACGGATCTTTTCGATCCATCCGATCACATCAGAGAGGTTCGTGAAGTCAAGCGTTTCAAGCGCAAGCACGCCGTCATCCATGATCTGCTGGTGGGCGGCGATGTCCTCTAGCCACCTACGTCTCTCCTCCTGCTTCTCTGGAGAGCTCATGGGCTCATCCATTATGGTGCTTGTATTAGGGTCCGTTGCCATGAGCCACACTCCTCGAGGACCGCGGGAAGCGGTCTCTCTATCGTCAAAACGACACTAATGTATAACATATTAGATGAGTCGCGTCAACCAAAAACCACCGGGGTTTAAGCCGGTGGCGGAGGTGGAGGCGGGATGACCTTCTTCTTCAGATTAAGCCCCGAACGTTCAGCAATGTCGGCTTCTACCTCGTCCTTATCTCGGCCGTACATGATTCTCGAAATCTCCTTGAGGGCGGCACCAACTTTGGGATTGCCGTCTTCTTTTTCGTTGACCTTAAGCGTAAAGGGCTGAGCCTGAGCGCCATCGATAATAATCTTCACGCTCCAGTAGAGGAACTGGGTATTCATGAGGTCATAGCCGGAGAAGGTCGGCTCGAAAATCTTGCCAAGCACGTCAATGTCATCCGGACCGACGCGAGCGACGAAGGTGGAACCAACGTTACCAATAACCGCATCGCGAATCTCGGACTTACCGTCCTTTGTCAGCTGGCCCATGTACTGGTGAGCCATGATCAAGTTGAGTCGGTACTTTCGAGCCTCGGACAAGATGGTCGCAATAGACGGCGTGACAAAGTTCTGGAATTCGTCGATATACAGATAGAAATCTTTTCTGTCTTTCTCTGGCATGTCAGCTCGACCAAAAGCGGCCATCTGAATCTTCGCCACAATGATCAAACCAAGCAGCGACGCGTTCACTTCACCGGTCTTACCCTTCGACAAGTTAATGAGTAAAATCTTTCCAGTATCCATGATCTCGCGGAAGTTGAAGGCCGATTTTGATTGGCCAATGATGTTACGCATCATCTCGTTTTCGACGAAACGACCAACCTTTGAAACAAGGTAGCCCATCATTTCTGATTTGTGGTAATCAGAAGTCTTCGCCATCTCATCTTCCCAAAAACTTCGAACAACCGGATCTTTGACCTTCGCCACCCACTTCTTCTGGAATTCCTCATCCGCGATCATTCGAGGGATTTCGACGAGCGTTCCAGGATTTTCGATGTCAGCCATCAAGGTCAACATGTAGTTACGCATCTGGTGCTCAAACATTGGACCGATCATCTCTGGCGGAAAAAGCATCATGAAGATGTTAATCATTTCCTGCACCGCAAAATCACGCATGTCCTCGCTCGGGCACTCGAGCATGTTGAGTCCCATCGGCTTATCCGTATCCGAAGGATTGAAGTAAATGACGTCGTCGATTCTCTCTTTCGGAATCAATTCGAGTACGCCGTCAGCCAAGTCTCCGTGCGGGTCAACAATACAGACACCTTTTCCGGCGCGAATATCCTGGATGGCCAAGTTCTTAATAAACTCAGACTTACCGGATCCGGTTTTACCAATGAGATACATGTGACGACGTCTGTCCGCATCCTTAATGAACACATTTGTCGTCTTTCCGCGATAGGTGTTGGTACCGAGCCACAACCCTTCTGTAGGGATATTCGTCGGCACTGGCGCAGTCTTGGCGAGCATCCAGCGGATGTTTGGCGTATCACTCGTCGAAAGCGGCAAATGCCAAAGTGAAGCCAGCTCCTCAGTATTCATGACGAGTTTCTGCCCTTCGGCGAATGTTCGGAAAATGAATCCTTCGATAATGGCTTTCTTAGAACTCGGGATGCTCTTTTCAAAGGAATTACCGTATTCGTAAATGTTGTATTGGCTGAACGCTTGAATCACGTTCGTCAGATACAACTGCGCAGCCTCGGGGCTCGAGGCTGAAGCAATAACACGAACATTTGTTTCGAGTCCTGCCTTGCTTAGTTTGTTTTCAATGCCTTCGAGCATCTTCGTCTCCGCAGCCGACATCTTGCGCTCACGCAGTTTCTCCTTGGCCTTTTCTTTGTCTTCTTTGCTTTCAAACCAAGAACCGATTCCTCCTTCGCTGCTGCCTTTGAGTGCCTGCTCGAGCGTCATCCCCTTCTGCATGTTCTTCACAATCTTCATGCCCTTCTCGCGCCAATGGTGATGAGCTGGTCGAACGAGCACCTGGATAGCGAGACCGTCGCCCTCGGCAACTTTCGATAACGCGTTGGTCAGCGAGTTAAGCGGATCAACCTCCAGCTCCTTATATGTCTTAATGGGGAACGCGCTTGTTCGCTTCAGCTTCAAGTAGCCACCGAGCACCACGCCCGTAGGTGAAAACATGTTGTAATCCCCTGCATCTTCAATGTACGCGTCTGGATATTGCGCGTGCATCTGTTCTTCGAAGAAGTTAGCGTACTTCTTGGGAACCGTCGCAAAGAAGGTGACGAGCTTATCCATGGCCACCATCTCAAACGAAAAGATGTCAGCTTCGCCGTACAGCCAGGCGTGAATGCCGGAATCTGGCTTTAAGCCGCCAAAGGCCGCAAAAATGCTCTCCGCAATAGCTACTTTTTCTTTCGTCTGCTGAGCCGAATCACTGCTCTTAGCCTCTTCCTCACTCTTAAACTTGGGAACAGTGATCCGATAGGTAATAAGCTGCTCCTCTCCACCGCGGGCGTGCGCGCGCTTGTGCAGGGCTGTGCGAACGATATTTATTAGTAGAGCAAAAAAGAAAACTAACCCGAGTACGAGGCCGATTGGCAAGGCCAAAGACACCCAATCAAACTGCGCCGCCTGCTCAGCAATCCCCGCAGTGTCTGTTGAACCAAAAATTGGATCAGCTCCTAAGCCGAGATCATTTTGTGCAAGTTGAATTCCTCCGTCTTCGATCACAGAATTTGCTTTTCTTCTTCCGCAATTCGTTGAGCTGTCTCAAGATCAAGCTTGGCCTCTTGTTCCAAAAATGCTTTTTGTGTCTTCTTTTCGTGCTTTGGAAAAATACTCAGCCATTTTCGTGTCCCAACGAGCACTTCATGATCCTTTAAATCATTCCGATAAATCATGTCCGCAATCCTCCGCGTAAGCTTTGCGCCCTCGGTTAAAGCTTCCTGCTGACCCGCCGGAGACAGCCCCTTAAAGAGCGGGGCTATTCGTTTATTTCCAAAGGCGTCATCAACTTTTTTATAAATACGCGCGTACTTATCATCGGTCGCCATCTGAACGTTAGTTGCAACCGGAGCGGCGGGAACAACAACAACTTCAGGTTCTGACGCAGGCTGTTGAGTTGCTGGCTGCGGTTCAACCACCGGCTCTACATGCGGAACTTCAACTGAAACCTCCTGGGCCTCAGGGGTTTGTAGAACTTCCGGCGATTTCTTAATCTCCGGCGACGGTGATGTCAAATCAAAGGCCATAACAGTATTTTATCATACAAACCGCGCCAGCATTGACAGAAACCCACCGTTGTGGTATAATAATCTCTTCTTGAATACGTGACTTTTTGCAAAAAGCAACGATTTCAGAGGTTTCTAGAGCGAACAGCTTGTTACGCAGTAGAAAGGTAATTGAACAGTATTCCCCTTCACGAAGACTCACGTCCTAGGTAAAGGTTAAAGCGTCCGGATAGTATCTAGACCAGGTCTACTGTTTAAGCCCTCTTTCTTGCTTGTCATGGCAGAGGTGCTTGTGCCGAAATAAAAATCCGCTGTTGACCCTATACGGGCTCGGCGGCTTTTTTGTATCCAAAAGGAAAAGCCGCCCGGGACGCCGGACGGCCTATACGAAAACGTGTCACTTTTTCTTTGGCTCTGGAGCTTCGTCGCTCGGTGTCTCGATGAGGAACATCTGTCGGGCCGGCTCTTTAGCCGAGTCCATCTTCGGAACAAACGGGATGCGGTGCGGCGGACTGGCTGGCTCGCCGTGACGGCTGAGCGGCTGCAGGACGAGTACGTCACCATCAAGCGACAGCCGCGCATAGCCACTGAACTCCACGTTGTTGCTCCGACAATAGTCCTCCACGAGCTTGTGCTCGTAGTGAAGCATGTGCTCTTCAGTCTGCCCCTGAACGGAAAACATGAACCCGCTCAACGCCCGACGGTTTGGCTCAGCCGCGTGCGTGGTTACGTCGTCAGCTCCACGCGTGTAGGGACGGAACATTCCCGTTACCGGGCCACGCTCGAGCACCTGTCGCGTCAACGTCCTTACTTTCACTCCCGGACCAATACGCACTTCGTCCATGGTGCCTCCAAAGCCAAACCAAAGTAGACCTTTCAACAGCCTACGTCAACTAAAACCCAATCGGCTTCTTCGGGACGTCCTTCTCAATAATCAGCGATTTGATCGCCTTAAAAACCGCGCTGAATTGATCGTCGTATTTCCGTTCAAGATTATCAAGCTTCTTTCGCAACTCCGCATTGCTCGCGATCATCTCACGAAGCTTCGTAAAGGTTCGAATGATTTGGATGTTTACCTGGATCGCTTTCTTGCTCTTAAGAACGGTCGACAGCATAGCTACACCCTGTTCTGTGAACGCATAAGGAACGTACCGCCCTCGAATAAGTGAACGGTTTGAAATCACAAATTGTGATTTGAAAACCTCGATCTCTTCTTTTGTTAGACGAAACATGAAGTCTTCAGGGAATCGAGACTTGTTGCGGACGACAGCCTGGTTGAGAGCGCCCGTTGTCACGCCGTAGAGCTCGGCCAGATGCCGATCAAACATGATCTTCTTGCCCCTGACAAAAAAAATACGCGACTCAATTCGCTCACCCGGAATCAGAGAAATATCTGGTTTACTCATATCTGTTGAAATTTATAACTTGATATCACAATTTGTGATTTCAAGTTTGGAAGTCACAATCTGTGACTTTCAGTTTTATCGACGTTCACGAATCTTCTGCCCCACTTTGCCATCTTCGACAACGAAACCAAGACCCGCAATGACGTCGCGGAGTCTGTCAGATTCTTTCCAGTTCTTTTCTTTTCGTGCCTCAGCGCGTTGTTCGGCGAGCTCCTCGACTTCCTGTGGGACGAGGAGAGGAATGCCAATGTACCGATAGAGTCCGAGACCAAGCACCGAGTCAAAGAATGTGAGCGTAGCGGAAATGGTGGCCGGCATGAGACCGTCATCCTTCAACACCTCAAAAAGGCACGCCAACGCATTTGGCGTATCAAGATCATTATTAATAATCGTCAAAAACTTTTCCTTTAGTACTTCGTCTACCTCGCTCGGCTCTGGCAACTCACGGGCTGCGTCGATTAGGTTATCGAGAGCATTCTGCGCACCCGTCATCGCCTCCCAGGTGAAGTTCTGCGGGGTCTTGTAGTGCGCACCGAGCACAAAGTATCTAAAAGCCATCGGCGAGAAGCCTTTGTCGGCAATGTCCGCAATCGTATAACCATTCCCGAGCGATTTGCTCATCTTGCCCCCATCAACCATCAGAAACTCGTTGTGTAGCCAATAGTTGGCTTCGAGCTTGCCTCGAGCTCCCTCGGTTTGTGCGAGTTCGTTCTCATGATGAACAGCGATATGGTCGATTCCGCCAGTGTGGATGTCGAACGGCACGCCAAGATACTTCTCGCTCATGGCCGAGCATTCAATATGCCAACCTGGGAAACCAACGCCCCAAGGAGATTCCCATTCCATCTGCCGCTTCTCCCCCTCCGGCGAAAACTTCCAGAGCGCGAAATCTGACGTATTTTTCTTCTCGCCCATGTCTACTCGAGCACCAGCCTCTTTGTCTTCAAGTTTCTGACCGGAGAGTCGACCATAATCTGCCAACGTTGAAGTATCGAAATAGATGCCATCAGTTATCCGATATGTGTGTCCGTTCTTTTCGAGCGCCTCGATCATCTCTACTTGCTCTTTGATGTGATCTGTCGCCTTTGGTCGAACGGTCGGCTCGAGCAAATTCAATCGCTCGGAATCAGCCAAATATAACTTCGTGTACTCCTCGGCCACTTCCCATGCAGTCTTCCCTGCCCGCTTTGAACCCTTCTCCATCTTATCCTCGCCCTCATCAGCATCACTGACAAGATGACCGACGTCCGTAATGTTGATAACGTGCTTCACCTCGTAGCCGTTTGCTTCGAGTGTTCGACGAAGTACATCAGCAAAAATAAACGACCGCAAATTCCCGATATGTGCTCGGTCATAAACGGTCGGACCGCACGTATAGACGCCCGCTTTTTTAGGCACGAGGGGTTTGAACTCCTCTTTAGCTTTAGACAGGGTGTTCGTGAAGAAAATGGGCAACATAGTTAGTAAAAGAATAACCGCTCGCCCCATGAAGAGCAAGCGGTCAACGCAAACGGTCACAACGACGCGAGTTGCACGAGAAACGGCTCCTCGCTGGCCTCCGCCGGCGTGTACGTGAACTTGAGGTTCTTGTACCGACGCTCAGGGATCCGAGAAATCTCTCGCGGAAGGATGTAGGTGCCGGTTTTCGGTGGCCGCTGGAAGAGCTCTACCCGTCCGTCACTCCGCACCGCTACCCCATCAAGGGCGAGCAAAATAGCATCTTGCCCGTGATCTTTGAGCAACATGACTTGGCGAATCAGGTAGTCAGGGATGGGTACTTCGAAACCCACGTTCTCCACGACTTTCGTGATTTGCGGCAAGTACTTCTTCATCTTCGAGTTCCACTCCTTGGCACATTCTTCCGGCGTGCCAATGAAGAAAGCGTCGCACGGGAATTTGTTAAGACCTCCGCCCGCGTAGCGGGCTACGATCTCACCATCTTCCAGCCGCTCAAAGGATCTGAGCCCAAGCTGGGAACGACACACGGCAGGAATCAGCAGGTTCCCCTTCACCTCAGCAATCACGCTCCACACCACCTCGTCAAACGGCCCCCGATCATAGAAGGCAATCGCCACCTTCCCCACGTCAGTCACGTCGAATGTCCGATAAACCATGTTACCCCCCCTATAAAACATTCGGAGGTTAACACATCCCGAAAAAATATACACGAGCTTACAAACACTAAGCCTCCCGCAAATTTGCTTGCTCTAAAAAGTCTCGTGTTTTTTTATCGAGTTTAGTCGGCGTTGTTACCTTAATAACCACAATATGATCACCCCGTCCGCGACCGGTCGGCACTCCCTTGCCTCGTAGCCTTAGCTCGGTTCCGGACTGTGTGCCGGCGGGAATCTTCAGGTCGACTTTCCCATCAACGGTATCAATTTCGACGCTGTCGCCAAGTGCTGCCTGAGTGAAGCCGATGTTCTTTTCAGAATAGATAGTCGAGCCGTCTCGGTTGAATCGCTTGTCGGCCGTAACGTGCAAGTTCAAATAGAGGTCGCCGGGTTCACCAGCCACGCCAATGCTCTCGCCCTCGCCGCGTACGCGCACTTGCATGCGGTCTTCAACTCCCGCTGGAATATCAACTCGAAGTGTCTTCTTCGAACGCACGGTTCCTTGTCCGTTGCAGGTTGAACAAACCTTCTCCGGCTTCTCGCCCTTGCCATGACACGTAGAACAATTCTGGCGAACCTGCATGGTTCCCAAAAGCGTCCGCTGATTCACAACGACGAATCCTTTACCCTTACAAGTCTCGCATTCATGCATTTTGCTTCCCGGCTCTCCGCCGAGTCCTGCACAACGGTCACACGCGTTCGACTTGTTCAAATTAATTTCTCGAGTCACCCCAAACACGCTCTCCGAAAAAGTGAGCGTGACATCCATTTGTAAATCAGAGCCTTTCTGCGTTCGACCTCTTCCTCCCCCGCCAAAGAAATTTCCAAAAATATCGCCGAGATCGCCAAACTGGTTCGGGTCGAATCCCTCGAACCCAGATCCACCGCCACCAAAACCTCCAAAGCCTTGAGGCCCCTCGGCGCTTCCGTACTGGTCATATCTCGCGCGCTTCTCCTTATCGCCGAGTACTTGGTACGCCTCATTGATCTCCTTGAACTTCTCCTCCTTCCCTCCCTTATCAGGATGATGCTCATGCGCCAGTTTTCTAAAGGCACGCTTAACCTCGTCCTCGTTGGCGGACTTGTCGACGCCCAAGATTGAGTAGTAGTCTTTGGGCACAGGAGATTAAAGTATTAAAGCGTAAAGATTAAAGTCTGAAATCCTACTGAAGGCTCTTGATGTATCCGGTGATCATTTTCGAAATCTCGGTAGCTCGAGTAATCCCGTCCGTCGATCTCTCCGCACCCACAAACTTGAGATCTTTTGCTGCGTAAAACATCGATCTCACTTCGCCGCTGGATGCCTTCGCGATCTTCAAGTATCGAATATTCGCTTTCGCCGAGCCAGCTTCATGCCCTTCGGCCAAATTATTCATTATGGACAGTCCCGCACGCTGAAGTTGATCTTTGAAACTTCGGTCCTGTATCAGTCTAGTTGAGGAGTAGATGAAAGAAACCAGCTCTCGCGATTTTTTCCATACTTCAAGATTCTCAAACTGCAAAAATTCTTTCCTCTTGATCACATCAGACTTTAATACTTTAACACTTTACGTTTTACACTAGTGTGCATGCCCGCAATCACAACCGCCTTCTTTCTCACAATTCTCCGGCGTGCAGTTTTCTTTTCCGCACTCGCAAACCTCCTTTGCCTCTGGATCGTTTTCACAATCACATTCCTCCCGCGAGTGTTCGTGCGGATGATGTGCGTGCTTGGGGCCGAACATGCCCTTGAGCTTGTCTATAAATGACATAGAGAAGTAGGTAAAAGAGAAGGTTAATGAGTGGGTTAAGCGGTGGGTTGTGTGACGGCCTCCCAGGTGCAGAGGTGCACCGGCTCTCCGCCGTCAACACGCGCCCAGATGCGGTACTCGCCAACAGACTTTACGGGAAGATTAGGAATCCGTGCAACCAGGTTGGCGGCCGGGCCCTTAATCTTGTTCTTAAACAACTGCCCGCCGTCTACGAGGGTATTCGATCCGTCCGTCACATAAACCTCCATGTCGCTCTCCTCCGGAAGGTTAGTCAATCGCGTCGCAAAGAACCCACGCAACGCCACCGGCGCGCCCGGCTGGAACGTGGTGCGGTCGAATACATGAATGTAGCTCTGGAGTCCGTTGACGCTCATTGAAGCGAACTCACAGATCAAGGCGTATTCTTTGGTGGGGTTCACAAGATGAGTTATGAATTATGAGGAAGATCCCTGTCCGTTATCCTTCTTCTCCGTAAACTCTGCATCTTTCGTTTCCGGCTTTGCTTCACCAGCTGGTGCGGTTTCTGGCGTGGGGTTCTGCTGATACATCTTGGCGCCAATTGTTTGTGCGGCTTTCGAGAGTTCTTCGGCCGTAGACTTCATCTTTTCGACATCCTCGCCGTCCTTCACAGCTTTCACGGCGTCGATCTTGGTCTGGAGGTCTTTCTTTTCGTCGTCAGACATCTTGTCCTTGAAATCTACCATCATCTTCTCAACAGTGTACACGGTTGTATCAGCAATGTTGCGGGTTTCGGACAAATCGCGCTTTTTCTTATCCTCATCTGCGTGGGCTTCAGCGTCCTGCTTCATTTTCTCGATTTCGTCCTTTGAAAGTCCAGAAGACGACGTGATTGCAATCGTTTGCGTCTTGTTCGAAGCCTTATCGGTCGCCGAAACGTGCAAGATGCCGTTCGCGTCGATATCGAACTTCACCTCAATCTGCGGAACACCGCGCGGGGCTGGCGGAATACCGGAAAGGTCGAACTGTCCGAGCAACTTGTTATCGCCGAACATGGAGCGCTCGCCCTGGGCAATACGAATCGTCACGGCCGGCTGGTTATCCGTGGCCGTCGAGAATACTTGAGACTTGGAAGTTGGAATGGTCGTGTTCTTGTCGATGACCTTAGTAAACACATTACCCATCGTTTCAAGACCAAGGGAAAGCGGGGTCACGTCGAGGAGCAAAATGTCCTTCACGTCGCCCTGGAGAACACCAGCCTGAATCGCTGCGCCCACGGCCACAACTTCATCCGGGTTCACGGTGACGTTTGGTTTCTTACCGAAGTATTCTTCTACCTTCTTCAAAACCAACGGCATGCGGGTCATTCCACCCACCATAACAATCTCACCGATAGATTTCGCGTCGAGCTTAGCATCAGCAATTGCCTGCTTCACGGGACCAAAGGTCTTCTCTATGAGTGGCATGACGAGTTCTTCAAGCTTCGCACGCGTAAGCTTCAGCACCAGATGCTTTGGACCTTCTGCACCAGATGTAATGAACGGCTGGTTGATTTCCGTTTCATTCGCCGTCGAGAGTTCGATCTTCGCTCTCTCGGCCGCATCTTTAATACGCTGCATAGCAAGCGCATCGCCTCCGAGGTCAACGCCCTCGAGTTTCTTAAACTCGTCCATGATCCATTTCATGATGACCATGTCGAAGTCATCACCACCCAGGTGCGTATCACCGTTGGTCGCTAATACCTCGACAGTTCCCTCGGATACGTCGAGAACCGAAACGTCGAACGTTCCGCCTCCGAGGTCATACACCGCAATCTTCTGACCAACTTTCTTGTCGAAGCCGTAGGCAAGAGCTGCAGCAGTTGGTTCATTGATGATACGCAAAACCTTGAGGCCGGCGATCTCGCCTGCATCTTTCGTGGCCTGACGCTGAGCGTCATCAAAATACGCTGGAACGGTGATGATTGCCTCAGAAATCTTTTCGCCAAGCTTCTCTTCTGCATCAGCCTTCATCTTTCCAAGAATCATCGCCGCAATTTCCTGTGGCGAAAAATCTTTGTCGCCGAGCTTAATAGCAACACCCTCGCCGCGCTGCACAATTTCGTACGGCATCATCTTGATATCGCGCTGCACTTCACTATCAGAAAACCGGCGTCCAATAAGGCGCTTCACGGAGTAAAGGGTATTCTTCGGGTTCGTCACCGCCTGTCGCTTAGCCGGCATGCCAACAACGCGCTCCGCGCCCTTCGTCAATCCAACCATGGACGGCGTGGTGCGCATTCCCTCTTTGTTTTCAAGAACCTTCGGCTGTCCGCCTTCCATCACGGCCATGCAGGAGTTCGTAGTTCCCAAATCGATTCCAAGAATTTTTCCCATATTATTTTTCATTCACAATTACTTTTGATGGTCGCAAAACAACATCACCAAACTTCCAGCCTTTAATTATTTCTTCAAGCACTTCGCCGTCTGGCTTCGATTCGTCCTTTTTCGACCCGCCAGCTTCGTGCAATTTTGGGTCAAATGGCTTACCAACGGATTCGATCGCTTCGACGCCGAGACCTTTCAAGGCTTCAGTGAATTGTCGATCGATGTGTTGGATACCGGTAAACCAGGTGTCGAACTTTTTCTTGAACTCATCGCTGCATCCGGAAACGTCGGGCACATGCTTTGTCACGTAGCCGAAGTTGTCGATGACGGGGAGCAAATCGTCGGCCATGCCCATCCGCACACGTCGGCGGTCTTCTTCTCGGGTTTGGGCGTTCGATTTCTGCAGATTTTCGTAATCGGCTAAGGCGCGCTTCCAGCCGGAGAGATATTCGGCGCATTTGATTTCCAAATCGTTCGGTATTGGGTCGACGCCTGGGTCGACCCCTACATCTACATTTTTCGGTTCTTCGCTCATACTAATAATGGTTGCTCAATCATTTTCTTCGCCTGGTTTAAGAGGGCGATGTTTCTGCCGTAGTCCATGCGCATGGGGCCAACTATGCCCATGATGCCGCGTTCGCCGTCAGGTAATCTATGTCTGATGACAACGCTGCCGAGGTCTGACCCGAACGGATTGCCTTCGCCTAGAATTACTTGCACGTCATCGTCGGTTTTGTGTAGGAGCGTTCGTAACGCGCCGTCGAACTGGTCAAGTGACTCGGCTAACTTGAGAATTGATTCTTCGGTTCTAAAATCGGGTTTGCGCAGCAGGTTCGGAATGCCGAGCGTGGCACTCCAAGGTTTAGTAGTCGCGAGCATCACCGCATCGCCGGACGCATCAGCTAGCGCTTCACCGAGACCCTTCAGCCGTTCTTCAAAGTCCGGCGCTCGACCGATGGCTTTAATGGTGACATTGATATGCACTGTCCGCGGCCTGTCAGATGGAATCGAGTTCGCGATGTAGTACCGATACCCGAGTTCCGTCGGCACTCTGCCAGCCGACGTATGTGGCTGGGTCACGAGACCCTCGGCCTCTAGCACAGCCATGTCATTTCTGACCGTAGCGGACGAACAGTCAAGCGCGTAGCGGTCACACAGCCCCTTAGAGCTGACCGGTTCCGCTGTACGGACGTATTCGTCAACGATATAGCGCAAGACCTGGGCCTGGCGTTCATTCAACATAAAAGAGAGTACATTAGCACTCTCAATTATAGACTGCCAGTTTATAGTGTCAAGATACGTCGTTCGCGAACGACGTATCAAGCAACCTTCTTGGTACTTGTTTCCTTGAACATCTTCTCAACCGCTTTCTTCAGCACCGCTACTCTGGCTTCCCGATCAGCGCGCTTGAGTGACGCGTATTCGGTTGATCCAACTCCAGTGATTGACTCCCCACGCTCATCGGCATCAGCCGCATCAGCAAACATCTCGCGAGGATCCAAAAGAATCTCTTCGTTTTCCCGTTGCTCTACATCGGCCGCCGCTTCTCCAGCTAACTCAGAAATAGGTCTATCAGAAATGGTGTGTTCAGGAATATATTGATCACCCATGATCCGCCTGACCTCAGCCTTATCCTTTGCTCGGGCATTAGCCTTAATCTCGGCCCACTTAGTCTTGGGGACATCATCCATCTCTAGCTGAACATTCTGAATTTCATCCTCAACCGTAGCTAATTCGCCAGCATCACCATGCTCTTTATATGCGTCCTCTTCCGCGTACAACTGCTTCAGTTTTTCTCCAAGCTTAACCTTCCGAGCTTCACGCTCAGACATTGGCGGAGCTGATTCTTGCCGGCGTTCGCCCATCATAGACAGCTATGAAACGATCATCTCCGCTAACTCCTCAGGGCGAACTGAATACTCGGACTCATCATCTTCAGAAGGGGCCAAATGAATTGCGTCCCTAGTTATTTTTGTCACGGTCACCTCTTCCGGTGCATTGCCCGCCTCAACTTGAATTTTAAAGACATCGCCAATTTTATAAGTCCGCTCAGCCTCAGCCTTTGCCTTGCGATTTTTCTTAGGCACAGGCGGCAGAGCTAGATCCTTATCAACTTCTTCGACAGACTCATCTTCAGCAGCCTCTGGTTCAGGTTCGGGTTCACGGTTTTCAGCCGGCTGTTTAACAGGAGTCACTGGTTGGGCTTCTTCGACAGCCTCGGGATCGTCCAGTTCAACGTCGTCCCCCTCTTCAATAATCTCGCCCTTCTGCATGGCCTCAAGCCAAATAATTTGGTTCTTATCGAGCACGTTCGGGTGTTTCTTTTCGAGCAGCTCAACATCAATCAGACCGTTTTCAGACAGAATGTGCTCAGCAACCAAAAGCTCGCGCCACTGTTCATAAGTGTCGCGATGTTCGACCAGTGTCTCACGGTTATCCCCTCGTTCAGCGTGTTTTGTCTTCTGCATAAATTATTTATTTACCCGTAGTTATGCGGCCTTCTCCTGTCCGGCCTGTCCGTATACGTCACGTTTGACTGGGGCGCTTCTGGCCGCAGCTTTCTTCCGAATATCGCCCAAGCTCTTCTCGGTCAGTCCCAGATCATAAAGCTTCTGGACGTCAACCAACACCTTACCCGACTCTGACATCATGCTAACCCCCGGATCAGATAAATAATCGACCCATTGATCCAACAGCGCGTCAGCTTCATTTTCTTTATTCTCTACAGCTAATTCTTGTTCATCCGTCCCAATGTCATCTTCTGACAACGAATCCTGAGCTAACTCTTGGACTGGAACGACTTCCGCTTTCTTTTCAGAACGATCAACCTTCTTCCATCTGCCCGCAGCCTCAACGGCCGGCCTCACCCCCAGTTCTTTATTCATGGCCGCAAAAGAAGCCTTGTTCTCGACCTTCTTTGCGGGATCAAACAGTTTTCTCTCCGGCGAGCCCATTCCTTCAGGCATACAGATGATGATCAATAAGTTGATCCTAGTATACAAGAAAAACGACAAGAACGTCGTTCTTGCGCCTGCAGAAAAGATACGGTACTCTATGGCCGTTCTACAGACGGGCTGTAGCGCAGTGGTAGCGCGCTTGCATGGGGTGCAAGAGGTCGTGGGTTCAACCCCCGCCAGCCCGACCATTGAGAAAAAAATACGGAAGGGTCGCATAGTGGCCTAGTGCGCACGCTTGGAAAGCGTGTGTGGGGAAACTCACCGCGAGTTCGAATCTCGCCCCTTCCGCCATTGATTTATATATTGATTCATCGACGGGCTGTAGCGCAGTTGGTAGCGCGCTTCGTTCGGGACGAAGAGGCCGTGGGTTCGAGTCCCGCCAGCCCGACCATAAAATCACTTGCACAAGATGCGGGTGTTTTTGTTTTATTCCGCAAAAATACCGGGCTCGAAACCGAAAGAATATTTGAAAGTGTAATCCGCGTACATGATGAGATAACCCACCGGATACTCGCGTCGTAAAACGTCGGCATCGGCGAACATAAAGGCCGTCGTCATCGCGTCGGCGAGGAGGGTGGAACTCGCGAGCGTCCAAATCGCAATAATGTGGCGCGGGCTTTCAAGCTTAAACGGGTCAATGATGTGATGAAACCTCCCCCACGTCCGGCGATTACCAGCTGAACCACAAATACTTTGGTTTTGGATCAGCACTGTGCCGATGACCATGTCCAGTCTGTCGGGGTGTTCAAGTCCTACGCGAATCGCTTCAGCTCCTCGGTGGCGAATGTCGCCGCCCGCGTTAATCATGTAGGCCGGGAATCCTTCGCGCTCAATGAGCTCGCCAACAATATCTATAAGGTAGCCCTTGCCCGCCGCGCCAAAATCAAGGAGTACGCCGGGATGCATGACCACGAGATGATTATTGGAAGGATCGAACTTCATAACATCTTCCCAAGGCGGCGGACTCGTCAGTGTGCCTTCAACTAATGAATACTGCGCATCATAGCCGGCGTCCACGAGCACCTGGCCAATGAGCGGCGTAACGTGTCCGTTCGTCGAGCGATACACCTGCTCGTACAAAGCAAAAAGAGGCTTCGCATCCCTTGGGAAGGCGTACACCCCTTCTTTTTTTGCTATCTGCGTGACGAGCGAATCATCCCGAAAACGCGAATATGTTTGATCGAATGTTTCGATCCGTTCTGCGATTCGACGTTTCAGCTCTGTCAGCGCGTCTGAAGTGATTTCGCCCAAAATATCAACGGTCCAGTGGGTCCCGATCGCGTCGAATTCGAACCGTTCAATCATATTAGACCTTGGCCTGCGCCTTAATCTCTGCCAATGCTTCTATGAAACCCTTTGGGGTCAATGAAGAACCTGAAACAACGGTCAATTGTACCTCGTCGATTTTCTTCCCGATCACGAGCGTCTTGTAGCCTTCAATAAAACGCCCCTGCATGAAGACAGACTTTGGGTTAGTCGCCATGGCTACCACGGTAGCATCAGTAATAATGTCCTCTTTGAGCGTAATGGTCACCTTGATTTCTTCAGAGCCGGCCGGCGAATTGTAGTTGCCAACAGCGGTATAAGTTCCATTCTTGTAGACATTAGAAACAACCGCCGGTTTGTCCGTGGGCGTGGCAACTGGCTCGAAAGGCGATTCTCCTTCAGCTACCTCCTGTACGGTTGATTCTGTAACTACCGGAGCGTTCCCGGCGCAGCCGGCGCCAATAAGTACCAACGCCGCCATGGTGACAGCTCCCGCCGTCTTCAAATATGTATCAACTGATTGCTTGCGCATACAAAAAAGAAAAAAATAACGGAGGAACTGTACCAGCCTCCGCACGTGTCTACAATCCTTTCTGGTGATATATTTCAGCAGTATGAAAAAAGCTTACCCTGCAACCGTCGTTCAAAATCCCCTCGCCGTCCTACGCAAGGCTGGTTATTCCCCTTTCCGTGACCCGCAAACTGGCGAGGAAAGTTTTGTTATCCGTCTGACTCCGGAGTTCTATCCGCGCTTCCACCTATACGTTGAAGGCGACGCGTCATCGGTTTCATTTAATCTGCATCTAGACCAAAAGAAACCTAGCTACGGTGAGGGCCACGCCCACTCCGGCGAATATGACGGGCCAACGATTGAGAAAGAGATGGCAAGAATTAATGGCTGGGTGAATCACGAAGCCAAAACGGATAACCGAACGAATCAACAGGTAAAAAAAGCTAAAAAGGGTCTCTTCGCAAAATTATTCGGCTAAATCAAAAACATCGAGCGCTAGGCTCGATGTTTTTGTAGTTATTTAATAACTTTATTTTGCCAACTCAGCATCAATCATTGACTTGAGTGTTGAGTACGGAACCGCACCAGAAACTAATTGACCGTTAATGAAGGTGGCTGGAGTGCCATTGACGCCGGCCACGCTGCCGCTGTCCACATCGGCATCAATTACTGACTGATACTTCTTGTTGGCGTAACAGTCATTAAACTTCTTCATGTTCAACTTCAAATTACCAGCAACTGTCTTGTAGTAGTCGTCGCTAAGTGAAGTCTGGTTCTCCATGAGTACGTCGCCGAATTCCCAATATTTACCCTGTTCTGAAGCACATTCTGCGGCGTTAGCTGCCGGCACGGCATTCGGATGAATGCTCGTGAGCGGGAAGTTGCGCATAACCCAGGCCACTTGATCGCCGTAGTCAGACACCATCTGCTGAAGTGACGGATGATGCTGCCCACAGAATGGGCACTGGAAATCGGAATACTCAACAACGAGCACCTTAGCTTTCTTCAAATCGCCCTTAATGTGCTCGTTCGGCTGAACTGCAGCCAGCGGACCGGCGGCTGGCGGGGTACCAGGATCCTGCTGGGAAGGCGGAGTGCTGGGGAGCGGAGTGCGTGCGCCGTTAGAGGCCAAGGAGATGCCCGTAAAATTATTTAAAAGAAGTGCCAAGGCAAGACCAGTCACCAAACCGAACGCGTACATGGTGCGTGGGTTTCCATCAAAGAAACCGTTTGCTGTCTGTGGGACCTGAGGAGCTGGCTGTGGCTGGATTTGTTCATTCATACCGGCCAAGTTTACTTTATCTAGGAAGTTTTCGAGCTATGTGTTATCCACAACGTCGTTCACGAACGACGTTGTCCACATGCGTCGGAAAAGCCAGACGCCAAAAATAACGAGGCCGATAGAAAGATATTGCGCGGGAGTCAGACCAAGATACATGGTTTCGGCGGCGCGGAGAAAATCTAAAAAGAAACGGGTGACGCCGTACCATACTGTAAATGTCGCCAGGTACATACCCACCGGACGAGGTTTCCGCGAGAGCCACAAAAACAAGAGGCCGAGGATTGCGCCGTCGATCATGTGGTAAAGACCTAGATCGTGGCGAATAATGCCGTCAGGATATCTCACGCCAAGGATAAAATCAGTCGCTGTCCCTGGATGGTCATGGATGAGAAAGCAGCCAACCCGCGCGAGCGCGTAACCAAATGGCAAACCAAACGCCATGACATCAGCGTACTTCCAGAAGTCGAGCTGCTTCTTACGCAGATACCAAACGATCACGGCAATACACGCAATCAATCCGCCAAAAAAACTCGCTCCCCCGTGCCACAACATGATGATCTCGAGCGGATTCTGAAGGTAGAAGCCGGGACGATATAACAGTACGTCGCCCAGTCTGCCGCCGACTAGTCCGGCGAGAATCAACCACGGCCCAAGCTCATACACCACGTTCGGATTCTCCCCCCGGGCCTTTGCCATGCGGGCCGCCATGTACCCACCAAGCAGAAAACCAAGAGCCACGAATAATCCCCAAACTTGAAGGGTTATTGGGCCAAACTGGATTGTGTGCCACTCAATAAAGGGAATCATGCTTTTGGATAGTATTTATTCCAGCCAGTCTGTTTCTCGTAGGCGGCGGCGGCGCGGAAGAGGACAGCTTCGCCAAAAGGTTTGGCCTGGAGCTGGAGACCTACCGGAAGATCATGCGCAAAACCACAAGGAATCGAAATTCCGGGAATACCGGCAATGTTCCCAGCAGTCGTAAAGATGTCGGCCAAGTACATAGCCAGCGGGTCATTGAACTTCTCGCCCAAGTTCCAAGCAACAGTTGGCGAGGTTGGACCGATGATCACGTCGACCTGCTTGAAAGCCTCATCAAATTCTTTTCTGAGAGCAGTTCTTACAGCCAGGGCTTTCTTGTAAAAGGCGTCAAAATAACCGGCGGACAGAATAAACGTGCCGAGCATGATACGTCGTTTGACCTCTGCGCCGAAGCCATCACCACGAGCGTTCAAATAACTTTCCTCAAGCGTCCCAGGTGCGCGAGTGCCGTAACGCATGCCGTCAAACCTAGCTAAGTTGCTCGACGCTTCAGCTGGCTGAATGATGTAGTATGTTGGCAAGGCGTAAGGCGTAAGTGGCAGAGACATCTCGATAATTTCAGCTCCCCCTTTTCTAAACACTTCTATAGCCTCGCGTGTCAGTTTAGCGATATCCTCGTCCATCCCGTCAATAAAATATTCTTTCGGTACGCCAACTCGCAAGCCCTTGAAGTCCGGGGTCAACAATTCACCAACAGTCGTTTCTTCAAGGTCGACACTTGTTGCATCATGCTCATCGCGTCCTTCTATGGCCTCAAGAATCATCGCCGCATCTTCAACGGTATGAGCAAATGGACCAATTTGGTCGAGGCTGGATGACAACGCTGTTACACCATAACGCGAAACTCGACCGTACGTTGGCTTCAGGCCAACAATACCCGTGAGTGACGCCGGCTGCCTGATCGAACCACCCGTATCAGAACCGAGGGAGGCCGGGACAAAGCCTGCAGCCACGGCAGCAGCTGAACCACCAGACGAACCGCCAGGAACCTTCTTCTTATCCCATGGGTTCATCGTATTTCCAAAGGCACTCGTCTCCGTAGACGATCCCATGGCGAACTCGTCCATGTTTGTACGACCGATAATCACCGCGCCCGCATCGACAAGTCTCTGAACAGCGGTACAGGTGTACGCGCTCTTGTACTCGGCGAGAATTTTTGAACCGCAACTTGCCGTATGCCCCTTGTAGAGCATGTTGTCTTTGATTGCGACCGGAACACCAGCGAGGGGCGGCAAGACTTCCCCATTTTTCTTCAACTCATCTATCTTCTTAGCCTGGGCAAGCGCGTCTGTTTCAAACAACTCCAAGAATGCGTGAATTTCGCCATCACGCTTTTTGATATCTGCTAAGGTTGACTCTGTAGCTTCAACAGCCGTCAGCTTCCCATCCCGAATCGCGTCACGAATTTCTCGTACCGTTTTAAAAGCATCCATAATTTACTTTTCAAAAACACCGGGTACTTCAAGCGCGTTTCCTCCTTTCTTTGGGAACCCAGCCACAACTGCATCGCGTTCCTCGATAGTCGAAACAACTTCGTCCTCACGAAAAACATTCGTCGCATCTGTCAGATACGCCCGAGCGTCAATATCATTAGTATTCACTTCTTGCAGCTTGGCAATGTAGTCAACAATACCCGGCAACTGTTCGGCGAGTGTCTTCTGCTCGGCTTCAGTTAGCTTAAGTCTCGCCAACTTGGCTACGTGGGAAATATCAATATCCATAATGTTCTAATTCCGGCCTACCATACGCAAAAACTCAGATTCCGACAATATCTGTACGCCAAGTTCCTCAGCTTTAGCCGCTTTGCTGCCAGGATTTTCGCCAACTACTACGTAATCAGTCTTTTTGCTGACGGATTCGGAGACACCACCACCAAGCATCCGAACGGTATCTTTCGCTTCTTCGCGACCAAGTTTTTCGAGGGTTCCGGTGATCACGAATGTTTTGCCGTCGAGCACTCGCTTGATTGCTTTGGCTTTCGAAACCGTCACGCCGACAGCCCAATAGTCTTCGAGCATTTGCTTGCCTCGATCACTCCCAAAGAATTCAGCGATAGATTCGGCTACCACTCCGCCAATATCTGGCACGTTCTCTAGTTCTTCTTTCGAAGCCGCCGCGAGTTTGTCGATCGAACCGAATGAAGTCGCGAGCGAGAACGCCGTTTCTTCGCCAACATGTCTGATGCCAAGGGCGACGATGAAGTCGGCTAGATCAATTTCTTTCTTGGATTGAATCTGGTCATAGAGTTTTTTCGAGGACAGCTCGGCGAATCCTTCAACATTAATCAGATCGTCCGCACTTAAGCGGAAAATATCCGGCGGAGTTTTAATTAGCCCGGCCGTCAACAATTTTTCAATAATCTTCCAGCCGAGTCCGTCAATCTCAAAAGCTTTAGCCGCATGAACCAGATTTTCCTCTTCCATGGCAAAACAGTTTTTGTTCGTACAGTAATAAGCAACTTCGCCCTCGCGTCGCTCAATGGGCGAACCGCACACGGGACACTTTTCAGGAATTTCGATGGGCAGTTCCTTCCCCGTACGAAGCTCGGTAAGCACCTTCACGATCTTCGGGATAATATCTCCGGCCTTAGTCAGAATAACTGTATCGCCCGTCTTCAGACCGAGCCGTTCGATCTCGTCGGCATTGTGGAGCGTGGCGTGCGTCACCGTTGTCCCGGCAATGAACGTAGCTCGAACATTGGCCACGGGCGTAAGCGAACCTGTCCGGCCAACAAACCAATCAACAGACTCGACAATAGTTGTCGCTTCTTCTGGCGGGAATTTAAAAGCAATAATGCCGCGCGGAGTTTTACCAACTACGCCAAGTTTCCTAAAAACGTCGAGGTCATTCACTCTAACCACCACGCCATCAATCCAATAGTCTAGCTTCTCGCGCTGTTTCTGCATCTTTTTATAGAAGTTCTCAACATCCACGACCGTCTTGGTCAGCTCACCGGGAGATGTCTTGAAACCAAACTCATGCAATTTCTCGACTGATTGGACTTGTGTCTTCGTTTCTCCATCGAGCACCTGCCACGCAAAAAAATCGAGCGGCCGGCTGGCCGTCACTCGTGGATCGAGCTGTCGAATACTGCCCGCGCTCACGTTTCTCGGGTTCGCAAAAGTCTCTTCTCCCTTATTTGCTCGCTCAGCATTCATCTTGTCGAACGCCTTGCGAGGCATAAAGATTTCACCGCGAATTTCGACGCGTCCCCTTGCATCAATCGACAACGGCACCGCTTCAATAGTCTTCACGTTCAGCGTCACATCCTCGCCAATCTTGCCGTCACCACGCGTGGCGGCAGAAACCAGCTGACCATCCACGTATACGAGCGAGACAGCCAAGCCGTCGATCTTCAACATGGAGTACATCTCCTGCTCTTTACCCTCTTCAAGCTTAGTGATTCTCTTGGCCCAATCTTCAAACTCAGCAATAGTAAAAACGTCTTCCATGCTTAACATGGGTGTCACGTGTTCAATCTTAGAAAACTTATCAAGCGCGGCGCCCGCCACACGCTGGGTTGGCGAATCAGCCGTAATCAAATCTGGATGCTCGTCCTCGAGCTGTTTCAATTCATGTTTCAAAGCATCAAGCGCAGACTCAGAAATACTAAGCTTATCAAGTACATGGTACTCGTAGCGGTATTTATTAATCGCCTCTCGGAGCTTGGCAATACGCTCTTTAGCCTCTGGTTTCGTCATATACAATGCTGAGATAGTATCAAATCCTGAAACCTTTTAATAGGGAGAGGTCGACCCACTGAACCTCCTCTCACTCCTCCTGAGAAAGGAGGAGAAACGCGAACGGAGCAGAGGGATGTGTATAACGCGGTAGCCAAAAAGATACTATGTGATACATAGTATGTATTACATAGCACTTTTTTTCTATGCCCAAAGACACACTAGACACCCGGGACTTAGTTTCCGACGCCAGGCAGAGCAGGTATCTTCAGGAACTTTCAGATCATATAGAAGACTCGGGAGACCCCGCCTCCGTCGGCAACTCCTCCGAACTCGCTGAGACATTCAATGTCTACGCTCGTCCGAGGCGTAACCGAAAAATTGTCGCAATGATCGCTATCGGAACTGTCGCTTTTCTCTTCACCCAGTTTCAAGCATTGCCGCATACGACATATGACGCCAATGCAGGTACCTTTCAAAATCTTCAGCACACGTTGAGCAATATCGGGTCCTCAATTTTCATGGTGCCATGGCTTATTATCCTCGCTCCTCTCTATCTTCTCTTCCATCGAACCGGCGTCCCCACGTTCTTCCTCCGAATGCCCTTCATGCAATCCCTCTTGTCCGCTGGGCTGAATACACTACTTCCTATCTTTACAGGCATCCTCTGGTGCGGTATTGCTGGCTTTTTCCTCTTTCCTCCACGGTTCCTTCGAAGGAAACTCTATGAAATTCTCAAAAGAAATACTAAAAGGCGCACTTGATCTTGTAGTGCTCGAAACCCTTTCGCGAGGGCAGTCGTATGGCTACGAGATTATCCAGAACATCAAACTCAAAACTGATGGCGCGTTTGATTTGAAAGAAGGAACTATCTATCCCCTACTCTACAGACTAGAAGATCAGGGGCTGGTTTACAGTTCTTTTAAATCTACTGTTACATCAAAGCCTCGACGCTACTACAAACTGACAGACGAGGGGAAAAAAATGCTGAAGGATCAAAGATTGCAATTCGTTTCATTTTTCAAGGCAATGAAGGGTATACTTTCCCCGTATGCCGGTGCCCATGCATGAACTCCAAATTACATTTGCCCGCTCTAGCGGTCCCGGAGGACAGAACGTGAATAAAGTTTCCTCCAAAGCCAAACTCCGTTGGGATATTTGGGGTTCCCGGGCCTATTCAACCGATGAAAAGATTAGGCTAACCAAAGAACTCGCCCCCTACCTCACCTGGAAAAATGAAGTTATTTTACAATCCGATGAAACTCGCTCGCAATTGCAAAATAAAGAACGAGTGATTAAAAAGTTAGATAGTCTAGTAGAAAAAGCCCTACTACCACTCAAAGTTCGTGTGCCGACAAAACCGACGAGAGGCTCGAAAGAGAGACGACTCGAAAGTAAAAAATTAAACACCAAGAAAAAAATTCGCCGGAGCATCATTGAGTATCTTTTCTTCTAGTGTTAGCTGAACATGCTCATGTACCAGTTGAGCAATCGCTCGCCGTAGAGCATGCAGACGAAAGTGGCGAGAGCAAGGAATGTGCCAAAGGGAACGTGGCTATCAAGCTCACGTTTTTTAACGGTCAATAGGAAGATTCCAATCAGCGCGCCGAACACATAAGATAAGAAAAGACCGACCACGCCGAGCACTGGGCCGAGCAAAAAGCCCATCAGCAAGCCCATGCGCACGTCTCCCCCGCCAACCCAGCGACCGTTAGACAAGAGATACTGAACCGCGAAGAACCCGCCGATGATCAAACCGCCGAGCAACATCATCACCGGATCCATACCGAGCCAGAGATTCATGATGATCGCAATGATGATAGTTGGAATGGTCACGCGATCAGGAATGACTGAAGCCCTGAAATCAAACATGAAGACTAAGGACAGGGCGAGGATCATGATGGCATCGCGCAAAAACAACACACCGGTTTCATTTGCCGTTACGAAGTCGGGAAGCTCGACATGCAACAAGGCACGAGCCGCAAAGAGTGCGAAGAGAATACCAATAGCTAATTCCGTTGCTGGATACTGCCAAGGCACCACAGATTTACATTTCTTGCACCGGCCCTTCATGGCCAGGTAGCCCACAATCGGCAACATCTCGCTATGAGATAAAGACACGGCGCACAAGCCGCATTTTCGCTCGCTCGTAAACTCCATAGACTCCTCTGAACGCAAAATCTTAGCGTTCAGAATAGCCCCCAGAAACAAGCCAAGCACTCCCGCGGCCAAAGTCAAAAGAGCAATAGTCATAATTTTAGTAGGCCTGACAGGCTCCCGGCTTGAAGCCGGATTCTGTGGCGCAATTAGCACCTTTAACTAAACCGATCAATTTATTTGCTGCCTCAAGCTCAAATTGCACGCGGTAAGTAGTACCGTCAGTGGCGTAACAGTAAGCGTTCTTTAGCCCCGCGCACGACGATTTTCCCGCCAGACCGGTAGCGGTCGGCGAAGGAATAAATTCAATATACGGCGCTTGGACGCTCCCGGCCGAACATGGTCCGGAGAAACCGTCCTCAGACAAACAAGCAGTGGTGGGCTGGCCAAGCGCGGTCACACCCTGCGCTACCGGGTAAGCACCGCGCTGATTAAAATAGAGCTCAAGTCCGATGCCGATCTCCTGCACGTGGGCTAGGCGGGCGATATCACGAGCATGTGAACGCGCGTTCATGATAGACAAGCCGGAGGCTATACCCACGACACCTATAACTAACCCCACGGTCAATAATTCTACTTTGCTCATACCGATAAAAGTTTAGAAAACGATTTTATAACCTCCCGTGGGGACAAGCTCCCCCATAGCATAACGCCATCGGCCCCTGATAAGCGAGCTTCATCAACACGTTCGCGCGACGGATGTTTAAGGAAGAAAATTATTTTCGCCGTGTGCAAGGTAGGCAAGGAGCGAAAATGCTTTAACAACTTCTTCATCGGTTCAGCCCCCTCAAACCATTCTAGAGCAAAAATCTTTGGGCGAAGCCTGACGGATTTACGCTCGCCCTCCACGCGGTCGTCAGCTCCGTCAGCCTGCCAGCCTTCACGCTCAAAACGAGCCATCAAAATGGCTCGTAGCTTCTGATCCCCCATGACAAACATGACGGAAGGTTTTGTGACCATACTAAATCTTCTCCTCTAGCCGTTCAGCTAAGCCAACAGCCACAGAGAATCTCGGCCCGATCTCTTCTAGGATACCTCGTAACCCAGCCGGCGCCAGCACTCTGGCCCACGGGTCGCCCAAGTACACGTTCATGTTGAGCGACTGCGTCAAATACTGGCTAAGTCCAGGCAAGTGAGCCGAGCCGCCTGTCACCACAATCTTTTCAACTGGTTTAGCAGAGCCCCCTACCTGTTCGGCGTACAGCCCAAGGGCGTAACGAATTTCATGCACGATCGGTTTCAAAGCTTCAAGAATCGGCAGCGGAAGTTTCCCGTCAGCCGCAAATCCCAAATCACGCTTCATAGCGTCAGCCTCATCAAATCCTATACCCATAGTTTGCGACAATGCCTGAGTGATCGCGTTCCCACCGCCCTTAATCACTCGAGTTAGAAGCGGGATACCCTGGTCGACAATGGCCAAGTTAGAGCGCTCCGCTCCAACATCAACAAGCAACACGTGCGACTTTTCTTTGCCCACCAGTGAGCGAGTCATGGCGAAAGTTTCAGTTTCGAGCGACATGAGCTCGATTCCAAGGTCCTTAAACAAAGTAACGTAAGACGCCACCAGTGTCTTCGGTGCAGCCGTGATGAGGACGCGCATGAACTTAGTTTCCATGCCATTTCCCGTCACTCCGGTCTGCGCAGACTGAACCGCAGTTGGCGAAATAGTTTCAGTCAATAAATGCTTATCGAGAACATTCGTATCGAGCACCATCTCTTCGAGCGGGAGCGGCAACAGCTTGCGGGACTGCTGCTCAATGAGTCCCTTTAATTCTTCTTTCGGATTCTTCGGCACGGGAATAGAAATAATTGCGTGAAAAACGTTCGTGGTAGGCAAGGCAGCCACCGCCCGCTTAGCTGTAAACCCGCCTTCTGCCAAAATACGCTTCAAAACTGCTTCCGTCTTTGGAAGATCATCAAGAGGCGTAGCACGAGCGCCCACCGGGACAGACGGTTCCGCGTATCCATACGTTACAAGCTTCATGCGTCCACCTTCTGCTGGCGCGAGCTCCACAATTTTCATGCCTGCCGTACCCAAATCAACGCCAAGCAAACCTTGACTTGTCGGTTCAGCTTTCTTCCCGCCAAAGAGGGCCATAGATGGTGAAATTATAGCACATTTTCATCGATGACTCTATTTACGACCGCATCAGCCTCCGTATTGTATTCTCGGCGAACGTGCGTGAACTTTACGCTGCGAAAATGGGTTTTCAGATTGTGGATTTCAAGAAATAACTTGGCGAGTTCGGGATTTTTAACTCGATAGATGCCAAGCTGCTGTTTCACGGCGAGTTCTGAATCAAGAAAATACTCGACAACATTATAGCCAAGCTCATGAGCCTTCTGGAGACCGACGATAATTCCCGTATATTCGGCTACATTGTTCGTGGCATGCGGAAAATATTTCCAAGCCTCAGCAACCCGCTGCCCGCGTGAGCCGTCGTCGTTCTTCTCAAATAACACCGCGGCCCCAGCCGCTGGTCCCGGATTTCCTCGCGCTCCTCCGTCTGCGTAAATGATCACCGGTTTCAACATATATTCACATCGATTATCCGATATTGTACCTCTTTGCGCCCATTCCATTCGTTCTCCCCCGCTTCATAGGCAACATCGATGGTGTCGCCGATCTTCACAGTGCCAAGAAGATGGCCCATGGAGAATCCCACGAGCTTGAACGGGAGGCCGACGTCGTCATTCACATTAAGGCGAACGTGCGCACCCGTGGCACCCATGGGCATAACCTCGCGGACTTTAAGCTTGGTCGCTGAAAACACCGGTGGTCTATTCCCCTCCCCAAACGGCTGACATGAGTTCAACATCTTGAGGAGTTCGAAGGTCACTTCGGCCAGTGGAACCTCGGCATCGATCAACAGCTTGTCGACGGGTCCTACTTCGCCAAAATACGCACGCGCAAACGTGTTCACCTGTTCTCTAAATAACGGGACCGTTTCCGTCGAGTGTAACGTCAAGCCACACGCCTGCGGATGTCCGCCCTTCTTCACAAAAAGATCGCCGCATGAGTTCATCGCCTCAACTAAATGCAATCCGCCGAGCGAACGGCCAGAGCCAACAACGTGCTCGCCTACATTTGTAAACGCAAAGGCTGGCTTCCCAAATTCGCTAACTAATCGACCTGCGATGAGCCCGACAATACCTGGCAACCAACCCTCAGAATGCACCACAAGTACGGGCATGGCGTCGCCATGCCCCTTCACCTGCTCCTTCGCAATCTTATACATCTCCGCAAACAACGCTTGCCGTTCTTTATTCAGTGCTTCGAGCCGGACAACCGGCGCCGCAGCTTCCTCGAACGTATCCGCCGAAAGCGCATCAAACGCAATCTTAGCACTCGAAAGTCTTCCGGCTGCGTTCAAGCGAGGTCCGATCCGGAATCCGATAGCTTGAGTGTCTATATCCGCCGGCTCCGTTCCTGTGCTGTCGATCAACGCCTTCAGTCCAGGTCGGCGAGTCTTCTGCAGAACCTTGAGACCGAAAAATTCGAGCGCGCGGTTCTCGCCGATTAATGGCATGACATCGGTGACAGTCGCGACTGCTACTAGGTCGAGCATCCACTTTTCGTAGCCTTCAGGAATGTCGGCGCCATGGTTTCGTGCCTCGTTAATAAGGCCACACGCAAACTTATACGCTACGCCGGTTCCGCACAGCGTCTTATTCGGATACGTCTCCCCCGGCGCCAACGGGTGCAGAATAATCGAGTGTTCTGGGAAATGATCGCCCATTTGGTGGTGGTCACAGACTATAGAGTCGACGCCGAGTTCATGCGCCCGTCCAAGCTCAAGCCCGTTCGCGATACCACAATCAACAGTAATCAGAAGGCGGACCCCCTCGCGCGCAAATCTTTCGACATTGTGCATCGCTACTCCATAGCCATCCTTCTCGCGGTCAGGCAGGAAAGCCTCGACCATAAAAGGGATTTCGAGAGCCTTGCAAATGTCCCGAATAGCCGCATACAAAAGGCTCGTCCCACTCACGCCATCAGCGTCGTAATCACCATGAATCACAATCTTCTCCTCATTCGCCAGCGCGTCGAATAGTCTCGCAACAGCAATTGGCATCTTCGTAAATTTATCAAAAGAGTGGGTGTCACGCTCAAAATTTGGCACTAAAAATTCCTCGACGTTCGTCGCGGGGACTCCTCGGTTCACGAGAATCTGCTGCAGCAAAGAAACCTCCGTCCTCGGCTTAATATCCCAAATCTTTTTCATGCTAAAAACCAAAAGCCACCATGGACACCAGCATAGAAACCAAAATCAACCCCGCAATAACCGCCCAGAATCTCTGTATCGTTTTTTTCGAGATTTTCATTCCGACATGGTAGCGAAATTGCCCCATCGATGGTAGAGGGGTGGTGGATGAAAAAGAAGAACCGCACCGCGAAGGCCGGTGGGCTCTTCGGGGTGCGGTCAGTACTTTCGCGGCTTCTGCTTGGGGATGATGACATGGTCCGGCAGCTTTCCGCTGGGAAGGTCCGGGGTGTAGCCCCCGTCTTCTCCGTCGGAACAGTGGAGCCTGAAGACCTCGTTGGTCTTGGGCCGGTACACGATGGCCCACCACTCAAACGGCCAATCGCTGATGTGCCACGCAGCGCAATTCAGGTCGCCTTCCTTGAGATCCCTGTCGGTCTTCTGCGGGATGTTGCCGATCGAGGAGAAGATGATCAAACGGGGCTTGGTTGAAGCGGTCATTTGAACCTCCAAACGGTGTGAGAAAACCATTTCAGTATAGCAAAAAAATGGCCTTTTGTCAAGCCATTTTCTGCTTTTATTAGCCAATATTGGCTATCTTTTTAGTACTTTCATATACGCCTCACTTGGGATCTCAACGCTTCCTACTCCCATGGCCATCATTTTAGCTTTACCCTTCTTTTGCTTCTGGAGGAGCTTCAATTTTCGGGTGTAGTCACCGCCGTACAAGTCGCCGGTCACATCTTTTCTCATCGCAGAGATTCTCTCGGCAGCCACAATCTTGCCACCCACGGCAGCTTGGAGTTTGATCACGAACTGCATGCGCGGGATGGTTTCTTTGAGGATGTCGAGCACCTTGCGACCAACTGGCTCAGCTTCATCTCGGTACACGAGCATGGCGAAGGCGTCGACGGTGTCATCAGCAACCATGATGTCGAGCTTCACAACGTCTGCTACTCGATATTCGAATATTTCGTAGCTCATGGAGCCGTAACCGCTCGACGCGCTCTTTAGTCTGTCGTTGAAATCAACAATGATCGCGGACAACGGCAACTCGTAATGCAACATCGCGCGCCCTTCCGAGAGATAATCCGTATTCACATAGATCCCTCGGCGTTCCTGACACAAGGTCATCACGTTACCGATATAGTCAGCGGGCGTAATAATGTCGACCTTCGCCCACGGTTCCTCGATCTTTGAAATATGCGACGGATCTGGGAGGTCGAGCGCACCCTTGATGACGCGATATTCCTCGGTCCCGGCCATGTACACGCGATACGCAACCGACGGCAAAGTGACGATAAGATCGATCGTGTACTCGCGAGAAAGGCGCTCCTTCAAGATTTCAAGGTGGAGCATGCCCAAAAATCCGCAACGAAAACCGTAGCCAAGCGCGGGCGAATGTTCAGGCTCGAACATCAAGGCGGCGTCATTGAGCTTCAGGCGATCCATCGCGTCCCGCAGCGCACCATATTCATCTCCCTGTGCCGGAAAAACGCCGGCATAAACCATTGGCTTTACTTCGCGGTACCCGTCGAGGGACTTTGCGGTCTCGCCCAAGTGCGCAATGGTGTCTCCCACGCGACACGCACGAATGTCTTTGAGACCAGTGACGATGTACCCAATCTGCCCCGTCTCGAGTTCATCAAGCTGAAAAAACTTTGGCTTGAGTGCGCCAATCTCAAGAATTTCGCCGTCAGACTGCGTAGCGTTCATGTGCAGTTTTTCGCGCTTCTTGAATGTGCCGTCGACAACTCTCACATATGCAACCACACCCTTATAATCATCGTAGGCAGAATCAAAAATCAACGCGCGAGGTGCGCCGCTCGGGTCCCCGGCGGGTGCCGGGATGCGATCAATGATCACGTCGAGCAACTCGCGAACTCCCTCCCCCGTCTTGCCCGAAACCGCCAGCACGTCTTCTTCTTTGCAACCCAACAGTTTTACCAGTTCAGCCTTTCGTCTCGGTACGTCAGCGGCCGGAAGGTCAATCTTGTTCAGCACCGGAATAATCTCCAAGTTCTGCTCGATAGCCAAATAAAGGTTCGCAACGGTTTGTGCTTGAACCCCCTGCGTCGCGTCGACGAGAAGCACGGCGCCGTCTACTGCGGCGAGCGATCGAGAAACCTCATAGTTGAAGTCAATGTGCCCCGGGGTGTCGATCAGGTTCAGAGTAAACTCAACATCATTCTTCTTCCAGTTCATTCTAGCCGGCGCGAGCTTAATGGTGATGCCCCGCTCACGTTCAATATCCATGGAATCCAAAAGCTGGTCCTTCATGTTCCGGCTCGCGACAGTTCCCGTAATCTCAAGCAACCGGTCCGACAGCGTGGACTTTCCGTGGTCAATGTGCGCGATAATACAGAAATTTCTGATGCGATCCTGGGGAACCATAGTAGGCGCAAGTGTACGCAAAGATTGACGAAATAGCAAAAATACACTAATATCACCAGTCGATTCCGACATGGGGAGCGCGGTCATGACAACTCTTACGCTTACAGAGGCAATGCGAACACGAGCATACTGGCACCTATCAAGAAGTACCGACGGCATAGGGCTGTCCGATAAAACATCAGAGCTTCTCGTGAGTCAGTCCATCTGGCGGGTCTATGACCTTGCAAGAACAACCGAGCAAACACTCCTCAACAACAAAGGCTTCACCCGCGGAATGTTGAGTGAAGTAAAGGATATCCTGCGGGAGATGAATCTTTCGCTCAATCTGACGTTCGCCGAAGACCTGTGTCTCGCCCTCAAGATTCCGTTCATTCCTCCGCTCGAGACCGCTGAGGAAATCGGATCTGCAAGATCGATCAAAATGCCGACCCGCAAGGCATTAATAAGACAACGAAAACTTATTAACTACCGGCTCAAGCATTACGACGCAATCCTAGCAGGAACGATGCCGCACACGCCGCCCAAAACCTGATCGATATCGTTCTGCAACTCCACGCCTCCCGTACACCTAACGCTGCGGGGGCGTTTTTTTGTTGACGAGTCAAGACTGCTCTGCCACTATTCCGCCGGAGGTAAAGATGATCCCCGTATTCTTGACGCTCCTCGCGTCTGTCTCGCTCGCCGAAGAGCCTACCAAACTGCCCGTGAGCATGAACGTCGGCGGATTTGGCGTGGTCACGCTGAAACACGGCTTGGAGGCCAAATACATCTACTTCGGTCCGAGCGTATACCTGCCGCTGTCAGAGCATCTCGGTTTCATTCCCAGTCTCACCATCGAAGCCGCGCCCGGCTCTGGTGCCTGGGGCTTCGCCTTGACCGCCACGTTCGACTACGCCGTCAGTGAGCATGTCGGACTGGACCTTGTCCCGGCGCTCCTGCAGGACACCACGAGCGAGGGCACCATTCCCGTCCTGGCTTTTGGCCCCGGCGCCACTTACCTGTTCAAGGACGAAGTGGCTGTCAGCGTGGTCTGCCAGGGTGCTTACATGATCGGGGAAGATCTCTGGGTAATAAACCCGGGGCTCAACCTGGCGGTTCCGTTCTAATATTCGTCGAGCTCGCCCTACCGGCGGCTCGATTTTTTTAAGTTGTTTTTGGCTTAGTCTGAAATGATCGTAAAACGAAGAAGGCGATGATAAAAGTAGTAATGGTCGGACTCAGCCATTCTGGCACGTGGGCCCCAAAAGCGTGGGCGAGCATGATGGCACCAAGCGCCAAAACGGAGTACATGGCGGCATTCTTCAGGAGTGGGTACTTCTTGATGCGTTCGATATTTGAAACCGTGATCCAACGAACAACAATCGCACCTATACCATTACCGAGCAGAATAAGCGGCACGGCCATGGTGAAAGCAAAAGCGCCGAGCACACCATCAATAGAAAAAGTCATGTCAATAACCTCCAGGTAGAGAATCTTGCTGATATCAGACATGTGATTCTGGCCATGCATGAGTGTTTTCTCGGCTTCTTCCGCGTTCTGTTTAAAGCCGTGCGTAATGAAGAAGGCGGTTGAGCCCACCACTGCACCAAAAGCTAGCATCGGGTTAATGGCCATGGCATACCAAACGATCAAAGTTAGGGCGATAGAAACCGCCGCATAAAACCAAACCCCCTGACGAAGAATAAACTTTTCTCCGGGCAGTCCAAAGGTTTTCGGCTCAAGGAATAGCCAGTGCAGAAACAAGAAGAGCAAAAATACTCCGCCGCCCATAAGCAAAATGGGCGAAGATGATTCGATAGCTGCATGGACACTTGGATCGTTGCTGAACGTGGCGGTCAGGGAACCGAGCAAACCAAGCGAGGGAGTCGCTGCCCAAACAATCAACCACGGCAACGTCCCGCGAACAACGAAAACGGCAAACAGGATGCCCCAAAAGAGAAACCACCGGCGAGCTTTTGCACTCATCCCGCCTAGTACCTCGGCGTTAATGATGGCATTGTCGATGCTCGAGATAACCTCGAACAAAGATAACCCGATGACCGTAAACAACATGGCAAAAGTAAACATAGGATTATGCAATTATACCTGAACCGAGAAGCTCTTCCCCATCATAAAAGGCAACAAATTGTCCGGAAGCAATCGCTCTTTGAGGAACATCGAACAGAACGGAAATAGTTGCGGGTCGCATGCTTGAGGTCAGCGAACACGCGGCGAGTGGCTGGCGATAACGAACTCGAGCTTGAATTTTCTTACCAGCGTACTTGTTAAGATTCCCTGGGATAGTTTCCGTTATATCCGTCGCAGTTAGTGTCGAGCGATACAAGGCCGGATCCTCATCGCCAACGGCCACAATCACCTCGTTCGTCTCGGGTTTACGCTCAACCACATAGAGCGGCGTTCCCCCGCCAATGCCGAGACCTTCACGCTGGCCAATGGTATAGAACTCGAAGCCCTGATGCTGACCGATAATCTTTCCGTCAGTCGTCACAATATTTCCCTCGTGCGGAGTTATGCGCTCTGCTAGAAAGTCTTTCATGGTGACTTGTCCAATAAAACAAATCCCCTGGCTATCTTTTTTATCAGCCACTACAAGGTCATGAGCTTTCGCAAGCTCACGCACCTTCGGCTTCTCGAGATGACCGATCGGGAACAGGGAACGCGAAATCTGCTCCTGCGTTAGCTGACACAAAAAATAGCTTTGGTCTTTGTTCGCATCAACACCCGCCAAGAGATGCGCGACACCATTCTCGTCGACAGTCTTTCGAGCGTAATGTCCCGTGGCAATAAAATCACAGCTGAGTTTATCGGCTTCGCGCAAGAACAAATCAAACTTCATGTACTTATTACAAAGCACGTCAGGATTCGGCGTTCTCCCCGCCTTGTACTCGCTGATCATGTATTCGTAGACCAGCTTGCGGTACTCGTCCTCAAAGTCGAACGTGTGGAACTCTATTCCCAGCTGCGCGGCCACGCGCATCGCATCTCTTCGTTCATCTCGCCAATCACATTCTTCTGTGCCAGCGCCAGCCGACCAGTTTTTCATGAACCCCCCAATGACTTCATACCCCTGCTCCAATAACAAAATAGCCGATACTGAACTGTCAACGCCGCCGGACATGCCGAGGAGTACCCTTTGACGGGGCTCTAGGCTTTTAGCTTTGGAATTATTTTCCATAACTGATTACTTTACAACATTACCCAGTCTTTACAAGTGACTAATTATCTTCTAAACTCGCGGCGTTTCCCGGAGGATACATGCCCGCCTTTCCGCTCAGTGCCCCCGAACAGCAGTTTATTAAGGCCTTAGTCCGTGGGAATCCTGACAGCAGACAAGAATTAGAGGACATACACGACCTCCACAGATGTCTCCTCTCCCTCATGGTATCTGGCCACGATGGCGTGGGACGGCTCGCGTCCGAACGAGTCTACTGTGACCTGAAAAGCGTCCATATAATCATGACGCAGGGATATGGACACGAGCTCGTGATCCGGCTGTCCGTGGAGCGGATCCTCGATCGTCGGATTGATCGGCTCACCTGGAGAGAGAAATCCGCGAAATGGGCGCTCATCGCCGAAGGCGACCATCCGCTGGAAACAACATTTTTACATGTGCGCTTCACGTAACATCAGCTCCTCGTCCGCCGACCTCCGTTCTCGGGGGCCGGCGAGTTTTTTTACATATTCGCAAAAACGGGCAAAGTCGGCTCGGCAATCGCCGTGATTCGCTCTTTCGTCGTCGGGCCAGCAAATGAAAATGACCGCGCGAACAAAGCAATGTCATGTTCCAGCTTTGTCTTCGCACCATATTTCAGATCGCCCACAATCGGCGTGCCGAGTGAAGACATGGCAACGCGGATTTGGTGCGGGCGGCCGGTCTTAGGGTGGATTTCAACTAATGATCTCCCTTCTTTCGTGTTCAAAACTTTATAGGCAAGTTCGGCTTTCAAAGACCCCGTAACCTCGTGGTCAAATGGCGTCACGATATTTTTGGCTTCATCCTTCACGAGCCATTGAATCACCTCGCCGGCTTGTCGCTCCGGCTTTCCTTCAACGACTGCCCAGTACACTTTTTCGACAGAGTGATTGCGAATCTGCTCGGAAATTCTCGACGCTCCCTTACTTGTTTTTGCAAACAACACAACTCCGCCGACTGGTCGATCCAACCGATGCAAAAGACCAACAAAAACATTTCCCGGCTTCTGGTCCCGTTCTTTGATGAACTTTTTCACCTCATCAAAAAGTGAAACATCATTCGTGTCATCCCCTTGGGTCAACATGCCATGCGGCTTGTTTACGGCAATGACGTGGTTATCTTCGTAGAGAATCTCCACATTACCAAGTAGCTCTGATGACGACACCTGTCGGTAATTCAAATCCTCTCGCCGATTGTTCCTTAAGAGTAAGCTCGACGCTCTCAATATTCTTGGCGAACGGGACTGTCGACCGCACAAGGTTTTCGATCGCCGTCGCTGGATAACCTAGTGAATAAGCATTAACGAGGAGCAATCCATGATCTTTATTCAGAATCTGCGTGCAAGACTCAATGAGCGCTGGAAGATTTGTTTCAAACTGCCAAACCTCTCCCTCTGGTCCGCGACCGAAAGCTGGCGGGTCCATCAGAATCGCATCATAGACATTTCCTCGACGAATTTCTCGCGCGACAAACGCAATAGCATCGTCAACAATGAGGCGAACCTTTTTATCGCCAAGTCCTGAAGCCTCCAGGTTCTCCTTCGTCCAGGTGACAACCGGCTTGCTGGCGTCGAGATGTGTAACTTCGGCGTCTCTCGAGGCCGCCGCAACTGATGCGCCGCCCGTGTAACCGAACAAGTTCAAAACCTTCATGCCCGGCTTAATATTCTCGCGAAGATATTTCCAGTTGCTCGCCTGCTCAGGAAAAAGTCCCGTGTGCTTGAAGTTAGTCGGTCTGACAATAAAAGTCAGATCCTCCCACTTCACCTCCCAAGATTCTGGCACCTCGCTGTTCACCTGCCACTCCCCTTCTTTACCTTTACGAGAGTAAACCAAATGCGCCTCGGGCCAATGCTTTGATGCATCCGCCTTTCGCCAAAGAGCCTGTGGCTCAGGACGAACCATCAGCACCCCGCCAAAAAGCTCGCACTTTTCTCCGTCACCGGAGTCGAGCAAAGCATAATCTTTCCAAACAGCAGATTCTCGGTTAAGCATAGAGTAAAGAATAAAGTTTTAAAGTATTAAAGCCAATTCGTCAGACTTTAACACTTTACGCTTTAATACTTTAATACTGAGACAATAAGCAGAATCACGCCAAACACTACCCGATAGATGGCAAAGGGAGCAAATGACCATTTCTTAATGATCAAAAGGAGGAATCTAATAGCAAAAATGCCAGATACGAAGGCAGCAATTGAGCCAGCAACCAAAGACGGGATCGGCACGTCTAGACCGTTCTGAAGAACCTCCAGAAAGGTCACCGCGCCCGCCCCCAGGATAGCCGGAATGGCCAGAAAAAAAGAAAACTTAGCCGCCGTTTCTTTTGACAGGCCGGCTAATAGACCAACGCTCATAGTGACGCCGGAACGAGATGTACCTGGCACAAATGCCAACACCTGAGCCAAGCCAATCAACAAAACCGCCAACCAAGGCATTTTTTCAGTCAAGAGCACCATTCGCGGTGTACGTTTGGCCACCTCGTCAGCCACAAACAAAACCACGCCCCAAACAATCAACATCGCGCCCACGACGGTCATTGACCGCCAAGACTCGAAGGCGTTATGGAACAGTCCGCCGATCACTACGGCTGGAATGGTGGCGACAACGATCTTCAGGGCCAACGATTTGTCGTTCTCGTTATTTTTAACTATGCCCTTAATAACTTTTATTATGTCGTCTTTAAGCGCCACAACAATGGCCCCGAGTGTCGCCACGTGAATAGCTACATCAAAGGTCACACTCGAAACATCCCAGCCAAGCAATTCCGGAAAAACAATCAAGTGACCAGAACTAGAAACCGGCAAAAATTCCGTCAGCCCCTGAACTAACCCAAGGATAATCGCATGAAGAATGGGCATACTTACTCTTCAAACGAAATGCGCTCACCGGGAAGAACGGGTTTGGGTGGCGTTACTGGGGTTGGTCGAGGTACCACCGGAGCGGTCGGTGAAACAGGATGAGGAACGGACATCGGTTCTCTCGCCGGTGCGCCTGGAACAACAGCCTGAGGCTTCTTCTTTCTGCGGCGGCGTTTCTTCTGGGAATCAGTGAGACCACTCGGGGCGCCCGGAACGGGCGCAGCAACCCTCGAGGGAACAGGCAATGCTCTGACCGGAGCAGAAGCGGGAACGGCGGGTTTCAGTGAGTCGAGTGAAGCCGGGGAAACTGCGGGGGCTGGCTTTTCGACCAATGCACCGTCAACAACCTTTGGCGCAGGGAGTGATGCGACTGGTGCGGGAACGTCATAGCGTTTACCACCTCTGTCCTTAGACTTTTGCCGTTCAGCGTCAATAATCGGTTTGCATTCTTCGCAATAAATAGGCCGGGATTTGTCGAGCTCGATGGGCAACGTGAAGCTCTTGCCACAACGTGTACAGGCGTATTCAAACGCAAATCGCGCTTTCTTTGCTTCCTTCTTGGCGGTCGTCACATCTTTAATCATCTTCTCCACATCAACATCGGCACCAAATCCGCTCCACACCGACACGCGCTCTTCAATCTGCTCGCGGTTACCCGCGTAACGTTCACGAGATTGCTCGATAATTTTTTGCGAGCTGTCTGTCTTCTGGCTAATGGCCGGCAAGGTAAAGGCGGAAAACGGCTGACTGGAAACGCCGTCAATCATGAGCTTCAAATAAATACCGTACTTGGGGAGATTGATAAGGTCATCCGGCAAGAAGCGCGGCATAAACTCATTCTCCATGAAGATGGCGTCTGGCGAGCCTACGCGGAAGGTAATAATCGTACCCACGTTACCAAACACCGCGTCACGAACAGCGGTGCTGGTTGAACTATCCAGCTGGGCAATGTACTGGTGCGCCATGATGAGGTTTAGGCGGTATTTGCGAGCTTCAGACAAAATACTCGCAAAACTATCCACGGCAAAATTCTGGAATTCATCCACGTACAAGTAAAAATCAACGCGCTCCTTCTCAGGAATATCCACTCGCTCCATGGCCGCAATCTGAATTTTTGTAATCAACATGCCCCCGAGTAGACGCATCGCATCTTCTCCCACCCGGCCTTTTGAAAGGTTGATAATAAAAATCTTTTGCTCATCCATCATCTGTCTGATGTTAATTGAAGACTTCGCCTGCGCCACGATGTTGCGCATGACGGAAGAGGAAAGGAACTGGCCAACCTTGTTCTGAATAGGCGCCACCGCTTCTGACGCGAACTTTGCGTCATAAGCCGCAAACTCCTGCACCCAAAACTGCTTCACAATTGGATCCTGGATATTCTTCACGATTTCCAAGCGGTAATCTTTATCAGACAGCATGCGGTTCACGCCGAGAAGCGTAGTCCCTGGGGTATCAAGAAGCGCCAAAATAGTATTGTTCAAGATGTACTCCATGCGGGCGCTCCACACGTTCTCCCAAATCTTCTTAAAGATGGACATGAGGGCCGCCGCCACCAGGTTCTTCATCTTTGGATCCGTAGCCTCAAGAATGTTAAAACCGATGGGATGCTCAACATCTGACGGATTGAAATACACCACGTCATTAATGCGCCAGGACGGAATGAAGTCAATAATTTTCTCCGCAGTATCACCGTGCGGATCCACGTAACAGCAACCGTGACCAGCGTAAATATCGGCCAGAATCATGTTCTCGAGCAGGGTGGTCTTGCCCATACCCGTCTTCCCGATAATATACATGTGACGCCGGCGGTCATCTGTTTTAATGCCAAATTTCCGCATGGCATTACGGAAGTTGGTCTGGCCAAAATAGATGATGTCGTTCTCGTGATCGTGCTCGTAGCGCATCATAGGCTAAACCGGCAGGTTACTAGGAGCCTCATCCTCCGGCGCAGATGGCGAGTGCGGAGTAGGAAGAGAGAAGGCTCGCTCTATTTCTTCATCAGTCGGTGCCGAAGGTTTGTTACCCTGCATTTTCTTCCAATCCACCATCTCTGGTTCACCAACCGGAGCCATAGGCAAACCGCCAGGAGCCTCCGCCCTCCTAGATCCCTGAGCGGTCAAGACTGGCGTTCGAGAGTCCGCTCCTGGGAAGTGCCAAAGCGTAGCCAGCTCTTCAGAGTTTAAAATGCACGGTGTAGCACCCGGACCAAGCGAGCGCTTAGCGTAGCGTGAAGTAAGTTTTGATTGTTTTCCGGCGTACTGCCAAGCCATCCAGAAATAATCGTCCTTTGGAATAGACGGCCCGTGCATGCCGAACTGGTTCAACACGGAGTTAGCATAAGTCAGCATCATGCCCTTCATGCCGGCCGCCATCATACCCTTTCTAAAGTTAGTCTTTTTGCCAGAATAGACCACGCGAATTTTTGACTGCCAACCGACCTTAGAAATTTTATCAGTCACGCCTTCAATCTGTGTTTTATCGGCCGGCGTCAATTTAAACATCTGAAAATCACTCTTGGCAGGCTTTTTTTCCGCCCCGCCAGCTTCCCCGCCCACAAACAGTTGTCTAGCTACCTCTTTGGGAATACCAGACACCATGCCGCCTAATTCCTGCATCATGGTGGTCTTATGCTTCTCTTCTTTGCCCATGATCTTATTCACAAACTCAAGACCTGGCTTAGTCCAGTCCTGATCATGCGGCATGCGAAGCACAATTTGAATCCAAAAATTCTCGCCCGCCCGCATCTTGCCCATCAACTCCAAAATAGGAAACAACGGGTCCTTAAACTTGAAATCTTTTTCTCCCTGGTGCTCAAAATCTTCGTAGGTCCGGATGGGAAAATACTGCGGTTTAGACAAAACAAACTCGGCACCAAAAGCCTCCCACTCATTATCCGGGTATTTCGTGGGAATGTTATGTACGTAATCTTCTACCTCCGTTATTTGGGCTTCTGGATACTGAGCGTACAGATCAGCCTCCACCAAATCCCGCAATTTTTCAGTACAACGAATATAAAAGTGAATGCTGCCCTCATGGCTAGCTATCTCAAAAGAAAAAACTGCCTGTTCCTTACCTAACAGCCAATGTTCGCGCCAAGTAATAGAACTGCGTGTCCCAGCCAAGTTAGAAAAAAAGTTATCCATGCCCTTAGGTGTCTGGATGGCCGTCTGTGGCACGGTCACCTCCATGAGCACGTATTCTTGATGGTGGGCGTACTGCTCTTGTTTGTAATCAACCCAGACGTGAGTCATGCCCCAAACAATAACTGCAAAGATCGGGATCCAACCAAAAACTAGAAGAGCCTGAGCGGCCATCACCTCCGGCGGGGTTACAGCCAAATAGCCGGTAACCGCAGGCGGGAGATTGAGAATAATTCCGAGCATAAGGATGGGTATAGGATACCACATCCTACAGTCTACTTCTTGCCAAGTTTCTGCATGGCTACCAAGAGCGGGCTGGCCACGAAGATCGAGGAATACGCACCAGAAATAATACCGATGATCAGGGCGAGCACGAACGGACGAGTCGTCTCTCCACCCAAGAAGAAGATGGCGATCAGCGGAATAATGGTTGCAAGTGTGGTATTGAGCGAACGACCGAGGGTTTCAATGATGCTAGTGTTCACAATCTCGCCGAAAGTTTGGTCAGCGTAGCGGTGGCGGAACAAGTTTTCGCGAGTACGATCAAGCACCACGATAGTGTCATTGATCGAATAACCGAGAATGGTCAGCATGGCGGCCACGAAAGCCGTATCAACCTGATAGCCAAAAACCTTTCCAAGGACAGCAAAAGCACCCATCGGAATAATGACGTCATGAAACGCTGCGACCATAGTGACGACGCCATACTTCCAGCTCTTAACCGGGTAAGACACTTTACGGAAAGCCCAAGCGATGTACGCGCCGATGAGAACCAACAGAAAAACTAGCGCGGTAACGGAAGCCTTCTTGAGTTCATTACCAATAGTTGGACCGACGGAGTCAAACTTAACTTCCTCAGTCTTGGGCGAAATCTTCTTGATCGCAGCCAACACTGCCTGATGTTCTTCTTCGCTGATGGGCGAGAGACGAACAAAATAAGCACCGGTATCACTCTCTTGAACCGTCGCTTCGTGGCCAGTGGCCTCAACGGCTTTGCGCACGTCTTCAACGGATGACTCAACTCCGTGAATCTCAAGCAAGCTGCCACCAGTAAAATCAATGCCGAAGTTCAAGCCGAAGAAGGCGATAGAAACCACAGCTAGACCAACAATCAGGCCGGACAAGGCCAGCCAAACTTTTGAGTAACCAATGATATTTACGTTTTTCATAGGGTTACTTTACAGCCTTTACGGATTTGTAGCCTCTGTAAAACAGCCGAGTTCTCAGCTTTTTAAACTTAGCCACCCGCACCATGAAGAACTTGGTAACGACCATGGAGGAGAACATTGAAACCAGCACACCAATAGTCAGCGTCAATGCGAAGCCGCGAATAAAGCCAGTGCTCATAGAATAGAGCACGAGTGTGGCGATGAGTGTGGTCAAGTTACCATCCCGAATAGACGGCCAGGCACGGTGGAATGCTTCGGTCACGGCGCTCGGGAGGTCTCGGCCGCTCCAAAGTTCTTCCTTGAGACGTTCGAAGACGAGTACGTTCGCGTCCACCGCAATACCAAGCGAAAAGACAAAGCCGGCTATACCTGACAGCGTCATAGTCACATGGAAAGCCTTAAAGAAAGCCAACACAGCGACTGAATAAAACGCGAGAGCCAAAACAGCCATAACTCCAGGAAGACGGTAGTAAAGCAACATGAAGATCGCGACCAGAATGATGCCAACCAAACCGGCTTCAATAGACTTAGTAAGTGATGACTCGCCGAGCGAAGCGCCAATAGTCTGCTGGCTAACCACCTTAATCGGTACTGGCAGAGCGCCAGCGTTCAAGCGCTGAGCAGTGGTCTTGGCTTCCTCAAGCGTGTAGGCGCCGGTAATCTGCGCGGTCCCGCCGTAGATAGCCTCATTCACCACTGGCGTGGTCACCGGGTTGCCGTCCAAGAAAATACCAATCACCTTGCCAACATTAGCACTCGTTAACTCGCCAAAGAGTTTTGCGCCTTCAGCGTTGAAATCAAGCACAATATAAGGAGCGCCCGTATTTGGATCAAAAGCAACGGAAGCGCGCTTCACGTCCTTGCCGGACAAAGCAGTGTTCTTCCAAGGATCAACCTTAATCAGGTCAGAAGCCGTGGTCCACGGCATTTCAATGTGAGCCAGTTCGTAGGCCTTAACCGTCTGACTCTTTGGTCTGTAAATAAGGTGGTAACCAAAATCTGTCGTGACGATGTCAGAGAACTGTCCGTCTTTAAGCGCGAAGAGTGCCTCTTCAAAAGGTTTCACCATCATTCCCTCTTTCACAAAACCAAGCTCTCCGCCGCCGTCCTTACTGCCTGGGTCATCGCTGTTCGTTTTAGCAAGTTCGGCAAAATTGGACTTTGTGGCCTGACCCTTGAGGTCAGTGATCAGCTTAAGCGCTTCTTCTTTTGTGCGGTCGCTCTGACAGCTGGTCGCACCGGCGTAACAAATCAAGATGTGGGAAGCCGCCGGCTCTACTACGTTCTTCCGTGACACGTACTTCATGATATGGATGCGGCTGGTCCCTTCATAAAGGCCGTCAACCACCCCCGTGCGCAAACGTTTCTTTTCTATTTCAGAAATAAATCCTCCGTACTCTGAGTCATCACTCATGAGGAAGCCTAAATCACCGCCGTTGCCGGTAGTGACCGTGCCCGAGCCCTCCAGGGTAATCTGCGGAGTGCCCGCGCCACCGGCAGCCGGATCAATCGAATATTCTTTAGCTAACGCTGCAAAGTCAGCGCCACGCTTCAGCGCGAGCTCCAATACGGCCAACGCGGCTTTACGCTCAGTCTTCTGAGCGGCCTCAATCTGCGCTTGCTGTTCAGCTGTAGGATCAAGCTTAGGGTTTTCATCCGGCGTCTTAAACTCAAGCACCGGGGTCTCGCCAATGTTCTTGACGGCTTCAGCTACGTTCGTAATGCCTGGAAGATCCACTATAACGCGATACTTGCCATCAGCGATGGTCGTTTCAACTAGCGGTTCAGCAACGCCAAAGGAGTTTACCCGGCGTTCAACAACGTCACGCACACCAGCCAGAGCGTCCGATTTATCGCCGTCCGGAATGAGTGACATGTCCGCTTCATAAACTAGGTGCGCCCCGCCCTTCAGATCTAGACCTAAGGTAAACGGCAAATCCGGAATATACGGAAGGTGGAATCCCACCTTATCTTTCATACCAGCCATGGCCTTATTCCACGGCTGTGGATAGCTAAAAAGTCCAAAAAGCAGGAATGCGAGTACGAGCATCACTCCACCAAGTTTTTTCATAGTTCCCGGGCATTTTAGTGAACTCAAACAAAAAACACAAGCCCAGGTTATCCCCGGGCTTGTGTTGGGGTCGATTACGACTTAATGAACCTCACCTGGAACGCTGGCACCCAAGTCACGGAAATCTCATCAACATACTGCACTGGCTCGCCAGCAATGAACTTGTTCAAACAAATATCGGTCAATAGCTCGGCATCGCTCTTAATATCAACGTTAATCTCCTCCAACTTAGCCTTATCCATCTCTTTAGACAAAATCTCGTTCTCAATGGCCTTCTTCTGAAGCTTAAGCTCCGCAATCTTTTCTGAAATTTCCGTATACTGGGCACTATTTCTCAACTGATCCTGGAACGACGTCCGCAAATCCTTCCGCTCTGCCTTCTTTGTCTTCAAACGGGTGTAGACCTCTTCAAGTGATTGCATATGTTCGTTGATGAATCTCGTGAACGGCGATTATTGTAACATAAGGGATATTAAGGTAGAGTCCTTCATCAATATGCGTAAACTCGCAAACCACTTGAGCCACGAGCAGGCTCTGGCGAAATTAGCCCAAGAAACTGCCCCGCGGCAGACGCTTTCGTTTTACCGCTACGTGATTGTCGAGGAACCAGAGAAACTGCGTGATGAGCTTTTTGTTTCGTGGACGGAACTCGGTGTTCTTGGTCGAGTGTACGTGTCACGCGAGGGCATCAACGCTCAAATTAGTTTACCGAAGCCAAATGTCGAAAAGTTCCGCGCGTTGATCGACGCATCACCATACTTCGCAAACGTGCCATTCAAGTATGCGATCGAGGAACCAACAATCGCCTTCTGGAAACTCGCAATCAAAGTTAAACGACAAATTGTAGCCGACAATCTCCCGGCGGATACTTACGACATCACAAATGTCGGTAAACATTTGAATGCCGTCCAGTTTCACGAAGAGATGAACAACGGCGCCACAGTCGTCGACATGCGTAACAAGTACGAGAGCGACATTGGTCACTTTGACGGCGCGGTCACACCCAACTCACAAACCTTCGGAGAAGAACTACAGGAAGTGATCAATACACTCGCTGATAAAAAAGACGAAAAGATTTTGCTTTATTGCACGGGCGGTATTCGTTGTGAAAAAGCGAGCGCCTTTTTGAAACATCATGGCTTTGCGGACGTAAACCAGCTCTACGGCGGCATCATTAACTACAAGCACGAGATTGAAGAACAAGGACTCGCGTCCAAGTTCATCGGTAAGAATTATGTGTTTGACGGTCGCGGCGCTGAGAAAGTGACGGACGACGTGATTGGCAAATGTTTTAACTGCGCCTCCCCCGCTGATACTTACACCAACTGCCCTAATGACATGTGTCATGCGCTATTTATTCAATGCGCCAATTGCGCGACCTCTCTGCTCGGCGCTTGTTCAGACGAGTGTCGACAAATAGTCGCGTTGCCCATGGACGAACGCGTCAAACTCCGCAAAGGCCAAAAAGCTACGCTTAAAGTCCTATCTTCACTGTCTCAAAGCTAACGGGCACGCCGTAAAACGCACTGGCTTTCTTTTCTACATCGCCGGCTTCTCCAGTTGTCATAAAGGTTCTCGACGAGCTCTTCGCTAATTTCGCGTCCAACTCCAAGTGTCGTAAAAGGTAGCCACGCAAGCTCTTCGCCACCATGCTCGCTTGGTCGTAGACGTTCGCGCTCGCTGGCAACGCTTTTACGAAGAGGTGATGCACGAGCGGAAAATGGGTGCAGCCGAGTAAAACATTTTCTGGCGGAAACTTCTCGCCCATCACCATCTTCAATTCGGCGACGTATTTCTCAACTTCGACCAAAATCTTCTCAGCGCTCTCCCCCGCTTCGATCATCCCAACTAACGTCGGGCACGCAACTTGAAATACCTCCGCCGTTGGCTGGCGCTTCATGATTTCATGAACATACGCCTCACTCTTCACCGTTCCCGGAGTCGCAAAAATCCCAATAGTTCCGCCATGTACCTGCTCGACAGTCGGAACGAGAATCCCTAGCACCCGCTTCCCTGGATACTTCGCTGGCAGAACCTCCTGCTGAATTCGTCGGAGCGCATTCGCACTCGCCGTGTTGCACGCCAGAATGACAAGCTCGCATCCCTCTGCGAACAGATACTCGACCGCCTGCAACGTGTACTCGTACACCTGCTCAGGAGTTTTCGATCCGTATGGTGCTCGCGCGTTATCACCCAAATACAAAAAAGAATATTCGGGAAACTGTTTGTCGAGTTCCTTCATGATGACAAGGCCACCGAGACCGGAATCAAAGACGCCGATCATAGGTCTGAAAATAGTTTGCCGGACCGATAGTTCTGAATGAGAGTCAACGAGTCTAGAAACATCGGTGCTGGCAACTGGTCAAAATCGAACCAACCCCACTCAGAAATCTTCTCTGCCGGATAAACCTGCGCCTCTCCAGAAACCCAATCGGCTACTACCCCAATTGCCAAAAAATGCTTCGGTGGATATCGGACACTATTAAACAAGGTGGTGAATCTGATATTGGCAATCTCCATACCAGACTCCTCGTGGATCTCTCGACGCGCACAATCCTCGATCGACTCTCCATGATCAAGCTTCCCGCCTATCAACGCCCACTCCCCTTCTCCGTGAGCGTTTCGTCGCTTACCAAGGAGAAACTTTCCATCGCGCAATACAATAACACCCACGCCCACACGAGGAACGGAATATGGTTCGATGAGATCAGACATACTACCCTCCCGTCTTCGAACTGTTTCCTCCCCCGCCCAACATACTATTCAGCATCTTCATCATCTTTGGAGCGGCGTCGATGGCGGCGCGGGCTTGGATGGCTTGATCGAAAATCTTGAAGATATTGTAGGCGACCTCGCGCATGATGGCGTGGCGCATCTCGCCGTAAATACGGAAGGCTTCTTTCTTGTACTCCACGAGCGGATCGCGCTGGGCATAACCCTGGAGACCAATAGTGCGACGCAAATAAGTCATGTCATCCAGATGTCTCATCCAAAGGTTATCGGTCGCACGCAAGAGTGTTGCGCGTTCGAGGCGTTCGATAGTCTGCGGATCAGAAACTTTTTCCGCTACCTCCGCATACTTCGCGTTCACTTCAGCCATAACGGTTTCAATCACCGCCGTACGCTGACGAGCGAGCTCTTCTTTATCGCGCGAAATCATCTTCAAGGTCTCACCGACTTTCGCTGATGCTTCGCTAGACAATGGCGTGATGGTTGAAAGTGCTTCGACGATCTCTTTAGGATTCCAATCTCCTTTTGGTTGGTCAGCGAACTCGGCCGGAACTTCGACATCCTGTTTAGAGGTATGGAAGAAAATAATACGCTCAACTTCAGACTCAACCATCCGCATCACTTCAGTGTGCGGATTTATTTCTCGACCAGTTAACAGATCCTTGCGCTCGCTATACACCGTCAAACGATGGCGGTTGAGCACGTCGTCATATTCCAAAACATGTTTGCGAGTATCGAAGTGATGAGACTCAACTCGTTCCTGCGCCTTCTCAAGCGAACGAGTCACCATACCGCTCTCGATTGGTGTTTCGTCGTCGATTCCGAGCGAGTTCATCATGCCCTTCACACGGTCAGTGCCGAAGACGCGCATGAGATCGTCATCAAGCGAGACAAAGAACTGGGTGCTACCAGGATCGCCCTGACGGCCAGCCCGACCCCGCAACTGATTGTCGATGCGGCGAGACTCGTGTCGTTCCGTACCAATAACATGCAGACCACCAAGGGCGCGGACTTCTTCAGCCTCAGCCTTATCCGGCGGGTTGCCGCCAAGAATAATGTCCACCCCGCGACCGGCCATGTTAGTGGCGAGCGTCACCGCACCCTTGCGTCCAGCCTGCGCAATGACCTCACCTTCTTTCTCGTGGTTCTTGGCATTCAACATTTTGTGTGGCACGCCAGCGGCATGCAACAAAGCTGACAAGCGTTCGTTCTTATCAATCGACACCGTGCCGATCAGTACGGGCTGGCCCTTTTCATGTCGCTCTTTTGCTTCACGTACCACCGCCATCCATTTGCCTAGCTCATTCTTATAGATACGGTCCGGTAAATCTTTGCGGTTGTTGTCGCGGTTAGTTGGAATCTGGGTGACTTCTAGCTTATAGATTTTCTCAAACTCTTCAGCCTCAGTCGCGGCCGTACCTGTCATACCACCAAGCTTCTCATACAAGCGGAAATAGTTTTGGAACGTAATGGTGGCGAGCGTCTTGCTCTCGCGCTGAATCTTTACGCCTTCTTTGGCTTCAATCGCTTGGTGGAGACCCTCGGAATAGCGACGGCCTTCCATTAATCGACCGGTGAATTCGTCAACGATGATCACTTCCCCATCGCGTACGACGTAATCACGATCAACCTTAAACATAGCGTGCGCCCGGAGCGCCTGTTCCGCGTGGTGCACCATCTGCAAGCCTTCCTCATAAATGTTCTTCACCCCGAGCAGCACTTCCAACTTTTGGAGGCCAGGCTCCGTAAACGTAGCAGCCTTAAGCTTCTCGTCGAGATTAAAGTCGTCCTTAATAACCAATCCTTTAATAAGCTCCGCGAACTTGTAGTAAAGATCGGCAGATTCTTCTGCGGGCGCCGAAATAATGAGCGGCGTACGGGCTTCGTCAACAAGAATAGAATCGACTTCGTCCACAATCGCAAAATGCAAACCGCGTTGTGACAAGTCTTCAACACGTCCTGCCATGTTGTCGCGCAAATAGTCAAAACCGAATTCGTTGTTTGTGCCGTATGTAATATCTGCAGCGTACGCGTCCTTGCGCGAACACGGGCGCAAGAAATCCATCTGCACAAAGAATGATCCTTTTGTATCCCGCGCTTTTTCTTCAGCGGCAACCTCTTCTGCAGGCTTTTCTACTTTAAATTTTTCATCGTAGCGATAACCGCCTTCGTGCTGGATCACGCCAACCGAGAGACCGAGAAAATGGAACACCTGACCCATCCACACTGCATCGCGCTTGGCTAAGTAATCATTCACCGTAATCAAATGGACACCCTTTTCTGTGAGCGCGTTCAAATATACTGCCGCATTGGCGGTGAGCGTCTTTCCTTCACCGGTTCTCATTTCTGCAATTCCTCCGCGGTGGAGCGTAAGCCCTCCCATCATCTGCACGTCATACTGCCGCTGGCCGAGTGTGCGCTTGGACGCCTCGCGCACCACAGCAAACGCCTCATGCACAATGTCATCAAGTTTGGCGCCCTTTGAAAGTTTCTCTTTAAATTCTGCCGTCTTTGCAGCCAGAGCCTCGTTAGGAAGCGCCGAAATAACCGGTTCAAGAGCGTTAATTTTATCCACCTCGGCTCGCAGGTTTTTAACTACTTTAGCGTTCGGGTCTCCAAAAATCTTGGTCAACAAGGACATAGTTTGATGTTATGTACGGCTCGGGTATCTTGCCTGAAGGCTTGAGATATTTCAAGGAACCTGCTAACTTGAGCCAGCATTTTCCGGAGGCACCATGCAATCAGATTTCGACAAGTTCTTTCTCGAAGCCGAAAAGTGGAAGCGGCAACCCGTTAGCTTCATTTCAAACGGAATCTTCCGCAAGGGCATCCTGGAAGACATTCGTGTCTACAACCGCCTCTCCTCTCACCAAGGAAAAGCCATCGAAGCACGCCTTGCCGTACTGGATGTCCGCGTGCCCGGGGAAAAACCAAAACCGTGGGAACTGGACCGGACCCTCTGGCAGCTCCAGTGCAATTTCAGCCAGCCGCACGCCCGGCTCGTACGTACCTTGCTCGGCAACATCCTCTTCCGCAGCGGCAGCATCGCGGGTCTGGTTGAACTCACGAACCAAGACAGACAGCTGACTGCAGAACCGCCGATCAGGTAGTTCACACGTTCATCGACACGCCGCCCTGCACACGGGGCGGCGGTTTTTATTGAACAAGTTTCCGAGCAAGGTCATCAACATTCCCCGCACCCATGATAAGGACAACGTCACCTGCTTGAATTTCTTTTTCGAGTATTCTCTGTGCCTCGTCAAGATCCTTCGCGTAAAACATCGGCTTGTCGAACGTTGGCTGCAGTGCATCGAGCAAATCTTGGCTCGAAATCTTGCCTTCTTCTTCGTTGCGTCCTTCGACGTGATAGATCTCTGGCAGAACAACAGCATCAGCGTACGTAAAACTTTTCACAAAATCTGCAAACAGCGCCTTTGTGCGAGAATGTTGATGAGGCTGGAAGCACAAGACAATTCGACGGTTTGGAAACAATTCGCGAGCAGCCTCGATCGTCCCTCGGATCGCATCAGGATGATGGCCGTAATCGGAAATAATTTCTGCGCCCCGGTACTCACCAACTCTTTCGAATCTGCGCCACACGCCAGGAAATGCTTTCATGGCTTTCTGAATATGCGTCATGTGAATGTCGTACTCACGAGCCACCGCTGCCGCTGCCACAGCGTTGTAGGCGTTAAACTCGCCGGGAATTTTTAACTCGATAGACCCCAAATTCATCGGTCCATCGAATACAAACTCCTGACCGCCTGGCACTACCTTACGTTCATTCACTCGGTAATAGACCGGCGTAGCATAACGCCCAAACGTCCGGCGCTGCGGGCTATAAAGCTGCATTGAATTTTTATCGTCTCGGTTTAAGAGGACCATGCCCTTAGTCTTATCAGCGCACTCGGCGAAGGTCGAAATGATATGTTCGAGGTCCCGGTATACATCCAAATGATCTTCCGCAATATTCGTAATCACCGTGGTCTCTGGCCAGAGCTTCACCATCTTCTGTTTGTACTCGTCGCCCTCGATAATAAGAATGTCGCTCGCGCCGACGCGCAGGTTGCCCAGTTCCCAGCCAGGGACGAGCGTACCAACAAACACAGTCGGGTCGAGGCCTGCCTCTTCAAAAATCTTGCCCGTCATGGCCGTGGTGGTCGACTTCCCATTCGTTCCCGTCACGCAGATGGTTCGGTACTCCTTCGACAACTCGCCCAAGAAATCAAAATGCCCAAGCTGTGGAATGCCGAGCTCAGCCGCCTTCACACGCTCGGGATGATCTGCAGGCACAGCTTCGGAATACACAATCAAATCAATTTCCTTGGAAATATTTTCCGGCTTCGATCCTATCCAGATCTCCTGGTGTACGGGCTTGGCGCCGCCAAGCCCCTTCGCCAGAAGCATTTTTACCGAATCCACAATCGCTGACGCCACGGCGTCGGACCCGCTCACATCTTTCCCCTTGACCACCAAAAACTTGGCCACGGCACTAATGCCGATGCCACCTACTCCGATACAGTGCACTTTAGAATATTGGTCGAGAAACACAATTACCGCTCCTTGCGATCAACGAGCTGTCTCTTCAAGTCATCCTTCGCCTCATCAATTGCGGCGTACAAATCATCCTTCACACATTCAGCTCGCAAAAGTTCACCAGGAATGCTCATGTTAAATTCAGCACGGAAAATCTCGCCCTTATTATGATGATTGCTGGTCTTGCCCACATCAACCGCCACTACACATGGGTTATAACGCTCCGTAAATTTATCAAGCATGTCTAGTTTTTCTACAACGTACGTCTTAATTGCCTCTGTCAGCTCCATGTTCGTGCCCTTGATTTCAGAAATGTTCATATAGCTGTAGTCTAAAGGGAAAAGCTAAAAGTTGAAAGTGGACAAAATGAAACACCCGTCCCCTCGCGTTGAGGAAACGGGCTCTGGAACGATCGACGGCGAGTCAATGGATGAAGGCCATCCTCAGCTGTCCGAGCTTGCGCACCTCGGGATTGGTATAACCAACAGTCTCGAGAATGAGGACTTCAGCCTGGTGAACGACGACCGGAGGCTCGTTTGATACCTCGACCGGGACAATTTCAACGAGCATCGCCATCTCGCCCATACCGACGTGTTCTGAGTATGGAGATCTTATGACGAGAAACGTCCTTTCCTTGAGAAGCTCTGCGCCCCCCTGCCGTCCCCTGGCCGTCATCGAAGCGTTTTCAACACAATAGAACAGGTCACCTAGCTTCAAATCAAGGATCTTCATGGCACCCTCCGTGTTTATCTTCGAACAGATGATGGTAACACGGAAGAAATCACCGCGCAAATCCTACCCCAAAAACTGTACTTCCTCCTCTAGTTGAATTCCGTAGTTATTTCGAATCTTCATTTTGACAAGAGAGATCAATTCCGCAATCTGGCTAGCCGTGGCTTTTCCGGTGTTCATAAGGAAGTTGCCGTGCTCCGTAGAAACCATAGCATCCCCCATCTTTGCACCCTTAAGTCCAGCTTGGTCGATAAGCCAACCAGCAGCCAGACGTTTAGACTTCAGCATCGCCTCCGGCACATCAGCATCCTGTTTTAATTTTTCGAGTGTGGACTCATCCGTATATTCAAAATTCTTAAACATGCAGCCGGCGCTGGCGGCACCGAGAGGCTGAGTCTTCTTTCGCTTGTCGAGGTTTGAATCGATGAGTGCTAATGCCTCGGTCTTGTCACCAGGAGTAAGCTTGAACGTCGCCTCGAGCACCACGTCATGGTTTCCGAGTTCTTTCAAAGCGCTGTGACGATATTTCATCTTCAAATCAGCAGCGGCGACGTTAATAACCTCGCCTTCTCGAAGCAATTTCACGGACACCAAATTATCTTTCGTCTCGCCACCGAAGCATCCGGCGTTTCCTCGCACAGCTCCTCCGATCGTACCTGGCAACGAAACGGCCCACTCGAAACCTCGAAGGCCCGCAGTTGCTGTCTGGCGAGCGACACTCGCCGAAATGGCCCCAGCTTCGGCCACAACAGTATCTCCGTTAATCGAAATATTGCGCATCGCAATTTTGATCACCAGTCCGTTGAATCCCTCATCAGCGACCAAAGTGTTCGATCCTCCGCCAAGCACAAAAAACTTGAGCCCGTTTTCTTTGGCTAGCTTCACTGCATCCGCAACATCCTGCACAGACTTCGCCTCAACAAAAAACTTCGCCGGCCCGCCGATTTTCATGTTCACGTGTTTTGCGAGTGGTTCATTCTCTTTGAACTGCGCTCCAAATCGCTGCTTTAGTTCTTCGATCATATCGGGATTTCCTTTACAACTTTATCACTTTATAACTTGCATTTTCTGATACTTTATACTATCCTATACCGTCGGCTCAAGCAACCGATACAGGAGGTAGCATGAAGACGTTTCGCGAATGGCAGGAATTCCACAAAGCGCTGTGGATCGTGCTCAAGGATCAGAAGTACTACGACCGCGTGGACGCCATCAAGCTCACCTGCGAGAACATCGGCGAGCAGATCGCCCGGGACAACAACATCATCGACTTCCACGAGAAGATGATCCTCCCTCCCAAACGCCGGCTCAAGAAGAAGGCCCGCGACATGATCCAGACCCTCCAGACCGGCCTCGACGAGCTCGGGATCAAGGTCTCGGTTCCGGCCTAGCTCCCCGTGCGGTATACATCCGCCCCCCCCCCTCTCTCGCGAGGGGGTTTTTGTTTGACGAAAGCGAAAAATCTCTGTACGCTCCGTCCCGCTCACAATAGGAGGCGACGTGCTGAGTCTGATTATGTTCCTGATTGGAAGTGTTGCGTTCGGAAAAGAAATCAAGCGGTCGGAAGACATCCACGTGGACAAAGTCTGCGGTCCGGTACCGTGGGAAGCGTTTCAATACGCCAAGTACAAGGAGACGACCGAGAACGCGCAAGATGTTTCAGCTGAAGGTCAGGCGGACGTGGTCGCGAAGACCGGCACGGCGCAGGTCGGCGTCAAAAACAACGCCTCCCTGTACGTGGAGGGCGAGGTCGTAGATCTGGACCTTACCGGAGACCAGTGGACCGTCCTGTACCTCGCGTACATGGAGTGCGTGTCGCAAAGCGACTCGAGCAAGGACGTGAAGACGATGTGGCAGCAGGCGGTGAAGGGCAAAATCATCAAGAGCATGGACGACGTGTCCGCCTTCATGACGTCGGCACCGACGCTCCGAAACTCCTCCGCCAATATCTGGTGGAAGGAGATGAAGGAGATGATCGGAGAAGAGTTCGATCTGCAGGACGAAAAGATCAAGATCGCGTCCACCCGCGTCGACGCTCTCTACGAAGTCATCGCGGAGCTCCAGGAAAAAAGCGCGGGGTTCGAGGTCAACATCGCCGACCTGCAGGGCGAGGTCACCTCGCTGCAGAGCAAGGTCTCCGTCCTCGAAACGAACGTCACGTCCCTGCAGACGGAGGTTGCCGGCCTGCGGGATCTGACCGATGGGCAGAACGTGCTCTTCAAAAAGGATCTCAAAGAGATGGACGTTCGACTGTCCATCATGGAGACCCTCATGAAGTCCGTGGATCCGCTCGCAGACGGAACGACGGATGCCGCCATTACGGCGCCTCCCCTAGCTCCCTAGCGGCTCGCGTGACACTACGCATCCCCCTCGGCAACGAGGGGGTTTTTGTTTGACATGGGTTGGATTTTTCGTTATGATAGCTGGTTCGGAAAGCTCAAAGTTTTGGAGGTGACTAGTGACGGTCAACATGATTCAGAAGGCTATCAACGAGCTCGTCGAGTGGATCCAGGTCATGGAACAGTCGATGGACAAGGGAGAGGTGGCTACGGCCAAGAAGGCCATGGCTGAGCTGCAGAAGTTCGGCGTTACCGTGGCCAACAACCGCATCACCTACGGCGCCGTGCCGACGCTCGAGGGCGGCGTGCACGTAGCTCGCCCGTTCATCGTGGACTTCAACAAGATCCGCGACGCCTTCCTGAAGGACTACAACGCCTTCCTGAAGAAACGCGGTAAACGGCCTGTCCGCCTGGCCGCGTAATTCGTCCGCCTCCCCGAGGCACACAGCCCCCGCAGCAATGTGGGGGTTTTCGTTTGACTCGTTGTGTTTGATCAGGCATTATTCCCCAGCTAACCGCTCTTACGAGCATTGCAAAAAGTGAGGAACCGATGCCGACCGTCAAGCCCCCCAAGCGCCTCGAGCGCGCTCCGCTGACCACGCAGAATTACATGGACCGCATCCGCGCGGTCTGGACCAAGGCCCAGGAGCTCAAGGATGAGGACACCCTCGTCATGGTCCGACGCCGCCTGACCGGCACCTTCAAGATCACCATGAAGGACAACTCCCTCGAGTTCGACTTCATGCCGACCTTCAAGGACGATCAGCTGGCCATCAGGGACAGCTTCGCGAACAAGGTCACCAACCTCGAAAAGACCTTCAAGAAGATGTCCAACGACGTCCTGGCCATGCGCCAGGCCCCCGGCCAGACCAACCGCGAGCGCAACGCCGCGGCCAAGTAGCCACCCCTTCCGCGGAACCCCACGAGGTTCCGCGCACCCCAAAACTCCTCTCGGAAATGAGGGGATTTTTGTTTCAGTCATTCTGAGCGTTGCGAAGAATCTGATTGGTTAACCATTCAGATCCTTCGTCGCCGTGCTCCTCAGGATGACAGACGAATAAAATTCGACTACACTTTCCCCCATATGTACGAAGACCTCAAAACTGCAGACTCCGCGATTGCTGACGCCTTAGAGCTCGAACTCACACGCGAGCGCGAGGGACTTGAGCTCATCCCCAGTGAAAACTTTGTCTCGCCCGCTGTGCTCTCAGCTCTCGGCTCTGTGGCCACGAACAAATATGCCGAAGGCTATCCCGGCAAACGCTATTACGGCGGTTGCTATGCGGTGGATGTGCTCGAACAAACAGCGATTGATCGCGCTAAACAACTCTTTGGCGCAGAACACGTGAACGTCCAGCCGCATTCTGGTGCACCGGCCAACATTGCAGTCTACACTGCACTTTTGCAGCCGGGTGACACTGTGCTCGGCATGGATCTGTCTCACGGTGGACATTTAACGCACGGTCACCCCGTTACCGATAGCGCTAAGCGTTACAACTTTATCCGTTATAAGACTGATGCGGCTGGCAAACTCGACTATGACAATTTGGCGAGCATGGCGCGGGAGCATAAACCGAAATTGATCCTCGTCGGTTATTCCGCGTACTCAAGAGAGATCGACTACGCGCGAGTAAAACAAATTGCTGACGAGGTCGGGGCGATGACGATGGCAGATATTGCGCACATCGCCGGGCTAATCGCGGCAGGCGAGATGAACAACCCGGTCCCCTTATTTGACGTCGTCACCACCACCACACACAAGACCCTCCGCGGACCACGCGGCGGCATGATCATGTGCAAGGAAAAGTTCGCCAAGCAAATAGACAAAACAGTGTTCCCAGGTTTACAGGGCGGTCCACACATGAACGTTATTGCCGCTAAGGCCGTTGCTTTTGGCGAAGCACTCAAGCCAGAGTTCAAAGAGTATGCTAAACAAATCAAACTGAACGCCAAAGTCTTTGAACGAGAACTCTCGGCCAAGGGCTACAAACTCATGTTCGGCGGGACGGACAACCATTTGTTGCTTGTGGATGTTTCTTCGAAGGGTGTCACCGGCGGTGAAGCGCAGCACGCGCTTGATGAAGCAGGGATCACCGTGAACAAAAACATGATCCCAGATGACCCGCGCTCCCCCATGGATCCGTCCGGCATCCGTCTCGGTACGCCGGCCATTACCACTAGAGGGCTCAAGGAAAATGATATAGTGAAAGTCAGCGAATGGCTCGACCGAGCCATCATGGCCAAAGCAGATCCGGCCGAGCTCGCAAAAATCAAAGAAGAAGTAAAACAATTCATGTCCCAGTTCCCGCTCTACATGTAATTATGACCGAGATCCTGAACGGCTCCGTCCTGGCCAAAACCATTCGAAACAAAGCTACCAAGCGTGTAGCCGGTTTTGAGCACCCGCCGGGACTGGCCGTGATTCTAGTGGGCGATAATCCAGCCAGCTCGCTCTATGTGAGCCTCAAAGAAAAAGCGGCAAAAGAGGTTGGGATTTACGTCGAGCGCCATCAGTACACCAATGATGCGTCAACAGAACATATCGTCGAAAAGATTAACGAGCTGAATGCCCGCAAAGACATTAACGGAATTTTGGTCCAGCTCCCTCTACCTAACCAAGACACAGACGCCGTTATCTCTGCTATCCACCCAGTTAAAGACATAGACGGCTTTCACCCAGAAAATCGTAAGGCTCTGCTCCAGAACGCCCCAGTCCTTGTCCCGCCGGTAGCTCTATCTATCATGCGTCTAGTCCAAGCCTCACGTCAGCCAGTTTCTGGCAAACATGGGGTGATCATTGGCAACTCAGAAATCTTTGCCGAACCAATTATTGAACTCATGCGCGAGGCCGGAATCTCGGCCACATTTGTTAGAAAAGATGCCCCGGGAATTGAGGCTATCACTCGGGCCGCCGATATTTTGGTTGTGGCCGTGGGCGAGGCTAATTTTCTGACCAAGGACAAAGTAAAAGATGCGGCTATTGTTATTGATGTTGGTACAAACAAAACGAATGGCAAAACCACTGGTGACGCTTCAGAAAACCTCCTCGGCCACGCTGGTTTCCTATCCCCGGTTCCTGGAGGTGTCGGCCCGCTTACCGTGGCCTATCTCCTCATGAATGTCATCAAGGCGAAAGAGTTACAAGACCGAGCGCTTAATCACAACTAGCCCTGGACCAGTTCAGTGATAGTTAAGAGCAGCATCCCTGAGTACATAAAGAAAGTTAGTAACACTAACCACTGCGGAATAGACAGGGTGTTTTTTGGTATGTCATGGGAAATTCTGGCGCGTTCATAGGCTAAAATCAAGAAGATACCCAACAGCGAACCTAAAATGCCACCAGTCAAACCAATGACTGAGATAAAGTTAGTAGCGCCAGCTAAGACAAAAATCATCGGCAAAGCAACCACCGCGCCCCAGGCCAACAAATACCCCATCCGCCAGTCATAAACCAGAGCGTTCGTCAGGCTAACCGTAGTTGATAAATAGGCGCTCATCACGATTCCAAGCCCGAGAAGTGAGCCGAGAGATTCAGCTAAAGGCCCAATAATTGGCGCGAGTCCAGTAATTGCCTCCGACGAAGTCCCGACTCCCGTGACGCCAACCACCAAAAAACTAAATACCGCATAGAGAATACCAATCACTGTCATGCCCACAATGAGCGACCTGCGCATTAATTTTCGATTTCTCTTAAGGATGTCCCGCATGTCAGGCACAGCCGACAAACCGCTAAAGGCGAACAATAAAATACCCAGCGATAAAACCGTATTCTGCGGTTGAAAACTAGCGAGGTTTGAAACTGACATATGATGCGCCAAGACGAACGCGTGAATAATCACGAGCAGCAAAATTAACGGAAACAAAATCCCTTGCAAACGTACCAAGAAAGATAACCCGCCGCCGGCTAACAGCGAGCCGACTAACCAAAAAACTAGCAGATAAATAAGCTCTGAACCGCCCAAAAACTGAGAGAAAACGGCATGAGCGAATGATCCGCCTACGATCACATAAGCCAGCAAGGCTCCGTAGTGCGCCCCAAAGTACGCAATACCCGCCAGCACCTTTTCTACACCGTTTAATTCATGGCCAACTACTGATAGATACCGTCCGTGGCCATTTCTAATCAAAATTAAATCCGAATAAAGCAACAGCGCCATCAAACTCAAGAAGCCAACGGCCACCAGAGCGACTAGCCCAATAGCAAAACCAACCTGGGCAAAGGCGTAGGGTAGCCCAAAAATACCCACCCCGATCACGGTGCCTAAAAGCGGCCTCATTCCTGTCCATACCTGTCTAGCCTCCATAATTACCCTCATTATAGCTTATCCCCGCTTCGTCCACTTCCCCTCGCTTGACGGCCAGGTTACCATCCGTACGTCTATGGCCACTGTGGGAAGAATTCCGCCGCATAATCTTGAAGCTGAACAGTCTATTTTAGGCGCGCTTTTTCTAGATCAAGAAGTCATGTTGAAAGTGGGCGATATTTTACGACCGGAAGATTTTTACAAGGATTCTCACCGCATTATTTTTGAAACAATGGTCGAGTTGTTTGAGCGACACGAACCGGTTGATCTATTAACCGTTGGCAACAGACTCGATGAAAAAGGCACGCTCAAAAATATTGGCGGACGTACGGCGCTCGTCGAACTCACCAACTCGGTCACGACCGGCGCACACTCGGCGCACTACGCAGAAATTGTCAGCAAGAAAGCTGCACTCCGCAGACTCTTAAAAGCTGCTGGCGAAATTTCCGAACTTGGTTTTGATGAAGAAAACGATGTTGATTCCGTTTTAGACGAAGCCGAGCAAAAACTTTTTAGTGTTTCCACAAACTTCATCAAACAAACATTCTTCCCGCTTCACTCAGTGCTCACCGCCGCGTTTGAACGTATCGATGAACTTCACAAAGATCCAGGGAAGCTCCGCGGTGTGCCAACAGGGTTTACGGGCGTCGACAACCTACTCGCTGGTCTGCAAAGATCCGATCTCATCATTCTCGCGGCCCGTCCATCCGTGGGCAAAACCTCCTTTGCACTAGACATCATGCGGGCCGTGGCCATGAAGACAAAACTACCGGTAGGCCTCTTCTCTCTAGAAATGGCCAAGGAGCAGCTAGTAGACCGCATGATCTGTGCAGAAGCAGGCGTGGACCTTTGGAAGCTCCGTACAGGCCGACTTAGCGACAAGGACGATGATTTCCCACGCATCGGCGACGCCCTCGGCAGATTGTCCGAGGCTCCCATCTTCATTGATGACTCGCCGACTGCCAGTATCATGAGTATCAGAACTAAGGCTCGAAGATTGCAAAGCGAGCACGGACTCTCCATGATCGTGATCGACTACTTGCAGCTCATGGAAGCCAGACAGAAAACCGATAACCGCGTTCAGGAAGTGGCCGAGATCTCTCGAGGACTGAAACAAATCGCCCGCGAGTTAAACATCCCCGTGCTCGCCCTTGCTCAGCTCTCGCGTGCCGTCGAACTTCAGAAACCAGCCATCCCGCGCCTTGCTCACTTGCGTGACTCAGGATCAATCGAGCAAGACGCTGACGTGGTCATGTTCTTATATCGCAAAGCAGCCGACAGAAACTATCAGCCGGAAGAATTAACGCCGGAGGAGAAATCGAGCGCCGAGCTGCACATTGCTAAACACCGTAACGGTCCAACGGGCATGGTGAAACTCTTCTGGGATGCGGCCCGAGCGTCATTCAAAAATATGGATACGCGGTATTCAGGAGGGTCGGCTGGCGGGTCGACGCATGGGTCGACCCCAACCACGGCATCGAATCCGTTCCCCCAACCGCCAACCTCCGACCACCAACAACCTCCCGCTCCTAATCTCCAAAACCGCAACCTCCCTCCCGGTATTCCCCCTAAAGGCTTCAAGCCAGTATAATTAAAACCTATGTTCAACAAATTGAAACAATTCAAAGAAATGCGTGACGAAGGCAAGAAGATGAAAGCCATGTTAGACGAAGTTGTAATAGTTGGCTCTGGTGCTGGCGGTAAAGTCATGATCACCATGAACGGCAGCCATGAAGTGCTCGGAGTTGCAATCGAGGAAGGACTCGATAAATCTCGAACCGAACAAGGGGTCAAAGAAGCCATTACGGACGTAAACAAGAAACTCCAGGGCGAGCTCATGAAAAAAATGCAGGCCATGGGCGGAATGGGAGCACTGGGAGATATGATGAAGGGAATCGGAGGCTAACCTGAACCATCAGGTTTCAGGTGTCAGGTTAAGGAAGGAGAATTACTGAATTGGATCCCATCCTGAGCGAGAGCGAAGGATCCGACTTTCCCCTCTGAGGGTCGGACTCTTCGCATGGCTCAGAGTGGGGACGAAATTGGATTCTTTGTTCAGGCTCCAAAACCTGAAACCTGACACCTGATGGATGCATTTGCATGAGAAAATTCCCCGCTCCAATTCACAACGCAATGGCGGCTATGGGTCGATTGCCGGGAGTTGGGCCGAAGACTGCGCTTCGGTATGTTTTTGCGCTGCTGCATCTGAGAAAGGACGAGCTCGATCTCGTGGCACGCGCGATCGAAAACCTCAAACGCGTGGCTACCTGTACCACGTGTTTTACCTACGCCGAAAGTAGCATCTGCGATATCTGCTCGGATGCTCGGCGTGCAACCGATGTCCTCTGCGTCGTGGCTGAAGCGCGAGATATTTCGACCATTGAGGCGACCGGCATGTACAAAGGCCGGTACTTCGTGCTCGGTGGCGTGTTAAATCCAATCGACGGCTATACGCCAGACACACTGAACGTCCGCCAGCTGAACGACCGGCTCAAGGCAGACCTCGGAATCAAAGAAATTATTTTAGCCTTCTCTCCGGACGTTCATGGCGAAACTACTATTTTATATTTAAGCCGCCTCTTAAAAGGCGTCGACAAAAAGATTACGAGGCTTGCCCGCGGCCTCCCCATGGGCGCTGATATTGAGTATGCAGACGAAGTAACGCTGGCAAGTGCACTGAATGGAAGAAGTGAAACATAAAAAAAACCGGCAGCTAGTCTGCCGGCACGAAGCCTCACCCGACTCACGCGGCTTTAACGATGTTAGCCCGAACGGCATAATTCACATCACCGAAGTGTTTCAAGCAAAATCCTCTAACCCTGACCGTATCACCACACCCAGGAACCGGGCACGGTGTCGGCGGTGGTTTCTTAACTTTTGGAAACGGCTGCCCCACCGCCTTGAACGCCTTCCGCCAACGATGAAGATGGGATCCGCATCGGTGACGGGAGTCAGCGGTTTTCCCACAGCCCGGCTCAATGCACAGGATTTCTCTCCCATGACCCTTCTTCAGCTTCGTCAGCCGAAACAGATTAGCGAATACCACCAAATGCGGCATACACCACTCGCGATACACCCGGCGACTGCCACAACCAGGAATAGCGCATCGTTCAGCAACAGGCGTGTCGGGAGCGACAGAAACAGACGCAGGCTCTATGCCGAAATGCTTCGCCACAGTCGCTCTGGAGACACAAACCGTGCACAGCCCATCACCACTAAACGCTTTGCGCGGGCAACCCTCTGTTTTGCAGGGCTGCCGAACATCCTCAAACGGATTAAACGGCATCCCTACCTCCTTAATGCGAGCTGGAGTAGACCAACCTTTTGAATAATTGTCAAACAATGTAGCCAATATTAACTATAAAACTTGCAAAAATCCTTGCAAACTGCTACGCTTTCTTGTCGACTATCATCGACCGCACAACACTGACTGGAGGATCAGATGTCCTATCCGCTCGTTGGCCTACTCGACGAAGCTCGCCGCCTGGCACATGCAGGCGCCCGTTCCAATGAGGAAAACGAGGTGCTAAAAACTGCCCTCCAAAACTTCATCCAGAGACCGCTGAGCGGTAAAACCGAGGAACATACAGAGCTATTCAGCAAGATGTCCACGCGGATTTCTGAAGTGGGCCTATCGCAAAAGGTATTCAAATACCTGCACAACCGTGGTGTCGTCTTCGTAGGCGAAGCATACATGCTCCGCATCGAGGGTAAGTCCGGCAAGGGTTATCCAATGCGCCCCGACGTCTTTGGAGAGCTGGAAGAGAAGCTGAGACTGCCACAAAGTACTCGATCGCTCACTGCAGGCTGGCGGCCTCCCTACTGGGAGGAGCCAACGTTTATCAAAGCACTCAACGGAGCGCCCGAAACGTACGGTGAGGTGCCAATCTGGAAGGACGGAAAACGCTACCATTGGTTCAAAGGAACCACCATGGGCGAGTTCCTCATCAGGTGCCGACAAAGCCGTAACCGACCACATTCGCCGTCATACTGCGACGGACGGAATCGGTACAATCCGGCCATGGAAACTCTCCAAAAACAAATCGCTACCGGCAATCTCCACGCCGCCGCGATCATCCCTCCTGACTGGGAACCGCCGAAGGCGCCCTAGTCTCTGCCCCTCCCCGCCAACGTGGCGCGCGGAGGGGGTTTCTTTTTCAAACAAAAACGAGGCCCGGGGGCCTCATTCTTGTTTAGGAAATCTTTTCGATTTCGATGATGGTGAAGGGCTGGCGATGGCCGACGTTGCGGCGATAGCGGACCTTGCGCTTATACTTGATCACAGAGATCTTAGTATCGCGGCCCTGTTCGGCGATTTTTGCCGAGACGGACACACCCTTTACTTCTGGGTTGCCGACCTTCACGTCCGTTCCGTCCTCGTTAGACACGAGCATGGCCGGGAAAGAAATAGTCTTACCCACTTCAAGGTCAATTTTTTCTACCTGGAGTTTGAGTCCCTCTTTTACAAGGTACTGCTTACCGCCAGTGGTAATTACTGCGTACATAATAATTTAGTGCTGCCCAGGCGTCAGGTTTCCCTGAACTTAAGCCCTACGCAAGCCAATGATTAACGGCAAAAGTGTAACGGACACGGGAGGATTAGTCAACCTCTGCATGGTACAATGGAGGCATAACTGTGAAAAGCAAAGGAATAAAAGGGTTTTTGAAAAACCACTTTGTCCCGCACCACGGGAACAAGCACACCCCGCATGTCTTGAGCCATGGGGCGCTTTTTGGGTATTCTGTGGGAATGGTGGGACTCAAATTTGTTGTTTTAGCAACCGCTATCGCCCTACCGGCCGCAAGTCTATATTCGTCGGCGATCACTCCAAATAACATCATCTCGTTGACTAACTCATCGAGAACGAGCCTCAGCCTCACCCAACTCGTCGAAAATTACAGGCTCGACGCATCTGCCCAAGCAAAAGCAGAAGACATGCTCGCCCATCAGTACTTTGCCCATACTTCGCCGGACGGAGTAACGCCATGGTCATGGATCAAGGGACAGGGCTATTACTATCAGAACGCCGGCGAAAACCTGGCCGTTTACTTCACCCAAGCTGAAGACGTAACCGCCGGCTGGATGGCCAGTCCCACCCACCGCGCGAACATAGTAGACACCCGCTACACGGATATCGGCGTAGGAGTTGCGCAGGGAGAATACAACGGGTATCCAGCTATTTTTGTGGTTCAACACTTTGGTGAGCCGGTAGTTGTGGCCGCAGTACTCTCGGACCAGACGCGACTAAACAAGCCAACCGAGGAGCCTCTTCCAATCGAAACAACAGTTGTAACCCCCGCCAAAGCTTCGTATCACATCTCCGTAAAAAATACCGAAGCTACTGCGGTCTCGGCCCAGCTGGGTACTGTCTCTGTCCCGCTGAAAAAATCAGTCGCCGGCGAATGGACTGGTTCGGTTCCGGTCAACACCAAGACGATCCCAAATTCTGGACAGGAATTAATGGTGATCGCCTCAGACAACAATGAACAAAAAGTAGAGTCAGCAGCCATCATTGCCCCAACCTCAACTACGCAAGACCTATACGCCTTTGGCAGCAGCCAGCCAGAAGCAAAGGTTTTCGGAATAAAACTTGGCGGCCTGAATGATTCCGTGACCAAAGTCTATTTAATCGCCATCATCTTTCTTTCTTCTCTGCTCCTCATTACTCTTATTGCCAAAATGCACTGGCGTCGTCTGCCGCTCGCCGCTCACGTGCTTGGAGTCATCGGCATTGCTATCATTCTCATGGCTATCTAGTCTTCAAGCAGTCTGGCTAGCACTATAAACCGTTTAAGAGCGGTTCCAAGCGGGTAAGAAGTCTGAACGGAGAGTAGCTTTTCTTTAAATTCGTATTGGCTTAACACTGACAGATCATTGGGCATGACTACCTTAGTCTCAAAAACTTCATAGACAAACTGCCGGCCAGCGTGATCGGTCAAGGTAATTTTTTCGCCGTTCTGAATTTGCGGCAAAGGAGCAAAGATGGTTTTGTATTGGCCGATTGACCACGGCAAGTCACTAGAGTGACCGAAAATGTAGACGTTGCCAAACTCACCCGGCATGGCCGTACCCGGATAATGGACTACGCCTCTGGCCAGGGCTTCGGAATAAGCACCCTCGCCCTTTTTAGTGATGTAGATAATCGGTGCAGAAATCTGCAGCGACGGAATGCTAAGCGTATCGGGGACGTATAAAACTTGGAGCGAGTCCTCGACCGACACTTCATTGGCCATTTCTCGGATAAAAAAGACCTTCAAATTCTTAAAGGCATAATCCACTTCCGCGATGAACAGCGAAAGAAAAAGCACCCCGAAGAAAATCAGGATGCTTCTTCCCCAATGCTTATTGTTTTTTACTAGCTCTTGAAGCGACATATGCCGCACCGCCAATCCAGACTACCAACATGCCTACTGGGAATCCAGTGCGTGGCAATTCTTCGTCAGTAGCGCCCAAAACCTCTGGGGTGGGCGTAGGCAAAACTACCGCGTTATCAGCCGTATCAGTATCGCCAAGCACAAGCGGAGTTGGCGCCGGAATTGGAACAGGAGTTACAGCTGCGGCCGCTAGATCATCATTGGTGATGATACAAGTAGCAACTTGGCCCGTGATAAGCGTACCGGAACAACCAGCGCTCATAGTAACTGCATACCCGGATGAGTTGGTCTGTGTGACCGTATATGAACCAGCTGATAAAGCCACGTTTACCCCGCCAGTGTTGCCAGCAAAGCTGATCGTGGAAATGGCTGACATGTTAAACGTTGAGGTCAGTGCAGGATCTTCACCATTAACGTGGGCCTCAAAGGACGGAGCTAACAAGCTGCCACCGTTGTTATTGATCACATTGGTGATCACAGTGACGCCAGTAGTCCGAGTCATACCTCCTCCTCCACCGCCGCCCCCACCACCATTTCCACCTCCCCCGCCACCGCTAGTTGGCGCAGTACCGAAAGTGTTTGTGATGGTACAGGAATAGTGTTGACCGCTTTCTACCACAATGACGCCAGCGTCTGAACAGTCGCCAGAGAATACTGCTGTGTAATCCTCAGCGGTGAAAGTCTGACTTTCAGCCGGTGTTTCGCTGATCTGATAAGTCTCAGGTGCAAAAGCATTCTCAACTCCAGAGTCTACATCTGTACCACGAATCGAGGTTCGTCTAATTCTGGAGGTGCGAACATTGAGCACGAAATCAGTCACTAGAACTTCCTCAGAAGTATAGTTGGTGATGACTTTAGTGACGCGAATAAAGCCATCTTCATTTTCGCCTGGCAGATCGTCATACGTGACAGTACAAATCTTAGTCTCACCCTGAACAATACTACCCACACAGTCTGGGCTGTATGAAACTACGTATCCAGCTTCATCAGAAGAAGTTAAGCTGTAGGTTCCAGGATTAACAGTTAGCCACACCCCATCATTATCGTTCTCAAATGTTTGGTTCGGGCCTGCACTCTGCAAGGTCGATGCCGTCTCATAAACGTTTAGGGTTGGACCGCCATTATCGTTAGTGATGATACCGAAAACGTGCAGCCGCGCAGGCTCAATCGTTGGACAGGCCTCGCTAGAAGATGACGCGGTAGCTGGGGTCATGTCGTTAGCCACAGTTAATGCCCAGGTTACTGGCGTGCCATCAAACTCAACTGAAAATGCAGCATCAGGGTAGGCGGCTGAAGCACCAGCGGCAAAGATCTCTGGCTGACCATAGCTATTGCCCTGCAATCCTCCCCCGGTCACTGAGTTATCTGCACCAATGGGCAGATAGACAGCGGTCTGGTTTGTGTTGTTGAAGCCGAAGTAAGCAATGTAAGTATTGTGGTTGGTTGGAGCGACGCATTGTACAGAAGGCAAGATGTCCTGGGTTGGCAAAAGAGCCGGGCGATCGTCATTCGTCACTACACAAATTCGGGTTTCGCCAACCGCAATGCTACCAGCACAACCTGCGCCGAATGATTGAGCATAGGCTGGATCTATAGCTTCAGAAACCGCGTACTGACCCGGATCAACCAAGACAGATACCCCGGCCTCATCACCAGTGACCGGAATTACGGCGCCATGCGTATCACGAACTTCCAGCATGAAATCCGCTGCTACCTTAGTGCCGAATCCGCTGTCGTTGACCACATGCTTCTGCACGATGATCGTACCCTGAGTTGGCGAAGGAACCGCGTAGGTGTTAGTGATAGTACAGGTCTTAGCTTCACCGTTAGAAATAGTGCCTGAACAATCAGCGCTCTTCTGACCGGAATAATTCACCGCCAAGCTCTCGTCAACCGAATACGCACCAGCATTCATCTGCACCAAAGTACCAAACAATGACCCCTCAAATGATTGAGTTGACTGAACTGAGTTTGGGAATGATCCGGTCACGGTCATTAAAAAATCTTTTGAACTCATGGTCCCGCCAGCCGTGTTATCTACCTGTTTAATGACCGTCAGGGTGCCAGGGATATCGTTGTTCGTGATAGTACAGGTCTTGGCTTCCCCGTAAGCAATAGTGCCCGAACAATCAGCGCTAGGTGAATCAGAGTAACCAATATTGGCTATTTCAGCCACTGAATAAGCACCTGGATCAAGAGTAATAGTAATGCCGGTCTCCGAACCAGACACAAACGCTGATGAAGGATTATTAGCAGTAACCTCAAAGGAGAAATTCGCAGCCACCGCGGTGCCACCGTTATCGTTCACCACCTGTTTAATGATAGTCAGCTGAGGCTGCGTCAATTGAGCGTTAGTGAAGGCACAAGAGGCATTGACGCCCGTAAAATCAGCCGTCACCGTTGCGGTGGCGGTCGCACCACTAAAGACGCAGTTCGTTCCCGATCCGCTTGAAAAGGCATATCCAGAAGGTCCGGCACCTTCAGTCACCGTGAAGGCCTGCGTGCCATTTGCTCGAACATTATCAAGCACAACAGATGACTGGTTGGCCGGAATATTAACTACACTAGATGCTGAAATGCCATCAATGCCCGGAGTAACCGTAAATGACCAGTCGGATGGCTGAGCGGTGCCACCAGACACAATTTTAGTGATCGTCAGCGAAGGAAGCTGGACCACGTCATTAGGATTCACCCCTGACGGCTGAGCGCCACCATTCGAAAAACGAACATCCAAGCTGGCACCGTTAGCTGCACTAGCGTCAACACCTAATCTGGCACAAAAGACCACCTGCACTGTTGTCTGAGCTGGAACGCCATTTGCCGTAATACTATAAGTACGCTTCGAATCATTATTATTAGAAACTGGACCAGAAACACTCACGGTCAGCGCGCCACCAACGGTTGTTCCGTTAGAAAGCTGTGTCCCGGCATACACAAAGTCATTCAAATCATCCGCCAGAAGAGGGTTTGGCAAAAGGGAGGTGATATTCTCCAGTTGAGTAAAGGCTTCACCGGTTGCTGAATAGTCATGCTGAATTTGAGCGACAATATTTCCTGCACTGTCATTCGTATTTTCAAGCGACAATACAAAAGGAATACAAGCGGCTTCTGAATAGCCCCGCAAACTTCCGTTTGCAAAAGCACCTGCTCCAGACTGGCTTGTAACGTCATTGGTCATTGATCCCGACAACCGGAACGGAACGAGATCAAGGTTAGAGTCCGCAGCGTCAACAGAAATAGTCTGCGTCAAGATGGACGTAGTATATAAAAATAACACAATGAAGGCGGTAGGAGCCAAAAATGACCTGGCCATCCCGCTACCTTTTTTATTGAATTTTCTTGTTGCGCGTCGTGCAGCTGAAATGAGCCCCTGGATGAATTGCATAGAACAGTAAGGATAGAAAGCAATAGCTTAATGTAAGTCACCAAAACTGTCTAACAAACCATTACGATGTGCCCAATGATAACATGATTTTTATTAATAAATCCAGCCGAAAGCGAGGGTCTGACGACAACCGATATTTTCAGTGCAGTTGCAAAATAACTGAAACTAAAATCCCGGGAAATATATCCCGGAATTTTTTTTGGGGAGCTAATCAAAGCTCAATCCGGCGCCTTAGAATCGATCTATCGATAACCTCATCTCCAGTCATCGGTGTGCCTTCGTTAAGCTCGTTCATGAGCGTTGAAGGAATATCAATCACATAATCTGCCCAGCTACTGCCAAAAAGACTGGCGGCCATATCTTCATTCGGAATATGGTGAATAACGCCCTCATCCGCCACCGAAGAAACCTTCGGAGATGTCTGAACCTTCACTAGAACAACGCCAGGCTTCGGAGGCATAGGAGACCCCAAAGCAAGAAACGACAATGTAGCGTCCGTAACTACCCGTACGTTGTCGAACGTCGATTGATAGGTGTGGAATATTTGAGGGTTAGCAAACGGACGACGAGTTAGACCCGGCTCAACAAGATACACGGTGGTATAGGACGAAGACCGAATATACTCCCCAGTCGTAACCGGAGTTACCCCTTCCGGAAATATAGGAACAGACGGAACATCGACGTTTGGAGTTGGCGGGGTCTCAATGACTGGTTCGGGAGGAATCTGAATGGTAAATACCCCGGAAGTTCCCGTTACGGCCTGCGTTGTCAAATCAGTTAGAGCAACTTTTACTATAGCTGACGATGTGCTGATATTTGGCACCGCCCACTGATAACTTCCGGAATTTCTAACGCCCTGTTCCACGAGAGTATAGTTCCAACCTCCATCAATTGAATAAGAGATGTCGGCATAATTCACATACTCTCCGCCTGTACTCCAAGTGATGAGGTAAGGCTGGCCACCCAGAAGACGATCCGCCTCGACTGGAGCAATAACATTGATGGTTGGTGGGCGAATAACGATCTGTGGCGGAGAATAACCAGAGGAACCAGCCCTATCATTGTCCGTGACATTAGCCACGACAGACGCGATAGCGATACCGTTATAGAGAGGATCGGCAGAAGATGCTGTATGCGTAATGGTACCCGTGTGATTACCCTCAACGACGGCGTCATTAGCTGCAGTCACAGTTATTGTCTGCGGAACGTTCCAGTTGAGCGTAGTAAAAATAACACTGGACGAATCAACCTCTACCTGGACGTCGGGAAATACCGTAACCGTTACATTTGTCACTGGCTCAGTGAGCAGAACGATCGTGTAGGAATCCGTTGCTCCGCCCTCCGTTACGTCCGTTGTCCCGGCAGATTCAACTACTGAGTTTCCTACAGTGTCATTATCGTCATTGATGACGGTTACGTCAGCGGGATTGATAACGTTATAAATTAAGTCAGCGGAGGAGGCTGTAGCCAGAACAATGTGATAGGTAATGTTACCGTCATCAATAGAATCATTAACTCCAGTAACCGTAATCGTCTGCGGAGTAGCCCAGTTCACACTTGTAAAGGTTAGCGATGCTGCGGATACAGTGCCCTCGGCTGTGTTGTCGGAGGTTACACCAATAGCAACATCGGCAGTTGGCTGAGTGTCGAGAACAACGGTAAACGTCGCCGTGCCAAGCAACTCAGTGGTGTGGCCAGAGATCGCGCCAACCGTGACGCCAGCGGTGTCATTATCAGTTACATGAGCAGTAACGCTCGCCACTGAAAGTCCGTCATAACCCAGATCAGCCGAGGTCACAGCATGAGTAATTGCGGCATTCTCCGGACTCGTTTCATCGATCAAATCGTTCACAGCTGTAACCGTAAAAGTCTGTGGTGTGGCCCAATTAACCGTGGTAAATGTTAGCGGGCCGCTGACTGTAGCATCGGCATTGCCAGTAGCCGTGACCACCACGTTGGCAGTCGGCAATTTATCTAAAACCGCAGAATATGTGTCCGTCGCTCCACCTTCCGTAACATCCGTCGAACTAGCACTCTCGACGAGAGTTACACCAGGCACAGCGGCGCTCAAGAACCAATTGGTATTGTTGCCGCTATCAAAACAATCATCTATACAGGACATTTGGGTAACGTTTGTATTATTGTTGTCCTTCACGTCCAGCGAAGCTAAAACGCGAGTTCCCTGCGGATTGATGTTCGCTTGAGTTGCTGGCGTCGAGCTCCGAAGTGAAAGTCTCTGACCAACTGCGCCTTGGAGCGTGAGGGTGTTTGAAATAGTCGTTGTTGAGCTAGCGGCAAAGGTTAGAGTCCGGGCCACGGTTACCGTTTTTGTAAGATTATAGAAAGTGGTGTTTCCGGTGACGCTCTGGTCAGTCCCGTTCAAGGTTACCGTTCCAGACCGAGGCGTAAACGTTGCGCTGTTGGACCAATTCCCGCCCACGGTCAAACTATAGTTAGAAGCAGAAACATCAAGTACACCGGCGGTGATAGTAACGTCGCCATTGACTACGGTGTTTTGGGCCAGAATAACACTCTGACCAGAACCCTTATTCACGATGATGCCCCCACCAAAAGCCTCGCCAGTAGTGAGCGTGCAATTGCCATACCCGCTAGCAAATGTCATCGGTGCGGTAGAAGTAAGCGTTCCACTATTTGTAAAACTTCCGCCGACAGTGATTCCCGATCCGCCAAAGAGAACAGTCTTACCTGAACCGATAGAAAACAACCCCGCCGGATTATAGCCAGTCGCAATGTTCATTGATGTCGCATTAGTAAAATCATTAACCGTGCCGTTTAAAGTAGAACCGTTAGTTGATACGAACGTTCCGGAACCGACCATTGTAAAGGCGCCATTATTAGTCAAAGTAAACACGTTAATATTCCCCGTGGTATTCAACGTTCCGCCCGAATCAATGACTAGATTAAAGCCAGAACCGGTATCGGAGGCGGCGATAGTTTGTCCGTTACGGACCGTAAATGATGACCCACCAGTTTTAGCTAGAACCACGGTCGCTCCAGTGATAGTATTAAAATCCCCAGTATTAGTGACCCCCGTATAGTGCATGATTTCAGATGAACCCCAGCTAGCGCCAAAATTAAGCACTCGACCAGAAATGTTAAAAGTGCCGTTATTATCAAATGCACCAGCAATATAAAGGGTGGTAACGGCCGGATTCAGCGTGAGCGTATCACCTGATCCAATAACCATATTTTCCGGTGGATTATAGGCCATACCAACCTGAAAGTCCGTAGCATTGCTCAAATCATTAGTGGCGCCGTCAAAGGTAACACCACGTTCTGCATGAAAAAAACCGGCAGTACCCATGACAAAGTTTCCGTTGTTAGTTAGTCTGTGGACTCTGAAATCACCAGTAGTCGTCAGTGTTCCTAAGGCATCTACAACTATACTTGGAGTGGCGCCTGTTACTGTAGAAGCGGTAATGCTTTGGTTGGCAAGCACAGTAAAAGCTGCGCCCGCTGCCTTACCGATTGTAACGCTGGCACCAGTAAGAGCCGAATAATCGCCAGTACTCACCGCTCCGTAATAATTGGTGATTTGGCCGGCACCGTAACCCGAATCAAACTCAAGAGTTCGTCCGCTTACATTAAATGTTCCTTGGTTATTGTATGCACCTCCAATATAAAGAGTGGTGACCGCGGGGTTCAGCGTAAGTGTGGCACCGGAACCGATCGTAAATGGTCCATTCGGGGAGAAAGCAAGACCAACCTGGACCCCGGTAGCTGCGTCTAGATTATTTGTAGTACCGCTGAAAGTAGCTGTACTTTCAGCACGAAAATAACCGGCTCCGTTTGTATAACTACCGTTGTTTGTAAAGATATAATATAGGGAATCGCCAATAGTCGTGAGAGACGCCCCAGCCTCAATAGTCATGTATGGGTCTCCGCTGATCGTAGCGATAAGCGTAGTTCCGGTTTTAATTGTCTTAGCCGAACTGTTAGAACTAATCGTGACAGCTACGCCCGTATCTCCTGGCCCGACGTTAAAGTTCCCTGTCCCGGCAGTATAAGTAAACGTGCTTAAACTTGAACTAACGATCAAAGTCTTACCCGTGCCGGCCATTGTTCCGCCGGTCATGGAAAAATTTCCATTCAAGGTCCAAGTACCAGAGGTTGGTGTGTAGGCACCGGCCGTAATTGAGAACGCACCGTTTATCGTGAGGGCGGACGAGCCGCCTGTCCAAGTACCCGTTGTCGAAGCCTCAGTATACCCGCCGGAACCAATAGTGAGGGCCGTGCCCTGAGTAATCGTGCCAGTATACCCGGTAGCGATGGTGATCCCGCCAATAGCCGAGCCAAATCCAGCATCAATCGTTGAATTATTATGTGGCGCCGCGGCAGAAGTAGCGTCAAAAACAACCGTGTCGCTCGCCGTTGGACAAGCGTCACCCACCCAGTTAGCGCAATCACTCCAGTTATCAGTTGTACCGCCGCCATCCCACGTGAAGGCAACGGCGTGGGTCAACGGAATCTTAAAGAGGAACAAAAAGGAAATAGCCATTGATCCAGCCACCCCCAAGATGATAAGAATTTTCTTCATACTATATCTTCAAATAATGCGGGTAACCGAACAAAATCAGATTCAAAATCCTTTACATTATACTCTTACCTCTCCAGCAAATATTCAGTTATCCTCTAGCGCCCAGAGATGCGGTCTCCGATCCTCAAACCATTTCTAGCGGCAAAGCCCGCCGGAAATTCAAAAACAGTATCCGCAGAAGCTGGTTTAGAAGAAATTTGAGCCGGTTTTTCATTTTTTTGTGGAGCCTGGATGTTTTCATCAATTCTCACGATCGAACCGTTTTGTACCCACAAAAAATCGAGCGAAAATAACATCCCGCGCATTTCAAAGGTCCTCTCTTCGCTGTTACCGAAGGTGAACATCATACCCTCTGCGCCAAGCTTATCTGCCGTTCTGCCGGACAATCCTTGGTACCGCGCAGTTGGGGTATTAGCCACCAGCACCGTATGGCTTCTTCCACCAATAGTGACCGTCTGCGCAATCACCGGTAAAGCGATCTTCGAGTAAACAGTGAGACCAATCATCAGTGCCACAAAAATACCTAAAATCCACAAACTTGTTCGTACCACTCCCGGCATGCCTTCGTGATGTTCTGACATAAGCTGAGAAGTTATAAAGTAATAAAGTTGTAAAGTTATAAAGCCTGAGACCGTCGAGCAAGCGTCCGAACGACACCCATAAACAGAAATACCAACCCTGCCAGGATAACCAATTTAATCAAATGGGAAAAGAAGAGCGTCGTCAGGCCGAACAATAACGAGAATGACGCATACACCGCAACCACTTGCCACTCAGAGAGTCCCGCGTCGAACAAGAGGTGATGGAAATGGTATCTGTCCCCGCTCGTGATTGAGCGATGCTCGCGCAGCCGTCGATACATCACCTGGATGACGTCGAGACATGGCACGCCAAGGACAAGAAGGAGTGTCACCATTTTACTCCCAGCAATAATGGAAAGCACGCCCAGGGTAAACCCAAGGAAGGTGCTTCCCCCTTCGCCCAAGAAGATACGCGCAACAGGCAGGTTCCAGAGCAGGAAACCAACGAGCGCTGCGACAAACATGAGAGCGAGGAGAACGACGTCCGGTTGGAAGTACATCTTGGTCAAGGCGAGGGCTGCGATCATTAGTGAAGCGATCGTCGCTACGCTCGTCGTAAGTCCGTCAACTCCGTCGAGCAGCTTGGTCGCATAGCTCATCACGAGAAGCCAGACGAAAGTAATGATTGCGGAGGCCATCGAACTGACAATGATCGCGTCGCCAACTGGGTTCGTCAGCTTCGACACGCCAATACCCACTAGACTCGCGATGAGTGCCGCGAGTACGGGGAACCACACGCTATATTTAGGCGAGAGTCCAAGCTTGTCGTCGAGTGCTCCGCCGATCATGAGCATGAGCGCAGCAGCAAAAAATCCCAAGTACTGCGTAAGATCAATTTCACCGGAGGTGAGATGGTTGGAAAACCCAAGCACGAGCACGGTCGGAACGAAGAAGCCGAGGAAGACTGCAGCTCCTCCAAGCAGTGGCGTTGACACGCGGTGAATCTTCCGTCCTCCCGTTGGCTCGTCGACGAGGCCAAATTTCGTCGCAAGCAAAATCACGAGCGGCGTAACGCTCGCGGATACAACAAATGCGAGAGCAATGGGGAGTGGAAACCACACTGGCATAGCATTGTCTCCACTCTGAGCTTTGCGAAGAGTCCGACCCTCAGAGGGGAAAGTCGGATCCTTCGCTCTCGCTCAGGATGGGATAAGAGCTAAAGTTTCTGGGCTTTTCTTACCTCAATTTTCCCGCCTTCGTCAAAGACGACCGTGTCTCGGCGAGCGATATTTCCCTTTAACAGTTCGTCAGCAAGTTTATTCTCGAGTTTCTCCTCAATGGTGCGTCTGAGAGGTCGGGCACCAAATTTCGGATCAAATCCCTGGCGGCCGAGCTCGTGGATAGCAGCGTCCGTCACCTCAAGCGTCATGCCCTTGGCCTCAATTTGCTTCTTCACTTTTTCAACGAGCAAGTAGGCGATCGCGGTCACATCAGCTTCGGTCAACGGTGCAAACACGATCACGTCATTAAAACGGTTCAGGAATTCTGGTCTAAAAAGTGATCGCAGTTCTGTGGCGAGCAACGCTTCTTTAATAGTCGAGAGTTCCGCACCCTTCGCTACCTCGTCTTGAATGTATTGCGTTCCCGCATTACTTGTTGCGATGAGAATCACATTCGTAAAATCAACCGTTTGACCAAGGCCGTCCGTGAGTCGGCCATCATCCATGACTTGCAAGAACAAATTCAAAATATCCGGAGAAGCTTTTTCAAGTTCGTCGAGTAGCAATAATGAGAAAGGGTTTCTTCGGATCGCCTCGGTCAAAAGCCCCGTCTGTCCGTTACCGCCAATGAGTCGAGTGACGGACTCGGCCGCTTGATATTCCGACATGTCAAACCGAACCATAGCGTTCTCGTTGCCGAAGAACACTTCACTCGTTGCTTTGGCGAGTTCGGTCTTACCTACACCGGTAGGACCGAGGAACAAAAAGTTGGCAATCGGTTTGCCGGTGCTTCTAAGCTCGGTTCTTGCTCGACGGAGAGCACTAGATACTGCGGCGACAGCGTGTTCCTGGCCGATGATTCTTTCGTGGAGCTTCTCTTCGAGGTTGAGCAATTTTGCACCCTCGCCTTCTTTCACATCGCTCACCGGAATCTTCGTCTTGAGTTCGACCATTGATGCAACGTCCTCTTTCACCACCCATGTAATTTTCTGACTCCGCTTCCCTACCGTGAGGGCAACTTCTTTTAAAAGAGAGATTGCATTGTCCGGCAAAACGCTATCGTGCAAGTATCGAAGCGAGAGGTCGACGGCCGACGCAACGGCGCCATACGTGAACACCACATGATTCTTCGCCTCCATCAGGCCAACTTTGGACTCGACAATACGGATAGCGAGATCACGCGCTGGCTCCGCAATCTGTACGCGCTCGAGCCTTCTGCCAATCACCGATCGTTCGATTTTATCCGCGTATCCTTGGGCAGTTGTTGTCGCGATCACGAACGTATAACCCTTTTCGAGTTCGCTCGCGAGGATGCTCGAAAGATCTATAGAATTTCCGACTCCCACTAGTTCGTCGATATTCTCAATGACAAGAACGATGTTCCCAGAATGGCCGACTTCATTCATGGCGTGCAAGAAACGTTCTTCAGCGCCGTTCCCTCCCTGCGCGCTCACAATATGCGGGACTGAAAGTTTCAAAAGTCGCTTGTCTTCGAGCACTCTCGGTACGCGCTCCTCGACCATGAGGTCTGCGATACCCTCGATGATTGCACTCTTGCCAACGCCGGACGGGCCGACCAGGACCACACTCGTTCCCCCGCCTTCGATAGCTCTAAAGATTGACTGAATTTCTTCGTCGCGTCCTACCAGCAGCTCCGTGTATCCCCGAGCCGACGCACGGGTCAGATCCTCGCTCACGGAGTCGAGAAACGGCGTCGCAATGGCCGTCATGGCGCGGTCCATGTTGTTCTGTGGCTTGAACGCGGCAGCCTGACGAAACACCTTATACCGCTCCTGCTGTTCTTCCGAGATTCTCATCCAGTGCAAAGCATTTTCGAGTTCTGTCTGCGGAATCCCCTGCTCGTCGAATAACTGTTTGAAAAATTCGTCGGACTGGTAGGCGGCAGCAAAGATGTCTAGACTCGTCAGATGTGCCCGGCCTCCTTTTACAGCAGTAATACCTGCGAGTGCCAGGACATGTGCGCCACGCTCGGCAATCGCTGTATCACCCTTCGGCTCAGCCGATAACTTTCGACGCAACGGATCCCGAACTGAATCAATCGTCAGTCCAAGACGCGCAAACAAAATCTGCCCCGGTCGCGAACCAAGGGATCCGGCGAATAAATGCGCCGGACCAACGTCAGCATCGCCATTTTTCTTCGCTAAAAGATACGAGTCTTCGACCGTCTTCACCGCCTCATCAGCCGCGTACAGCGAGAGCTCACTCGATTTCTCGCTCACGGACTCCTCAAAATCAGCGGAAATATTCTTCGAGAATGATAAGGGGATGGGCGACGAAATCTTCCGCTCAAAGTACGCGAATAACATGAGCAAAAATCCCAACGGCAAAAAAACAATCACCGGATGCGGATCCAAAAATTGTTGTACGGACGTGGCTTGCCACGTCCTCACGATCGCAGCGAATATCACAATCGACAATGCCCCTAGCACAAACGCCACAGCTGCGAATGCTTTTCGGGCTTTTCTTAATCCTCGCTCGTGCGCAATAGACACTGCATCAATTTCTTTTCGCCAAATAAAAACCTCATCCCCCGCGCGCATCCCCGGAAGTGGTAGTTGATTACGCGCCATAATAGGAAGCTTGTCCGGACAAGAACGCGTGATACGCAAAAAGCAGGATGAGCATGATCGGTCCAAAGACGTACAGCGCGAAGAATGCGAAGGCGACGAGAACCCAGAACACGAGGGCGATGACTCGAGCGACAATCTGCACGCATCTCATGAACACACTAATCAACCGACTCTGCCAGTCATACGCCCCGTACATTGGTACAAAAATATTTCTGATCCAAAGTCCAATCTGCAAACTCCTACTCGCCCCCGTAATCAACTCCCCCGCCCCGTTAACTCTTTCCATCAAACCCGTCGAATACCACCAAATCGGGAAATACAAAAGATCGAGGGTTAAATCCCTTACTATGCGGAAAGAGGCCTCGATCGAGGGCATACAGGGAAAGTATACAGGAGAAGTTGTAAAGTTATAGAGTTGTAAAGTTGTAAAGCTAACCCTGAAGAGAAAGGGACCCGATGTGAGCATTAATTCCTGCACAAAGCCCCTGATAACGATTCCGAAAAACCTCTCCGATCACTACCGAACAGTATCCAACTCGGACCGCAAAATCGACCTGACTTAATATCTCTTGAGTGGAACCCCGGGCCATAATGAGAAAACGAATAAAATCCTTCGGTGTGTTTCTCCCCTTTCCTTCTGCAATATTGCTTGGCACCGAAACCGCCGCAGAACGCAGTTGGGCGATGAGTCCGTACTTTTCTTCCTTCGGGAATGACTCGGTCAATCGATAAATCTCGACCGCCAACGCCTGGGCCTCCTGCCAGGTTCTCAAATCTCTAAATGACTTCACCTTCTCAGGTTCCACAATCTTTACAACTTTATAACTTTACAACTCTATCACTTTCCTCAGCTCCTCCATCATCCTTATATAGAAGCGCAGATTCTGTGCCGTCGCTAATTTCATCCCAAGCATTTCCCCATTCTTAAATAAGTGTCGTAAGTAGGCTTTCGTGTAAGTCTTCGAGGTCTCGCAATCATTGAACGCATCAATCGGCGACTGGTCGAGCGTGTACTGTTCATTGGTAATGGCGACTTTTTCGTACATGGCTTCAGCAATTCTGAAATCAGCCGAGTCATCCTGGGCTCGAGTAAAGGCTTCGGCGACGCAATCGGCGGGGTTGCCCTTCCAAACGAAAATCTGTCCGTGGCGTGCATGTCTGGTCGGAATGACACAGTCGAACATGTCCACGCCGTGGGCGACGTAATACATGATTTCTTCAGGCATTCCCCCACCCATGAAGTACCGAGGCTTGTCGTCTGGCATTTTCGAAGCTAGATTCTTCACAATACGGAACGTGTCCTCCCGGTGCTCGCCGACAGAAAGACCACCAATGGCGTAGCCGTCGAAATCAGTTCGGACAAGACCCTCGAGTGAACGGGCACGCAGGTCTTCGTAGGTTCCACCCTGGATGATGCCGAAGAGAAGCGGCGTAGGGGTCGACCCATGCGTCGACCAATTTTTAAACGCCGTTTTTGACCTCTCCGCCCAGCGCAACGACCGTTCCATCGCTTCCTCGTATCTCTCGCGCGTCGATAGTCCCGCAGCAACATCATCAAACTGCATGCGAATGTCTGAACCGATCCCAGCCTGAATACGCATCGAATCTTCGGCGGTTAATCGAATAGTGTGTCCGTCGATATGCGATTGGAATGTCACACCGTCTTCATCCGTCTTGTTCAGCTTGGCGAGTGAAAAAACCTGGTAACCGCCGGAGTCTGTCAAAATCGGTCCGTTCCAGTTCATGAATTTGTGAAGCCCGCCGAACGTCTTCATGTCCGCCTCCCCAGTACGCAAAAGCAAATGATAGGTGTTGCCGAGGATGATCTGTGCGCCGAGAGCCTTCGTTTCTTCTGCGGTCATTGTCTTGATCGCGCCAGAAGTGGCGATCGGCATAAATACTGGAGTCTTTATAACTCCATGAGCGGTCGTTAATTCCCCCGCACGCGCCAGACCCTTGGTATTCGAAACCTTAAACGGTGAGCTCATAGAGTGCGATGCTGGTGGCAATCGCCACGTTCAAGGACTCCAGTTCCACATTCTGCGGAATATACACGCTTGATGCATCTGGGAGTTCGAGCGTCACTCCCCTGCCCTCATTACCAGCCACAATCACGAGTGGCCCCTTCGGAATCTCGCTAATCATCTTTGCATCGCCTCTGAGCTCGAGTTTGTAGACAGGTCTACCCAAACTCGCGATCACTTCTGGGGCGTCGGATTTGGAAACCTCAATCCATGGGGTTTTCAGCATAGACGCAGCGCTTGCGCGAACAGATTTCGGGTTGGTTGGATCAGCGGACTCGACGAGAATGAGTCCGGCATCGAAAGCCAAACACACGCGCATAATCGTTCCCACATTCCCTGGGTCCTGCACGTTATCAAGAACAACGATCACTTTGCACTTCTTGACGTTATCGAGGGTAAACTGCGGAATCTTTGCTACGCCAGCAACATTCTGGGGCGTTTCGGTCGAAATCAATTCGCGGAAGTTTGCCACGTCCTTGTCTGTAAACGAAAACTCCAGGTACTTCTTAGCGTCTTTAATGAACTTTGCTCCTTCAATCAAAAACATCCCGTGCTCCCGGCGCGCTTTTTTGTTGCTGACTAACTCCTTAACTAGCTTCTGTTTTGCTATTTCGAGGGACACAGTTATTGTTTATATTGATTTGCACGGATTAAACCACAATCGGCAATGCATGCATAGTAAACGGCCGACCCCTCACCACGTCTTCGATTCTATAAGCGCCGTGGGTGGGAGCGTTGATATACCCGTTCCAAGCCATGCGGGCAAAGGCGCCGCCGTTAATCCAGTCCCAGAGCCATTCGTCAGCGTAACGGGGATCAAGCGCCATGACTCCGGCGCCTACCTGGAAGAGCCAGTCGCGGTTGAAGTCTTCTTGGCTTCCCACCGTTGGTGACATTAAAATAGGAATACCAAGACCGGCGTAGAACGAAAGCTCGGACGGCTTTGTCCAAAGAATGTCGGTCTCCATCATCAGCTTATTAAACGTCGAGAAATACTGGTTGCGATCTTTGTTCTCAACAATGACCACGCGACCGTCGTTCAATGCGTCCATTAGTCCAGCTTTCTTGAGCTCCCCACGGAAATATTCGCCGACTTCTGGCCGGATGCCCGCGATGAGATTGAGTTGGAGTTTACCGGCCAGGATACTTTGCGCGAGAGACTTCGCTGCCGTCGCCCCTATCTCGCGCTGAGCGCCAGCGCCACCAATAGCAAACGTCACGGAGACTGCGTTGCCATTTTTTTTCTTTACATTCTCGCAAAACAAAGAGCCCATCTGCGCCTCCAGCATGACCGCGGCTTGTGACAAAAAGATACCCTTCGGGTCAAGGTGGCACATGCGACGGGACAGGTCGCTGATTGCTTGTTTTGCTTCCGGACCGCCAACGGCTTCCATCGGCAACGGAAATCCCGTGAGCATGATGTTCTCGCTCTTAACACCGTAAAGCTGCAACCGTTCTGCAACTCGACCCGTGGGCGCAAGATATTTAATGCGACTCTTGTACGGATTAAGTGGCGCCCATGGGCGGGCAACGTCCGCATCACAACACACAATATAAATATCTTCGGGATAGTTATATTCTTCGGCCGCAAAAGCCGGACTCATAAACGTTGAGACCAGCGGTTTAGGATGCTTAGCAAGCGTCTCCACGAGATGTTTGCACCAGCCCCTTTGCCGAATAAGCGCGTAGGTGCTCCGAAGCTGAAGAGTCGGCTCAGACAGGTCACGGCGGGGATAAAAAGGCTCGATTTGCTGTGACCAATCAAGGAGGCTAAATACGGCCTCGCCCACCACTGGAAACTTCTTAAACCGAGAAATTCGTTCATACCAGCGCCTGCTTAAGGCCCAGGTATTTCTGTCATTATCCGGAATGCCTGGATAGTCATTAGCGATAATAATGTTCTTGTCCACCGCAAAAGGCTTGAGGCTAGACGCCGCCCGTTCATGCCCATAGCCCATGCTCACGGCCACCACATGCGCCGCGCCCTCTCCCCCGTGAAGCTCTTTCATATTGAATGAAGTATAACAAAGGTGAGTTACCGTTTGACGTAATTCCTCCTTTCAAGTAAACTCCTACAGTCTTAATTTTCGTTTCGTATGGCCAAAGTCTGCGCTATTACGGGCAAGCGGCCACTGACGGGTAACAACGTCAGCCACTCCAACGTGAAGACGAAGCGCCGCCAGATGCCGAATCTCCAGCCGAGAACGGTCGTGAACCCGGCTACTGGGAAAGCCCACCGGATCACAGTTTCTGGTCGCGGTCTCCGCACGCTTAGAAAGTGGATGAAGGAAGGAAAAATGTTCGACCTTCGTAAGCTCGCCTCGTAACTAAAAACCCGCCTGTCCTGCGTAAGCTGGACGGCGGGTTTTGCTATTCAGGAGCAAGTTCTGGATGAAGCCGGAGGAAGGAGTCAAGCAACCTGGCGCCCTTATCTTTCCACTCCGTCAATCCGTAATAGTCTTTCACTAAAATGTAATCACTAATGGTTTGCTCGGCGGCCTGCGGGTCTTGCTCGACGATCTGCAAAACATATTTATCAAGGTATCTAAATTCAAGTTCTTCGCGCACGTCATCATCTTCCACCTGTTGCCACAACTGCGCACCGTACACTCGTGCCACTACTTCGTCATTCGATAACCCAGCTCGCAAATACGTAACAAGTTCAGTCTGAACGTCATCAATCGTGCGCAGCGACAAATCATCTTTGGAAACCTTGCCCTTTAAAAAGTCGATTAGTGCGCCCACCTGTTCATCAGCGTTCGTCGAATCAAAATGCATTTCCTTCACTGCATACTCAGGCTTGATGGCCAAGGCAACAGACTCCGGATGCTGGCCAATCCCCGCCGCGTAGTACGCATCATAAAGTGCTTTCACCGTCGCGAAGTCCATATCTGTATGTACGAACTTGTACATGAGATACAGGAACGGAGTGGGAATCTTATCCCCGCTCGTGAGCTTGAGCAAAATGTCTTTCATGAACACGCCCTGGTTGGCGCTTCTTTGTGGATCGCCAATTTGGTAGCTTCGTCGATGTCTCAAAAACTCGAGCGTGTCAGTAGTCGGCAGATTGAGCGCTCGAAAAATCCCAATCGCCTCAGAAAAACCAACGGTGGCTACGTAGTCAGCTTTCACGCCGGCCACCTGCTCTATCCGCTTCACCCCGTAGTCGAGTCCGCCAAAGTAACAAGCATTCGCTAGGTAATAGTCGGTCGGCAAATAAGTGTGGCCAGCAATGGGCGGCAACGAAGTAGAAGTTCCGCGAGGCACCGAGATGATGGTCATCGTCCACGTCTTCACGTTCAGGCTCACCATGTGAATGGCGTCGCAATGCGCGTAAGCTCCCTCCTTACGCGAGTCCAGCCCGAGGGTCAGGATATTAATGGTGTCCTTGTCGCCAAAAGAAGCGTCATCAGAGCGCAAAATCTCTGCTTCTCGGCTCTTCAAAACAACGGCCACAGCGTCCTTCACCGCCGGTTCGGCCGCAGCCAAATCATGAGGAGCAGAAGGCTGGTTAACAAACGCCCCAAACAAAACCATCGCGGCTAGAACAAAGCTGGTTGGGATAATGGTTACTAGGCGACGCATAGTCTGTACCCCTTTTATCAAAAATCCCCGACTGTTGTCGAGGATTTTTGTTTTAACGTGTGCTTAACTTCTCTGAAATTAGAGAAGAGCTTCCTTAGCTGCTTTGCTAACGCCGAACTTGAGAACGGTCTTGGCTGGGATCTTGATGGTCTCGCCAGTGGCTGGGTTGCGGCCCATGCGTGCTGGACGGTTCTTCTTAACGAGCTTGCCGAGGCCTGGCATAACGAACTCGCCAGAGCGCTTGATCTCAGAGAAAACTACAGCCATGAACTTGTCATACATGTCAGAAGCATCCTTCTTGGAGACGCCCCAGGTTTCTGAAAGTGCGGTCATGATCTGTGCCTTCGTTAGACGTGCCATATGGAAATTCTTTAATTCATTAACCTTTTACGCCGGCAAGCGTAGCACAGGCCTTAAAATGCTGGGAAAAACTATCCACAAGCCCAACTAATCGGTTTTTCGCTCCTCTAAAGTTACGGTCACCGTCTTATCCTTCCCATCATGTTGAATCTTGAGCGAAATCTTGTCGCCCACACTGTGCGAGGCGATCATATTTTCAAGAGGCGTCTTTGAGGTCACCTTCTCACCATTAATTTCCAGAATAATATCGTTCTCCTCTAGTCCCGCCTTGTCAGCAGGCGAACCGGGGACAACTGCTAGATCGCCCATCCTCGCCCCGCGCAGCACAAGTACCCCATAATCAACGGTTAGATCATTCGCATTCTTCACCTCGTCGGTGATCGGGATGTAGCGAACGCCGATGTATGGTCGAATGACCCGTCCGTTCTCCTTGATCGAATCAACCGCCTTCTTCACGGCATTCGCTGGCAACGCGAAACCAATATTTTCTGCCCCGCCCGTACTCGCCGCCACGTTTACTCCGATGACATGGCCAACGAGGTCAAGGAGCGGTCCGCCCGAGTTCCCCGGATTAATCGCTGCATCAGTCTGAATCACGTTCGGCAAGGTTTCCGAATTTCCATAATTTGTCGAAGCCGAGACGGATCGAGCAAGACCAGACACCACGCCCGCGGAAACGGTGTTGCGGTATTCGCCGAGCGCATTCCCAATAGCAATCACCGACTGGCCCACCTTGAGCGACTCAGAATCGCCGAACGAAAGATATGGCACGCCCTTCGCCTCCACCTTTAAGAGGGCGATGTCGAGCACGGTATCTTTGGCGATCATCTTCGCCTCGTACTTTGTTCCGTCGGTCAAAAATACGGTGTATTCGGCCGAGTCATCAGCCACCACGTGGGCGTTCGACACGAGATAACCGTCATCGCTCACAAAAAACCCGCTTCCCCCGCCTACTTCCTGCTTCTTAGTTCCGTTCTGGCGGTACTGCGGAATCTGAAATCCTCCCCTGCCGTTTCCGAACGGATTGAAATTCTGCATGTATTGCTCCATCACCGGCACGTCCTTACTAATAACGATCGCGACTACCGCTGGATTCGCCTTTTCTACCACGCTGACAATATTGTCGGCTTTACCCGTCGAGTCAGTCAGGATCACTGGCGAACTCGAGGCCGCCGCCGGCTGAATATTCAGATTTTGTGCCACCCAAGAGCCAACGTCAGTATGTTTTATGACAGCCACCACCCCAAAAATCAACATCGCGTTACAAGCACAGGCACCCAGAAACCCAAACAAAAAAGATTTCTTTAAAGATTCATTATCCATAGTGTAAATATTATTTGCCTATCCTCTATTACTAGTCAACTGGTATAATTCTTTCATATGAACATTGGCATTATCGGCTACGGAGAAATTGGTTCAGCCATTCACTCGGTACTCAAAGGGAAACCAGATATCGTAATAAGACCCTGGGATGTCAACACAGAAAAATATCCCAACCAAGGCACTTTAGAATCGGTAGTCGAGGCCAGTGACCTTATTTTTCTATGTATTCCTTCCTGGACTCTGCGCGGCGTTCTACATTCGGTCCACCTTCATCTAAAGGAGGGGGTACCGCTCATCTCCCTATCAAAAGGCATTGAAGCCGAAACCTGTAAAACTACAGACATACTCTTACAAGAAATGGTTCCGGGACATCCGGTCGGCATCCTGGCCGGCCCGATGATTGCAGAAGAACTAATGGCCGGCAAACATACCACCGGAATTATTGGAAGCGCAGATACGGATGTGCGCAAGCTCGTCATTTCACTCTTCAAAGGAACTGTTTTGCATATTCGCGGAACGGCTGATGTCCGCGGGGTTGCTTTATGCGGAGTGCTAAAAAATACCTACGTGCTCGGCCTGGGTATCGCCGACGGACTCGAGCTCGGCGTCAACGCCAAAGGTGTACTCATGTCTCGGGCGGTCAAAGAAATGAGACAAATTATTAGTAAGCTAGGTGGTAAGGCCAGCACCGTGCTCTCTGAGGCTGGCTTAGGTGATCTATTCACTACCGGCGAAAGCACTAATTCCCGCAATCACATGGTCGGCATAGCTATCGGCAAAAACGTGATCGGTGCTGAACTAAAAAGCGAAGGCACCATGAGTATTCCCTGCTTCAAAAAGCTCCTGGCGGATGATCTTGCGCGTCTACCCTTTCTTCACTACCTTATAGACGTAACGGCAGGCAACGTTCCTGCCTCTAAAATAACTCGTTTTCTTTAATCAATAGATATGCTTGAACTATTGTTTCCCGTTATCATCGGGCTCGGCGTCTTGTTTCTCGCCACGTTGAAGCAAGTCAACCAGTACGAGCGCGGTATCAGATTCACCATGGGTAGATATTCGAGCATGGCGGAACCGGGCTGGCGCGTGGTGATTCCCGTCTTTCAATTTATGCGTAAAGTTGACCTCCGCTTAAAAGCCGTAGACGTCCCATCGCAAGAAACAATCACCAAAGACAACGTGTCCGCTAAAATCAACGCCGTCATTTACTACAAGATTGTTGATCCCGCCAAGGCAATCATTGATGTAGAAAATGTGAGCTACGCCGTCCTTCAACTGGCCCAAACCACCATGCGCAACATCATTGGCGAGGTCACGCTCGACGAACTTCTCTCTCAGCGCGCTACCATTTCCGAAAAGATTGAAAAGCAAGTGGACGAAGTCACCCTCGCCTGGGGCGTTGAAGTCACCTCGGTCGAGTTAAAAGATATCAACTTGCTCGGTGACATGGTCAGAACGATTGGAAAACAAGCTGAAGCCGAACGCGAGCGCCGCGCCGTTATCATTAACGCCGAAGGTGAACTAGCCGCTGCCGAAAACCTTTCAAAGGCCGCTAAGTTACTCGCCGAAACTCCAGGAGCTCTCCATCTGCGCACGCTGAACGCCATCAACGACATCAGCTCAGATGCATCAAACACAGTGGTCTTCACAGTGCCGCTCGAGATTTTACAGGCGATGACGGGATTTAAGAAATAACCTTATGGATACCGGCGACCAAGAACGGGAAGCTCGAATGAAGCGTACGGATCACTTCGTGGAGAATCACCAGAAGTTTGCCACCTACCTAGAAAGATATCCCGTAGTCATTCCACAAGAAATTGTCGACCGCGAACAAGAACTGCAGCAAAAGGCCGACTCTGCCACCGAATTTGAAGAATGGAAGTCAGCCCTCGAAGAAATCAGACAACACACCGGCCCCTACCAGCGCCTTTACCGTCTCCGTCTCAATCCAGGGAGTTCAAAAAGCGAAATCGGTAAACTGGAAGAGGAACTTTCTGACTGCTTCTGCGGCAGCGGAAAAAAGTTTAAAGAGTGCCATGGTGTGTAGGTTGGCCAACAGCATTCGATCCTGAGCGTAGGCGAAGGATCTAGAGGTGGGCTATTGGATTGCATATATGAAAACTCTCAAATTTGCCCCTAACCTCGTCCCACTCGTCCTTTCCGGCGAGAAGACGTCGACGTGGAGGTTGTTCGACGAGAAAAATCTCCAAGTAGGCGATGAATTGATATTCATCGATAAAGACACGGGCAAAGAATTCGCCAGTGCTCGTATCACGGCCGTACGCGAGAAAAGACTCGGCGATATTACGGGCGAAGACGAAATCTCCGAAGGACACGAACGCTTCAAAGACGCTGATGACCGACTGCGGGCGTACAAAAAGTATTACGGTGACCAAGTAACGGAGGATACGATGGTTAAGATGCTGAAATTCGAGCCCATAAAATAGATATGCGGATCGTTCAAAAATCTCAAGTACAACAGCATAGCAACAACGAAAACTGCGTTGTCTTTGGATACCCTTCAGATGACAAGGAAATGAACGGCGCGGTGGCGGAAATTACTGGAAGATACCCGTCACAAGGCAGAGTAACAAACCTCAAATGTAAAGAGATGGGTTATGTCATCAAGGGCTCGGGGAAAGTAGTCGTCGAGGGAGTCGAAGTTCCGCTTAACGAAGGCGACCTCGTCGTCATTGAGCCTGGAGAAAAGTACCACTGGGAAGGAACGCTTACGGTATTCCTTCCCTGCACGCCGGCGTGGTATCCGGAGCAACATAGGCAGGTCAATTAAATTATGAAAATTCCCGCTTCAGCAAAACGAGTATTTAAAGGTGTTATTTTTGACGTATACCAATGGGAGCAAGAAATGTTCGATGGCTCAATGGCAACATTTGAGCGACTAAAGCGGCCCGCAACTATTCAAGTCATTCCCGTTATGGGAGATAAAATCATTCTCGCACGCGAACAGCAGCCACTTGCCGAGGAAAAATATTCTTTCATTGGTGGGCGACAAGAGGAAGGAGAAACGGATCTGGAAACCGCAAAACGAGAGCTCCTGGAAGAGACGGGCTTAGCATCTGACGACTGGGAACTTCTTTGGACCTATGATTCGTTCGGCAAAATGGAGTGGAAGATGTGCGTGTTCATTGCCCGGAACTGCAAAAAGGTCGCCGAACAAAAACTCGACCCCGGAGAGAAAATCTATCCGGAAGAGTACACATTTGATGAATTCGTCGAAAAGGTTCGTTCCTCAACATTCCTTGAAAAAGAGAGTTCAAATCTGGTCTATCGAATGAAGGCCGAGGGAAATATCGAAGAACTCAGGAAGGTGCTATTTAAATAGCGACCCAATTGCACCGCCTCTAGGCCCCTCCTGGTGTCGGGGACTGTCGAATGATTTTCTCGATCTCCTCATCAATCTCCTTGAGCCTTGTAGCTTTGGCCGGTGCGTAGTCCGTCGGATTCTCAAAAAAGTACGCCAAAATCTCGCTTCGCTCTTTTTCCAAGCCAGCGAGTTTTTGTTTTAATTTGTCCTGACGCTTGCGTTCTTCTTTCTGTAAAGCGTTGGCTTCAATGCGGGCGGCAGAGTTGTCTTTCTTCGTCGTCACCTCGGCTACTGAAGCATCAGCTAGCTCTGCTAGATCATCCACGTACTCCTCATACGTCCCAATGTAATGCCTCAATGTGCCTCCTCGAATCTCGTAGATTTGATCAGCCAACGCATTCACGAAAGTTCGAGCATGGGACACAAAGATAACCGTGCCTCCGTACTCCTTAAGGGCGAGGGCCAGAGCTTCGGCGGTTTCAACATCCAAATGGTTAGTCGGCTCGTCGAGAATGAGGACGTTATGCTCGCGCAGCAAAATGCCGGCCAAACACAGCCGAGCCCGTTCGCCACCGGACAGAACGCTGCAAGTTTTCTCCAGGTCATCATTTCTAAATAAGAAGTTCCCCGCCATCATCAGGATTCGTTCGCCAGAAGTCATGACTGGCGCCATCTTCGTCAAATAGGCGAGAATCGTCTCTTGAGGAATCAACGAGGCATCCGTTTTCTGGTCGTAATACCCGATGTCCGCTTTATAGAACCACTTATATGACCCAGCAAGCGGTTCGAGTTTACCTGCGAGGGTTTTGAGCAACGTCGACTTACCCTTTCCATTTTCTCCGGCGATAACGATCTTCTCACCGCGCTTGAACTCGAAAGTGATATCACTCGCAATCACTTTGTCGCCGTAGCCAACCGAAAGTTTATCGGCTCGAACAGCAGTACCGGGAACAACGTGCGGTGTCGGAATGACAATCCTCGAAGTAGCCAACGCGCCGTGAACAGCGGCAATTTGATGACGCAGTTTTGCGATGTGCTTAATCTTACTTTGAGCTCTCGAGGCCTGGCTCGCTTTGAATCTGAATCGATCGACGAAATCCTGGTGATGTGCGATTTCCCGCTTCAACCTTTTATTTGTTCTTAACTGAAATTCTTTTTGTTCTTCTTTCCACGCAAAGTATTCTTCAACAGCTCCAGGATATGTGGTCAGCTCGGCGCGTTCAATTTCAAAAGTATCCGTACAGGTATTCTGGAGGAATTCTCGATCGTGCGCCGTCACGATAAAACTTCCCTCGTACTCAGCGAGGAATCTTTCAAGGAGAAGCAAGGTCGACAAGTCGAGATAGTTCACCGGCTCGTCGAGGAGCAAGAGATTCGGCTCGGCAAGTAACATGGCGACAATTTTCACGCGCATTTGATAACCGCCAGAGAGTTTCGATGGCGGAAGATTGAGCTCCCTTTCGCCCAAACCAAACTTCGCTGCAAGTTTTCTTATTTCCCACTGTGGCTTCCCGCCGCGAGCCTCAAGGAATTGCTCAGTGGTCATGTCCTCCGGCAGCACTTCGTGCTGAGCAACCACGCCAACGCGCGTCCACGGCAAAATGACTACTTCGCCCTTATCAGATTCTTCTTTACCAATAAGGATATTCAAAAGCGTCGACTTCCCCGCCCCGTTCCGGCCAATAAGGGCAATCTTCTGTCCTTCAGATACCACAAAAGATAGGTCATCAAGGACAACCTGCTTGCCGTACGTCTTGTGCAAATTTTTCACCTCGAGCAAGGGCCGGTTCATGCGGAACAGCCTACCACTACCCCATCTCTTCTTCAATTTCTTCGCCCAGCCTGTCAACGTCAATCGTTTCTTTCATCGCCGCTAGCTCTGGATCATGCTTTGACTTCATCTTCATGGCCGTTCGGATTTCATCTACCATGTGCAGAATCTTCGTAATCTCCCGTTCCGATTGAACATTCACTTGGAAATCCATTTCTTCGCGCAGCTCCGCGACTCGGGCCGCACGGTTCTCAGAAATTAAAACCGTTACTGCCAACAAAATCGCCTCGAGAGAAACAAAGGTGGTTAGCAGGAAAAACGGAAATGGATCAAAGACTGGGATGAATGGTATAGCACCGACATTCACTAACACCCACACCAGAAAAAATAGGCCATTCGCAAGCAAAAACCACATGCGACCAAAATACTGGGTAAGCGCGTCAGCCGCTTTCTGACTATAACTCCGCCGATCATTCATCTTCTGCGCAAAAATCGCCGCTGTTCTAAGCGACGCTCTCTCGGGTTTAGCTGTATCTTTTTTGGCCGAACCTTTCCTCCTTGGAGTCATATCAACAAAATAATACCACAGACTATCAATGCCGATGAAGCAAACAAAGTTCACGTGACATCGCAACGCCATGATATAATCGAACCATCACAAGCGGTTATATACACTATGGCATACGATAAAAAAATAAAGAACCTTGTGTCGACCCTGCGTAAGAAAGGAGATTCAATTGGAACCATCGCTCATAAAACCGGTCTTGCAAAAAGTACCGTCTCACTCTGGGTACGTAAAATCGTACTCCCAAAATCGATCAGACTTACACTCGAACAAGCACAGCTGAGTGGGCGAGAAAAAGGAAGAGCCGCAAGCAAAGCCAGACGCACCTTTGAGCAACGAACTAGAGAGGTAGCTGCCAAAAAAGATGTAAATAGGATATTAAAATCTGCCTCCGCTAATTTTTGGCGATTAACAACCGCATTACTTTACTGGTGCGAGGGAGAAAAAACTAATTTTTCTACGCTTCGCTTTACAAACTCTGACCCGGAACTAATCGTCTCTTTTTTGAAAGCCATGAGAAGCGGATTTGAACTAGATGAAAGAAAGTTCAGAGTACTCATGCACCTGCACTCGTATCACAATGAAAAGACGCAAAAGCTATTTTGGTCTCAATTAACCAACATCCCACAAGGTCAATTCAATAAATCTTTCCATAAACCACACTCCGGCCTTCAAATCCATCCTGACTACGAAGGCTGCATTTCCATCAGATATCATGACGCGAAGGTTGCAAAAACCATCGCCGCCATATACCATGCATTCGCAAACGAAACTAAAGGGGAATAGTGAAATGGCTATCATTTTTCTCTCCAAAAGAAAAGTTCTGGGTTCGAATCCCAGTTCCCCTGCCAAAGCCCGACCAGTCGTCAAGCTGGCCGGTTTTTGTTATAATCAATAAACGGGCACACTATGAAATTCAGCAAAAACCTCAAACGAGCTCTTATAGTTGCCATGATATTGCTGGCGGGTATGTATTTCTTTTTGGATTTTTTCTTCCCAGTCGTCATACTTGGTGGCCCGCCGAGATACATATTCTCATTGAGAAATATGTTGGCCTGCAAAGTCTTTCACCCAGGGAAGGAATACCGATTAATCGGCGAAGACGCCTGGTCAACCGATACAATAAACGGCAGCTACTGGTGTATGAGCGACAACGATATAGAGCGATTCAGGTCGTCGCATGGGCCATGATAGTTCTAACGTCACGCACTAGCCCCTGCCAAGACAAGATCAGCAGAAATTGCTGGTCTTTTCTTTTATGATAGGCTTATCGATAATATGGAGCTTCTTCATTGGGATATCTACGAAATGACATCATCAACTTCCCTCCAGGGTGTGATGCTCCGCGGTCGGTTACGAAAATTTGCCAATCAACTCGGCGAGAATCTTTTAGTAGAAAATGACGAGGACGGAGTGATCGTTCGATTCGCGGTACTGACCGGATCTGATGCGTCGCCGATGAAAAACTACATTCTTTCTGTTGTGCCGGGTGCGCAGATCGAGCGGGTTCAAGAGAACCTACCAAATCCCGTGCTTTCAAAACTCAAAGTAAATTTGGACGAGCGGTATACGCTTGAGTGATATTATTCATCAAGTATGAAAAGTCGACTTCAACTAATCGGTGGCCTGATAGGCGCAACGGTCCTTACTACGACCTTCATTACTTTAACTTTCATTATTCTAGTTGATCTCGGGTTCTTTTGGTCGCTCATGGCAGACGGAAGAATGACCATCTTCCCCGGCTCAGGTGGACGCTATCAATACTCAGTAATACGACGGTTAAAATGCGAGCTATTTCACCCCGATAAACAATATCGTCGAATAGGAGCCGACGACGCCTGGATGTCTGAAGTAATTGGCGGATATTGGTGCAAGAGCGACGAAGATATTCAGCAGTGGAATGCGATGAGAGGATGATTAAAGTTCTAACGTCGCGTACTAGCCCCTGCCAAAGCCCGACCAGTATAATTGCTGGCCGGTTTTTGTTTTTCTTGCTACCCTCGCATAATATGAAGACAAAGGTGTCTCGTCAGCGCAATCTTGTAATCATTATCCTGTCGGTAATTCTGATGACCATTGCAATTGCTGGATCCATATCTCGTGTCTTTCCTTCAAATAATAAACATGTTAGCGCTCCCGCGAACCCGGCTTATTCCCGGCCGGCAATATCTCCCAAGACCACGACCAAAACCTCGCCCGAACCCCACCCGAATGACTATTATGTTAATAGCCTAGTCAAGATCGCGTCTTTTGGTGACTCCACATGGGAAGGGCGAGTGACTGATAAACAATTTATCCTCGTCAAAAAAGACTCGCTCGGCAGAGAATCCGTCGTCTACACGCAAGACGATCTTACTACGTATCCATTTATTGATTGGTCATATACGAAAAGTGAGTCTGCGTTTATTTTACAACTGGTGGAGGGCTATTCAGAAGGAGCGGACTATACCGACATCGTTTACCAGAATGGGAAAGAAACAATCCGGTCCACGTACGCCGAAGACTGGGGAGCAGTTGAAGACCTCACGCTCATCAAGCCTGGATATCCGTCCTACACCATCGCGCTTCAAGCAACTCCTGATGCTTGCCAGTACGAGGAGGCCATTACACAAGACGGAAAATACGACATTCAGAAAACCACTACCATAGAGGGAGTCGTCGTAACCTCTGAAGGGCAGTCAGCATTGTTCCAGCTTCCAAAACCCCAAACAGCGCCCTGTGCGGTCATTGATGGAGGGACCGCTCCCCCTTGGCCCACAGATCTGCAAACATCTGCCCCAGGAATTTCCTTCAGCTTACCGGGCGGTGGTCGGGCGCTTGTCTCTATTCCTCCTACGACTTCCGCAGTACAGGTCAAATTCTATTAATCTACGAAGCCATAACCAGAGTTAGAGTTCTAACGTCGCAGAGTAACCCCTACCACAAAACATTCAGCAAGCAATGGCTGGATTTTTTGTTGTGATAAACTGTTTGACCAGGTGTTACTGCGGTGTTACACTTTCATTATTCTATGCCCACTACCAAACAGCGAATTAATCTTTCAGTCACGGCGGACATGGGTCGAGCTCTTGAAAAGCTCGCGGTTCGTGATCAGACGTCAGTTGCTGCCAAGACTTTGGAGCTCGTTCGCGCCGCGCTCGAAATCGAGGAAGATGCGGTGTTCGTCGAACTTGTAAATAAACGTGAAAAGGTAAAGGGCAAATTTATCTCCCATGATGATGCATGGGTATGAGTTTTGCCGTCTCCTATCATCCGCTCGTTGTAAAAGAAGATATTCCGAAGTTGGGTGCGGCAATCAGGAAACGAACCAAAAGCGCGATCGAAACAAAGTTGATGACGAGGCCGGAGGTATTTGGGATTCCCCTTCGGCACTCGAAAAGCGGTGATCGAAAACTCCGTGTCGGGGATTATCGCGTCATTTTTCGCATCAAAGGCAAAAAGATCAATATCTACCTAATCGAGCATCGTTCCGTGGTGTATAAAATGCTCATGAACCGAGTACGGAAAGAGTTCTAACTTCGATTAATCTGAAAATGCCGTATCGTCACACTCTAAATAAAGAACGACACCCGGGGGAGCGCCGCGCTTCGTTGGCGGTCTCCTGGATGTCGTGTGCTGTAGTTACTTTTCTTCCATGTAGCGATTGACGGCAACAAAGGTACGGAACCAGGTGAACAACACCTCTCCCCCCTTGCCGAGAATCTCGATCTGGCAAGGCTGGACGCTCCCCTCGTCATCTTCCTCCTGCTTCCAAGAATCGCCCTCCGAGTAGATGGCCACGTTCTCGCCCACATTAATCCGGGGCAAGTGATAGGCCGACACCGTGTGGCTGAACCCCGTCAGTTTGAGCTTGGTAAATACCGATCGATTGTCGCCTGCGGGGCTGCTCGCCACGCGCGTTACCTTGCCGATTTTCTTGATCATTTTCACTCCATGTAACGAAATATCGTATCAGAAATATTGAGAATAGTCAAGAAAAATGAAGAGGCTCCCGCGAAGATTCCCAAGTTAAAGTTCTAACGTCACGTACTAGCCCCTGCCACAAACCCATCAGCCGCACGGCTGGTGTTTTTGTTTTACCGAATACATAAGCTATGGGGTACACTTCAGGCATAATAACTATCATCCCTATGGAAATGACCGCACAAGATTTGGTAGCGCAGGCAAAAGCAGAAGTTCCCGCCATCACTTGTCAGGATTATTTAGCACTTCGCGAGAGAGGAGAGGCTCACACACTGCTGGATGTTCGGGAGCGGAACGAGTGGGATGCGGGGCATATTCAAGGCGCCGTTCACCTCCCCCGCGGCTTAGTGGAATTCAAAATTTCAGAAATTGTACCGGACAAAAATGCCCCAATCGTTGTGCAGTGCGCAACTGGTGGCCGTTCAGCACTCTGCGGACAAGCACTCCTCAAACTTGGCTATAAGAATATCCGTAACCTAGAGGGTGGCTACACGGGCTACTGTGAAGTGACGAATGCCTAGTAATTAATATGCCTTTTGCGGATAGAAACGCGGCGGGGTTTCTCCTCGCCACGAGCCTGGAGGAATACAAGGACAAACCCGTAGTTGTATTTGCACTCCCCCGAGGCGGCGTAGCGCTCGGCAAAATTGTCGCCCAACATCTCCATGCACCGCTAGACCTGCTCATTCCAAGAAAAATTGGGCACCCGGATAACCCGGAATATGCCATTGCGTCCGTTTCAGAAAAAGGGAAAGTCATAAAAAATGAATTAGAAGTTTCACGGATAGATCCGGCCTGGTTTGAGGCCGAGGTAGAACGGCAGCGCGGCGAGGCGGCAAGAAGGCGCGTCAAATACCTGGCTGACCGAACGCCAGTTGATGTCAAAGGCAAAACCGCGATCATTGTGGACGATGGAATAGCTACCGGTTTAACCATGAAAGCGGCAATTGATGAAGCGAGAGCCAAGGAACCGTCAGCCGTCGTACTGGCCGTGCCTGTAGCCCCTAGAGATACTATTAGAGAACTAGAAAAACTGGTTGATCGCCTCATTGTTCTCAAGCGCCCGCTTCAATTTCAAGGATCAATTGGTTTTTACTATAAAAACTTCAGCCAGGTATCCGACGAAGAAGTGATAGAAATGATGAGTGATCTTGCTCTATGAAATTTTTTTCAACCGAAATACTGCACCCGCTGTCACGTGTTCTCAGTAAGTCATCACTTTATAAGCCTGGAACGCTCGAGTTGCGGCGTTACGATAATCGGGAGATGTACATAACTAATTGCTCTCCCGTAAACGGAGAAGCCGCTCTCTTATTCGGTTCATTCACCCCACCAGACGATTCCCTGTTCGGCACGTTACTCGCGGCCCATACACTGAAAAAAGAGGGAGCGAAAAGCGTGCTCGCAATTCTCCCTTTCGCTGCTTATACGCGGCATGACAAAGTGAAGTCTGGGTTGAGTCTGACCACAGCCTGGGTCGGCTCTCTTGCTAAGGCGTCAGGCATTGATACGATCATCACCATAGATCTTCACAGCGAACACGATCGTGAGCTAATGCCAGTCGAACTCGTCTCCCTCTCCCCTGCTCCTCTCTTCGGCGAAGAAATACGGAAAAAAAATTGGACAGATGCCACGCTGGTTGCTCCAGATAATGGCGCTATTCCTCGATGCGAAGCCGTCGCTCGCGCCCTTCAATCAGCAAATCCCGTGGCGTACTTTAAAAAAGAAAGGACACCGGACGGCGTTACCGTGCACGATCTGGTGGGCGAGGTGGGCAAGCGCTGCGTGCTAATTGACGACCAACTCGATACAGGGGCTACGCTTCTTCAAGCCTGCCGTCAGCTGCAAGACAAGGGTGTGGAAGAAATCCTTATCATGGTAACGCATGGGCTATTTACGGGTGAAGCGTGGAAAGAGCTCAAGGATGTTGGCGTCCAGGAAATTATCGTCACTGATACGCTCGCGCCGAGAACAAATATGCCTTGGGTTTCGGTTATTTCCGTAGCTCCGCTGCTTGGACAAGCGCTCAAAGAATATGTCGAGACCAATTAAATCAAACATCTCAATTCCCGTTGACGGACAGTCGCTGGAAGGAATTATTCGTCTCCCGCCTAAAGCCACGCTACTCGTGGTATTTGTGCATGGTAGCGGCAGTAGTAGGCTCAGTCCGCGCAACGAATTCGTGGCTGATAGTCTATATCAAACAGGTATCGGGAGTCTGCTCTTTGATCTACTCACCGAGGCTGAGGACAAAACGTACGCCACTAGATTTGATATCGAGCTCCTCGTCAGGCGACTAGCTCAAACGCTAACCTGGTTACGCGCCCAAGAAAACACCAAACATTTACCATTCGGACTGTTCGGCGCCAGCACCGGTGCGGCCGCGGCGCTCATTGTAGCCGCCCAAAGTCCACAGGAAGTCTCAGCCGTTGTTTCACGCGGCGGACGTACAGACTTAGCCGGCGACAGTCTTTCACAAGTCACTGTGCCAACCCTCTTCATTATTGGCGGAGCTGATGATGAAGTCCTCGCCCTAAATCGGGACTCATATAATCAGTTGGCCGGAGTAAAACAATTATCGATTATTCCAGGAGCGACTCATCTCTTTGAGGAACCAGGCGCCCTGGAACAAGTATCTCAGCTGGCAATCGCCTGGTTTACTGAGCACACACCAAGCCCACAAGAATCGCGGTTAAAAGAAATCTCCCTGCCTAATTCGGAAAATACTTAATTTACTTATTTTGAAGCTCTTCGTTCCTAAGGCGTAGAAAACTGGTTAACAGCTCTAATGACACGCACTAGTCCCTACCACAAAACCATCAGCCTTACGGCTGATGGTTTTGTGGTCAGGTGACTACAGAGGGGCGTAGCCTGAATTTTCTGCCTAACCGCCTCCGTCATGCTATCAGTTGATACTGTCTTCAGTTTCCGCTGATTCGCTCTCATCGTCATCCGCATCTTCCACATCCTTGACCCCATCCCCGTCATCGTCAAGATCCTCCGCATCCTCCAACCCGTCGTTATCGTGGTCAGCGTCCTTACTGTCGCTAACGTCCTTAATACCATCCCCGTCATCATCCGCATCCTCCTCATCATCTAACCCGTCGTTATCATGATCGAGCAGGTCGCTGTCGTTGACGTCCCGAATTCCGTCCTCGTCATCGTCACTATCCGCCGCGTCATCTAGCCCATCGTTATCATGGTCCAGCGGATCAGCATCCTCTCTGTCGAGCTTGCCATCGTCATCGTCATCAAGGTCTTCCTCATTGGAAAGCCCGTCGTTATCATTGTCTGCCTCTTTATCCAATTCGTTCAAATCCATCACCTCAACTTCTTCACCCCCTGGTACAAAGACATCTTCGTCGAGCGCTGAGCGCAGCAGATCAATCAATGTCTCAGACAATCCCTCAAGCTCAACCCGTTCAATCTTAATATCAAGCTCCGCCGCCGTTTCTTCAAGGTCAAGCGCAAAATTGTCCAGCACGTGATCATCATCGAGCTCGTCAAACTCTACAGCTTCGTCCTGAGTGTCGTTATCTAAATCTTGGTATCGGAACAAATCGCCAACATCATCTTTTAAAATAGTCCCCTCCGGAATTTCGCCGGCCTCGAGCTTATTACCAACCGAATACTGCGGCCAGAAAGCTTCCGAAACATCGTCCACGCGGTCGGCCCAGTCCGGTCCGAAAAGCGTGATCGCTTCCGCCTCGCTCGCTAGCGGGCGCAAGACACCGCTAGGTTCAACCGCATATACAGTCGGGGCGCTTGGGATTTTTACGAGCGATGTTCCTGCCTGGTACCAAACAACCCCGGCGAGCGGAAATGCCGCCAGGTCTCGGCAACTAACCGTCTGCACCATGTCGAAATTGTCATACCAACTAAAATAGGTCTGCTCATTCTGGTAAACGTACCGTTTCCCATCTTCACCAAGATAATATACGGAACTGGACTCCGGACAAACAACGACATCGCCCGCACTGGCGGCGAAGACAGGACGGACCTGACCCATCAGGCCAAACGCCGCAAGAGCAACTACCATGAAGATACGTAATGATTTCATAAAACGCGTATTTAATTTTATCCATGATACCCCTCATTCGCTTATTCTGCGACCATAGATGCAACAGACTTTTGTGTATTTCTAGAAATTTTCTTCAATACTCTCAACTTCATTGGTAACTATTGACGGAGAGTAATCAGAATCGTTCATGATCTCGGCACCGGTTCGGTCGTAGTTAGAAACGAAGACATCAGCAATATCGTCGATTTTTTTATTCCAATCGCTGCCATAGAGACTCATAGCCATAGCTTCGCTGGAAACCCAGCGCAAAACCCCGCCCTGATCAACAGCGTACACTTTATTGTCCGTGGTGAACTTCACCATACGGACGCCTGGCCTGTAAGTCACGTTCTTTCCTAGCTGTAGAGCGGCCATATCAGACGAACTAATCTCGGTCACGCTCGAAAAATCAGAGTACCAAGTCAAGAAAACCCGTTCGTTTGGAAAGGCGTGACGAGTACCATCACTCGCTCGATAATAGACGGAATGACACGGGTGGTCAGCGGCCGCCACCGAGGGACAGATAAGTTTGACCAAGCCAGGAGTAGTAGTTGGCGCGGCCGTCGGTGGCACTACTTCCACCGGAGTCACAATCACCGTAGATGGAACTGCTGCACTAGAAACAACCACGGTCACACTCGACCCGACGCCAATGTTACCACCGGCATCCACGCACTGAGCATGCACTGAATATGAGCCGGTGGAATCGAACACGAATGATCGACTTGCTACTCCGGCAGAAAGTGTCATCGCTCCATTATCAAACCCCCCAACAATCAAACGGCACGCCGTGACTCCCCCGGCATCAGAATAAGACGCCTGCAGGTTCACGGCCACATTAATCTGGGCCGCCGCCGGGGTGATCTGCCCTACCACCGGCACAATTACGTCGCCGTTATTGGGAGCGGCTGAAACGTTGACCGCCGTATTATGTCCGTTCTGTGCATTGCCGGCCGCATCCTTACAGTGGACGAACAATGTATAGACGCCTTTGCTGGGAAAAGTATATGCCCTGCTCGCTACCCCGCCCGACAGCGTCATCACTCCTTCATTATTAAATTCCACATACAACTCACACAATGTTACTCCCGAATCATCGTCTGCATACGACACTGTGATATTCACTGGTACCCCCGCGACGGCAGACGTTGGCAAAACCGTGCCAACCGTTGGCCGGACAGAGTCCGCCGCGAAGACTGAAGTGGAACTAATCAACAAGAAACCAAGTGAACAGATAGCTGTCGCCGCGATACGAAAAAAAGGAATGTTCATATAGATGAACGCATTATACCCGTATATTACTGGGGCGTGGGGTTAGCGGAATATATGTGCTATTCTATATACAATTAGATTAATAAGAGGAGCCGAACAGGAGTGTACGGCTCCTCTTGTGTCAATTGTATGCGAAAGCTGCCTTTGAATATCTTCACAAAGTTAAGATTGGCGAATCAAGATAGCTAATCCTCCTCCGTTATGAAAAAAATAACGCTTCTGATCATCTTGCTGGTAGCTCTCGGCAGCGCCTTTGTTTCCTACTGGGTCTATTCCCGATATTTTCTAAAAGACGTTTCAGCGCCTTTGACATACATAGTTAAGCGGGGAAATATTCAAGACGAGCTCCGCGTCCGCGGTGAAGTAGCAGCCGAACGCGAGTATGACATGGCCTTCAATAGCTTCGGCAACGTACAAGAAGTAGCCGTAGAGGAGGGACAAACCGTGAAGAAGGGCGCCTTTCTCATGAGACTTGATACAACCACTGCAACGCTCGAACTTTCCAGGCTCCTAGCTGAACGCACGCAAGCAAAGGCCATGCTGACAAACGCCCTAGCACAAAAAGCAGAAGCACGCGCCGCAGTAGACGCCGCACTGGCTCGGCTAGCTGCGCTCAAACGCGGAACCCTGCCAGAAACTATAGAGGTTCAAACGGCGCAAACAGCTGCTGCGCGGCTGGCAGTTAGTGGAGCGAATGAAGTTCTTTTTGACGCGGCAAATGTTGCTTACACTGCCGCTGATGACGCCATACGAACTACCGCCGACCAAATGTTTGATAACCCGCGAACGGATCATCCTATCCTCGCCTTTCTAATCGTAGACGACGGACTCAGGAACACTCTTGAAATTCAACGCGTCGCTATTGAGGCCATGTTAGATTCCTGGCAATCTTCCCTGCTAACTCAAACAACGTCCACGGCAATTGCTTCAACCTCGGAAGTAAACCTAGAAACCGTCTCAGTTTTCCTTAATGATTTAGCGCTCGCCCTCAATGGCGCCATTTCAACCGGCAGCGTTACTTCTCTGACCATTTCCGGCTGGCAAACAGACGTATCTCTGGCAAGATCAGCCGTAAATACCGCCACCAAAAACGTAACCAACGCCAACACGTCACAACAGGCGGCCGCTGCCTCTCTAGCTGTGGCTGAACAGCAGCTCTCCGCGCTTAAGACCGGAACCGCCAGTGAAGAAATCGCCGTTCAAGAAGCAGTTGTCAGACAAGCAGAAGCGCAAATGGCCTCCGCGGACGCCGGCATCAGCCAAGCACAGTCAGCCATCTCTGTCATTGACGCAAATATCGGCATTGCCAACAAAAAAATTAAAGATTCCAGCCTTTTTGCCCCAGCCGATGCCGTCATTACCAAAGTATGGGTCAAACAAAATGAACAGTACCAACAAAGCCTAGAGGGCATGCCGGCCATCTCCCTAGCCACGGCCGGCGTTAAAATTCAGTCGGAGATATCGGAATTAGATATTCCTAAGATCCACGCCGGAAATGGCAACCGTGTTTCCATTATTTTCGACGCCTTTCCAAATAAAACGTACACCGGCGAAATCGTCTCTATTGATCCCAAAGAGGTTGTGCGCGACGCAGACACCTACTACATCGTAAACATGACCATCGCCGAATCAACTGAAGAGCTCAGACGCCGGATGAGCGCTGACGTATTGATTCGCATCGCCGAAAAAGAGAACGCTCTTTACGCTCCTCTTTTCATGGTCAGCAATCGAGACGGGCTACAGTTTGTACTCATAAAACATGGAAAAGAACTAACGGAAATAGAAGTTCAAACCGGGATTGTAAATGATGAATTCGTAGAAATTATTTCCGGGGTACAAGAGGGAGACGAGCTGGTCGCTTCAGCAACATAGCCCGCTATGCCTACCGGACGAACAAGCAAAGGAAACGATCCCGTGTGCGGGATGCGGCTCAAAGGACTTAAAGAAGTTATTTCGCATGGCTATAGAAAGAAAACCTTTGAGTTTTGTGGGTCTGCCTGCCAAACAAGATTTGTTGCCAATCCAGAAAAATTCCTCGGCACTCCCCTCATTCGGCTAGAAAATGTTAAAAAGATATTTCGTACCGGGGCGGTTGAAACAACGGTTATCAGAGGCTTCGACCTAAACGTCTGGGAAGGTGATTTCGTAGTTATTATTGGGGCGAGCGGTTCCGGAAAAAGTACCCTGCTCAACCTCATCGGCCTCCTTGATCGGCCTTCAACCGGCCGAGTCTTCATCAAAGACAAAGATGCCGATTCGCTCTCTGAAGATGCTCGGGCAATGTTACGGTCAAGAACATTTGGATTCATTTTTCAACAGTACAATCTCATCCCCTGGCTCACTGCGTATGAAAATGCCGTGCTCCCGCTTATCTTTGCTGGTCAGACCGCAAATAGATCCGCTACCGAACTGCTCTTTAACAACGTCGGGCTCAGCGGCCGGCTCGGCCATAGGCCGACTCAACTCTCCGGAGGAGAACAACAACGCGTAGCTCTCGTACGCGCGCTTATAAATAACCCTGCTATTGTGCTCGGAGATGAACCCACGGGAAATCTTGATTCCCAAACCGGCACCAAAATTCTTCAAACACTCATTACTCTGCATCGTAAAGAGAAAAAAACTCTCGTTGTGGTAAGCCATGACGCCAGAATTGCGGAAAGTGCGGATCAGATCATCACCATCCAAGACGGCTTACCAGTGCCAAGCCGGCCCAAACTCCGAACTTTTTCCAGAAAAATATGATCGGAAACTTTTTCCAACTTATTTTCAGAGGCCTTCGCTTTCGCCCGCTGCGAAGCTGGTTGACGGTTCTCGGGATTGTTGTCGGTATCATGCTGGTGGCCGTTATCCTTGCCCTCGGAAACGGCATTAAACAAGCAGTACAAGGAACACTTCAGATGTTTAGTCCGGATCTGATCATGGTCTTCCCAGGCAAAGAATCAAATCCGATTCTTGGCCTGCTTGGCGGCGCAAGATTCAGAACCGCAGACTTAATGGATCTGGAAAATGTTAATGGCGTTAAGTTTGTCCTGCCTGTTGAAACTGGAATCGTAACCGCGGAATATCACGGCGAAAAACAATCGGTCATGCTCCACGCCCAAAATTGGGATAACTACAAAGAAATTCTTGAACAATCTCAAGGTGGCCGGCTTGAACAGGGACGCTATCCCGCAAACGACAGCGTGAACGAGGTAGTAATCGGTTACTCGGCTTCGAGAGAGCTCTTTAAAGATGCCATCCCGCTCGGCAGTGAAATCATTATTAAAGCAAAAAAGTTCAGCGTCGTGGGTATCGCTACCTCTCAAGGCGAACAAAGCCACGACAACGCTATCTTCATTTCTTTTGACTCGTTTAAGGCGTTAACCGGCACGGCCGGCGTAGCTTACTCGGCGGTCATTAAAGTACTGCCAACGGCCGATCCTAAGTATGTGGCACAAGAGGTTAAATATCAGCTTGGCAAACAATCCGTAGTCCAGGATTTCACTATCCTGACACCAGACAAGGCGAATCTACTCGTAGATAACGTATTGAACATGATTGAAATTTTTCTCATGATCATTGCGCTGGTGTCTTTAATGGTGGGCGGAATCGGTATCATGAACACCATGTATACATCCGTCTTTGAACGGACTAAACAGATCGGCATCATGAAGGCAATAGGCGCCACCCGCGAAGCAATTCTCATGCTTTTCTTAATTGAATCGGGCATCATTGGAACAGTCGGCGGAGTCTTTGGCATTGCCTTCGGTCTTATTTTTGCAGACATCATCTCCCGGTTCGCAGCCCAAGCCGGGGTTCCTGGGCTGTTCTCTTGGGCCGGAGTTGACTACTTGGGCGCATTGGCCCTACTCGTCTTTACCTTTATCGTTGGTATTGTAGCCGGTTTTCTCCCTGCTCGCGCCGCAGCGCGCCTTGAACCGGCAGAGGCCCTGCGGTATGAATAGTGAACTATAAATATCTAACTCCAGTATGTTCTTCCCTCTGTTTATCCAGTTGTTTGCCGTCATCCTTGGATTAGCCGCCACGATCTTCGTTTTCATCGGACTACTGCTACTCAGAAAAAAATCTGACAAACAAACCCGTAAACATATTGACCTTGGAGCCGTGGCGCTCGTGATTGCGGTTCTAGTTTTTGTTCTAGCAGATGTCTCATATCCAATCAACTTCGCCATGCCGCCCACCATGCACGCCATGACCCACGACGGGAAACCCGCTTCGCTTCCCTTCTTTTCAGCCCTCAATTTCCTTTTCCATGAGAACAACATTCCGCGCGTTCAAGATATCGGTCGAGACCCAAATGACGTACCAGTGCCCATCGGCAACAGAGCTCCGGCAACAATCAAAATTTCTGTCACCGCTAAAGAAGTCATCTCGGAAATTGCTCCGGGGATCTTCTTTAATTACTGGACCTATGACGGCAGTGTTCCAGGACCCATGTACCGAGTGCTAGTTGGCGACACGGTTGAGCTCAGTCTGACAAACGACCAAACAAGCCTCCACCCGCACAACATTGATCTACATGCCGTAACCGGACCGGGCGGTGGCGCGGCGGTAACTAACGTCGAACCCGGCGAAACAAAAACTTTCCGCTGGCAGGCCTTAAATCCTGGCTTGTACGAATATCACTGCGCGATGCCGAATGTCAGCACGCATAACTCCCATGGCCAGTACGGACTAATCCTAGTCGAGCCTACTGGCGGCCTGGCACCGGTTGATAAAGAGTTCTATGTCATGCAGGGCGAACTCTATACGCGCGGTGAAATTGGCAAGAAAGGGCTGGTAGTCTTCAATTCTAAAGGACTCATCGATGGCGATCCGACCTACGTCACCATGAACGGACGAATCGAAAATACGCCTCGCATGAAAGCACAGGTAGGCGACCGTGTCCGTATGTACGTGGGAAACGGCGGGGTCAACCTAGTTTCTTCATTGCACCTAATCGGAGAAATCTTTGATGTCGTCTATCCCGAAGCGGCTATAGGTGAAGGCTCCGCTATCTATAAAAATGTTCAGACAACAACTGTCCTGCCGGGCGGGGCTACGATCGTTGAGTTCACTGTCAATGTTCCTGGAAAATACCTCCTAGTGGATCACGCCCTGGCTCGTATGAATAAAGGCGCATGGGCAGTTCTTGAGGTGACAGGGCCAGAGAATCCAGACATCTTTACTGCTCTACCGTCAGAATCATCATCGGAATAAGCGATCGTCAAATTAACCGGTACGCCGGCCGTAGCTGAATATCCCCACATTAAAGTGGGGACGAAGATTCATAGAAGAAACGTGCTATCCTTCAAGTAATTATCTTAATCTGTATCGCGTTGCGATGTATGACGTAGCAGCCACCGCTTTTAACTCTACCCTGACCTTAAACGGTGCCGGCGTTTATATATTCCGCAGCACCTCAAGTATTGCCCAGACCGCCGGCGGTACCATGGTTTTAACCGGTGGTGCCACGGCCTGTAATGTTTATTGGCAAATTCCCACTTCCATGACCTTTGCCGCAGCTGGGAGCATCAAGGGAACCATCATCACAAACACCGGATTAATCTCATTCGTTTCCGGCGTAGCCCTACAGGGTCGGGCCTGGGCTGCTACTCAGGTGACCATGGATAACAACCAAATCACTGAACCAACCTGCGCCGCCACCTCTAGCGAAGGCTCTACCCAGTACACCGGAACTATCAACGTAGTTAAAAACGTAATCAACGATAACGGCGGAACTGCTACCTTTGATGATTTCCCGCTTTTTGTAAACAGCACCCAGGTACTCTCCGGCTCCACCAACAGCTACGTCGCGAACTCTTCCCGATACCAAGTAACCGAGAGTAACGGCGCAGGCTATACGGCCTCATTTTCCGGCGACTGTGATGCAGATGGAGTAATGTACTTACACGCTGCCGAACATCTATTTTGCATCGTTACGAATAATGACATCGGCTCACCGGCCATCATCCCTCCCGTTCCACCGCTTATTGATGTAGTAAAAGTCCCAAGCCCACTCTCTTTGCCACTAGGCCCCGGTTCAGTCACCTACACCTATACAGCCAGAAACATTGGCACGGTACCAATGACGAACGTCACGCTCGTAGGCGACACCTGCAGCCCCATCGTTCTCCAGTCTGGCGATACCGACAGAGACTCCGTGCTTGATCTTGGTGAAGTCTGGGTGCACACCTGCACCACAACACTAACCGAAACCCACACTAACACTGTCGTGGCCACGGGCTGGGCTAATGGATTGAGCTCCGTGGACATTGCTAGCGCTACGGTAGTAGTAGGTACGCCAGTAGTTCCACCCCTCATTCACATCACAAAAGTCCCCGCTCCGTTCACTCTACCCTTCGGCGGAGGAATGGTAACTTACACAAAACGAGTAACCAACCCAGGCACGGTACCGCTCAGCAACGTCTACCTAACTGATGATAAATGCTCCCCGGTAGTATTTGTCTCCGGAGACACCAATAGCGATAACCTGCTTGATCCATCAGAAACATGGACCTACACCTGCAGAACAAACCTCACCGCTACCACGACCAACACAGTTACAGCTACAGGCTCTGGAAACGGCTACACCGTGAGAGACGTGGCCGTCGCTACAGTTGTGGTGGCTAGCGCAGTTCCAACCTTCCCAAACACCGGCTTCACCCCTCCTGAAAACACACTCGTCTGGGGCGCCCTAGCTACCGGCCTTTCTGCAGCCTCACTCTTCTTCGTCCTACGAAAAAAACGCACGGCCTAATACTAAAGATCCTCAAGCATACCCTTATCGGCTTCACGGGTTTCTTAGTGCTCTTCTCTCTTCTCCTTTATCACGGTGCTTTCTCTTACGCTGCCGCTCTAAAAATTCCGGAACCCCGCGCTGTAAAAACCAGCACGGATCCAGCGCTCGCAGTACAGATAGAACCAGCCTTGGAAGTGGCTACAGAAAAAAATACCAAAAAATCTGACCGCATTATCATTCCGAGCATCGGAGTGAATGCGGCTATTGAGAAAGTGGCCCTGACGCCCCAAGGCGCCATGGACGTGCCAAAGAACCCTTTGAACGCGGCCTGGTACGAGCTCGGTCCACGTCCGGGTGAAATTGGTAGCGCTGTTATTGACGGCCATGTTAACTGGTTCAATGAATCCTCAGCCGTCTTCAAAAGACTGTATAAAGTAAAACCCGGACAAGAAGTTATCATTGAAGACGCAACCGGCGCCAAAGTAATTTTCATCGTTCGAGAAGTAAAAAAGTTTGACCCCGCTACCGATGCCGCATCTGTCTTTACTTCAAGTGACAGCCAAGCCCATTTAAATCTAATCACTTGCGGCGGGGTTTGGAACAAAATTACTAAACAGTATTCAGAAAGACTCGTTGTATTCACTGATAAAAAAATCTAGATCGAGTATGGCATCGTGGACCGCAGACGAACGTCGTCTTCTAGAAACATTGACGACTCCAGCAAAAATTCAAGACTTCGTAAACACACTGACGTACAGAGTATTAGGCGATAACGACACCTGCCTATCGCCACGCCGTGTACTCCAAGAACGAAACGCTCAGTGTATTGAGGGAGCTATGTTCGCAGCCGCCGCGCTCAGGGCTAATGGTTTTCCACCGCTCATTGTCGATCTCGAGTCCACCAAGAACGATTACGATCACGTGCTTGCCGTTTATCAGATTCATGGTCACTGGGGTGCTATTTCCAAAACAAATCACGGCGTTCTCCGGTATCGGGAGCCCGTGTATAGAACAATCCGCGAGCTCGTGATGAGTTATTTTCACGAGTACTTTTTGCAATCGACGAGAGCGAAAACGCTGCGAGCATTTTCGAAACCTATAGATCTCTCACGCTTCGACAAACAGGGCTGGGAGACGAGCGAGGAATCAATTTGGTATATCCCCGAGTATCTGCTCGAGATTCCTCACTCAGCCATTTTGAACAGAAATCAAATCGCCCGCCTCAGGAAAGCGGACGATATTGAAAAACGGATGGGCGAACTTGTAGACTGGCCCGAGTGATCCAGAGTGATTACGGCTGAACGTTCAAGGTGGCTGAACCGCGGCCGTCGCAGGTGATATTAAGTTTGCCAAGCTCGCTTGCGGTTACAATCTTGTAGCCGTATTTACCAATAGTGAACTTCTGCGACCCGACCACAAAGGCATGTGATACCGCGTCACGATTATCCATCATAAACTTAAGACCCTTTTTTATCGTAATAGAACCCGGCGAGCCAGAGCAGGTTGAAAACTGAAAACGGTACCCGCTCGCCTTATAGGACTCAACAATTTGATCGTACGTTTGAACCGCTGGTGTGATCGTAGCTGGTTTCTTAGCGGGCGTGGGTTTGGTTGGAACTGGCTCGACCGGAGCTGCAGCCGGAACTTCAGTTGGAACTTCTGAAACCGTTGAAGGAATTTGCGCGGCGGGAACGGAGACCGGCTTCTTACTGAGAACTGACACCAAAAGACCAATAACCACCACTCCTCCGAGCACACTCCCTAGAACGATAATCTGTTGCTGTTTTGACAACATAAAATGCAAGAAATAAGTATTTTACTAAGCGTAGCACAAGTTTGCCGAGCGTGATACGCTACAAATATATGAAAGATATTCCCGTGAAAAAGATCATCTTAATAGTTCTGGCTATTTTAGGGGCATTTTTTGTACTCCTCGTGCTCAGCCTAGTGCTCATACTGGCCATTTATAAGCCCTTCGGTATCGGCATTCAAGATCTCCCCTCCGCCATCATCAAATCACAAACCGGTTCCGCCGTCAGTACATACGATCATCCCCTCTTAACCACCGAACAAGAAAAAACCCTGGAGTCCCTAGGTGTAAACACTAAAACGTTGCCTACCTCCATCACTGCCGCTCAGCTTGCTTGCTTCACGACCAAACTTGGAGCAGCCCGCGTCCAAGAAATTGAGAATGGCTCAGCTATTGGCCCGAGCGATTATCTAAAGGCTAGAAGCTGTATTCAATAGATTTATTTATGACTTGCCCTACCTGCGATCGCTCAATGAAAGATCTTAGTACCAGTGTCACCACATCAAATAGCGGGAAAAAATATAAGGCCATTCAGTGGCGCTGTTTACATTGTGACATCTGGGCCTACATTGAAGTTCCAAAAGAAGACTAACACTAGACGAGCAAGCACACCTCATCACAGCTCACCAGTGTCCCGTCGTCTTCTCCAAGCAAGGCTTTTGTAATATTCCCGGGTTCCGACAAGCTAAAAACGAGGATCGGTAATTTTCGATCTCTGCTTAAGGCGAGAGCGGTTGAGTCCATCACGTTCAATTGCCTGTTGATCGCCTCATCGAAGGATAATCGAGTAAAGCGCCGAGCATCCGGATGATGCTTTGGGTCTTTTTCAAAGACGCCGTTCACATTGGTCGCCTTCATAACAATATCTGCTTTGATCTCGGCACCTCGGAGGACCGCCGCCGTGTCAGTCGTAAAGTGCGGGTTGCCAGTCCCGGCGCCAAAAATAACAACGCGCCCCTTTTCTAGGTGGCGCTCGGCTCTACGTTGAATGTACGGTTCGGCAATGCGGTGCATTTCGATGGCGGACATCACTCGGGTCTTTACGCCGAGGTTCTCGAGCGCGCTTTGTAAGGCGAGCGCGTTCAGCATGGTCGCGAGCATCCCCATGTGATCCCCTGTTTCTTTGGGAATCTTTAGCTCGTCAGCTGTCCTACCTCTAAAGATATTCCCTCCACCGACAACTACCGCGACCTCGACGCCCCTCTCGGCCGCCTCCTTAATCTCGGACGCAAAACGCTCGAGCCGATCAGGATGAATGATGCCTTTTTCTCCCCCGCCAAGAGCTTCCCCGGAAAGTTTCAACAGTACCCGTTTGTATTTCAAACTACCCATTTGGTCAGACATATTTTGCTCTCCGTTATACGGATGAAGGCGTCACTCGTCAATGCTGGCCTTGGATAAGGGACGCAGAATGTTTTCGAAAAAATTGTTAGGAGGTAATCCGACTCCAATTTTTACGAAGACATTCGGAGTCCCAAAAAAAACGGCGAACATTCGTAGTCACAAACCCGATGAAATAATCCCCCGGTCAAGGTGTAGTACAGGGTGAGCGCTCAGCTCTTATCATTCACCTTTTGTTCTATGACCTCCATGCAAAAAGCATTCATCGCAGCCGTGGCTACCGCTACTATTGGCGCAGGATCGGTTGGTATCGGTACTGCCTTTGCCGCAGAAACCCCCGCCCACCCACGAGCCGATAGCCTGGTGCAGGCCATCGCTACAAAATTCAATCTAAGCAAAGACGAAGTGCAGAAAGTTTTTGATGAACAGCGTGCTCTAGGCCAAGCCGAACATCGGGCCGGGTTTGAAAGTCACGCCGCAGATAAACTTGCAAAGGCTGTGACAGACGGAAAAATTACCCAAGCGCAAGCCGACTTGATCACCGCAAAATTCAAGGAGCTACAAACCAACAAACCAAACCTACAAGGCAAAACTCCCCAAGAAATAGAGAAGATCATGAAGACGCACATGGACGAGATTAAAACCTGGATGAAAGACAATGACATCCCTACCAATCTCCTCCCCGGCTTCGGCCGGCCCATGATGGGTGGGATTCATAAAGTTGGAGCGCGACACATGGGCATGCCAAACAGATAGTCTAACTAAACCCAAACATCCGGTCATCCGGATGTTTGTTATTGAGGGGAAAGTTAACTTCACAGCTCAGTCCCGCTCGTGTACGCTGGCCGTCAATATGCAAGCCTACAAATGGTTCGTGGCGTTCATTATGCTCGTGAGCTTGGGAGTCGGTGGTTTCTCGCTGGCCGTTGGCGCGGCTACTGCCCCACTGTCTGTACCAAACGAACCGGCCACGCTCCATGTTGAAGCCGGACGCGTCGAGCTCAAACAGATAAACACCGAAACGTGGATCGAGGCCACGGAAGGCGCCGTCATTATCCCAGGTGACTCGCTCAAAACCGATAGCACCGGAGAAGCAAGCATCAATCTCTTTGATCAAGGTGAAATCAGGCTAGACCACGATACAGAAATAACGCTCACTGACGCCGTGTGGAACGCGAATACCCCGGATGTCTTCTTAGGCAGTGTTTTTCTCTCTACGGGCAAACTATGGTCCAGGCTTTTCGACTTCGTCTCTCCTGACTCCGGCTTCAACGTACGGACCGAGTCAACCGTGGCCACCGTTCGCGGTACGGTCTTTTCGGTCAGCGCACTCCCGGATGGTGGAGCGTGGGTGTACGTTGACGACCACACGGTCAACATCAAAACCCCGACGGACTCACAGTCCATCAGGAGCGGACAGCACGCCCAAATAGCCAAAGATGCTGGCCGGTTCGCCATTACGCGGAAAGATATTCCCGATGACAAGTTTGTTGATTGGATTTCCAAAAACCGCCAACGCGATGTTGATTTTGACGCCCGCATCCGCGCCAAGTGGCACAAGAAGCTGTCTCAGCTCATGACCTTCACTCGGATTGCCGAACCGCTTAGGCTCGCGGCTGCGTTTGACGGCCAAAAGAAAGAAGCGCTCAAGAAACGATTTGGTCTGCGCACTAAACTCCTCACACGTCTTGAAAGTGTGCGCCATAACGATCTCCCAACAGCTCCAGCAACTATCAAACCGGAAATCACTACAACCACTTCAGTGGAGTCAATCATAATCCAAGGCTTGCCCGGCGAATCACAAACGTATCCGCTAAATACTGAACCGATCGTCACCGAGCCCAAAGTTATTGTCCCACGGCTCTACTAAACTGTGAAAACGTCCGTCCGCCGCCAGCTCTTTGTTGCACTCTTCGGACTTGTTTGCGTTTTAACGCTCGGACTTTTGGATTCGGCCAACTATTTCGCAGTGGCCGACAGCCGGCTTACCGACAGGCTCATCGTTTCTCATCCGGAAACAACAGGCATTGTTATCGTGGCCATTGATAATAAAAGTATTCAGGAGTTTGGCGTGTGGCCATGGCCAAGAAGTATTCATGCGCAACTTATTGATTTCTTACGACAAACAGCAGCCCGCAACGTCGGGTATGACGTAACCTTTTCAGAAACCAGTGCGCCAGATGAGGATGTAAAACTCGCCCAGGCCATAAAAGCTGCAAAAAAGATTATCCTGGCTTCAGAACCCGGGCTCAATCCCCTTCCACTCTTTGAACCGGAAGGAACAGGCTTAACCACACTCATTACTGATCCTGACGGCGTGGTGCGGAGCGCTATCATCAAAGGGAGCCTCACAGAATCAGTCGCCGAATGGATTCCGGCAAGCGGTGTGCCTACACGGATTCCGTACATCGGCCCGGCCGGCTCCTTTCAACAGGTTTCATTCGCTGACGTTGTCAGTGGCAAAGTACCAGCAGCGTTCTTCAAACAAAAATTTGTACTGGTAGGCGCCACCGCCCCGGATCTTCATGACATTGTCCTTACGCCGAAAGGTCTCATGCCAGGCGTAGAGGTTCAGGCAAACATCCTGAACGCTTTTTCTGAAGGACGGTCTTTGCGTACGCCATCTCTGCACGAGCGCGCACTGCTTCTTCTGGCTCTCGCGCTCATCGTCGTCCTCGCATCAATCATACTCAGACTCAGATATCTGGCCGTCTTCATTCTCGCACTGCTCATTGCCTATTTACTCCTCGTCGTCGGGCTCGCTACCACTGACCTTCTTCTACCCATTCTTGCGCCCACTTTGCTCATTACGCTCATTGGTGGCGTTGACCTCGCTTCCCGCTATCTCGCCGAACAGAACCAGCGCCGCTTCATCCATGCAGCCTTCGCCCACTACCTCGCTCCGGCAGTTATCGAGAAGCTCGTGAAGGGCGAAACCAAGCTTGAACTTGGCGGGGTGAAACGCGAGCTCACCATTTTGTTCTCAGACATCCGCGGCTTTACATCGCTATCAGAAAAGATGAAACCTGAAGAGCTCGTCCCGTTTCTGAACGAGTATCTCACCGCCATGACGGACATCGTTCTTTCGTCTGAGGGCGTTGTCGACAAATACATTGGCGACGCAATCATGGCGTTTTGGGGAGCGCCGATCACCCAAGAAGATCATGCCGTCCGCGCGGCCATGACCGCAGTAAAAATGAAACGCAAGCTCGTAGAGCTGCAGGAGGGGTGGTCAAAATCTGGGAAGCCGAGAATCGACATCGGCGTAGGCCTCAACACCGGTGAGGTGTTGGTAGGCAACATGGGCTCCAAGCAACGGTTCGACTACACCGTCATTGGTGACGACGTGAACCTAGCCTCTCGACTCGAAGGGCTCACCAAGCAGTATGGAGCCACCATTCTCATTAGCGAATCGACTCGAAAGAAACTTGGCGAGGCATTCGTCGTTCGTGAACTGGACCTCGTGGCCGTGAAGGGACGAACCAAGCCAGTATGCGTCTATGAACTTGTCGAGGAATCCGCTCAAGTAGACCAGCTCGCGAAGAACGACATCGAAAACTTTGAAATAGCGCTCAGCCTCTATCGTGAACAGCGATGGGATGAATCAGCGGGCATTTTCGAGTCTCTCGCGAAGACTGATAAGCCGTCAGCGGTCTTTCTTGAGCGCACGAAATATCTCAAAGCACACCCGCCGGGAGATTCATGGGACGGCTCTTACACCGCCAAAGAAAAATAATATGAAAAAAGGTCTTCTCGTAGTCTTCCTCATCATCCTATTGCCGAGCGTCCTCTGGCTTCGCGTCAATCCACTAGTGTTTTCGAGCGCTACCGGCTTCTCCTTTTCGCTCGGCCAGTATTTTGCCATCCTTGGCTTCACGCTGTTTACCCTCGCCCTCTTGTTGTCGATGCGTCTGCCAGTCTTCGAAAAAATATTCGGCAACCTAGCCATGTCATACCGGTTTCACCAATGGTGCGGCACGATCGCGACCGTCCTCCTAGTCCTCCATCCCGCTCTCCTCTTTGGTCCGACGCTCATCGCCTCGCCTGAAAACTTCTTGCCCTTCCTGAACGCCTATAACCTGATTTTCAAGGCGTTTGGTTTTCTTGCCCTGCTGACACTCGTCATCGTCATGATCGCCACCTTCTTTGTCTCGCTTCCCTATCACGTCTGGAAAAGAATTCACCGCTTCATGGGACTAGCCTTCCTACTTGGCGCGCTACACGGTTTTTTCATCGACGGGTCAATCGCGTTCACCCCAACTGTTCGCATTATCGTAGGGATCTTCGGACTGCTGGGTATTGGCGCTATTTACTACCGCATTCTCTTCAGGAAATATTTTGTCCGCAAAACACCGTTTACCCTGGAGCGACTCGAGACACTCGGAACGGTCGTCAAACTCACGCTCAAACCAATTAAGAAAAATCTGTCTTTCCGCGCCGGTCAGTTTGCCTATCTCACCATCCATGACCCGAGTATCGTAGATGAGCATCCATTTTCGATTGTCTCAAAAGAAGGTTCGGGCGATGAATTAGTTTTTATGGCCAAGATGCTTGGCGACGACACAAACAAATTCGAAAACCTGAAACCTGGAACCCATGTGGACGTAGAGGGTCCTTTCGGCAATTTTTCCTATGCACTCGGAGGCAAACGACAGCTGTGGATTGGCGGTGGCATAGGCATTACGCCGTTTCTTTCCCTTGCCTCATCTCTTCCGCTGGGTTATTCGGTCGATCTTTACTACTCGATCAAAACTGCCGGCGAAGAAGTTGGCCAAACACTGCTTAATGAAGCTGTCAAAAACTATCCCGGCCTTAAGGTTCATATCTGGATTACCGCGGACAAAGGCTACTGCACCGTTGACGCTCTCATAAAAGACGGCCTCGATCTCATAAACACTGACGATGTCCTAATATGCGGCCCCGCCCCCATGATGCAGGCACTTGAGACAGATTTCAGTAAGCACGGGGTCAAACCTGGGCGCATTCATACGGAACGGTTCGCTACCCGGACTCTTCTTCCACCCAAATAACCAAAAGTGGCTAAAGCCTGCTATAATCTGGACATACTCTTTTATTTTTGACCTTGTCTATGCCAATAGCCACGTCACTTCGCCGGTCTTCAACCCGCTTATTCGCGTTCGTCGCGATAGCGCTCGTTTGTTCGTCAATCGCTTCAACACTGCTCATGAAGACGCCGATAGCTCACGCGGCGGTGGACGGAGCAACCTCAAGTGCAGTTACTCTGCTTGATACAAACGCCAACGGAAAAATCGACCGCATTACCTTTAGCATTTTAAACACTTCGCTCGATACCTGGGTCCTCCAGGGCGCGTCACCCTACGGACTATCAGTCACGGACGATGGGTTGGATGTAGCTCTCGCCTCGGTCTCAATCACCTCGGCAGCCGCCGCTAATCCGGTCACCATTCAAGTAAACTTAAACGAGGGAGACGCAGATCTGGATATTGATACTTCCGCTTCCGCGGTCGAACTTATTTACACGGCCGTTACTTTTGGTACTTGTACGCTCGGGGCCACGCCTTCAATTTGTGACTCCGATGAAGAATTAAACGCCATTGCTACCGGGGACGGCGCTGGTGCAGTAAACACAGAAGCGGATGGTGCAGCTCCGGTGATATATGCCGGAGAATACCGCGATGCGGATGTTACTCCAGATGGGAAAATAGATGCCCTCATGGTGGTGTTCTCGGAAACCGTAACGGCCGCCAGCGTTCTTGCTAACAATGATCTTCTTCTGACAAGTGTCGGAGATTTCACCAGTGCAGCTTTTGGTGCGGACGCCACAGACCTCATCACTGGTAGCGTGGCTTTCAAAGTAATCACTCTCGGTACAGAGTCTACAGTGGTAGATACTAATAACGGAGGCGCAGCTATAGCCGTTAGCACACAGAATGCCTTTTCACTCACGGACGGCACAAACACGAATACTACCTTAGGAGCGCTTGGCATTACCTTTGCTGATGCCGCCGGTCCAAGCCTCAAAGACGCCGCCTACGAAGATAGTGATAATGACGGAAAAATTGATCAATTCACCTTCACCTTCTCTGAATCCATCACCGCTTCTAGCGTAATTACCGCTGCCAGCCTAAGCCTTACTGGCGTGGGCGATTTCACTAGTGCCGCCTTTGGTGCTGGGAGCACGGATCTAGCCACCGGCACAGTCTCATCTGTCAGCGTTCCGCTCGGTACTGAATCAACGGTAGTTGATACCGCGTCCACCTCACTCACCATTTCCTCGGCCGGTGCTTTTAACCTGGTTGATGCCGCCACCAATTCCACTGGTTACGTTGGCGCACAGGCCCAGCTCACCTTCACCGACTCTGCCAAACCAATCATCAAGACAGTGGAGGTTAGGGACACAAACACTAACGGTATGATCGACCGTATTGATTACATTTGGTCGGAAAACGTGGACACGGATGATGGCGCTGCCCCTGTAGCAGCCGACCTTCCGACTACACTTTTACCTGACGGTACAGCAGCCACCTTCGGTTCGGCCACTCTCTCTGATCCAGCCGGCGCCAGCGCCACGCTCCAAGTAACCGGCGTAACCGCGCAGGTAACCGTGAACACAGGCGCCGGTTCAACCGCCATCTCCGGCGATCTTTCGGCTAAATGGAAGGACGCGGCTACCGTGGCTAATGCCGCCCACATCACTGGCGCTACGGCCAATGAAACTATTTCAGACCTAGCCGCGCCAGTCGTGTCTACAGTCTCGCCAGCTAGCGCCGCCACCGGCGTCAGCCGTACCGCATCTATTGTAATCACTTTCTCAGAGGCCATGACCACGACGTTCAACGAGGCCACTCAATTTACCATCACCCCAAACCCAACTGGCACACAAAGTGCCGTCTTTTCTGCAGGCGACACAATTGTCACTATTGCCCTGCCGACATTAAGCTGTAACACGGCCTATACCGTAGCTACGGCGGAAGCCACAATCAGCGCGTCAGCTGGCTCCCCAACTACGCTTGTCACCACCGGTCCCTCAACCGGCGACTGGTCATTCACCACCACCACCAGCTGCACCACTGCGGGCGGTACCGGCAGCGGAACATCCACGCCTTTGACCCATTCCATTGCAGTCAATTCGCCCAATGGCGGGCAGGTCTACCACGCTGGAGACATAGTTTCGATTGTTTGGACAGGCTCTAACATCAATACTACAAATCTTTCCTACGCTACCTCAACCGGTGGAACGTACACCGCCATAGCTTCCAACTTGGCAGGCAGCGGCACGTACAACTGGACAGTTCCGGACCTTACTAGTTCAACCGTCTGGATAAAAGCTGAAGGCTATGACGGTAGCGTCTTCCTGGCCAGCGATACTTCTGACTCGACTCTAAGCATAGTTGGTACGACCACAGCTACGCCTACTCCGGTTCCGCCACAGAGTCAGCCGACCACCGGTACCGGCACCTCACCACTTACTGGCCTGCCAGAAGTGATCAACGTAGTCTCCGCTGGCGATGTCTTGCGCGGTGAGCACTACTCGACCGTCTACTACATTGATGCCAACCTATTGCGCCGACCATTCCAAGATTCTCAAACATACTTTACCCATTACTCATCCTGGGCAACGGTTCGGACGGTGACTGACGCCACCCTAAGCACGCTCACCATGGGCAAACCCATGTTGCCAAAGTCAGGCGTGGTCCTCGTGAAGATCGTGTCCGACCCGCGTGTCTACGCTCTAGAGACAAGCCTTGATGGCCTGCATGAAGTCTCACTCCGCTGGGTTCCGAGCGAAACAGTCGCCAACACGCTCTACGGCTCAACCTGGGCTGACTATGTGATAGATATCCCCTCCACCATCTACACGCACTTCGGTCACGGCTCAGATATGACTGGTTCTGACATCGTGAACCGCAACATCATGCAGACCCGCGCCTTCCTTAATCGATAGTCCATCTAAAACACGCCCCGGAAAAATCCTGGGCGTGTTTTATTTACTTGCTGGCTATAATTGGATACTCTGTATTTAGATGTCTGCTCGGTGCGTGATAACATTAATAATTAATCCTTAAGTCATTATGACTTCAAAAAATAATCGGGATTTGGCCACAATTATTGGCTACGCCGTTACCTGCTCACTCATCGGTGCGGCAGCGGGTCTAGCCATTGCCTTTGTTGTAACCTTGATCATCTCAATTGACCCAGTCCCCTACAATAACCTCTGGGAACACTGGCTTGGCCAAATGGGCATGGCCGCTATGATCTTCGGCGCCATCTTAGGAGCCATCTTCGGTGCACAGTTCGGCTTCCGCGCGACTAAGTAACTCCCTAAAACCAAAAGCACGAAGTCTTGATAAAATTTTTAGGAGGTAACCCGACTCAAATTTTAGCGAGACTTCGTGCTTTTGGTTTCTCACTCTACTTCTTCTTCATGGAACAGCAGCCGCACATGCCACTGCTTAGTTTCATCAGTCCGATCATGATCAAGCCAATCGGCCAAACCATGCTAACCGTGGCCGCCGTCAAAACACCAAGCGTTTGTAGCAAAAAGGCTACACCAACTATCACAATGATTAACGGAACCAACTTGTGATGTGGACAACCGCACATACCTCCGTCGTGCATAGAATAATGAAAAGAATTAACTATCAACAGTATACACGGACTTTATATACAAAAACCTCCTATTGCTAGGAGGTCTTTGGTGGGTAGAGCAGGATTCGAACCTACGAAGGATTGCTCCAGGAGATTTACAGTCTCCCCTCGTTGACCACTTGAGTATCTACCCAAATCAGCAATACTACCTATCAAAACTTTATGGAGCCGACAGTCGGGCTTGAACCGACGACCTACGGTTTACAAAACCGTTGCTCTACCAGCTGAGCTATGTCGGCCTAAAAGTGGCAAAATCGTATCACAGCCCTTTAAGCATTGCAATTGACTACCTGTGGGGTCCCTGTTACAATTTCCCTGCTTTTTACGCCGTTGTAGCTCAGTGGTAGAGCACTTCCTTGGTAAGGAAGAGGCCATGGGTTCAATCCCCATCAACGGCTCCAGATTGACAAGATTAGACAATTTCCTTACTATTCCCCCGATTTCACTGAACCCCATTTATGTCCCAAGACAACCTCATTAAGCTGGAGTGCACGGTCTGTAAGTCCTTGAACTACCGCTCCAAGAAGAACAAGAAAACGCTGAAGGATCGCCTTGAGCTTTTGAAGCACTGCAAGCCGTGTAAGAAGCACACGCCGCACAAAGAAACAAAGTAACGAACGCGTTACTTGAGAAGGATCGCGGAAAATTCCGCGATCTTTTGATTTTGTGGATTAACCTCCTTCAGACGTTCCAACGCTTCCTTAGCCTCTTCAAAATTGTCCGCCGTAATAGCAGCTGAAATAAAGAAATCTAAATACTTAGGGTTATTCGGGCTCAACTCCATCGCCCTCTTATAAGCCTCGTACGCGGCCTCAACCTTGCCCTCCAGTTCCGACACCTCGCCTAAGCTAGCATAGACACTCGCGTTCTTGGGCGAGAGCTTCAGTACATGCAATAACGTTTCGCGAGCGAGCGCATAGTCCTTTGTCTGCATATATACACGCCCCAAAAGCTCATACGCCTCAGCATACTTTGGGTTCAAGCTGATGAGCTCAATCAACCTCTTTTCTGCGTCATCTGTTCTCCCGGCACGAAAAGCAGCTTCAGATTCTTCAAACAGTTGGCGAACAGCATCTTCATTAACCGGTTTCCCGCCTTTCTGGAGCTTGGCATAAGAATCCTCAAGCGCCTTAAGCTGGCCGGCCACTGACCGCACAGCTCGTTGCATAAATACAAAAGGCGCAACCAACACATCGCGCGCGCTACTAATAGGAACTGCCGTAGCTCGTTCAAGGCGTTTCTTTAAAATATCACGCTTCAACTCCTTAGCTTTAGCATCTTTCGAGGCGGAAGGATCAATCACTAAAACACTCGGTGCCTTGCGCACTAAAAGGACGCCGAGAACGCCCACAGACAGCACGAACACCGAGATGAGAATAATGGTTAAGACCATATTTCAGGCGAGGCGGTTATGACCTCATGCGCAGCGTTAATAATACCGGTAATCTCCTGAACCTTCAGACTTGCTCCGCCTACAAGCAGTCCATCAATAACAGGTTCGCGCAGGTACGAATACGCGTTCTCGGCATTAGTTGAACCGCCATACAGCATTACAAGTGCATCAGCTGAAAAGCCTATCGCCGTCAACTCTGTTTTAAGCGCGGTCAGTTCGCGCACGGCGTCGGCGGGGGTAGCCGGGTTCCCGGTGCCGATTGCCCAAGTTGGCTCATAGGCTAAAAACAATTTTTTGCTCCGTGACGGCTTAACCAAACTCAACGATGATTTCAACTCCCCCATCTCGCTCACACAAAGAATCGGCGTCAAAGACGCTGATTCCCACACTGCGGCCATTTTTTTCGCAATCGTCTCCGGCCCTTCACCCAAAGCTCTGCTCTCCGAATGGCCAAGAATGACATACTTACATCCTACATCCTCAAGCTGGGCCACGCCCTCCTCCCCCGTAAAGGCGCCAGAACGCCCTGGACCCACGTTCTGCGCGCCAAGATGCATCCGCGTGCGCGCGAGCGTCTTATGCACCTCCGCCAGCGCCGTGGCGGACGGACACAAAATCACCTCGGGCACTATCTCCTTTCCCTGGAGCGCCAAAAGTGTTCCGCGTGCCAGTGCTACGGATTCCCTGATTCCGAGATTCATTTTCCAATTCGCTACAATGTATTTCATATGTACGGACGGGGCTAGCCCCGCCCCTACTTGATTCCAAACATCTTTAATACTTCCGCATCCGTCTTGTATGGACCAATGACCGCCAGTGACATCTTCGCGGGATTCAAATACTCCCGAGCCACGCGCTTAATATCGCCAGCCTTAACTGCGTTCACCCTATTCATACGAGCATCGAGCGTCTCAACCTTCCCCTCAAACAACTCCTGGCGGCCGAAGAATTCAGCCCGGGCGGAAGAATCTTCAAGCTGCAGTGTCAAAGCTCCGCGCCAGTGCTCTTTGGCATCTGACAGCTCTTTAGAAGTGACTCCGTCTTTAGCCATCTTCTTGAGCTCGGCAATGATTGTCTTAGCGGCCAAAGGCAGACGCTTAGCATCCAATCCGGCGCGCACCGAGAGCAAGCCTACGTCATCATACTGTTCGGCGTTCGCTCGCACCGTGTAACAGAGCCCGCGCTTCTCGCGCACCTGGATAAACAAACGTGAACTCATTGTACCGCCCAGAATAGTAGCTAGTACTTTAATAGCATAAGAGTCATCATGAGCTCGGCCCGGAATGGGGAACCCAAGCGCTACCTGAATCTGCTCCAGCGGCTTCTCCTGACGGCGAAGCACACTCGCCTGATGCTTGCCTGGCAGGTATACGTTTTCAAACATTGCCCGCTTGGCATGAGGTATTTTGCCAAAACCTGATTCGAGCAACTTCAAAATATCTTTTGGTACTTTTCCGGAAACAATCACGACCATATTCTCCGGCACGTAAAACTGATCGCGATATTTAATCACGTCATCACGCTTCATCTTAGTCATGGTCTCGCCAGTGCCAGCAATGTTTCGCCCTAGCACATGACCGTCAAACATGGCTTCCTCAAGCATGTCCTCAAGGTGCATGATTGGGTTTTCCTCATACATCTTAATCTCTTCCTGAATCACCTTCTTCTCTTTGGCCATTTCTTTGCCGTCGAATTTTGAATGAAACAGCATATCTTCCAAGAGATCAACTGCTACCGGCAAACGCTCAGCCGTAATTTTTACATAATAGGCCGTCAGGTCCTTGCCTGTATACGCATTAAACTCGGCGCCGTATTGGTCAAGCTCCCGCGTAATATCCATGGTCTCTGGACGCTTCTTTGTGCCCTTGAACATCAAGTGCTCAATGAAGTGGCTTCCGCCCCACACTTTCAAATCTTCATCTCGGGAACCAACTTTAAACATGACGAGAATTGTCGCCGCTTCCGTGCCGCCGTAAGGCGAAAGCACTACGCGCGCTCCGTTTTTGAGTTTGTGGGTGGTGAACATAATTAGCTCTTCAGGGCATTATCGAGGTAGGCCTCAAGTTCATCAAGTTTCACACGTTCCTGTTTCATGGAATCTCTTTCACGCACAGTCACGGCCTGGTCGTTGAGTGTTTCAAAGTCAACCGTCACACAGAATGGCGTGCCGATTTCGTCTTGGCGGCGATACCGCTTACCAATGGACTGCGTTTCGTCGTATTCGGTCCGGAATTTCTTGGCGAGTTTTTCAGCCAGGGGCTCAGCGATGCTCGACAGCTCGTCCTTCTTTGAAAGGGGCAACACCGCAACTTTAATTGGCGCCAAATGCTTCGGGAACTTTAGAACTACACGCTTCTCGCCTTCTACTTCTTCTTCTGAATACGCCGAAAGAAGCACCGCGAGCAATGTACGGTCCACGCCAAACGACGGCTCAATGACATGCGGAACGTATTTTTCGTTCGTCATTGGATCCGTGTAAATGATCTCTTTGCCAGATGCCTTCGCGTGATTCGTCAGATCGAAATCCGTGCGATACGCCAAACCGTAAAGCTCCTCAAGGCCGAACGGATAGTGATATTCAATATCCACCGTTCTCTTTGAATAGTGCGCCAGATCAGCCTTGTCGATCTCATGATCAACAACACTCGCAGGAGCGATACCACACTCAGTTACCCACTCGTGCATGAGCCCAAGCCACATCTCAAACGCCTTCTCCCAATTATCAGGGTGCACAAAATACTCAATCTCCATCTGTTCAAACTCGCGCTGGCGAAAAATAAAGTTTCCCGGCGTAATCTCGTTGCGGAAGGCTTTTCCGATCTGGCCGATGCCAAATGGAACGCGCTTTCTCGAAGCAGTAAGAACGAGCGGAAAATCGACAAAGATAGCCTGAGCAGTTTCCGGACGGAAATACACCGTAGCTGTTGCATCCTCTTTTGGACCAAGCCACGTTTTCATCATTAGGTTAAAGGTGGCTGGCTCCGTAAACGTGCCCTTTTTTCCACACTTCGCGCAGGGAGCGGCGAGGTCAATTTTATCGGCGCGATACCGTTCGTGACATTCTTTACACTCAACAAGCGGGTCGGTGAATGTCGCGACGTGGCCAGACGCTTCCCAAACTTTGGGATTCATCAAAAGCGCAGCATCGAGTCCGACCATATCGAGACGACCCGTAACAAACTTCTTCCACCAGGCCTGCTTTATGTTGTTCTTCAGTTCAACGCCAAGTGGACCGTAGTCCCAGGAGTTGGCTAGACCACCGTAAATGTCAGAGCCAGGAAAAATAAAACCACGAGTCTTACACAGCGTAACCAGTGTATCCATGGAAACAGACATAAATTGTTTGGCTAGATCGACATTACTTCTTTCTCCTTCTTCTCCCCCACGGCGTCAATCTTTTCAACGTATCCTTTCACCATCTTTTCCAGGGCTTCGAGTTCTTTGCGAACCACGTCCTGCCCGCCTTCCATGGCGGAAACTTTCTTTTTGGCTTCTTCGCGAACCTTGCGAATGTGTACGCGGGAGTCTTCAAGTTTTTCGTTCATCACCTTCACCATTTTCTTGCGCGTTTCTTCCGTCATCATCGGCATGTTCAAACGTACCATTTTTCCGTCCACGACCGGATTGATGCCGATGTCGGACTTGATAATCGCGGTTTCAATAGCCTTCAAAACAGAAGTGTCCCACGGCGTGATCTCAAGCGTCTTCGCGTCGGGTGTGGACATCGAAGCAACCGCTTTCACGGGCTGGAAAGTGCCGTATGCTTCAACCTGAATGTTCTCAACGAGTGCCGGGCTGGCTCGACCAGTACGGATAACCGATAATTCATCAATCAAATGATCAACAATTTTCTCAAACTCTGGCTTGTATTCGTCGAGTAGGGACATAGTGAGCTGAGTTTATGTGAAGAGGGCAAAACGGGCAAGTCGGGCAAAACGGGCATCCAACTACTTCTTCACTGGTGCCTGAACACCTAAGAGCATGGACGCGTCATTGTCGGTCGAAAATAGGAAGGCTGAGGCCATGCGTGAGGTTGGCAGATCGGTCGTGGTCCAAGCCTGTCCGCCGTTAACTGATCGATACAAAGTTGAGCTCGTACCGTAAACAATCACCTTGCCATTCTTTGGAGCTACACCCACGGCCGTAATCTTCACTTCGCCATGGGCGGTGACAAGAGTTAACGGTGTCCAAGTAGCCCCGGCATCAGCAGAAGTAAAAATTCCGTAGTCAGTATTCATGACCAAGGTTTTTCCATCTGTCGTCTCCGCAAAACCATGAATGTTTGAAGCCTTAGCAAATGATTTCAAATCTTTTTCCTGGTCTACCCAAGTAGCTCCGCTGTCCGTAGAGCGAGAAGCTCCTCGTCTAAGCGAAGCCACGAGCACCACCCGGCTGTCAGATCGGCTAACTTCAATGGCGCTGATGTCATCCTTAAGTTTAGTAGCGCTAGCCCAAGTTGCTCCAGCATCAGCTGACTTGTAGACGTCACCGGCGGTTGAGCCGAGCCAGACAATAGACGGGTTATACCAATCAAGGGCCAGAGCTGTCAGCTTCTGGTTGGCTCGGCCTTCCTGATAAATCTGCGCGTAGCTTCGGCCGCAAGTATCAGTTTTCATCAACCGATCAGACTTCAAGATATACCAGACGCAAGGACGCTGAGAATCAATTTCTATATCAAGGACAGCGCCGGTCTTAACCGCCTCGAACGCCTTATCTTCCGGCGGACGCTGCCAGCTCTTGCCGGCGTCGAAACTCATCAAAAGGCCATTCGCCAGAGTTCCAGCGTAGACCACGTTAGCGTTGCTTGGATCGCGGGTTAGTGAAGTGATGTCGGCTCCGGAAATAGAGCTAACACCGGTTGGGAGCGGCAAAGAATTCATCGCAATCCATGATCGGCCGCCGTCTGTGGTGCCGTACACGCCGCCAGCTCCGCTCGCTGGAGCCTTTGATCCCGCGCAACCAGCTCCGAGCAAGACGATCGACAAACCCGCAACCATGAGAAGTTTTTTCATAGAGAAAGCGCAATATGTTCAAGTGCTAAAGAGGTATTAGCATTCTTTTTTAATGATGACCTGGCGTCCAAGAGCGCGGACAGAGCGTCCGCCCGGCGTGGCAAATCCATCCGTAGCTCACGGGCAAGCGTTTCAAACCAAGCTTCACGTTCCCCGGAACTTTCTGCCTTGGCAAGTTTACCAACCTCAGCGATCTGCTGAGCCCGAGGCTTCTCTAGGAAGGCGCGAATTTTTGCCTCGGCATCTTTAACTGACTGAAACACCTCCATATCAAGCAAGGCTAGCGCTACTCCCGGCCGGCCAAGCGAACGCAAACAAATTTCCCGCGCCAGTTCTGGGGAAGTGCCACGTTCAGTCAATGCCAGCTCCACTGACTCCGAACGAACGCGAGCAAACGCGAGCGGCACCGAACGAGAACGAATAGTTGGTAGGATTTCTTCTATATCATCCGTGATCAAAATAATGATCGCGTGACCGGATGGTTCTTCCAGTGTTTTCAAAAGTGCATTCTGCGCCCCAATCCCCATGGCGTCAGCGTCGTCAATAATCGCCACTTTCGTTCCATGAATTGCAGCGAGTGACAACCGAGCCGTGAGTTCGCGAACGGATTCAATAGAAATATCTCTCTTTCTCCCGCCTTCCGTTTCTTCGACAGGCCGTGAGACCCGCATAAAATCCGGATGCGCCTGTACGGACGCAGCTTGTTGCGTCCCCAAAAGCGCACACGCGAAGCGTTCAGCAATAGCCGTCTTGCCTACGCCCCGCGGACCCGCGAAAATATAAGCATGCGCCGTACTCCCACGTTCGAGCGTTTTGCTCAAATACGAAAGCTGTAATTCGTGGCCAATGATGTCACCAAAAGCAGAATGCATAGTGGAAGGATTATATCATGGAGCATTTTATTGAATACTGGATTTTCCCACTTTTTTAACCTTTTTAACTTTCTTAGCTTTTTTAACTAATATTAGCCATTTTACAAGCATTTTACCTTGACAAAAGTCGCTTTTTATGCTACACTACTTCTCTGGCAATCCCTGCCAGGCTGGCTTTTAAAGCCAGAAAAACGAAACCCTCGTACCCCGCGGAGAAGGCACCATGCCCTTCCCCTTAGACCAAGAACACCGCGAACGTATTCGTCGACGCCAGCACAAACTGAGCGCAGAAGACCAAGCGGACATCATGCTCGCCGCCGACCCAACTACGAGCCTTGATACGCTCGAGGACAATCCGGCCGTCGTGGTGCGCATTGAAGACGCCTGGGACGCTCGCTCCGAAGCGCGTCGCAAAGCAGCCCTGGCCGCTAAGCATAAACCGCGGATGGTGACCTGATGGGTCACCGCTCAGCAGCCGAAGAAGCGCTGGGAGGCCATCTCGCAGAGCTACCACTGATCATTCTCGATGAGGAGTGCCACCGGGACCACTTCGCTTGGGACAGTCCGAGCACGGTACCAATCCTGGCAGAAGGTGACGTCGACGACCTTGAACTGAAGTCGCGTCTCCTGATCATCCTGATCGATCACGTCGGAGACGAATACATCGTCTCGACGGAAAACTGATCGCTTACCCGTGAATTAGAGGAACCGCCTCTCCTTCACGGGTCACACAGATTGCTTGATCCTAGGATCGAGCCATGCGTGTGACCGTGCTTTCCCGCACTGCTCACAACTCACCGCCCGAACTCCACCCCGGAGAATCTAATGTTCGTTATCCAGTTCGCTCACGAAGAAGTCGACGGCCTGACCGCAGATCAGTTCGGTATCTTCGAAGGCGTCACGCTTGATGCGGACGACCTCTTTGACGAAGTGGCGATGGCCAACGTCGATCTCTTCCAAATGATCAAACCGAAGCAGGTGGAGTTGATGACCCATGAAATGGTCGTGGACGAACCGGAGTCGGTCGACAACGAGGAGAACGACGAGGTTGAGCTCGAAAGCGATGACAACGTCGCCCCGAACGCGGAGCCCGACGAGTACGCCAAGATGGCGCTCGAGCACGGCGACGAAGACTGGGACACGGACTACAACGCCTACGGCAAGTTCGGTCTCAAAGACGATGTCGACGCTGGCTACTGGACTCCGAAGGGCAACGCACTGATCACGGTCCTCTCCCGCAAGGAGATGGACGCCGTGCTCGTCGTGGAAGAAACGCCCGTGAAGAACACGGCGCGCAACTTCGACCTCCTGAACCCGCTCAACGAAAGCTGGCGGGGTCTCGACGACGACACGGATTCCTACTGGGACCTGACCGACGTCGACGACGAGGAAGACGGTTCGGAAGCCTGGGTCAACTTCCTGGAATCCGAGACCGCACGCGACCCGTTTGACTCCGGCGTCACGATCGAGGACGAGTTGCGCTTCCGCTCCGACGACTTGGAGTGGTTGGCCACAGCCTACCGCCCGAAGGTCCGCGACGTGTTCCGGGACAAGCCGGGGTACGTGGAATTCGTCCTGAACCGCAAGTGCTGTCGCGATCACCTGCCCCGGCGGGTGAGCTGGAAGGACGCCCGGCGCGGGGTCCAGTGCAAGAGCGTCAACGGACGCCGCGACCGGCGCCGCCACACCTCGCCTATGTAAAAGTAGGCCCATCCCGTGAATTGAGAAGCAACACTTCTCCTTCACGGGTCACACATATTCCTTGATCTAAAAAGATCGAGGCATGCGTGTGACCTGCCTTTCACAATTGTCCCTACATCTCTGGAGGAGAGAGTTGGAGCATTATTCTGCGCAAGTGGCGTAGTGCTTCGGCAGTTTGGTAGAGAATTAGGCTCCGGCTTTCTTCTTCTGCAGTGTAACTGTCACAGCCCATACCGTCTTCGGCCGGTCACTGGGCTCCTCTCCCCAGGGATGTGCGGACAATTTTCTCTTAGAACTTGGAGACTCTCATGTCAGATCATCATGGGCCCGCACCGGCCAAAGCGTCCGGCAGCGGAGGTGGGGGTGGTGGCGGAGGAGGTGGAGGCGCCGGCTTCCTGACCTTCACAACCGGCGTGCTGATGCTCGTGGGCTCGGCCATCCTGGTCCTGTCCCTTGAAGAGCTGAGAAAGAATCCTGGGCTCGCCAATGCCCTGGCCCTGACCGTGACGCTGGCAGCATTCTTCATCCCGTTCTGGATCTTCAGATTCTTTAACGCGGATGAGCACGCCCAGTCAGACACATTGACGCGTCTCTTAGCCGCCTGGAGCGCATTCTACCTCTGGTGGCACATCCAGTGGGTTCTGTGGCATCCCGTCTATGACGGGCCATTCCGCGGGACCTTTGGGAGCCATCTGATCATCTCCTTGCCTCTGGCCGCCTTGGCCTGGTACGCCCTCAACTGGGTTCACGGGCCGCCGGAGCGATTCATCGCCCGACGGTTCGGTAATAACCCAACCTAGGCACAAGCCACGCCTTAAGCTGGCTCGAAAAACAAGCGCCTCGTACATCGTGTACGCGGGCGTTTTTCATTTTAACTTTTCTTCCAGCAGCTTGGCGTAATTCCAGGCGAGTTCGAGCGTTTCCCTACAAACTCCCGCGATTTGTGCAGAGTGAATCTCAACCGCGATGATGTCATCTTTGTAAGAAAAGAAGGCGACTCGGTCACCGCAAACCGTCATCTCGCCCTCTATAGGCAAAACTCCGGGCGAAAGGACCACCGTTTCCATCCCAGGAATCTTGGGCACGAGCGAGGGATCTGTAGTAACAAAGATTGTTCGAATCTTGCGCTGACCAGTCTGCAGCGTGTCGCGATAGTCGTCGGTCCGATCAGGGTCATGCAGCTTCAGGAAAGCGTCCAATCCAACCATTTGAATATAGTCGCCCTCTAGCGCGCCATACTCGGCCTGCAGTTGCCGAAGACCATGTAAACCTTCGCGATATCTAACGCGTGGGCGAGCGCCCATCGGCGAGTACAACACGTTCAGCATTGGCACAATCGCCACCGCGTCGCTTAAACGTTTCTCAATAACATCCTGCTGATCTTCCAGTAGCTTTAAAATTTTCTCCGGTGGCTGAGGAAAATAACGCCGTCCAAACTCCCCCTCGCCCACCGTAGCATAACCGCGGCCAATAAGGTCAGCCAGAATGTCATATACCGTCGCCCGTGGTAACGCACTATCCATCGCCACCTCCTGAGCGCTGGCACCGGCGTGTGCCAACAGCGCAATGAAAACCTTGGCTTCTTTATCGGTAAAACCTAGGCGAGCCAGTCCCTCTAATAATTCGTCTTGCATATGTTAGACGCTGCGCAAGGCATGCCAAGTTAGTCGAGCCGTGTCTGTCCAGGAATATTTTTCCGCCTGCGCCATACCGCGCAACGAAAGTGACGAACGCAACGCAGGATTTTCAACAAGCGCTTTCATCTTGACCGCAAACGCCGTCGCGTCGTTCGGCGAAGCGTATTCAGCAGCCGAACCAGCAACTTCATGAAAGACCGGGATATCACTCACAAGCGTAGGCGTCCCCATCTTCATAGCGTCGAGAATCGGCAGGCCAAACCCTTCATCGTGCGACGGAAAAACGAAGGCAATTGCGCCCGCATAGAGACCAGGAATCTCCTCGTTCGGCACATATCCTAGATGTAAGGGTTTGGCGTCGCCAAACCCTTGCGCCGCGCCCAGGATCCTCTCCCCGCCATATCCAATCCCTCCGACGAGAACAAGCTTCGTAGTATCCCCTGCAGGCATCAATTCCTTGAACTGTCTGAACGCCTCCACGAGCAGACCAACATTTTTCTTTTCTTCGATTCGTCCAATATACAAAAAATACTTCTCGCCAGCTTTCGTCTCAACGGAGCGCGGCTCAATCGACGACGCCAGATGCGTGACGATGATCTTCTCCTCGCTCGCCTTAAAAAGGGACATCAAATCTCGCTTGGTATTCGCGCTCACCGTCAGAATCTTAGACGCGACTCGCACGGCATGTTTCACTGCAGCACGTTGTCGGATATTTTGCAGCGGCGAGTAGAGCTTTGGATACTTTGCAAAAACTACATCGTGCACGGTCGTCACCACTTTCGCCGAACCAGTCGCGAGTGGAACTTCGTGCGCGGGAGAAAAAAACACGCTTACCGGATGCTGAAAAAGTTCTTTAGCTAATCTAAAATGCGTCCAGCCTTTAGGGAACCAAAAAGGCAACGCCTTCCAAGTCCAACCAGCAGGAAGACCGAGGTCGCTCGGTTGCTCGCCGCGCGCGTAGAGAACGACGGACTCCCCCTCCTGCAGCGGGGTTTTCATCATCTCGCCCAAAAGCAACCGGGCGTAATTTTCTACGCCGGTCGGGTTCGCCTTCAAAAGTGCTGACGCGTCTATGCCAATCGTTTTCATGCTAAGCATTAAACAGACTTCTCTTATATGCGTCCAGGTTCTCGAGAGCTAGACCGGTTCCACGAGCCACGCAAAGCTGCGGGTCGTCGGCGACGTATGTAGGAACGCTTGTAGCCTCTGCAATGAGCCGATCCATGTTACGCAACTGGCTCGAACCGCCGGAAATAACGATTCCCTTGTCCATCACGTCTGCCGAAAGTTCCGGAGGCGTTTCGTGCAAAACTTCTTTAAGTGCGGTGATGATACCTTCAAGTAAAGGCTGAATCGCCTCGGTCACGTCGTCGCTCGAAACCTCGATAATCTTGGGGAGACCTGTGATCATGTCGCGCCCCTTGATTTCCATGCGCAGCTTTTCTTCTAGATACATAGCGGAGCCGACGCGGATCTTCATGTCTTCCGCGGTGCGTTCACCAATCGCAAGATTGTATGTCCGACGGACAAATTCCTGGATGGCAGCATCAAATTTCACTCCCCCGATGCGCACCGAAGTCGATGCGACAATGCCGCCAAGGGAAATCACGGCCATCTCGCTCGTGCCTCCTCCAATCTCCACAATCATGTGGCCATTCGGACTGCCAATCGGAATGTTCGCGCCAATAGCAGCCACAACAGGCTGCTTAATAATGTACGCAGCTTTTGCACCAGCAGAAAGCGCGGCGTCAATAACTGCGCGTCGCTCAGTAGAAGTGATCCCACCCGGCACCGCAATCATCACCTCTGGGCGAAACATGCGAACACCGCCGAGCGCCTTGTTAATAAAATAACGGAGCATGGCCTCCGTAGTCCGATAATCCGCAATAACGCCGTCCTTCAGCGGCCGGCGCGCAATAATAGTATCCGGCGTACGGCCAAGCATGTCCTTCGCTTCTTTGCCAACGGCCAACACGGTCTTATCCGCCTTAGAAATCGCAACTACAGAAGGCTCATTAATTATGATCCCCCGTTTAGGGACGAACACGAGGACCGTGGTAGTGCCAAGGTCAATGCCTAACTTTTTGCCGAACATAGAAAGCCTTTACAGTCTCACGCGAAACTCTTTATCAGTGTCTAAAACCGTCTCCAAATGATATTTCTTGTCACCCCAATCAATCGGCGATTCCGCGGGAGTAGCGTCCCTCACTGCCTTACCAAAGTCCTCATCTATAGTCAAAAGGTTATCCCGTGCGCCTATCTGTTTATAGACCTGGAGCGCGTAGTCGCCTCGCCGAATAGCATCCACCACATGAGCTGGTAGGTCATAGGTGAAGGTCAGAGTACGGGTTTGGCCAATCGGCACAAATACACAGGCCCCAAAGCTGGTTAAACCTACCTCGTCAAAGGTGGACGGAGTGTTCGGGAAGTACTGCGGGTTGCATTGCGGCACAGACAGCGAAGCGCCGGTGGTTGAAACTAGCGTCGAGCCAAGCGGAGCGTAAACTCGCGAGTAAGTCCGATAATCGATCGTCCGGTAATCTTTCTTAGTCGCCGTGTTCGCATACTGAATACTAGCGGTCGCCCGGAAGCCAGCGCCGTTTGGTCTCACAGAATAGGTGACTTCTCTATCCACTACACGGTCAGTTTTATAAGCACCCATATTGGCGTCCACCATCATGAACACATCGTCGGAAGCGATAGGATTCAGCACCCCGCCCCAGCCCGCGTCTTCAATCACGGCCTGCGTCTTGCCATCCATGCTCATGAAAACAATTTCCTTTTTAGCGAAGGCCTCATGGAGGACACGGAAAAAGGCTGGCCATTTAGAGGGCGAAAGTCCCTTCAGACGATCCATCATGACCTCCGTCATGTGCTTAATAATGAGCTTGCGTTGTGAAACGGGCACATTCACACAACGAGCGCGGTCTGCCAGCGGAGCATTAGCACAATCAAATGCTTGTTCCACGATATATTCCAGCTTATCCGTCACGTTATCACTGGTAAACGTCTCGCCATCCACCGTAATGGGTCCGATGAACTCAATTACCCGCGATAAAAAGTCCGTCGTAATACCAATCGTACCGGCCAGATTGGGAACTGGTTTTCCACCGTAGGCAAATTCCTGGCGCATGAGTTGCACGCTAACTTCTGAACTTTCTTTAAAATCAGGCGACCAATTGGAATCACGGAAATACCAATTGCTTAGGTTCATGAACCGTTTGAGGGCGATTGGTGGCTCAACGTGATAATCAGGATGTCCAAGAACCAGAGCATCAACAGCATAGGAATCATCCGTCACCATGGACTTGATGTCTCCGTTCTTCATGGTCAAAAGCGCATAGTTACCAATAAATCCCCCGCCCGGTCTGAGCTCATGGTTATTCAAGAACATGAGCAAAAACTGATGCTCGCTCCCGAGTCCTGCGAATTGAGGGGCGATAGCCGCAAAGGGCACGACAATATCTACGGCGTCAATTAATTCCGGCAGCTTCTGTTGCAACGGCAGTACGGCTCGCGCAAACTGCGGTGCCAGGTTCAGCGAGTCGAGCCGGTCAAGGTCCAACTTGGCCAAGCGCAGATTTACTTGCATGCGTCTGAGTTCCGGAAGCGCGACTGACAACGAATGCAACAATAAATATTTTTCTTCTTCAGTCAACGTACTGTAGGACCTTGATTCACCAGCACCGCTCCCCACGCCGATAAGGTCCGACGCGCCCTCAACAGAAGATAGAGCGTCAAGAAAAACCGTCAAACCAGAATAGAGTGCGTCCGCAGCCTGACCAGCTGCATCAAGCGTCGCCTCCGCGCCTGTTACTTGGTCGCCCAATAACGGTACGGTCTTCACAAATCCAAAATAAGAAAGGTCAGCCCTAACTGCGTGAATCCCTGTAACTACCTCGCCGAGAGCCACATGCGCACCCTGAACGTCACCGTTTTCTAGCGCCGTCTTAGCACCTTCCCCAGCAGCCTTCAGGGCCAGCGAATCTTGAGCGAGCTTTGATCCGCCAATACCCAAAAATATAGCCACGGCTATAAACGCCGTCGCCAACAAAATATAAACAATCCGTCGAGTCATTTTTCGGCGTCGTCTTTTTCTTGAGGGGTGTGCATGGTGAAGCTCCGGAGCCTGTTCCGGTAGCTTTGGCAAGTGCACTCCCGCCTCCGGCTCTAAAAAATTCGTCGGGTGCATCAACCCTATTTTACCACGTACTTCCTAAATACCGTGGACGGAACTTTTGCAGAACCAAAGATTGCCTTGCGCTTTTTGAGTGCCCGCAGAGCAAATGGAATGAACCGAAGAAGCAGCTTGCGAGTCTCGCGCTCAAAAAAGAACGAATACGTCAGACGGGTAACTTCGTGGAAAAGAATAAACGGTCCCGATCGGAAAACCTCGCTGCACGGCAGGTTTTTGATTAGCATGAGGAGCTGGTTTCTTTGAGCCAGAGCGGCCAAAAATGGACTCCTACCCTGACGGTCGCGCAAGCGTTCAAACCAGCTACGCTTTTGCGCGCCGAACATTCCGCGGTAGTGCCAAGCCTTGGCAGTCGGAACAAAAGCAGTGTTCCAACCAGCACGTTTAAGTCTAAGGGCAAGATCGCAGTCCTCTCTGTACGCAAAAAAATCACCGTCGAAAACTTCGCCGTTGGTCGTGACCTCTTTTAAGGCCGACGCTCGAAACATCACGAGCGCACCACAGGCCCCAATCAAGTCTGCTTTCGCATCAAACTGCCCATGGTCAATCTCCCCGGCTCCGCGGTCTTCGAATCTCCAAGATCGGGTGAGCTCGAGCCCTGTCGTATCGAGCACATCGGATTTTGTGCCATCGAAGACCTCATCGGCGTTACGAAAGGCCCGATAAATTTTCGGTTGGACTGCCGCGAGCGTCGGGTCGGCCTCCAGTGCTTTGGCCAGCTGCTCAACCAAACCTCGATCAAGCACCATGTCCTGATTCACGAGCAGAATTCCCGTGTGTGCAAGTTCATGCTCAGTCAGGTGCTCGAAGGTAAACGTAAAAAGCTGATTGTGCCCGCCGGCAAAACCCAGGTTCTTCACGTTGCGTGCCACGAGCGACTGAGAGGCGCGTTCATGAATGAACGTCACTGAACCATCCGTGCTGCCGTTATCTACCACCCGCAGCGTCGGTCGTAGCGATTGCTGGTCGAGCGATGCAAACAAATCAGCAAGATACTTCTCGCCATTCCAGGTCAAAAGATGAGCAATGACATCCATATTATTTCTTGCGCGAAGACGCGTCCTTTCTCGTGACGTTAAAACCAAGATACTTGCCAAGCATGAGCCGAGTCTGAGCATCAAGCGCTGGCAACGCACCAAAAAGAATGAAGGTCACCGGTAAAAGTACCCATTGCAGAATCATCGTCACCCATTGCCAACGCGTGGTCGTATTTGGCCTTCGAGGTAACAAGAAATAGCTCAAGATACCGGTCACAAGCGTACCGCCTGTGGCTGCACGCATCATAAACTCCAGCGTGTAAGGCGAATTTACCACGAGCGCACTCGTGGCATCATGAACGGTCAAAAACGGAATGTATCCAAGACCGAAAATTAGAAACGGCGCCGTGGACCAGGTCAACATGCCCTCTAGATAATTAGTGAGATAGAGCGCCTTAATTTTCCAAGAAAGTTTTGGATGCTGCGGAAACTTGGTCATCATGTACGGCAAGTGTTCCACGCCCCACGCCCAACGGCGTTGCTGCTTGTAAAGAGCAACCAGGCTTTGAAGATACGAGCCGCCTGCGACAGTGTCCATCGAGACCGGCAAGAACACCGGAGTCACCCGATATGCGCCGTCATAATGTAAAAGTGCCTGCATGAAGATGCGCGAGTCTTCGCTCACCAAATCCGGCTCCCAAAAACCGACATCGACAAGCATCTGCCACGGCATGGAGTGCGAAGAAAAGGTCCACATTCTTTCCGGTCGAACTAGTTCGCCGAGCAACCAAAAAGTCGTACCGAACGCGGCAATACGGATCGGCGCGGCCGCGGACCAAATGTTGTTGGAAAAAAGCGTCACCGGCTGATAAGAGCTGCGCGTCGGATTCGGCTCAGTGAGGTACAAATGCGCCAGCCGCGCAAAGTACATTTCATGCGCCACCGTATCAACATCAAAGGCAGAGACAACAATGTCCTCGTACGGAATCTGGAGCTCGTCGATCACCCCCTGAAGAACGGTGGCCATGTGTTTCAAGTTCGAACCTTTGCCCGGAATCTCGCCGGGAATATCTTTCGGATGAACTGTAAATAACAACTTCGCAAACTTCCCCGCGTAACGCCCTTCGATCACCTGTTGATAGCTACGGAAATTAACCTCATCACGTTCTTCGCCGCCGAGTACCACAATCATGCGGTCAGTTCGATACTTCGTACGCAGGAGTGATTCGAAAGCTTCCTCGACAATCTGAAGATCTTCTTGGAACGTCGGCAGCATGATTACGTGGTACAGACGTTCGTAACCCGGCAATTCCTCCACCTTCTTCCGCCAATCAACCTTCAAAGTCTGTCTGTAAGAACTGTAAGCCGCTACCACGTGAATAACAAAATAAAATACCCGCAGCATCCAATAAAGATCAAAGATGATGATACAAACAATCGCCACAGTCGGCGCAAAGAGCGACAAGAAAAGCGAGCTCAGCAAAACCGACCAGACTAAAGCTCCCGGGACCATTTCCCAGAATCTGTGTTTCCCGTATTGGCCAAAAGTTTGGTTCATGTTTTTCTATACAATGCATCCTTCTTTCTCGCCGTCACATGTGCAGTCTCCCTATATTCAGGCAGAAGAATGGCCAGCGGAGAAGCCTCAAGCGATCGGTAAAGCGGAATCCCGCGGGCAAATCCCCAGGCATTAGCAATCGCGTGGGAAACGCGTAACGCGGTTGCCGAACCGTCGGTCGAGGACACTACGATCCCGGTCACCCTAGATAGCCCTAGCTCATGGGCCTGCAAAAACCCATCAATGATACCAAGATAACCCTCTGGGACGCAGGGAATGATTTGCGGGGGCACAAACTCCGTTCGGTCGTCGTTGACGAGACCGAGCGAGAGCTGCGTGATGTCGTGACCATCGAGCGTCAAAATCATAGCTTCTTTTCAAGCGCATCTAAAAGCACTATTCGCTTGCCGCTCAAGAGCGAAGTCAAAAACCGATCGCCTACGTCCGAGCGATATTTGAACTCTTCGCGCGGCATAAAAGTGTAGTTCACTTCTCGGCCAATCTCGCGCTCGAACTCCTGCACGGCTTTCTGCACGGCGTCCGGAACAATATCGCCCACAATCAGCACATCAGTAGGAACATTGGCCGACTCCGTAAACTTTCCCGTAAGGAGCACAAGATCAACTTCTCCCGCGGCCTTGAGCGCTTCAAGCAAGGAACGATTCATAAGAACCGCCGCTTTTTTCATCACCGCTTTTAAGTCATCAAATAGTGGAAAATTCGAGTCCGCCCGATAGAACCTCTTATTTTCTTTATCAGTTGATTCCTTCTCCTCGCCTTCAATAACAATCCCAATCGCGAGAAGGTTCTTAAGTTCACGGCGTACAGCGTTAATCTGGGCATCCACTCGCCGTGCCAATTCTCGAACATAAAAAGCGCGATCCGCATGCTCCAAAAAGACGCTCAATAGCCGAGCACGCGTTCGCGAACCAAAGAGTTGTTCTATGCGAAAAGCCCCGCCTTCGAACTCTTCTTCACTCTTAGGGGTATCCATAATGAGTACTTTGAGTATACTGTATACTGAAAGTTCAGAAGAATAGCAACCATGGCGGAATACCAACACAGCGTGAAAAGTGGCGAGCTGCTTGTGCTCCCCCAGCGTCCGCAGATGGGCGCCAAAACAATGCTTCACTCTCTCCCCGGAGGAAAGAGTGCGATTTTTGGCGTCATGGTGATTGATTCCAAGGATGAAGAAGGTCGAGATCGCCTGCTACACATGACCGCCAGTCATCTTGAACATCTTTCCGCTGACGCTTCCTCGGAATTAAACTCGGCCCGTAGATTCGAACAAATGTTAGGTGCTTTGAACACAGATTTACTCGCCGCAGCCCATGAGATGAACTTGAAAATGATTCAAGTGCAGGGCGTGGTTGGCATGGCCACTAGAGACCAGATTTTTTTCTCCGGCATCGGCAATATCGATGCTCTCTTTCTGCACAAAACCGCAGATAAGCGCTTTAGCGTCTACGAGCTTCATGATCAGTTTGGAGAGGGACGAACCCCGGATGACCCTAGGTATTTTCACACTATCCTAGACGGCGAAACCCACGGCGGTGATGTTTTTTATGTCGCCACGCCCGTTTCGACTCACGCTCTCAGATCAGACGAACTGCATGACATCTTAGTCACGCTCCCCCCGGCCTCAGCCCTCCAACGAATCAAACAGTTCGTTCCGCCGGGGGATGTCTACGCGGCCGTAAGCTTCTCCTTTGCGGAAGAAGAAAAACCGTCCGGCCCTCCAAAAAAAGCCAACCCGATCGGTTCACTAACCGCTTTGCAATCATCAAAAGACAGAACCGCCAATGTGCTCGGCGAATCAAACACCGAGCTCTCCAGTCTGGTAAAAAATGTCACCCAAAGCATTCGCCAATCACTCTCCGCGCCGGGAACTAGAGGCGCCGTAGCCATTTTAAAACGCGGCTTAGCGTTAATGCTCACTCTGGCTCAAAAAACCTTCACTGCAGTAGCCGCCTTAGCTTCCAATATCTTCCTCGCCAACACCAAGGGCCGAAAAGGCGCTCCCGTAATAACTCCCCTCCGGGCCGGCATTCTCTTCTCTATCCTGCTCGTCATCGTGCTCGGTACCGGCCTCTTCTACCTCTCAAAAGGCAGAGGCGAACGAGCCAAAGCCGAGCTCCAGTTCTCACAGACGGTTAAGAGCATTGATGACCGAATTCTGGCCGCTCAAGCTAGCTTGATCTACCGCAACACGGAAGAAGCGAGAAAATCCCTGACAGAAGCCCAAAGCATCTTAGAAACACTGCCAAAAAATACTGCCGATCAAAAAAAGCAGGTGACTGATCTGTTAGTCAAACTTCACGTGGTCGAAGATAAAATCAGAGGCATCATCGCCGTCAGTCCGCAAACACTCGCCACCATGGCGGATAGCGCGAACGGCAACGGGATCACGAGCATCACGGAAACCAGCGGTTCGCTATTCGCCATTACCTCAAATCTGGACGTTTACCGTTTAGACGGACTTAAGAGTGCCTGGACAAAAGAAGAAGCTACGAAGGGAATCCTGGAATCCGTCCGTAGCATGACCCCGGAAGGCGGCAACGCGCTCGTCATGGATTTGAACAAACAGCTCGGCCGCGTTGATCTCACCGCCCACACCGTAAACCCGCTCCAAAGCGGCACGAACGCCATGCTCAGCGTTGAAGACATCATTACCTACGGCTCAAACCTCTACGCGCTCTCGGCCGGCAGCGGACAGATTGTAAAGATGCGCCCCATCGGCACCGCCTATGAAGCGGGTACACCTTGGATCATCTCCAAGGACAGCGATCTTTCTACCGCCCAAGCGCTGACGATTGACGGCGACGTATATGTGCTCCTCAAGCATGACGTCGTGAAGTTCCATGCTGGCAAAGAAGTCGCCTGGACTCACGCCAGCTTTGATCCGGCTCTCATAAATCCAACAGACATCTGGACAGACGTTGCTAGTAAATATCTATACGTCCTCGATCCAGGCACTAGTCGCGTAGTGGTCCTTGATAAAACAACAGGCAACCTAGAAGCACAATACACAAATGACAGCTTCAAAAACGCCGTCGGCTTCACCGTCGAGGAATCTGCAAACCGCATCATAGTCGTCACCGGCGACAAAGCACTCGGATTTACCGCCGACCACCTGGTGAAGTAAGCAAAACAAAAAGCACTCTTTCGAGGAAATGTTAGGAGGTAATCCGACTCCATTTCCGAGAGAGAGTGCTATTTTGTTTTGCTTACTTCAAGGTGACCTTACCGCCAGCGGCTTCGATCTTCTTCTGCATGTCTTCTGCTTCTGCCTTGCTTGCGCCTTCCTTCACTGCCTTTGGAGCAGCGTCTACAATGTCCTTAGCTTCCTTAAGTCCAAGACCCGTGATTTCACGAACGACCTTGATCACGTTGATCTTGCTCTCGCCAGCGGAGGTCAATTCAACCGTGAAAGAGGACTTCTCTTCTGCGGCAGCGGCGCCACCAGCAGCTGGAGCAGCCATCATCATAGCTGGAGCGGAAGCGGACACGCCAAACTTTCCTTCCAAAACCTTCACGAGTTCTGCCAAGTCAAGAACGGACATCTTTTCAATAGATTCGACCAAAGCGGAGAACTTAGCTGGCACCTCAACTGACTTCATTTCGTCGGACATAAGATAAAGTTAAGCTTTCTTTTCGTTAATTGCACCAAGTACCGTGACCAGCCCGCGCAGGTTACCTGCAAGGACATTGACGAAACCAGAAACCGGAGCGTTCAGGGTTCCCACCAGCTTCTGGAGGAGTTCCTGCTTGGACGGAAGCGACGCCAGTTGCGTGACTTCTTCCTTGCTCATCATGCGTCCGTCTAGGACGCCGGCTACCAGCTTAATCGTTTCTTTCTCCTTCATGAGCTCCTTCAAGAGCTTCGCTGCGGAGACTTCGTCACTCATACCGACCGCTGTCAGGATAGAACCTGAAAGCGTGTTCGCGGAGAGACCTTCAATTCCTGCCTCTTTAGCGGCCATCGCGAGGAGCGTCTTCTTGGCAATGAAGACCTCTACGTTCTGGAGCGCTGCTTTAGCGCGGAGCTTGTCTGCGTCTTCCATGGTCAGTCCCGACACCTCCGAAAAGGCGGCGGCTTTCATTCCACGGAAACGAGCGGCGATCTCTTCCACGATGCCGGCTTTTTGAGCGCGTGATTTTGGCATACGCGGAGATTAAAAATTACGGCCATGAGGCCGTAGAATATGAACCCACCAGATGGTGGATTCATCGATTTCTCGACCAGGCTTACGTGGGTTTAACCACTACTGGCGTTCTACGAATTCGATGGTGCGAGGAGATTACCCAATTACAAAAATCTTGTCAACCTAGCCAAACACCCATTATTCCTTGTCCGCCTTCAAAAACCAGTTCGTGACCACGCCCGTGGCCCAAAGGAGGATTGCGACGAACAAGGCCGGAAGGAATCCCTCAACTGTCACACCTTTTACAAAGGAGCTCATGAACCAAATAAGAAGGCCGTTGATAACAAAGAGGAAAAGGCCGAGAGTAACCACCGTCACCGGCAAGGTCAGAACGACAAGGACTGGTCGAACGATGGCGTTCAAGAGCCCTAGAATCAATGCTGCGACGAGCGCTGCGTAGAAGTTAGCTACATGGAAACCAGTCACAAACTGCGTCGCCGCCAAAAGTACCAAGGCAGTAATGACCCAACGCAAGAGAAGTTTCATCATACGATCGTTTGGTTATCGTCCTCTAGAGAGAGAACTGCGAATTTTTTCTTTAAAGCAATGACGGTATTTTCTACCTCGGACAACTTTGCCTTACACACTCCAGCGAGCTCGAGTCCGCGCTCAAATTTCTTCAAGCCTTCATCAAGATCTACATCGCCACGCTCAAACCAAGCGGTGATTTCTTCCAGCTCCTGAAATGCCTCGCCAAATGATGCTGCTTTCTTTGCCATAATACTACAATAATCGTTCTTGTCTTCGCTTGCCGATTACTTCAGCGTCGAGCGTCCCTTGTGACAACTGTACCGAGAAAGCGTCTCCGGGAGCAAGCGCCGAAGCTGAGCGCACTAATTCCCCGTTCTTTCGAATGATCGAGTAACCTCGGGCAAGGACAAGCGTAGGGTCAACATTCTTAATCAGCCGAGCAAGCCCATCTACCTTCGCCCTCACTTGCATCACCGAAGACTCGAACAGCGTCATGACCGCCCGCTCTCGACGTTCAATGTGATCGCGAGTCTGAACGACGCTCAACCGATACCGGTCAAACGAATTCGTGAACCGCATAATCGTGTCGTGAATGCCGTGCGAAGTCCGAGAAATTGCGTGGTCAAAAACCTGTAGCGAGCGCTCAATTCTATTATTGTATTTTCGAATCCGCTCACTCATCCCGTACCACATGCGGTCTTCACTAATATGAACGAGTCGTAGCAACTCGCTGCGTGACTGCACTAGTAGCTCGGCCGCATTAGACGGTGTCGAGGCTCGAACATCAGCAGCGAAGTCACATAAACTCTCGTCGCGCTCGTGCCCTACGCCGACAATGACCGGGATGCTCGACGAAAACACAGCACGCACTACTCGCTCATCATTAAAGGCGTGCAGATCCTCAAGGCTGCCTCCCCCACGCGTGAGCACAATCACTTGTGGCCGTTCGCTTTCCGGCAACGCGGCGAGCGATTGAAACGCGCCGAGGATTTCGGAGACCGCGTGTTGACCCTGCACATGACAATCAGCATGGATGACGGTTAAACCCCCCATTCTGTTGCCGAGTAATCGCATGAAGTCACCATATGCCGCAGCTTCTTTCGAGGTAATGAGACCGATCCGCTCCGGAAACTGAGGAACTAGTCGTTTGCGACGTACATCGAAAATCCCTTCAGCGGTGAGTTTCTTTTTCAATTCGAGATAGGCCTTTTGGAGAGCCCCCTCGCCCACCGGAATTACCTCGTCAACGTTGAGCGAGAACTTGCCGAAGCGCTCAAAGACCCGCGCATTCCCCCTGGCCCGCACGCGCATGCCGCTCTGAATAGGAATACCCAGCTTGTAGATGGTCGTGAAACACGGCACTTTCATGTCTACGGATTCGTCCTTCAGATCAAAGTTGATCCACTTGCCCTGACTAATCTTAAAATCCGAAACCTCACCCTCAATCACAAAAGCCTCTGACGGAATCATCGCCAGCGTGTCATTTACCAGGGCTAAGAAATCTTTAACGGATAAAATCTTCGGCTCGTCCATATTCAACCATAATCTTTCTGAGGAATGCTTCCGGCGAATGTTCTTTGTTGGCGTACGCAATCCCCTGCTCTGCCATCTTTTCGTAATCGGGATCCGAAAGCATGGCATCGATGGCGCCCACGAGTGCGTCTGCATTCCCCGGTGTAAACGCTTTGCCTCCCCCGCTCTTTACCGCAAGCTCGCCTAATCCGCCAATGTCGCTCACAATAATCGGCGTGCCAACGGCCAGAGATTCAAGCGCCACCATTCCAAAAGGCTCTTGCCACACACTCGGGAAAATACCAGCTTTCACGCTCGCCATTTTTTTATAAACCTCTTCCGGCTCAAGATATCCTAAGTATGAAACGTTCGTGTGGTTTTGGGAGAAGGCTTGAACCGTAGAAGCAAGCGGACCGGTACCGACCACATAGAACGTCAGGTCCGGCCGCAAGGCAGCCGCCTCCAGATACACACCCACACCCTTATACGCCTCAAGGCGCCCGACGAACAACACCGCATCTTCACGAACGTGGTCGAATGTTCGGCCATACAGCGCTGGAGAAACTGCAGGCTGAATCACCGCCATCTTTTCCTCAGGATATCCGCCGTGAACCAGTTTACCCTTCACAAATGCTGACACCGGAAAGTATCGCGCGATCCCTCTGTCGTACAGTTTCAATACTCGCTGAGCCTGTGTGATGAAATTCAAAACTAAAGTAGCCAGCCTCGATCCCTTAATGAACCGCTGGTCACCGCTCAGCGTATAGTCCGCGGATAACAGTGCGTAATCATGGACGGTCATCACCACGGGAATCCCACGCTTCTTACAAGGGACGAGAACGGACGGCGAAAGATGCGTGTAAATGTTATGAATGTGCACAATATCTGGCCGGAACGCCTCCAGCATGTCCTCCATTTTATCCTTAGCCTCCAAGCTCCACCAAGCTCGGCCGATTTGCTTCAGCGAGCTCCTTATTCCTCCCACTCCTGTGGTATCCAGGTTAGAGACGTAATACTTGCTCCAGGCGTTCGGTGCATTCCGCGGATCCTCCATCGCAAAACCTGCAACGGTATGTCCCGCGCCCTCCTGCAACCGCATCAAATCAAACAAATAGCGCCCAGCACCGTCTTTGGCATGAAAGTATTTATGAACGTGTAGAATCTTCATGCTGACAGTATACCGAACTCCTTACCGAACCGTGCAGGCTAGGTTATATCCTCCCATATTATTATTCTCGTAAGCGCAATCCCTACCAATCTCGTAGAATTGATCATCAAGCCAAATTTCTTTGATCTGATCGCTTGGTGTGCCCTGCTCGCCGCGATTGTTAACTAGGAAGTTCTTGCCTTTGGACCAGGTGCCGTTCAAATAAAGGGTATCGCCAGATTCAATGGAGAAATTAAGGGCTCCGCAAATTTCTTGGCCGGCATCCCCAGCCGCAACTGGGTCTGCAGAAAACCACTGCGTCCAGTTAAGACGAGGCGCCGTATTGTTTGCGGCGTACAACCAAACCGCGCCGGTAACCGGGCCATCAGTACTGATGCACAGTTCAAAAGGCGCCGGCCCCTTTCCGTCGGGCAACTCGTCGACTACGCCCTTCACCTCGGGTTCGCCGCTTCCCCCTTCCAGGGGGATAGAGGGGGTGGTCTTTGCACATCCCCAACCCGCCGTCAAAAGCACCGCGCTAGTAATAATCCCTGCAATCAAGCGTGTAGTCATAAAAAGCCTCCTCTAAGATATCTCTGTTGAGGGTAGCAGAACGAGCTAAACGGGCAAGCCGAGCTGTACATAGCAAGTTCGCTGTAAGGGCGTGGCTCGCCACGCCCAATAAAAAAGAGCGCCATGCATTGCTGCACAGCGCCCCAGGGGACGAGCCGAACGTGACGATCTACCGGCAGTTCCGGGTGATGACGGCGTTGTAGCCGTGGGAGTCGTTGGCGCCGGTCCACTCGTTGAAGACGGGCCGGAGCCTGGACACCACGCCGTCCACCCAAACGTCGTCCGCGAGGAACTGGTTGGTCCCGCCGTCGTCCGGGTCGTTCTCGAAGCACCAACGCTCGCGACCCTGTCGGTCGCGGAAGTTGCACTGGAGGGTGATTTCCTCCCCGCAGGCCACCTCGAACTGGGTCCAGTTGCCGATCTCGCCGCGGCCGTCCGAGTCCGTGTCGATCGGGACGGCGTTCGGGTTCGCGATCCAGTTGACGTTGTCGTTGCCCTCGCCCTTCGCGTAGAGGCTGACGTTCGTGCCGTCGATGTCCTCCTGCGTGGCGATGATCTCGACGAGCGCAGGCTCCTGCTGGATGATGTCGTCGCCTTGATCGTTGTTGCCGCCGCCGGACTGGTTCCCATTGGGCGCATCCGGATGCATCTGGCAACCAGTGAGCGCGGTGAAGGCCAGAACGGCCAAGAACAGAATGCGATTCATGAGTCCTCCTTGCCGACGGATGCTATCCGAACGGACCGAGAACTGTAGTCTAAAAAATGGCTTTCGTCAAGCCTGACAACCCCTAAAATAGAAGAAGGGCGGCTTCGCGATGATGTCTCGCGATAGCCGCCCTTTTACGTGCCAGGCCGAATGCCTAGCTTACTTGACCTTGCCGTTGTACCGCTTACCGGAGTCCACGGAGGCGTACTTGAAGTCGCCCGTGAGCTGACCGACCGTGTACGCGCCGCCGGGACCGGTGGCCGAGAGGATCTTGCCCGAGTGGTTGTTGCTTGCGCACCACTCGGTGACCCCGTCCGGCTTCGTGTACCAGCACTGCGCGGACAGATCGTCCCCCGTCTTCCCCATGATCTGCACGGTGAAGACGTTGCCGCTCCGGCTGAGCTGGCTGACCACGGTGCTCGCGGTCGTGTTCCGGATCTCGAACTGGGTCACGCTCGCCGACACGTTGGAATCCAACGTGAAGGTCCACGTGCCGAGCGTGCGGCCGTCACCCGAAGGTACCGTCGCCAGGTCGCTGCCGTTGCAGTCCTGGTCGATGCCGTCGCCCGCGATCTCGGTCGCGCCGGGGAAGCGGTCCCTCTTCGCATCGTCGCAGTCGGTGCCGTTGCTGACGTAGCCCGCAGGCTGCGCCACGGCCGAGAGCTTCGAGACTGCGCTGCCGAAGCCGTCGCCGTCCGAGTCCAGGTACCAGTCGGTCGGGGTAGCCGAGGGAACGGTGTCCGACGTCGACGTGTTGCAGTCGTTGTCGTAGCCGTCGCCCGTGATCTCCGAGACCTTCGACACGTTCGCGTCGGCGCAGTCCTTGACCACGTCGCAGTCGTTGTCGAGGCCATCGACCACTTCGGTCGCACCGGGGTGAACCTCGTCGTTGTCATCCCAGCAATCGCCGGGGACTCCGATGTATTCTGCCGGCTGCGCCACGGACCACTTGGTGGTTCCCGCATCGCCGTACCCGTCGTTGTCGAAGTCGCGGTACCAGATGGTCTCGACCGGATCCACGACCGGCCCAGCGTCCTGCTGCATCTGCTGGCAGGCGAGCGGGTTGCCCGGGATCGTGCTCATGCCGCGGACTTCGAGGCACACCATCATGCGGTGCTTGACCTCGTGGGTCTGCTCGTCCTCGTAGGTGTCCACGAGGCTCGGAACGATGGCCGGATCACCGACCATGTTGTCCGCTTCCAGGTTGCCCCAGAAGTCGAGCGATCCGTCGTCCAGGTAGCAGCTGCCGTCTTCGTTCCAGGTGACCTTGCGGACGTTCCCTGCGATCGTTCCGGTATTGCTCCGGAGCGTCCAGGCGAAGTAGCCCGCGCCGTCGACGGTCGTGACGCGCCACAGCTTGTAGCTGGTGCTGCAGTTCTCGCCGTACGGAACGAAGTACAACTCGTCCAGGAACGCGGGCGGCGTGTTGAACTCGGCGATCGAGACGTTCATCCCAACCGGGATGAGGCCGTCCGTGGCCGGCTTGTCCTCGCGCCCGTCGCCGTCGATGTCGTAGAACGGGACCTCGTTGGTGCCCGTGTCGACGTCGGCGTCGGCGTCCGTATCGGAGTCCGTATCGGAGTCCGAGTCGGCGTCGGTGTCGGCGTCAGCGTTGGAACCGGTGTCGTTGCCGCCGGTCTCGATTTCGTCGGGGGCGAACTGCCCACCGCACGCACCCAAGAACAGAACAGCAATCGTTGCAAAGCGTGACATTAGTCACCTCGTATAGGGCACGATGGCCCGGGTTGTTTGTCTAGCAGGAAAGGAACACTCCGGAACACTCTCTCACAAGCAATTCGCGATTACTCGCTTATCGCCGTGAGAGAAATCCGGCGATGTCAGGGCATGAACTTCATGCGCTAACATCACGGGATTTCACTAATTCTGTAACGAACTACTATAGCAGATTTTTAGACTTTTGTCAATCATTGAAAGAGAGGTGCGACGGCTCTGGTGACAAGGATTCGATCCTTCACCAGAGCCGCCGCCCATTCGATTGCCCGCTAGTGCAGCGGGACTTCCTGACCACGGGGCGGCTTCGAGTCCGAAGCCATACCGGTGACCGTCACCGTTTCCGTCCGATCGCTGATCTTCGGGAACCAGGTGAGGCTGAGGCCGAGCGTGGGCGACAGGTCCGCCCACCGGCCGTCCTTGGTCTCCACCCGACCATGGAACAGGTCGACGGAGCCACTGGCGGTGAGGAGGACGCGGTCTTCCGAACCCGGCGAGAGCGAGAGGCTCAAGCCGTTACGGAGGCCGGAGTACTTGGCCTGGACGTACGGATTGCTCCGTTCGCCAGCACCGCGCACCTCGTACACGTAGAACTCGGAGAGAACCCCGAATTCCAGCAGGCCGTCCAGGCCGGCACCGATGGTCAGACCACCGAGCGCGCCCTGCGCCCCTTCCGAACCGACGAAGCCTGCGCCTCGACCGGACACGAACGGACCATGGCTGTCACCCAGACGGAGGGACGCACCGATCAGCTCAGTGAGCATGCTCGGAGCGGTCACGCCGCGGATCTCAGCCTGGCGCACGAACTCGATCCCAGCGATGGGACCGAGCCGGGGGCCGTCCGCTTCCGTCACCGTGCGGGTGATGGAGGCGCTCGACGGACCGGGCTCGACCGTCGTGGCTGGTTCCACCGTTTCCACGATGTTCGTGGCGGTGGCCTGGCCACCCGTCGCAGTTGCGCTCGGCATCGTCGGCGTCGGATCGATGGTCGTCGGCATGTCCGGGCTCGGCCGCGTTCCGCCCTCGTCGGGCTTCGGCGTACCGGTCACGATCCCCTTGAGCTGTTCGAGGGGGGTCTTCTTGGGCGGCTCCACGGGCGTGACCACCGGCGGCCGCGTGACTGCCGGGGCTGCCGCGACAGGGTCGAGGCAGTCGTTGTGCTGAGCGCACAACCACGCCACCTTCTTGCGGAATTCGACGGTCGTGGCGCTCGGCTTGCCCATACGGGCGCGCCAGGCATCCATGTCCGCCATCCACAGCTTCATCGCGGCCAGTTCGGCCTCCGTGCAGGCGTCCTGGATCTTGCACTCCGGCTTTTCATCCGGGGGCTCGACCAAAACCGCAGGGGCCGGCTCGGTGGCGGCCGGAGGCGTCGGCGCAGGGCCGGTCGCCAGAGCAAAATTCGTCAAGACGCACAGGATCATGGTCAACATGTACCCTCCAAGGGATTTTTGAGTCCGCTGCAAGACGGTTCTGACAACACGTCAGTTTACCGGCGCCTGCAATCGGCGCTCCAATGACCTGGCATCAACCTTAGCGTTTGGAGGAGGAACGCCAAAGGATACCAAGCCGTCGGAGCGACGATTCTGGAGGTTTTGTTAGCCAATTCTTTCGTTTGAAAGAACAACCTATAATAGCAAAAAAACAGGCTTTTGTCAAGTATTTGCGTCCGGTGTCCGATGTCCGGGACTCCGGATCCATGAAACCGGAAACCGGATCCCGAAAACGATTTTATAGGCTATTGTTAGCCAAAATTACAATACCCCCTTTGAAGGCCCAACGGTCACAAATCGCGACGAGGAGGAGGCGTCACGACCGTTCCATCGGGCCCTCAAAAGGGGCATGTCCGCAGAAAATTAACAGGGATGCAAAAAACCCGCAAGAGAGGCTGGGGACTATAATTCTCCCAAAGTAACGGCCAATTGCACATTTTGGCCCGCTCTAAGTACATGAATGTTAGCTATTTCGCCCGGTTCATAATCGGCCAATATCTCAGCCAGCGTATCCGCATGGGTGACCGCCCGGCCGTCTACATCCAGAATGATGTCCAACGCCTGGAGCAGACCAACCGCATTCAGAACCAACGCGCCCTCCCCTCTGCCCTGAGTCACCTCAGCGCTCACATTATAGGAGCGCGAGAGATCAAGTACCGTCACCCCAAGTTTAGCCAGCTTAGGCGAACCGCTCTTAAGTACATCCTGCACAAACTCACCGGAGTGATGGAGCGGGAAGATATCCGTTCCGCTAGTCACAAAGCCTAAGAGTTCAGCGTCAGAAGAAAAAACTGGCACGCCGGCCGGTAAGCTCGAACCAACTCGCCAAGTAGTAGCAAAAACCTCAGCGCTCTGCGGACCCTGTCTGGTGTCAGCATCGGCAGCTTCGAGCAGGGTGGCTCGAACATCTTCTTCCCCGCCCCAACCAATAACCGTACTGCCGCTTTCTACATCTTCAGGTTTACCAAAGCTAACGGTTAAAAGTCCACTCGCATTCTGCAGTTTTAATAGAACCAAGGTTGAATGCGGATCCCGGACGACTCGATCAATCACAAATCTCTTACCCTCTACATAAACATCCCAATCTTTTGGCAAAAGCTTAGAACTAAAAGTAGCGCTGGAGGTCAAAATCCAACCGTCACTCGTCACTGGCACGCCCAGTTTCAAAGCACCTTCCGGAAAAATCCAACCGGAAGCAGCGGTGCTTGGCGTACTCGCCGGAAGCAAAACAGCCAGCGAACGAAGACTCGCTTCTCTATTTTTCTTCATTGCTTCTTCAAAAGTTCCCGGAATGGCCGGTGACTTCCGAGGAATAAGTGAAATCAACTTTTGATCATTTAGCAGTTGAGCCGCATAAGACTCGATAGCTCTAGACGTCATAGTCGAGCTAATAATGCCCGCTCCCCCGCCTAAAATAATGGACAGGACAATGACCGCGCCAAATATTCGTTGATCTGTTTTCATAGGTTATATCCAGGTAGCTGTACCAAAAATTACGACCAAGAGCAAAAGACCAAAAGCTAAATACCTTTTAGTAACCGTAGGCGACAGTTTTTCGAGCACGTGCGCCCGTGTTAGACCAAAATACGTAGACAAACAGACCGAAAAGGCGGCGGCGTTAGCGATGAAACTGACCGGCAGGAAAGCGAGCGAGATATAGAGCTCGGTCATCAAGATAGCTCCGAGTACTGCGTACGGAATACCAGTTTCAAAACCAATTTTACTGACCCAAAAAACCGCCAGCATAGCATACAGGATGCTCGCAAAAACCATAATAGCCGGCACCCAGAGAGGCAGTTCCAAGAAGAGCTGGCCCATATAGGCGCTACTCGTGAAGAAGAACGCACTCCCGATGTACATCATGAGTGTCAGGTACTCGAGAGAATAGGCCTGATAAGTACTAGGCAAGTGATAGAACGCAAACAGATTCTCAGCGTAGAGGAACAAAGCGATGGTCACGATTCCTCCCAGTACCCACTTTGCCTCCGAAGATTCGAGTAGCAGAAAAAACATGAGTGAAGACAATAAAAGAAGAAAAGGCGTCCCAAGAAAAACGTAAAATGCCGGACGCTTAACTTCAAACAGCAAGAGACGTGCGAACAAAATAGGCACGAGCAAACCAGCCACGATCGCTACCGGATAGAGGGTGAACGGCGCCACGGACAAGACCAAAAAAAGCACGCAAGAAGCGAGAGCTATGGCAAAGGGGGTGAAGCGGTGAAGAAGGATCACAGATGAAGCCAGGAATTTGCAGCTTTAACCGCAGCCAAGCGCGCTTCCCCGTCTTTAGTTTCTTTGGTGACAAGTTTACCGAAGGCGACCACCAGATCAAAATGCACAATCTGATCTTCCTTAGGCACGCGCAGTAAAATTAAAGCACTGTGTGTTTTACCGGCATCGTGGCTAACAGCGTAAGCATCAAGAATGGAATTAACCGCGGTACGATAATCACCGACTGTCACTGTAGGGATGGACTCGCTAATAGACCCGCCTGAAAAACTGATAGGCGAGCCTTTCATCACGACTAAAAATACTAAAGCCAACATTAGTGACAGACCCATGAGAATAGAGGGAAACCACGAGCGATGATTCATATAGTTAGGCTAGATGGGATTTTCTTTCTCTATATACTTCCTGAATAAAGACAGCGGCAGCGTTAGCTAGTGGAATAGACAGGATCGCCCCCACAATACCGCCCAATCTTAGTCCGATCAAGACAACCAAGAGAGTAATGATGGGATTGAGCCCGGTTGCCCGTTGCATAATTTTGGGCACCAGGACGTTGCCCTCGAGCACCTGGATAAGAATATAGGCAAGGATGGTGACGACTCCGAGGATGGGCGAAATGGCGAAAGCTAGAATTACCGATGGGATACCGGCGAGCAACGGCCCCACAAATGGAATGATTTCAAACAGCCCAGCCAGTAGTGCTAACACGATCGCATACGGAATGCCAATGAGGGACAGCGCAATATACGTCAACAAGAAAATGCTCGTCATAAGCATCAGTTCTCCCCGCAGCCAAGCGCCTAGTCGGACCCGAATTTTCATCGCAGCCTGAGACACGAATGATTGATAGTCGTCCGGAGTAACAGATGACAGCGCTTTCACTAAGGCTTCTTTTTCGCTGACCAAATAAAAGGCGAGAATAAGCACAACGAGCAGGGCCGCGATCGCCCCGAAGGCAGTGGAACCAATCGCCAATAACTGAGGGACAGCTGCTGAAATGCCTGACCCGCGCAAAGTGTTTATAAACTTGGTAACCGACTCAGTGACCGAGCCCTGGAGGATAACTGAGAGATCGGCGTTTTGGCCAAAGACCTGTGGTAGGAGCGGCGCAAAGATAGTCGACACCGTTTTTAGCTCGCTCAAGACCGGAGGCAAAAGGAGGACAATAGCCGAGGCAAGCGCCACGATCCCAACTATGTACACCAAAAGTACGGCCAAACCTCTTGGTACTTTATGATCCTCAAAAAAATCAGCAAAGGGGTCAATCAGCGCTGCCAGAAATAAAGCGGCACAAAATAAGGCAACAATATCCCTTATCAAGTAAATAACCACGATCGCTAAGAGAGTTAAACAAACACGAATGACAGTCCCCGACGAAACTACCAGAACTCGCTCCCGACTATCCTTAATTTGGCTTTGTGCCATAGATGACTGTATTGTAGCACCCGTATGGCTGACTTAGCCCAAAACCGCAAAGCCCTGCACGACTTTGAAATCCTGGAAACTTTCGAGGGCGGCTTAGTGCTGACTGGCGCGGAAGTAAAATCAGCCAAAGGTGGAAACGTAAACCTCAAAGGCGCTTTTCTATTAGTCGAACGAGGACAGTTGATTCTCAAAGGCATGCACATAGGTGCATACGCTCCGGCCGGACATCTGGAAGCCTATAATCCCATCAGGGATAGAGTGGTCTTGGTCAACAAAAAAGAAATTGCTAAACTTCAAGCAAAACGGGAAATTGAACGGTTGACTATTGTCCCACTTTCGCTCTATACTGCGCGGTCGCTTGTTAAGGTCAAGTTCGCGCTAGCCCGAGGTAAGAAGCAATTCGAAAAACGGGATAGCATCAAACAGCGAGACCTTGACCGCGACGTGCGACGACATAGTGAGTTCGATGTATAGATGCTGGGCCTGCCAGGCTTCGACGAAAGCTGTGAGGGGAAATGATCATGCAGGAGAGGTACCGGACTCCGTATCACCTGGTACAACGACATACACGCCAATGTATTCTCTAAGGTGAAGGAAGCAATGCGTTTCGCATTTGCCCCATCACTTTCCATGGCCACGGCCTAAGCGCCCTTGCCACATCCGCCTTCCATGTCAATCGGGAAGAGTCCGGGTGCTATAAAGACTGACTGTGCAGTATAGGGCGTCTCTGCCTTCACTGCGATTACGGTTCAGAGACATATGAAATCGTCTTTTGCTCGGCTCGAGCGATTTCATTACCCAGCCGGGCAAAGCATGTAACAAGTCATTCTCTAATCACTTTCGGACGCGGGTTCAACTCCCGCCAGGTCCACCACGTCGTTCGCGAACGACGTGGTCCACCAATTGTTAGAGCTTACGGATATGTCCAAAAAATTTGGAGTCGGATTACCTCCTAACAAATTTTTCGAACATATCCTCCAGCTCGACAAAAACACATTCCTTACCTATACTTTCGACCAATTAACCCCACGGCCATGCGCATTCATAGACACCGACGTTTTCAAAAGCCAAAGTTCTCCGTTGTTGAGTACCGCGCCAATGCGGCTATTTTAGCGGAAGAGGTCAGAGTGATTGACGAGGAAGACAAGTCACTCGGCGTGATGAGCACTAAAGATGCCGTTTCTCAAGCCAAAGAACGCGGACTTGATTTGATTGAGGTTTCACCTAAGGCCGAACCGCCGGTCTGCCGATTTGGCGATTACAGCCAGTTCAAATATCAAAAGGAGAAGGAAGCCAGAAAACAGCGCGCTCAGAGCAAGGAAGTTGAAATTAAGGGTATCCGTTTGACGCCACGTATTGGCGTAGGAGACCTGGATATCCGCGTTGAGCAAGCCAAGAAATTCTTTGAACAGGGAGATAAGATTAAGGCCGAAATGATCCTCCGCGGACGCGAACGCGCCCACATGGACGTGGCCCGTGCCGTCTTTGATTCTTTCCTAGCTAAGCTCAAGGTGCATTACCCTGTAAAAGTTGAACAGCCAATCAAAAACCAGGAAGGCCGCATGAGTATGATCCTGGCTCGGGAAAGCTAACTTGACCGAAGTTTGCCTCTAACGTACACTCCGCCCACTATTGTTTGACCCCCATATGGCAATGAAAACGCACAAAGCAATGGCCAAGCGCATCACCATCACGCGCACCGGCAAAATCATTAAGCGAAAAGCCGGCCAAGGCCACTTTAACTCTCGCGAAAGCGGAGATACCACCCGCGCCAAGCGCACGGATGTCTCCGTGTCAAAAGCCCTCCGGGGAATAATCAAGACTTCTCTCCCTTATAGCCTTTAATCTATGCCAAGAGTCAAACGAGGTACACAACATGTAAAGCGCAGAAAGTCACTCTTGAAGCGCGTTAAGGGCTACAAGTGGGGACGTAAGAGCAAGATCCGTCTCGCTCGCCCAGCCATGCTGAAAGCTGGTGTCTACGCTTTCCGCGATCGCCGGGCCAAGAAGCGCACTTTCCGTGGCCTCTGGAACCTGAAGATCAATGCCGCGGTTCGTGAATTTGGTCTTTCCTACTCCCGCTTCATTGATATGCTCAAGAAGGCAAACGTAGGTTTGGACCGCAAGGTACTGGCCGATCTGGCAGAAAACCATCCAGCCATCTTCTCGAAAGTAGTTTCTTCAGTAAAAAGCTAAGATCAGCAAAAAGTCCCCGATTGGGGACTTTTTGATTGACAAAATCACTTTTTTGTTGCTAATATTGGCGGTCAAGTCAACTGCCCAATAACCATTTGGGCGCGACTTGCGTCCTTTTTCACTCTGAGGTGGACCATGTCCAGCAATTCCAATGGTCAAACGATCATCAGCGATGACGGGTTCAACCCCGATGACCGAGAAGCTTGTCTTGAATTCATTGAGGAGCTCGTGGTAACCGGGAAGGCGGGGGAAGAAGGTACGCCCGCCCCGAATGCCACTATTCTCATGGGGGCCATCATCTTCGTGAGCAAGCTTAGCCCCAAAGAGCTGGAGCGCCTTGAGCACTTCAAGAAAAAGGCGGAACAGATCATCGAACGGAAACCGACCAGGATTCCTGACGATGACGACCCTGGTCCAAGTCCGTACACGGGTCAACATCCCGTAACGACCGAGTACATTGGTTCATCAGATGTCGTCTGGGATGACGCTGTCATGTCGCCACCTTCTGGTGGTGCTGCACGCTCACCAGCTGAGATGGTGGAACGGGTCGGACCTATCTCGACCACTGAGCCAGTCAGTAAAAAAATTGAGCCCCGAGACAACCTCGTGGATTTTATGGAGAGGCTCAGGTCTGTGCAATCCTCGGCAGCCAGAACGGACACGGTACCGCCGGACATTGCCCCGCCCATGATGGAGCCGACCCCGGCACCAGCCCAGCCAAGGGCCGTACAAATGCCCGCCCCTACCCTGGGATCGGCGGTGGATCAAGCCAAGGCCGAACTGGAAGAACAAACGGCGAAGATGGTGGAAACGCTCAAGGCGGAAGCAGCGACGGCTGCCCCGGCCATTGCGCCGGTCAAACCGCACCGGCAGTTCCCCAAAGATGAACCGGGTCTGGACGACAAGGAAGTCTCCCCCACCACCCGTAACCGGTTCAAAGAGCAACAGGATGATCAGAACATTACCCTGATTGACCTGGCGAGCGACCTTGAAACGCCGGTCGCTCCAGCGACTCGTCTGATCCGCCCGGAGTCGAAGGAAGTAAGTAACCTCGGCGCAATCCTCGGCATCAGCCTGGGGGTGATAGCCGTCATCGGAGCGCTCGGGTTGATTGGTTACGGCATCAGCCTAACCGAGAAACCGGCCACGGAGGTTCAAGCCACCACAGCTCAGCCGACCAACGTGGAGCAAGTGCCTACCGCACCCGTGGCCCCGGCCGAACCGCCGAAGATCAGCCTCCCGACACTGCCGCCTGAAACGACCGCAGCTAAACCCACCTTCACGGTGATCTCAAGCTATGCGCTCGGCGACGGTCAGAACTGTGTGGTAGCCACGCTCAAAAACGTGGATGTCACCACCAACGGGCAGGAGGAAATCACCATCTGCGGCCAGGGAGTAGCGGCCAGCGCCACAGGCAAAGGTCTGATCACGCTGCATGGCGCCAAACTCGCCCCCGAAGCGATCGTGGACGAGATGCGCAAGCAGAAAAGCGGCGAGCTCGTGGAAATCAACATCCTCGGCGCCACCGTGTACTGCCCCACTACTCAAGGCCAAACGGCCTGCACCCGCAAGTGACCAGAACGTAACGGTCGGAGATCCCCACGCGGATCTCCGACTTCTTTTTTTAAGCAGATGAATCTCCTGTCTCGAAAATGGAGTCGGATTACCTCCTAACATTTTCTCAACAGGATATTCATCTGCTTTTGAAGAAAATGAAAATCGCCTCCGTAAAGGAAGCGACTTTCTGGCGGGACGGACGGGGATCGAACCCGCAACCTCTGCCGTGACAGGGCAGCGCTCTAACCAATTGAGCTACCGTCCCAACCTGTTTTTCGAACGGCAGTAGTTTAACATACCGCCAATTATTGGCAAGACTCGCCAACATTAGCGCTTACAGGTGTCCCGGAACTCGCGGAGATCGGGTTACTCAACAATCAACGTTCCCGTCATCCCTAGCGTGCGATGTGGTCCGACTGAGCAATAGTAGGTGTATCGACCGGGCGTGGAGGGAACCGTAAACGTCACAGACCCTCCTGGAGTCATAGCCTGAGCGATATTGAGTTCGTCAATGGTGAAAATATGGTGACCAGTGACTGTCCCGAAATTGATCATCAACGTCTCTCCGGTTTTTGCAGTAATGCTCGAAGGATCAAAAAAGAACTCTCCGCCGTCAACGGTGACGATGTGAGGGGAAGAAGGCTCGGAAGAAGCTTCTTCCGATTCCCTGGATCCGGGATCCGGAGCTCGGACACCGGACACCGGAGCATCCATTTTCTTTTCAGCGATGGGGGTTGTCTCTGAGGGTACCTGGTTCGTTTGCGATTTTGACAACGCGCAACCGGCGCCCAAGAGGAGCACCGCAAATCCAGGAATGAGCCAGACGGTCTTCATACTAAACAGGAATGAGGGTCAGTGATATCCCGCCGTATCCAGTCTTCGTTAAATACGCCACGCACTTCCCTTTTGGAAGATTGAGTCGAGCGTGAAGGATGGCGTGCAGGCGCGGGACAAACGTGCCACCGTGGTCGTCTAGCACCAGTGGAACTGCGCCGGCTCGGAGGATTGCCTGCCTAGCCGCAGCCTCGTCAGGAACAACAATGATAAGCGGTGCTCTTGGTCTGAACATGGAAAGCGCCCCCGCAGCCTGGCCAAGCGAGGATGCGACAACGATTGCGCGAATAATCTCCAGCCGCGCCATCATGGACAACGTATGAGCGATGGCTGAAGGCAAACAATTCACGTCAGCATCATCTTCGTGAACCGAGTCAAACCGAGATGCCTCCGCTTCTCTAATAACCGAAGCCATTACTTTAACGGTGACGGCCGGATATTTACCCGCAGCAGATTCGGCGGACAGCATGACGGCGTCGGCATGATCGAAAACAGCATTCGCAACATCGGAAACCTCGGCCCGCGTGGCTCTCGGCGCCTCTCGCATACTCTCGAGCATCTGTGTAGCGACAATAATCGGCTTCCCAGACAACCGGCAACGCTCGACTATGTCCTTCTGCACTTCTGGCACTTCTTCCGGTGGGATCTCGACTCCAAGGTCGCCTCGACCGAGCATAATCGCATCAGACGCGTCAATGATTTCGTCGATTCTAGCTAAAGCAGCCTTGCGCTCAACTTTAGCCATCAACAGTGGCGGACGAACGCCGAACGATCTCGCAGTCTTCAAAATAAGGGCTCTCACTTTGTGCAGTACCTCAGGACCAGTCACAAACGACAAACAAATATAATCAACTCCATGTTCAACACCGAATAAAAGGTCTGCCTTATCTTTCTCAGTAAACGAGCTGACGTATAACGTTGAATCGGGAAAATTCGCCCCCTTATGAGATTTCAAAAGTCCCGCTACTTTTACTACGGCTGTCGCCGTCATCCCGCCGGATTTAATAACCTCGACTTCCAAATAGCCATCGTCGAGCAAGATTCGATCCCCCACCTTCACGTCCTTACCGAGTCGATCATACGACAACGGAATAATTCCCTTCCCCGCTTTGACATTCTTGGCCGCCGAAAACGTCACCGTTTCCCCCGCATGAAGCTGAATCCCTTCGCCCAAGTCCCCAACGCGAATCTTTGGCCCCTGGAGATCCTGGAGAATAGCAATGGTTTTCCCCGTCTTCTTGGCCGCTCCACGCACCTCACGTAAAAGTGCTGCGTGCTGAGGATATGTTCCGTGGGAGAAATTCAAACGCGCCACGTCCATCCCTTCCCTCATCATGCGAGCCAGCATGACGCGGGTGTTTGACGCTGGCCCAACTGTGCATACAATACGTGTTCGGGCATCCTCCATAGAGCCCTCAAAGTATACCTCAAGAAATGTTCTTCAATTCTTTGGCAAAAGCACCCACGTCTTCAAATGATCTATAGACTGAAGCAAAACGAATATAAGCAACCTTATCGAAAGTCCTAAGTCGCTTCATCACGATCTCGCCGATCTCAGTACTCGTCAGCTCCCCCCCGCGAATCTTCTGAATATCACGCTCAATAGCATGCACTAAATGTTGCAGCTGAATATCCGTGTAAGGGCGCTTCTGTAAGGCTTGCTTGAGCCCATTGATCAGCTTCTCGCGCGAGTATGCTTCACGCTTGCCGTTCCTCTTCACTACGGTTACATCCAACAATTCAATTTCTTCTACTGTAGAAAACCGAAAACCGCATTTCTCTTTCTCACACTCCCGGCGCCGACGAACTCCTTGTCCATCCGACAACAAGCGGGAATCAACGACGCGGGTGGACTTAAAGTTACAGACTGGACAGCGCATACGGCTACATCATCTTTCTGCGAATAAAAGCCGGGATGCCAAACTCTCCATCATCTTCTTTTTGGGAATTTTGGGCGGAAGGCGAAGATTGAGCCGGGGTCACTCTATTCTGCTGAGAAACTGGAGATGGGTTAAATGAGGAAACTGACGGCTCAGGAGACGGCTCCGATGGGGTAAACTGTGAAACCGGCCGGCGACCAAAAGGGGAAGCAGGTGCTTCTTGCTTCTGGACTGGTTCAGGTGGCGGGTTAAATGGCGGTGGCGGAGGTGTATAGCGTCTAACCGGCTCTAGTTCTGCCTGCGGGCGCCAGCCGGACTTCGGCGCAATACCAATCTCCCCGCCAAGCGACGGAGCTCGGCGGTGATCCCGACTATCGAATCCGGTGGCCACAACAGTAATGCGAACCTCGTCGCCGAGGGTGTCATCCTGGATGATGCCGAAGATTACCTTAGCGTCGTCGTCAGCTGAACCAGTAATAATCTTCGCAGCTTCTTGGACCTCGAACATAGTCACGTCCGATGAGCCTGCGACAGTGAAGAGAATGCCCTTCGCACCATCAATCGAGATTTCGAGGAGCGGACTCGCGATAGCCTGCTTAGCAGCGTCAACAGCTCTGGACTCGCCAGACGCCTTGCCGATACCCATGAGGGCGCTGCCCGCGTTCTGCATGATGGCTTTTACGTCAGCAAAGTCCACATTGATCTGCCCAGGAACGGTGATCATCTCCGCAATGCCCTGCACGCCCTGCCGCAAAACGTCATCAATAATTCTAAAAGATTCAGCCCAAGATGTTTTCTTATCGATAATTTGTAAAACTCGGTCGTTCGGAATGGTGATAATAGTGTCTACATGCTGAGCCAGCTCATGGTGTGCGTCTTCAGCGATTCTTCGACGTTGAGCCCCCTCAAAAGAAAAAGGCTTAGTCACAACCGCCACGGTCAACGCCCCGATCTCCTTAGCGATTTTGGCGATCTCAGAGACAGCCCCCGAGCCAGTTCCTCCGCCAAGGCCGGCAGTCAAGAAAACCATGTCCGCACCGGTGATGGCGTTCCGAATATCATTTGCGTTCTCCTCTACCGCTCGGCGACCCATCTCCGGGTTCATGCCAGCACCGAGACCCCTCGTGACCGTCTTACCGATCGGAATTTTCGTGCTTGCTAAACTGCCGTGAAGCGCCTGGGCGTCAGTATTTACTGCCAAAAACTCAATACCACGGATTTTCTCCGTGATCATGCGGTTAATGGCGGAGCCTCCTCCGCCGCCTACCCCCACCACTTTAATTTTTGCACAGGTTTCTATTTCCGGCTTGAACTCAGCCATACGGCAGTAGATGTTGAACACCAAGTGTGTTCAGTCCTCTGTTTCTATGAGTACGTTTCGTACCCTACCGTATAGTACACCATCTAAGGAATCAAGGATTTCATCCACTTTCGCAATTGGTCGGCCACTTTGTCCATTGACTTGAGCGGGATCATTTTTCCAAAGTTAAACTTACTGCCCGAAACCTGCCTGATACCAAAACCCCAAGCAGCCAGACCGATAGCCGTGGCAAAGGCAGGATCCTGAACCTCGTCGATAACACTCGTAACGCCGACCGGAGCGCCTACAGCGCACGGCAGCCGGAGTACGCGTTTCGCTACTTCAATTGCACCTGGAGTCTTCATAGCTCCCCCGGTAAAGACAACACCGACAGGAAGCATTCCCGAACGATCAATCTTTCTAAGTTCATTATCAATCGCCTCAAAGATCTCCTCCATTCTAGCTTCCATGATTTCTGCGACAAATCGGCGCTTCACTTCATCATCAGCCTCAGCTCCAAAGTCACGCAGAATAAACTGGTCTTTTTTATCTACAGCGTCTGGCACGGCGTGGCCATAAGCTATCTTAACCTGCTCAGCAATATCAATGGAGGTACGCAAGCCGATAGCAATATCATTCGTCACGTGGTCACCGCCGAGCGGAAGCACAGCGGTATGCAACAGATCGCCCTCCTCAAACACAGCCAGAGACGTCGTGGCTGAACCCACCGTCACCAGGCACACGCCAAGCTCCTTTTGCCGCTGCGTAAGCACGGCTTCCGCGGTCGCAAGTGGAGCGTAGACCAAATCTTCAATATCAAGACCCGTGCGATAAACACACTTAGTCAGATTCTTCATGTGCGAATTGAGCGCCTCGATGATCACTGCATCGACCTCTAGCCGAATGCCGGACATCCCTACTGGGTCCTTGATCCCACGCTGCCCATCAACGGCAAAGCCCTTCGGAATAACATGGAGAATTTCATAATTCGAAGGAACAGCTACTGTACGAGCTGCTTCCATAGATCGCTCCACATCCCCCTCAGAAATCTCGCCCTCGGGACGTGCAACCGCCACGGCGCCACGGCTCTCCTGAACCAAAATGCTCTGCCCGGCAATGCTCGCCCAAACGGTGTTCACGCCGATTCCTGTCATGCGTTCAGATTTCTCAAGGGCTTTAGACACCGCCGAAACTGCATCCTCCATACTGGAGACTGCTCCGCGATGCATACCTGCAGACGGTGAAGAAACCGCCCCAATCACATGGAGGGCCGGTTTACCATCTTCCCCTGGCGAAACCTTGCAAATAGCAATACGAATGGAGGAGGTTCCAATGTCCAAGCCCGTGATAATCTCATCGGCCATAGCCAAAAAAGGAGCAATCAAGAGAAGTTTAGGGCTTACAGTACTGAATTATAGCACAGACCTTTTCCCATACCGGGAGGTACAAAATCGCCGTCCCGACCACGAGCGCGGTTAGCGCCGTCAAAAGAACTGCGCCCGCCATCATGTCCTTAACATCCTTCACCATCGGACTCAACCGAGGCTGGACTGCATCAGCGACCCGTTCGATGATGCTGTTGATTATTTCGAGAATCAAGACGGCGGAACATAACAAAATAAGCAGAATTCTTTGCCAAGCGGCGAGATCAAGCCCAATCAAGAGACCGCCAACGATAATTGTCGCCAGCACCTGAAGGCGAAAACTTTGTTCGGTCTTAAATAATTCGGCGAGACCGCGAAGAGCATGGTGGAAACTTTTGAAAAATGCTCGCAAAGAAATCATAGGACTTCGGCCACAATTTTATCCTGAAGAGGAAACATCTCATCCGCATCTTCCGCCTTTTCGTGGTCGTAACCAAGCACATGAAGGATGCCGTGAACGAGAAGATCAGTCAGCTCAAGCTCGAGGTCTTCGTCTTCGGCCTGCCGCACCGCCTGCTCGTACGAAATGATCACGTCACCGAGATACCCGGATCGATCGCCATCTGGGGAACCAAACGATAAAACATCGGTTACCTTGTCCTTCTTGCGGTACATGCGGTTAAGCCGACGAATTTCTAGGTCGTCGACAAAACTCAAGGAAACAATGCCGGTTACTTTCTTCCGCAGAGCAACGTCAAACTCGCCGGCGATCTTCTTAAGTCTCGCTCCAGAGAATCGGCTCCCCTTCGGGATAGACTCTTGCTCGACGTCGAAAGTAATCATGGGAGAAGATTTAAACCATTGAGCATCATCTGGAAGGTAGATAGGAATTCAATGGTTTTTTCATCTCCAAGGTCATAAGTGAGCGTGAAGACGTTACTACCACCATCAATATACGCGATTCTCTGGTCTCGACGAGCCAGCGCGAGCAGGCCCTCAGACGTATATGTCGCCTCAAGCTTCTGCGAGCTTTCGTCTGGTACGTTCTGTTGATACCAACCTTCCAGGCTAGCGGTCGCATCTTTGAGTTCAACCGTAATGAGCACGGACGCGGTTGAGGGCGATCGGAACGTGACCTTCTTTTCAATAGGGTCAGCCACCGGAGTCCAAGCCGACGGATAATAAATAGTAAACGGCATGTCAGGCGATTCGAACACCCGCACCGCGCCAGTATCAAGGAGCGTCAACGGCGCCGGGCCGTTCGGGTTATAGCGGTGGAAGACTTCGTTGCCATCCAGGAAGGTATCGCCGTCAGTGTCTGGATTGCGGTAATCAGTTCCGTATAGCAATTCTTCAACATCAGTCAGCCCGTCTGAGTCCGTGTCCTTGCCTGGCTCAGGTTCCGTCGCGACCGGAATTGGGGTGGGTTCAGGAATAGGCGCCGGTAAAGGCGGGGTTACTAACCCCGCGTTCTCAGACGGCGCGACCGGCATAAAATAGAGATAGTAAACGGTTCCGGCAGCCCCAAGTGACAGGACAAAAAGAAAAACAAACAGGAAGATAACAAAGCCAAACTTCCGCCTAGGAGGCGGAATCACGGCCGGCTTTGGTGCAGCCGGGGCGGGAGCTGCCACCGGCTTTGGTGCGGGCATAGGCTGCGGGGCCGGAATCGGCGCCTGAGAAGGCGGGGTTTGCAACCCCGCGCTTGCCGCAGACGCCGGCTTTCCCGCAAAATCCTTGGGCATGACATGAATAATCATGTCGTCAGTTTTAACTGCCGGCACCGCTGGAGTCACCGGTTGAGCCTCCTTAGATCCGAACATAATTTATGGGGTGGTTGGAATCTGCATGAGCTTGCCTGGTCCGTTCGGATTATAACCGCCCTGAACTTCGGCCCCATCGAGGAAGCCATCGCCATCAGTGTCAGTACGATTAGGGTCAGTTCCATAAACCCTCACCTCTTCTCTATCTCCCAAACCATCACCGTCAGTGTCAGGATTGGTTGACGAAGTTCCCGCCTCAAGTTCAGCGGCGTTATTTAAACCGTCACCATCACTATCAAGGAAATTTGGGTTTAGCTCGGCTGGAGCCGCCACTGGAGTCTCCACCGGAGTTTCAACTGGTGCGAGTGGCGTCTCCTCCGCTGGCACAACCGGAGTCTTAACGGCCGACGGAATCACCGGCGCTACGCTAGCATTCATGATCGGCTTAATCATAAGCGCATAAGCCAAGTATGCTCCTCCGCCTACAGCCGCAATTACGATCACGATGATCACCAAATTTCTCATTAAATGAGAGGTTGGCGAAGGTTCCATAGGCTGCCTTGGAGCAGACATAACCGGAGCAGGAGCCATAGCTGGGGCCGGCCTTGGTGACGCATTAACCGAAGCGCGCTCTACTGCGCTTGGCGGTTGAACTGGCGCCGGAGCTTTATCCGTTCCAGCAAAGATATCCTGAGGTTCTTGGTCAAACATATTATTTCTTTAAAGGATCATGTCCGGTGGATACCTCGTCTCCATCAGTATACCCGTCTCCATCAGTGTCCGGTTTTACAGGATCTGTGTGGTGGGTATTTACTTCGTCAAAAACGGATAGACCATCGCCGTCTACATCAAGTGAATGGATACCGTTTATGCAATCTATCCTCGCTTCTTCATCAGATAGTGCCGTGCAGGCGCTCTCTAATCCAGAATTCATAGCTGTTAATAAACTCTGCCTATCGGAACAAAGAACCGGGTCAACGTGTGATGCAACACAGGAGTTATTCGCCAAAGCTGCCTCCGTCACACGAGATCCGCAACCGAGAGCCAAAGCCTGGTCTACAATCTTGGCACACAAGGTCAAATCATTCTTTGTCTGAGCCTCAGCGTTATAAGCACCGTCTTCACAAGCCGTCTTAGCAGCTCCATCTAGCTTACCGCAGGCAGAGATGCTCGCCGCAGCCCGAGCGGCCAAGGACACGCAAGAATCAAGCAGCTCCCCCGTCAAACCGTTACAAACCTCAGCCGTACCCGTAGCGTTCGCCACCTGCATCCCGGCTCCGTTTTTGCATGTCTCTGGATCCAGCGCCTGATCACAAGCCGACACTTTATCAGCCAACATAGAGGAAGCTTCCTCAGCCGCTATTTTAGCCGGGGCATTTTTTTGAGCGAACCAATTAGACGCAAAGATCACCACCCCTCCGATCACAAAAAGGGCAACCGCGAACGAAACCGCCATCACCACCAGCTGACGCTTCCTGTACCACGGAGTCGGTCTTGGGGCTTCTTCTGGAGCGAGCGAATAAAAGACCGGCGCGGTAGTAGCTACCGTTGGCTGGGCAACTGGCGGTTGTTGGGTCTCTAGGTCTTCCATACTATGGAGCCGCACAATAATTTACACGCACGTCACTAATAGTCATTTGCCCCTTGCCTGCAAAGGTCACCTGAATAGGCACGTTCTGTGAGTGAAGCTTGTCGCAGGCAAAGCCTTGCGGCAAAACGAGCGAGATTCCGTTTCCAGTATTCACGCTAGTCGAGGCAGCTCCACTATCAACAACCAGTTTAACGCTAATATTTTGGATCGTATTAACTATCTGGCTATAAATGCCCGTTAATTGCGTATCCGTTGATGCCGTAAAGGAATAATCAACGCCATTGTACGTGTCAGAACTCGTGTTGGCCGTAGTTCCATCCCAACTATTCGTCGACCACCTGTTCATCTGCGCAATGAACGCCGAATCATTGCCGATTGTGGCCGTATAAAGCTCGTATTTATCCTTCCATGCAGCTGCTTCAATGAGCGGGTCTGTGTTCGTATACTCGCCATCAGATAGCAGGATCCCGATGTACCGGGTATTAGTCTTATCCGTGGTCGACAAATCATTAATCTTCTTAAACATCTGACGAGCTTCAACCAAACCTTCATAAGTTCTCGTCCCATGGATATTTGTTGACTGACAAGGACTAGATGTACAACCAGTTGGTCCCGTTTTGTCAACGAACATTGAGTCAATAGCCGAAACTAGCGAAGACATCTGCGGCTGATCAGCGAACGAATACGCCCCCGTGCTATCAGCAAGCTTATAGCTATAGATATCACCGAACGGATAGGTAATAGTTGAAGCAGAAATCTGAGATGTTTTGTCCAAGCAGAAGTCACCCGGAGTTAAGTTTGAACAAGTAGTATCGCCCGCAGCCGTCCCCGCCGTGCAGGATGTGTTGGTTTTATTGTAGCAAGTTCCTTGCGCCAAACCTTTGAAGCCGATCGAACCGATATGCACGTTAGCACCAAACTTCTCATACAAACTTGCAGTTGCTGAGTCCATGGAAGCCTGCGCCACAGCCAACCGAGATTTTTCGCCTGAACCAGGAAGAACATCGTCACGGACCCGGTATTTCATCGTTTGCGAAAGATCAGTGATGAACATCACGTACACCTGCGGTGGTTCATAGTTCTCGGCGTAACGGATGTTCGCGGAAACCGAGGGCAATACCGTACAAGCAGGAACCGTAATAGTAGCCGCGTTGGGCAGAGTTGAGGTAGAGCTCGTGTTGTACGAGTAGAGATCGACACTTGGGCTTGGGCGCGAACCTGGCTGATTAGCTGTCATGAGCAAGCTGGTACTAGCAAAGGTTAGCGGGCAGGAGGAAGAACAAGTACCGGAACAAGCCGGCTTAACGCATTCGTAACTGCCGGTTAAATCTGTACAGTCAGCTACATCAAGAGCGTAGGAATCAGGACCAGTGCTACCAATATATCCGGCTGTACAGAGCTGACCATTCTTAGCTCCACCGTTACACACGCCTAAACTACGACAGGTATAAATGCTGGACGTTGCCCCGTCCGTAGCACATGACCCACCGGCCTTCATGGTGGCAGAATCGAAGTAAGTCAGTGGCACGTCAGAACCATCACAGAACTCCGTGCCATTCTTCACGCCGTCACCACAGAACGCGCCGGATGAAATAACGTTGCGGCAGGTCACAGAACAAGCGGTGCAAGTAGAGCCGTAAGATGAGCTGCAAGAACCGCCGTTCTGCGTGCCCAGGTCACATTCTTCTGTCTGCGGGTTAAGAGCAGCGTCACCGCAAACGTTAACCTTACACAAATGAGTGCAGGCGTCAGTGTCATTTTGATTTCCGTCGTCACACTGCTCTAGACCGCTCTGGACAACACCATCTCCGCAAGTTCCTACCCTGACGCAGGTAGCAGCTAGCCAAGTATTTGAGTAGGCACAGCTAGCACCCACGGCGTCATTACAATCATGAGTGCGCGTCTCCCCGACCGGACAAGCCGCATAGGCGCTAGTTCCGCCACATAAGCCAGCGGTTCCGCACATACTGTCAGATGTACATGGCTGGCCAATCAGCGAGCCGCTTGAACACAACTTTCCGTCCCAGAACTCATCTGTACCATCGCATTGTTCGCCGCTATCAACATGCTTGTCGCCGCAGTATGGCGCTGGACCGGAACAATCCCAAGCACATGAGGCTGAAGGACTGGACTGATACACGCCGTTATAAACCTGACAGATGCCGTTGCCATTAGCCCGACGACCAGTCAGAGATCCGCTTGAGCCACAATCACATTTCTCGCCACCGGCCAAAGAGCCATCTCCGCAAGAGAAGGCGCTGGCTCGTCTACAGTCAGCTCCACAGAAACCGTACGAGCCATTTTTTGAACCGTCATCGCACTCTTCAGAACCCTCTTTGACCGCATTCCCGCAAGTAGGTGAAACGCAGACGGCTTGAGGATCATCCACAAAAGCGGTACAGGATGAATTACAAACCCTGGTCTTGAAACCATCAATAATTCCATCATTATTACCATCACAGATGGCGACTGTAGTCTCACGCTGACCAAGTTCACAGGCCTCGCCACTGCCCACTACGCCGTCGCCGCAAACGGCAGAACTGCCAAGCACCGCGCCTGAACATACGTCCCCCGTGCTAAAGCCATCAGCCGACACGTTAGCTCTACCAACTGTAATATCCACTCCATCGGCCGAACCATTATTATCAATTGGACTAGCCCACACCTCAAAGAATTCAAGGTTAGCCGATAGTTTCACCGAGCTGTCTCCCTGCGCCAAATACTGGTACACGTGAGAACCAAACGGACATGTATACGTTCCCTTTGACTGGTCAACGCAGTTGGCCTGATCAAAACTAGCTAATGGCCCACCCACTACTCCGCAAGTATTAGGTGTGAAGGCATTCAACGGGTCAACTGGCAGTTCCTTCGCGCCAAGCGCGCCACCCAGCATGTCGCCCCAGCTAGTCCACGGGCTAGCAGAGAAATTGCGCACGAAGGTTCCAGCAGACAGCGCCGGAATAATTGATGCGCAGGACTCGCCAACCGGACATTCAATATTTGAAGCGCAAGACTGAGACCTGGTGATGGAACATACTCTATTATCCACGCCGTAGGCTGTAATAGCTGAACGGATAGTCGTCAAATCAGATAGTCTCTGAGTATCACGGCGCACCTTCGCCTTTAAAGACGGACAAACTGCACCAGCCCCAAGAGCCAGACAATCATCATCCGAAGAGCAGCTTGTATCCGACAAGGATCCGCCAATAGTACAGACAGTCACGTCATTCAGGTCAATCGCAAACTTAAGATTCTCAAGCATGCTCGCAAAAATCTTTAGCGTCGCTTCGTTCGCCCCCTCATTGGCAGACAAAACGTAGATATTGGAATAGAACTTGCCATTGGCATAGTTAGGAGCAGCCACATACACCGTACTGCCGTCCTGTACCGCCGCAAAACCATCCACTACAGTCTCCTTGGGACCGCCCTTGAAGTTCTGAGCCCGATACCAAGCCATCGGCGAGAGGTAGCCCGGATTGCTCACCACTCGAAGGCCGATTGCGTCGCCAGAACCATCACTCACCTCAAACAAGTATTGCTTGATAATATTTGAAGTTCCGGCTACCGGCGGACGAACCGGCGTAACAGTCGGCAGATCAGCAGCTACGCCCACCGCTCCCTGATCGCGACAGTAATAACTAGAAATGTTCATCCAGCCCTCAGTCCCCTGCGATGCGAGTCCGTTAGCTTCGCCCGCCGGGTCATCAGACCACGGGAACTTAGGTAGAGGCGGCCAAGGATTCTCACATAAAAATGCCGTTATCCCAGTCGAACCGATCACTTTCTTGCCTGTCGTGCCGCCAAACGTGTCTGCTCCAATAGTGGCCTGCGCTGAAAGACTCGTCGAGCCGTTTTTCGCTAAGGATTTAATATCAACAGTGTCATGAGGAATATTGGGTCCGATAGCTGACACTCCAAACAGGGTCTCATCAGCAATCTTCCATTTATCAAAATCCCAATCGTAGACTCCGAGAATCGGTTGGATTTCCTGAATTAGGCCATTCGTATGAGAAATACCTGCAGCCGTAAACGCATGCACCTCATCACCCCGCGTAAAGAGGTAGGGCGACGCACGGTAGTTGTCGGTCACCTTGACCTCATCTAACGAACATAGGTTCGGGCCAGTTCTAAATGTAGACGAGGCCGTGCCGTTCAAACCAACACCTGAAACTGAAGTAACTCCAACTATTACTCCATCTTGAACATTTGGATCACCATCAACCACAAGGGTATAAGACGCATTTGGCTCAAGCGCTTTAGCGTATTTTAGATAAATTTTGTACGTTCCATCGTCCTGTTCAACCTGCTCGTAGCCAGTAACCGGCAGCAAGCATTTACCTTCCGCGGCGACTGCTGAATCACCAACGAAGAAGCGAACGATGGTATTTTTTGCCCGAGCTAAGAAGCCCTTTGGATCATGACCAAAAGCTACGCGATACCCACTTGGACACCTAATCTCAGAACCTGGCATTCCAGGAAGAGCAGTGGTAGCCGGCAAGTCCAGTTGCAGGTACAAGTGGTCAGTCTCAACCGTCAGCGCTCTGTCAGTGTTGGTAGTAGTAAATGATTCTAGATCCATCTTCTGAGAAAAGATACCGTACAAGGCCGGATTACGGCAGGTTGTAGAAGCAGAGGTTGGGATCAGCGTCACCGTTGGCCGTGGCATGCAGCAGCTAGCTGAACCGACGCCGTTGTGAGCAGGGTCCGAACAGCTGGCATCAGAGGTGGCTACGCACGACAAAGAAAGATCAGCGGTAGTAGATAGACCAGAGGAGTTTTCTTTAACCTCAACCGTAGCGTGCGCCCGCTTGGTCGCCAAGTCTACCTCAAAAGCTGCATCACTACTGATGATGGCGGTTTGCAAAGGATCAATTCGACCGTCACCTGTTACACCAGCTTCGCAGGCCGGATATTCGCCCGTTCCAACCACGCCATCGCCACAGAAAGATGGCAGCGAGTAAGCCACCGAAGAGCCCTCAAACAAACATCTGGAGGAACAGCCGTCACCGTTCAACCCGTTTCCATCATCACAATCCTCGCCAGCGTCAACCCCGCCAACTCCACAAGTCGTAAGCGAGCCTTCATGCAAACAAACCGACGAACAACCATCGCCGTTAATAATGTTTCCATCGTCGCAACCCTCGCCCGGTATGTTGACTACGCGGTCACCGCAAACCGCCCCGCCGATAGACGCTAATGACGGTGTCCCCTCATTGGTACAGTTGGAAGAACAGCCATCACCATTTTTAGCGTTACTATCATCACATTCTTCGCCAGCTTTTGTGGTGGCGTTACGAGCGATATCATTATTTCCACAGGTTGCGCCAACTGAGCGCGAACCTTCGGACTGACACCTATTTGAACAACCGTCACCATCAATCAGATTACGGTCATCGCAATCCTCGGCGGTATCAATAAGGCCGTTGCCACAAGTTGGCGCGCTAGTCCCCTCATGCAAACAAGAAGCTGAACAACCGTCGCCATTGGCCACGTTGCCATCTTCACATTCCTCGCCGCCTGTAAGATCAAGCACCCCGTCACCGCAAATCGCTTCATAAGGCACGCTGCCACCAGGAGTACATGATGCGGAGCAGGCAGATGGAATAGCTGAAGGAGAAGTGTCTCGAAGTGAAGAACCTAGCCACTCTGCTACTTTAGTAGCCGGATTGCTATCCAGATCCTCATCAATAATCGGGTTGGCCCAGGTCCATGAGTAAGAGAAGCCGGTTAGTCGCTGACCAGACTGTGAACAGCTATCAGCTTCGCCAAAGGCCGTACTCGTAAAGGTTGTTTTGTCACCAACCGCCTTGGCTAGAGCAGTGGCCGGAGAAATAGAAACTCGGCTGACCACGCAAGCACTAGCGTCTTCCCGAGCGCGGAACACCCAAGAATAATCGCCTCCGTCATTAGTTCTAGTCAACGGCACCCCGCTTACGCTTCTAACCGAGCCGCTAATCCGTGCTTTATAAAACTTACCGGGGTTGAGCGTAACGGTCTTCAAGGCGAAGCCCGTACACTCAGGAGACTGACCGGTCACCGTCATACATCTAGCGTCCGGGCTCGTAATCTCTGAAGTAGCGGAGCAAAGTTCGTTTGTACACTCAAACAGCCGAACGTTCCCCGAGGCCTCAAGACTCTGCTTATTCATTGGAATGTTAAAGCTCGCCCCAATCTGTGCGTTCATGCAGGCGGCGTCACAATCAGGCCAAACGCCGGTGACGTACGGATCTGTAAACTCGATTGTCAAACTAGCTGAACTGTTTGTCGCTGTATTGCTCACCGTGGCCGTGACCGGTGTCACACCCTCGGCCAAAGCCTCAGCAGTCAAACAAGCCGTAGACCCGCCCACACAGGACGGATTGGCCGTTGTATTACGAGCCGCAAAACTAGGATTCAGTGCCCAATCCCACTCAACCCCAGCTGGGTCAAGCACCACACAACCAGCCGTCGGCAGGGCCGAGAAGCTTTCCGTCCCGTTCTTTACGTTAATAGTCGCCTTGGCCGGTGACACTCTGACACTATCAACTAAACAAGCTGTATTAGTTGATGCTGTCACAAAAGTCCACTCAGCGTCTCTAGCCAAAGTTGCCCCATCGGCGGATTCAGCCGTAGCGGCCACGGTCACGCGGTAAGTTGAACTTATAGCCAGCGGCGTGCTTGGCGTAAAAGTAAAAGATTTTAAAGTAGTGAGCGTCTGACCTGTCACCGCCATCACCGAAGAACACGGGTTAGAGCCTTCGCCGGTACAGCGGTCAACCTTCACCGCACCCTGCACTGTGGCCTGGTTCATCGGCTGAGTGAATTCGGCATACACCACAGCATTGGTACAAACCGAGTCCGTAAACCGGTTATTCGGCACAGCAGAAACGACCGAAGCCGAACACTCAGTTACCAAACTTGGAACTTTAGGAATGGAACCGGAAGAAAAACTCCAAGCATAGCCGCCGCCCACCGCGCCAGCCGATGAAGTAGGCGAAGCCACGCTGAAATAAACATTGTTACCTTTTACTCCGGCGGCGTTGGCTAGGGTGACACTGCCGCTCTGAGCACTGGCCGGAACGGTCACTTTGACTTCGGTATTACTCCAAGAGGTGATGACTGAAGTCACACTCGACGAAAAAGTAACCGCGCCATTGGTTGAGCCAAACCGATCGCCAACAATTTTTATCGTATCCCCGGCCTGGCCAGTAGCGGGCACGATTCCGCACACATTCGGTCTTGTATCATCAGCGATTATAGTAAATGGAACAGTATTAGAAATCTGGCCACTGGCTGAGGTGATAGACACAGTATGTGCGGCGACCGCGATGGCCGTGCCATTTGTATAGGTGCCGGGAACGACAAATCTGATCAGCGTGTTACCCCATGGGTTTTCCGCACCGCAGGCTGCAGAAACATCCAAGCTAGCCACCGCAGTATCGCCGGTCGCGGTATTAGTGAACTTGACAATCCCCTTAGCGGAACCAAAATTTGTGCCCGTCAAACTAACGTAACGCCCTATTCCACCCTGACCAGGATCAATCGAAACGAGCGACGGAACAAGTGCAGAGGCGGCTGAACCGCCAGGCGTAGTGGTTCCGCCTGGAGTTGTGGTTCCACCGGGAGTAGTAGTCCCGCCTGGTGTAGTCACGCCTCCCGGCGTAGTTGTCCCACCTGAGGTTGTAGATCCGCCAGAAGAAGCGGCCGAGGTAAAGCGTAAGCTAATGCTATTCGACGAAATGCCGGCGTCGGAAACCACATGTACAGCGTACGAGCCATCACGAGAGGCTACGACCGGCACCACTACCTGAGCGGAAGAATCAGACCATGACGAATAGGTGGAGGCGGGACGATTACTACCAAAGGCCACTACCGAAGTCCCTCGACTAGCGCCGAAACCGGATCCGGTAAGCGTGAGCGAATCGCCAGCTTTGGCACTGGTAGCCGAAAGACCACACAGATTTGGATGCGCCACCGTGTTCACGACGAAGTTAGCAATGAGCGGACCCCGATTATCATTAGTTAAATCCTTATCAAAATCATCTACCGCATTTGCTCGCACAATAGTAATCGGACCAGTTCCAGCCGGACCTGGCGGCACCATGACTACTACCTGGCGGTCTGTCCAACCATCAGCACACGGAGCTAGAACCGCCTCAACTGGCGCGCCCGGACCAACAAACAAAACTTTGCCCGGCGTTGCCCCAAAAGAATTACCAGAAATTGTGACGTAAGTACCAGGCGCACCCGACAATGGCGAAACCGCTCTAATAACGGTCGTAGCCCGACAAACACCGCTCACACAAGAACCGGACTGACAATCAGTAGAAGAAGTACAAGCCGAGCCGTCACACGCGCCACAATAGTTCGCGCTAGTCGGATCACCGCCACAATCAATCCCCGTTTCTCCACTGCCGGAATCTAAGACGTTATTTTGGCATGAAGCTGGTGCTAAGAGCACCCCAACTGAGTCTTCAGCCGTGTTACCAGCCAGGTCAGTAATAGTGGAAGACAATTTTACCGAGTTTCCAGCATCCTCGTTGCTCGTATCCCAATCAGCGCTAATTGTTACGCTCGTGAGATCCGCTCCGGTAGCCGGAACTTCGTCAAAACTGACAGTACCGGCCAAGAAGGTAGCACTAGCGACACCAACATCATCAGTACCAACCACCTGAACGTTCTGAAAGCTATTGGCTGGCACGCGCTGTCCAGCGTCAGGGTCAGTAATCAAAGCTGTTGGCGGAACCTCGTCGACTATAGTTCCAGTCGTGAAGCTGCCAGCACAGGGACGGCTAGTCGGACACGTCAAAGCAACCGCCGAGGTACTCTTAATGGCCGTAGTCATGGTGACCGTAAACTGAGTGCTCGCGTCAAAACAAAGCGGAGCTGGTGCCGCGTCCGAACAAGGCGTGCTAGGTTTGAAAGTAATGGTGTTTCCGGAAACAGATGGCGTACCAGCAATGACTGCACCCGTCAGGGTATTTTTAACCGTAAAGGCGTTAGCAATGCTTGCAGGATCAACATTCTTCGAGAATGTTACACGAACCTGCACATTTCTAATCGTCACCTCACCCTTAGGAACAATACCGGTTACTACAAAGCCACTGCCAGAACCGCCACCCAGACTAGTTCCGCCTACACCGTCACCTGCGCCGCCAGAACCGCCACCACCACCGCCAGTTGCACTCAAAAGTGAACTAATAATGAAGGTGGTGATGGACCATGACATCAGAATAATCATTAGACCGATACCGCCGCTCAACAAAATCTTCTTAGCTTTACTCACCTTCTCTTCATTGCCAGCCGAGGTCATCCAGACGAAACCGCCGTAAAGAACAATAACCACGGCGATTACGCCGAGCGAAGAAATCACTACTCTAATAATTCTCGCCACTATAATCCGCGGATCCTCATTTCCTAAACCAGTAGCTGTACCCACGGTCTCAAGCCCGCTCGTCACCGTGTCCGTCTGCGCGGAAGCGATCATTGGCAAAGCCAACGGCAAAGCCGAGCTCGTAGCGACGAGTAACCCGACAACCAAGTGTTTTAAGCGGTTTATGTTCACAATGTTTTAGAAGAGGATGCAAGCCGAGGAAGATGGGATACCGTTGCAGCAGTACGGCTCTGCGGCCGACACACCGCACAATCCGCCAACCGCATCAGGTCCCGCTCCGGGCACATAACAATTTTGATACTGGTTCAACAAACCACTCGTGACTGTCGAGCCATACAAATATGACTTGCCGTCCACCGACTGCAAGAACGTTCCGTGAGTCACTTCAACCACCGTCTTGGCCGGAATCTGAGCAGCCGAAGTCACCACCTGATCATCGCTCGTCAAATAGGAGGTGCTCGGCGAAAACCACATTTCATGAGAAATGCCAGACACCTGTTCTTTATTAGATAACTGGACTGTGTCTTGAGAAACGCTAGAGGTCATCAGGACATCGCCAAACGTAATCGTGACCGGCTGATCAAGCGGCACATCTTCTTCGGAAATATTCGGCGAAACAGACACAATCTTTGGCCCCGCGAGCGCGATATCCCCGGTGGTCGTAAAACTCCAGCCAAAAAAGTCTCCAGCCGTGCCGTCGTGGTTGCCATCAAAAGAATTACCGGCCATGTCTACCACACCGTCATACGGAAAGGTATCTGCCTGCGGAGGATTAGCCGTAGTACTTGCACCCTTAACGGTGACATTCAAACTGCTGCTAGCCGGCAAGCAGACAATCTTTTCTCCGCAAGAGTTAGTGCCACAAGGCTCAGCCGAGATGAAGGTTACAGAAGTATAGCCATTGGAAATCTGATATTCGCCAGGCACCTGCACAGTCGCATTACTTGTAATCCCAATGTTCGAGAAACCTCCGGAAGATGTTCGGACGCCCGAAGCAGAAGTTGGGTCAACCGGTTCGGAAAAAGTAGCCTGCACTACGATGTTCCGAGCATAGGCGCCAGAGTTAGCAGGAGTAACGGACACAATTGTCGGCGGCGTCAGATCAAGCACCGTGCCAGTTTCAAATGACCACTTATACCCACTGCTGTATGAGCCGGAGAACAGCTTGGCACCACCGGCATTTTTAATGTCAGTAGTTAATTGGACGGTGTACTGGACCTTAGCGGTCGGCGAGCCCAAATAGGCGGCCGGCCTAAAGACAAAAGTCTTGTGATCGTCTGTAAAGTTAATAACCGTGTCCGTGAGCGCACCAGTAACACCCGTGGAGGCAGGGAAAATCTTCACGGAATTAACCGTCACCGAGGCCGGGTCAATGGCCTCCTTAAACGTAATCATTATTTTAGCGTTCCGGGCCACATCAGTCTGATTTCTGGTTGGGTAATGGTCGCGAATTGGTCCGGCGCCCAAAGCACCAGACAGGCTCTCGACCGAGACTCCGCCATTACTTCCACCGCCTGTCCCGCCCCCACCGCCGCCAGTTCCGCCCGTAATCGCATTGACTATAAAGGTGGTGATTCCGTAAGCACTGATCGTAATTAATAACCCAACGGCCGCCTGAATCAAAATATTCTTAGCCTTCTCAACTTTCTTAGGATCACCGGCGGCCGTCATCCACATGGTGCCGGCGTAAATAGTCAGGACCAGAAAAACTACGCCAAGTAGTCCCAGAAAAACACTGATGATCTGGCCAATAATAGTCGGTAGATCAGCTGTCCCAAACCCGGCCGTAGCAGCCACCTGAGCCGTTTGATCAGCTTGAGCGAAAACCTGTGGCGCAGAAAATAAAAAGCCCCCTGCCATAACAAGGATTACTGCAAACGTATTCTGAGCCCAACGGCTTAGCATAACTCCCACACATTTTACCACGAACTATCGAAGCATGGCTGCAATTTTTTCCTTAAGTGTGGGTAGACCGTCTTTCGTGACCGCTGAAACACAAATCCCATCTTCTCTTTTCAAATTTTTAGGCAATAAATCACACTTGTTGTAAACCAAAATGGTCGGGCGATCAGCCAGCCCAAGAGACGCCAAGATGTTTTCAACCACCGCGCGCTTGAGATCAAGCTTCGGGTCTGCGGAGTCAATAACATGCAAAAGAAGGTCAGCATGAACTGCCTCAGACAAAGTAGAGCGGAAGGCCTTAATGAGCGAAGGCGGAAGATCGCGGATAAAACCAATAGTGTCAGACAAGAGCGCCGAGGCTCCGAGCTCAGGCAGATATATCTCGCCGACGCGAGTATCAAGCGTCGCGAATAGTTTGTTTGCAGAAATCTCTTTACGCTTAGTCAGCACGTTTAACAGCGCCGTCTTTCCAGCATTTGTATAGCCGACCAACGCCACCGTCTTAAAACCCGCCCGTACCCGGCTTTTCCGGTGTTCTGCTCGACCGCTCTCATAACCCTCGAGCTTCTTCACAATCGCCCGCTCGCGCTCCTTAATATGGCGCTTCATCTTTTCCGTGTTACTTTCGCCGGCACCTCCGCGGACGCCCGTTCCTCCACCCTGCTTGCCCAACTGCGCCCCCATGTTGTAAATACGCGGGCCAATATGGCGCAAGCGAGCCAATTCGATCTCGAGCTTCGCCTCCGCACTCGTGGCATGACGGTCAAAGATATGCAAAATGAGATCAACTCTATCCCAGACTTTCATCTTTACGGGCTCAAGCGCTTCTTCGAGCCTGAACAGCTGACCGGGTTTTAGAATGTCATTCACTATAAGTACGTTCGCCCCAGTGTCCTTGGCCTCAGCAATTATCTCCTCCAATTTTCCACTACCAATAAAGGTTTGAAAATCCGGCTTGTCCCGGCGCTGAATAGCTTTAACCACCGCAATACCACCGTATGTTTGCGTCAGAGCTTCAAGCTCGGCCATCCGTTCCAGCGCTTCCGCTTTAGTGACCGAAAAATGAACTACGTCGGCTAAAATTGCCTTGTACGCCCCGGCAGGATTACTCATTCAAAAACTTTTCTACTTTTTCTTTAATCCGGGAGCCGTCAACCAATCCCTTCAATTCTTTTGCGAGCGCGCCGACAACTTTTCCAACTTCACTCGATGCCTTAGCACCCAACTCTTCAATCTTCGCCTTCACCTTTGCTTCAAGCTCAGCATCCGGCATCTGTTCCGGCAAGTATGTTTCAAGAATTGCAATTTCGCGTTTCGCTTCGTCAGCCAAATCTTGTCGAGCATTTTGCGCAAACGTCTCCATGGCGTCCCTGATCTTCTTCGCATCACTCTTAATAACCGCAATAACTTCGGCATCCTCAAGCTCCTTGTTGAGTTCGATCGCCTTGTTGCGAATAGAGGAAATGACCATACGCAGAACCTCAAGCGTTTTCACGTCCTTCCCCTTCATGGCCGCCTTCATGTCTTCTGAGAGTTTGTCGATGAGTTTCATATGATGGGTATATTAACACAAAAGAGCCTTGCGGCTCCTTTATGCCTACCGACTTCCGTGCTTTTTAGCGCGGAGATCTTCTTCTTTAATCTTGCCTGTTTTGAGAAGGAATTCGCGTCTCTCGCCCATTTCAAGACGGCGGAGTGCGGAACCGTGCACGCGGTTCTTCTTTGGAGTTTTCTCAAAGAAGCGGCCGGCGCGGACGTCTAATACTTTACCGCTCTGTTGGAGACGGCGGGAGAAACGGCGAAAAACCGCTTCAAAGCTCTCCCCTTTCTTTCGTTTGACTTCTATAGATGATGCCACAATATATTTTGACCTTCCTTTCAAGGTTGGCGGAAGGTTAGCACAAGGCCCCAAACATGGCAAATTACTTAACCTCTGCTTTCGCGAGAGCCTTGGCCTTAAGCTCCATGAGCCGTTTCGCCACAATACTCACCACCTTTTCTACGTCCACAATCTCCTGCGCGCCGGATTCCATGTCACGGATAATGATCGTGCCATCAAGCACTTCTTTCTGGCCAAGGATGACCGCAATAGGCGCTTTTACCTTATCAGCGATTTCAAGCTGTGCCTTTAGGTTCGACTTCGAGAATGCTTCAGCTACATCGATTCCGGCCTCGCGGAACTTTTCGAATGTCTTAAGACCCTTGCGGCGGGCAGCTTCGCCCAACTGGCAGAAAAATACTTCCGACCGACGGCGAGGATCAGGAAGTTTCCCCGCGGCACGTGCCGCCATGAGCACCCGTTCCAGTCCAATTGCTGCACCTACCGCACTCGTGCCTTCGCGTCCGCCAAAAAGTGGGATCAACCCATCATACCGTCCGCCTCCACCGAGTGAGCTCTGCGCGCCCTCTTCGGCAGTTGGGTTAGTAAGTACAACCTCAAACACAGTCTTCGTGTAATAGTCGAGTCCGCGTACCAAGTACGGGTTTAAGGTGTACTGCACCTCAGCCTCATCAAGGTACTCAAGCACTTTCATAAAGTGCTGCTTGGATTCATCATCAAGGTAGTCAATAATCTGAGGAGCTTCCGCCTTCAATTCTTCCATGCCCGGCTCCTTCGAATCGAGCAAGCGAAGCGGATTCTTCGCCAAACGCTTCTGATCAGTTTCGGACAACTTCTTCTTGTTCGCTTTAAAAAACTTTACCAACTCCGCCACATAAGAACGGCGAGAAACTGGCGTACCAAGCGAGTTCACCTGAATGGTGACATCGAGCCCCATATCCCGACAAAAACGCTCGCACATGAGGATGATCTGTGCATCAAGCACCGGATCATCAGAACCAATAGATTCCAAACCGAACTGCCAGAATTGGCGGTAGCGGCCAGCCTGCGGACGTTCGTGGCGGAAAAACTGTTCCGCATACCACAGCTTCACCGGTTGCGGTTGGTTCAACATACCGTGCTCAATGTAGGCGCGGGCAATCTGGGCCGTGCCTTCTGGACGCATGGTCATGCGCACGCCGCCCTGATCAGTAAACGTAAACATCTCTTTCTCTACCACATCCGTATCCTTACCAACCCCTCGCTCAAAAAGTGCTGTTTGTTCAGCTACCGGCAGGCGAATACGCCCAAAACCATAGGCCCTAGAAAGGGATTGCATGACCGCATCCATTTTATCCCAAGCAGCCTGCTCTTCCGGGAGTATATCTCGGAAGCCGCGCAATGTTTCAGGTACTTTCGCTTTCTTGGCGCTGGTAACCGGAGCAACAGGTTTTTCAACTTTCGGGGCGGAAGTCGGTTTAGACGGCATAGGGAAGAAGATGGTTAATACTGATAAACCGGGGTCATGAAAGTTCCTGCTTTCTCAAGTGGCAAACCACGGATCCACACTCGGCCAATAATATGATCCTTGGGCACATAACCAAACGATCTGGAGTCAAGACTAGCGTTGCGGTTATCTCCCATTACATAGTACTGGTCCGGCCCAAGCGTCACACTATCGCTACCGGTCGTGGTTTCCGTCAAGTACTCCTCCGGTAAAACAATTCCGGACGGATACTTATCATTATAGATAGTTATCTTGCCGTTCTTAACTTCAACCCGTTCTTTTGGCAAGCCGATAATTCTCTTGATGTAATACTGACCCTCGTTTTCGGGCGGATGAAACACGACTATCTCGCCACGTTCAGGCGCGCGAAACCGATAAGTCACCTCGTCCACAATCAAATATTCATTGTCATGAAAATTCGGCTCCATGGACGCACCTTTCACAATAAAAGGCAAAATGAGAAAATGCCGAGTGATAAGAATAATGACCAAAGCCAAGATGGCAATCTGGGCGATCTCTAGAAAAAAATTACCAACCGCACCCACTGTTGGACCAAACATTCTTTCGAGGGTGCTCGGACCAACCGGCTCCGATCTTTTTCTAAACAGCATAGTAAGCGAATAATAGCACGAGCAGTCAACTCGTAGCTCCGACATTTATGGTCAAAGACCATGAGCGAGCGTAGCGAATCAAGTGGTGGATGTTGCAGGACTCGAACCTGCGACCTCTGCAGTGTGAGTACAGCGCTCTAACCAGCTGAGCTAAACATCCGCGTGTGGCAGTTTATCGTAATTTTTCACGCTTGTCGAGAGTCCTTCTCAAGACATAAAAAGCAAGCTATACTCATTGCTACCGCTATGGATCACAAACCCATGGATCTTCTTCATCCTTCAGACGAACTGCTGGTCTCAGCTCAGGCCGAGGCGCTGCCCGTTAGAAAACAACAAAAATCTCAGTCCATTTTTCAGCTGTTCTTTTTTGGTGCTTGCATTATAGGGGTAGGAGGTTTCCTGTTATTTGCCGGCATCGCCAAAAGCACTAACTACGAGGACGGCGCCCCGCTCTCCATCTTTGACACACTCGCCCGTCTCGTCCGGTCCGGTGAAAAGGCTATTTCAGGTGAAACCGAAGACCGCGTAAATATCCTACTTCTAGGCATTGGCGGAGCTGGACATGACGGCGCAGAGCTTACTGATACTATGATTTTTGGGAGTTACCGGCCAAGCACCAAGGAGCTGGGACTCATCTCCATTCCCCGAGACCTCACGGTCTTTGTACCTGGCCAGGGCTACCGCAAAATCAACGCCGTCAACGCACTCGCAGAACAAGAGAAATCCGGCACTGGTCGGGATGCGTCCGCCAAAATAGTCAGCGGCATCTTAGGACAGCCAGCTCCCTACAGTGTCAAAATCGACTTTCACGGTTTCGCCGATGTAATTGACGCCTTGGGCGGAGTAGATGTTTATGTGGACCGAAGCTTTACGGACAGCACCTATCCCGTTGACGATGACTTGGGCAGTGTGAAGACCGTGGCTTTCGTAAAAGGCTGGACGCACATGGATGGCGCTCTCGCTTTGGAATACGCGCGCTCCCGCCACGGCGGCAGCGGAGAGGGTACGGACTTCGCTCGAGCAGCTCGGCAACAAAAGATTCTCCTAGCACTCAAAGAACGCGCGCTCAGCATGGACGTCATCTTGAATCCCACTAAACTCTCACGGATCATGGCCATCATCCAGAAAAATGTTCAAACGAACATGAGCGCTTTTGAGATGATTAAATTTGCCAAATATATCCCGGACATTTCAACCGAGAGAATCTCTCTCCACGTGCTTGACGCCACCGGCGGCTTGCTCTATGAGACAAACATCAACGGCGCATACGTACTATTGCCGTACGAGGAAGACTGGAGCGATTTAAAATCGCTCGCCACAAATATCTACGCGCATGACATTCCCGGTACTCGAACGCCTCTCCCTTCCCCAGGTCAAGCCCCCACAGAGTCATTAACTATTGAGATTCAAAACGGAACACTGACCACCGGACTGGGCGGAGACACCGCTCAGCTCCTGCAATCCTCAGGCTTCACCGTTTCGCTAGTTACCAACGCTGAAAAGCGTGACACGGCCAAAACTACCATCTACGATTTCACTGACGGCACTAAAGGCGCGGAATTATCCGCCCTGAAGAGCTATTTAAAAGCTGCCGTGGTCATGACCAAACTTGGTTCCATGAAAACCCATGATGTCATCCCGGATGCCGTCATGGAAAAGACAGCCCTCGAAGCGATAAAAAAAAGCGCGAGTCCAATTGACTTTCTGGTGGTCTTAGGGCAGGATTCGACGTCACTCTCCTTCAGATAACCCCACAAGTATGGTCAAACCACCGAAAGTCGCTCTAATTGGGCGAACGAACGTTGGCAAATCTTCTCTTTTTAACAAACTCGTTGAAGAAGAAAAGTCTCTAGTTTCGGATGTTGCTGGCACCACCCGCGACCGTTTTGAAGCACCCTGCCTGTGGCGCGGACACGTAGTTACAGTGGTCGACACTGGTGGACTCGATGTGAACAAAGCGGATGAAATCGAAAAGAACGTCATCGATCAATCGCGGGAAGCAATGAAGCAAGCCGATGTCATTCTACTGGTTGTTGATCTTACAATTGGCTGTACAGCAGACGATCTAACCATCGCCAAAGAACTCGTAGCAGGAAAAAAGCCGGTCATCGTAGTGGGCAACAAGGCAGACTCAGCGGCCATTCGCGCCAAGCCAAATTCTGAAGAGTGGGCCAACTGGCCACTCAATAAACCATTAGCCATTTCTGCCAAACAAGGAACAGGCGTAGGCGATCTCCTAGACGAAATCTACGTGGCGCTTGAGAAGACCGGCAAGGCTCCAGCCGAAATCACAGAGGTTCTACCCATGCGCGTCGCCGTTCTTGGCGAACCAAACGTCGGCAAATCCACTCTCTTAAATGCTATTCTCGGAGAGAAAAGATTCATCGCCGCAGACCTCCCGCACACCACCCGCGAACCAAACGATGCAACAGTTGAGTTCGACGGAAAAACTTACATTTTTATTGATACCGCCGGCATTCGCAAGCATGCCGCCATGGTCCGATCCGGCACTAAGCTCGAGGCACAGGGGGTAGAAAAGACGCTGGATATTCTCCGCCGTATTGAAGTTGCGCTGTTTGTTATTGACGTAACCCGAGGGATTACCGGACAAGACAAACATCTAGCGGGCGTACTCGCGGAATCGGGCGTCTCTACGGTCATCGTGGTAAACAAGTGGGATCTCTACGAGAACAAGGGAACAAACTCTGTTAATGATTTCGAAGCTCAAGTCCGCGGTTGGCTGCCCCAGCTCAAGTACGCCCCCATTCTCTTTACTTCAGCCTTAACTGGCCAGCGAGCCAAGAAGGTTTTTCCGATGATTGACGGTGTCTTCAAGAGCCGCTTCACAGAACTATCCGATGACGAAGCTAAAAAGTTCATGTCTCAAGCAATTTCACGCCACCGCCCAGTAAAGGGCAAGGGAGTCAAACATCCAAAGATTGAAAAATTTGTTCAGGTGGGCGTAAACCCGCCGCGTTTTGTGCTGTCCGTGAACCTTTCAAGAAAAGACTCGCTAGCCGATTCCTATATTCGTTTCCTAGAGAATGTCATGCGTGAGCACTACGAGTTCACTGGCACACCCATCAGAATCCGCATTGATGCGGGTCGTAAGTCACACACCACCTACTAGATGGTAGAATGGCGCAAAGTATGACGTTCATCATTGTCGGCCTTGGCAATCCTGGTGACGAGTTCGAACGGACACGGCATAATGCCGGGTTTCTCGTGATCGAGGCCTTAGCCAAGAAACTCGACGCTTCTTTTAAGGACATGGACGCATTTCAAGCCGAAGTTGCTGAAGGACGAATCGGCGAACACAAAGTCATTATCGCTAAACCCTGGACGTTCATGAATGCGTCCGGCAGATCCGCAAGTGCCCTCGCTCATTTCTACAAAGTAAAACCCGAGCAAGTAATTCTGGTATCAGATGACGTCGCACTGCCACTTGGCACCCTGCGTGTCAGAACGGGGGGCTCCGCTGGAGGACATAATGGACTAAAGTCCGTGATTGAACAGTTCAAGACCGACGCATTTCCGCGAGTAAAAATTGGCGTTGATCCGCAGCCAGCAAACGTTCCGCTAGACGCCTGGGTTCTTTCAAAATTTTCAAAAGACGAAATGAAGCTGCTCGCGCCAGTGATCTCACTGGCAGTCGATGAATTGATCGACGCCGTAGAGGCCGGTATCTCCCCCCGAACCAGCAAGCTATGACGGATCCGTTTCTGGTCGCTCTCGCCAACTGTCCGGTCTTTGGCTCGCGAACACTTGAAAAACTCTTCGCCAAATTTGGGACAGCGCAAGCTATCTGGGCAGCGCCCGAACACGAATTTCTTGAGCTCGGCATCCCCGAATCCCGTCTGGCGGGATTTTTTACGTTCCGCCAAGCCGCCCGCCCCGACGTATACGTCAAAAGCATGGAACAACACGGTATCAGACTCATCACCAAAGATGATACCGAATATCCTGCACTTCTCAAAACGATCTATGACCCACCGTTCGCACTGTTTATACAGGGCGAGTTAATGAGAGAACAATGCGTCTCTATTGTCGGCTCCAGAAATCTCAGCGAATACGGAAAGAAAACCGCCAGAACTTTTGCGTACGGACTGGCCGCACACGGTGTGTCGATTGTCTCTGGGCTAGCGCTAGGAATTGACACCATTGCACATAAGGGTGCAATCGAAGCAAAAGGACATACTACGGCCGTCCTCGGCGGCGGGCTCCTCGCACATAACAGCATGGACAAGGAAAATATCGCCGAAAAAATTATCGAAACTGGAGGCACGCTCGTCACGGAGTACGGTCTTCACTCGCCATTCCTCAGGTTTCACTTTCCCATGCGGAATAGAATTATTGCGGGCATGAGCAGAATCACGCTCGTTGTGGAAGCCGGTCTTCCGTCTGGTTCGCTCCTCACCGCTCACGCAGCGATTAACGCTGGACGAGAAGTTTTTGCAGTACCGGGGCCGATTGATTCCCTCACCTCGGCCGGAACAAACAATCTCATCAAAGATGGAGCGTTCGTAGCTACGAGCCCCGACGATCTCCTCTTAGCCTTTGGAATAGCTACGCCGCGAAAAACAGATGGCGCGCCTGCGCCACAGCCCGTCGCACTCAAGAAACCTCTACCTGAACTTATTCCCTTTCATAGGAGTATTTGCGCTTATCTCGAACATAGCTCGCTCTTTGCCGATGAACTATGTCTCAAAACAGGCTCGACAGCTTCTGACATGTCGCGCGCGCTCCTCGAACTCGAGCTCATGGGTGTTGTGCGCAGTCTCGGGGGTACACGATATGAGCGCGTGTAATTCGCCTGCGGGTGATATCCAAAATAAAATGGAGTCGGGTTACCTCCTAACATTTTATTTTGGATATCACCCTTCGGCTTAGGATCCCATTCGGCGGTGCACCCGTTTCCGGAAAAATTGTTAGGAGGTAATCCGACTCCAATTTTTACGGAAACGGGTGCACCGCCGAAAAAGGTAACCCGACTCAAATTTCGGGAGGGAATGTGCGGATCCCCCGACCACAGCTTGACGATGAGGTATCATTCGGGCTATCAATTTTGCTTCTATGCCGCCACTCCTTATTGTAGAGTCACCCACCAAAGCCAAAACCATTAACAAGTTTCTTGGCTCAAGTTACACGGTTATTTCCTCCTACGGGCACATCCGTGACCTCCCAGAACGGAAAATGGGGGTTGATATTGAACATGATTTTGCGCCTACCTACATCGTCCCTGATGATAAAAAAGATAAGGTGAAGGCGCTCAAGGATGCAGCCAAAAAAGCCACAGAGGTCTACCTCGCAACCGACGAAGACCGCGAAGGGGAAGCTATTGCCTGGCACATTGCTGAAGTATTGGATCTAGATGAAAAGACCGCGAAGCGCATTACGTTCCATGAAATCACCAAGAGCGCTATTGAACACGCCCTCAAAACCTCCCGCACACTGGATATGAACCTAGTGGACGCCCAGCAGGCGCGCCGCATTTTGGATCGTCTAGTAGGCTACGAGTTGTCTCCCCTCCTGTGGAAAAAAGTGCGCCGAGGCCTCTCCGCTGGTCGCGTACAATCCGTCGCTGTTCGGCTAGTGGTTGAACGTGAACGCGAGCGCCTCGCCTTTAAACAAGACGAGTACTGGTCTATTGAAGGGCTGTTCGAAAAAGCTGGCACCGAATTCCCTGCCAAGCTTCATGCTATCGGAGACAAGAAACTCGATAAACTCGACATTAAAAATGAGAAGGATGCGCAAGCAATTGTTGACGCGGTAAAAGATGCAAACTTTTCGATTATTTCGGTTGAAGAAAAAGATGCAAGCAAGAAACCGCCTACTCCGCTCACGACCTCGACGCTCCAACAGGAAGCGTACAACCGACTCGGAATGAGTGCCAAGCAGACCATGACGCTCGCCCAAAAGCTGTATGAAACTGGTTTCATCACCTACATGCGTACAGACTCATTGAACCTGAGCACGCAGTTCCTAGATGGTGCACAGGCGTACATTAAAAAGTCATTCGGCACAGAGTACGCCAAGGGTTCCGTAGCGTACCACACGTCTAAGAAGGGCGCTCAGGAAGCCCACGAAGCTATCAGGCCTACAAACGCTGACGCCTCCCCTGATGACGCCAAGGCGACGCTGGATCCCGGCATGGCTAAACTTTACGACCTCATTTGGCGTCGTACGCTCGCTTCTCAGATGCCAGCTGCCAAAATTCGTCGTACAGCTATTGACCTTGAAGGCAATAGCCACACCTTCCGCACCACTGGCTCAACGGTTGTTTTTGACGGCTACATGAAAGTTTGGCAGGCCTCTGAAGATAAACTCTTGCCAAGCATGATGAAGGGCGATGACATTGGCCAAGCAAAAGAAATAAAACCAGAACAGCATTTCACTGAACCACCGGCCAGATATTCAGACGCCACCCTTATTAAGGCACTCGAGGAACACGGAATTGGTCGGCCTTCAACCTACGCGCCGACTCTTTCGACTATCGAGGCGCGCGAGTACGTCCTGCGCGACGACAATAAAAAATTATTCCCGTCAGACATCGCCATGATAGTTATCGACCTTCTCGTCGAACACTTCCCACAAATTGTCGACCTGGAATTCACCGCCAAGATGGAAAAGCAATTCGACGATATCGCTGACGGCCAGGAGTCATGGGTTAAAGCCATCGGCGATTTCTACACGCCCTTTCACGAACGCATCGAGGAAAAGACCAAGGATCTCTCCCGCTCAGATGTCATGAAAGAACGTTCACTCGGTATTGATCCCAAAACAGGGCTGGAAGTTATTGCCAGAAACGGCCGTTTCGGTCCCTTCGTCCAGTTAGGACCAGTGACGGATGAAATCAAACCCAAACGCGCCTCGCTTGAAAAACATCAAGCACTGGAAACTATCACTCTTGCTGATGCGCTGCACCTTCTTGTCCTCCCCCGCACGCTCGGCGCACATCCAAACGGCTATGAGATTGTAGCGAACACCGGACGTTTTGGCCCCTATCTAAAGTGCGGCGAAATGAACATCTCCATGCCGGAAGGGACGGATCCGAAAACGATCACCCTTGAGCAGGCTATAGAACTTTGCACGACCGGCGTCGAGAAAAAAATCAAACAGATGACGCCTCTCGCTGACCTTGGCGAAGACCCGGAAACGAAGGGAAAAATACTTGTAAAAGATGGTCGCTTCGGTCCCTACGTAACTGACGGCAAGACAAACGTCACAATCAAAAAAGATGTTGACCCCGCCACAGTCACCCGCGAAATGGCCATTGAAATGCTGATCAAAAAGCGTAAAGCGCCCAAACGCAAATTTACCCGCAAACCCAAAGAAACAACCGAGGCTTAAGGCCTCGGTTGTGCTTTTGTAAATGCCTTCAAGGCTTTACCAGAAATTTCCTCGTGCGTCTTGGCGTCTAAAAACTCCACATGCCAACCGTCCGATCTCATCACCGGAAGTACTAGCAAATTCCCTACGGCTTGATCATTCAGCCATGTACGTAAGAGCCCGTCATTCTTCACCATCGTAAGAGCGAGTTTTCTGGCATTAAGATCAAACGCCAACTGGTCGTGTACATAGCCAAACTGTTTTGGGTTCTCGGCAATCACACGGATCAAAGCCTGCGTTATACCATCGCCCTTCCTAACCGTGCCCGCCGCCAGTTGCCCCGCAGAATATTCAGATATTTCCGCTTCAGCCAAGGGAACGCTCACGGTCCCGTGCTCGCCAAGCGTTTCTGCACCAGACCACAGCGCCTCATGAGCGGAAAGCTCCTGCAGCACGTGAACGTCATCGCGAGCTTCAGAAGCCTCAAGCGCGTCGTCAATCCGCACGCGAAGCTCGTCCTGCGTTAAGGTGTCCACCGTCGGCATTACTTCCCATAATTCGCGGGTAGCATATGCAAAACCAGCAGCACCGAGCGCTTTCCCAATGGTCTTCAGACCTGCGTATGCCTTCTGTCTCGTACTGCCTCCGTTCCACGTCTTAGCAGTTTCCGCAAACTGATCTGCGATGAATTTCCTAATGCGCTCGCGAGCCGTTGCGTCCGTCGCACCATCTCTCGCAACAGTTTTAAATCGAGCGATAAGTGCCTCACCGTCATATGCTGGCGCGCGGAGCAAATGCTCACCCAAAATAAGTGTCGTATTGCTCGTCATTTCCTCGCGTGGCTTAGTCAAAAGCTCAGCAGAAACCTTGAGTTGTTCACGCTCCGCACGCGTACGATCATCCTGCGGAGTAATGGTTGCCCGCATGATGTCCCCCAGAATTTTTCCCTTCTCTTTGGGCGTACCATAACGCGACGCACTGACGCGCTCTGCTAGTCTGCGAACTCCTTCCTTATACGAGTCATACCCCTGTTCATCCGGACTCTTCGTTCCACCTTCCGCAACAGCCCGCAGCATCAGTTCCAACTGCTCAGTTTCTTTTTTGGACAACAAAGACGCGGGCATGTGTTTCACGAGCTCCGGATCCAAATATGCACCGCCAAACGTCACCGCAGTCCTCGCGAGGGCCGCAGTCATCTTAGCGGTTTCACCGAATGTCTCAATCTCCTTGAGTTCAGCCTTCTCCGCGCCCTCACGCTTCCCACGATTCCATAAATATGCAAAACCATGGCGCAACCGCTCACCAAAACCCTCTGTTTTCTTCCCTAGCCTCTCCTCAGACGGAAGAACGATCTGGGCGATGTCTGGTTTCTCCGGAAGTGTCACGCCAGTACGAAGTAAATGCTCTGGCACCATCCCCGGCAATATCCTCTTTCGGTTTCCTTGGCGCGTTTTTCGTGGAAGCTTTCTTAGCTTAGTCTCCCGCGCTGGTGCAACTTCCAAAATATTTTCTAACCGGTGCTGATCAAGAATAATTTTTCTAGCCAGCATGTCAGCCCGCTCAATCAAAGACTTCGTTAACGCCCGTTCCGTCTCAGCCGCGTACGTCAAATGAGCGCCGCCGAGCGCATTCACCACGCCATCCAGCATCTTTTTTATTTTTGTTTTTGATGGAGCATCGGCATTAAGCAGCTGATCAACGGTAACCAGCATGTTAGCCAGATAATCTAGCTTGGCCCGATATGCCGAATCGGCCTGTTCAAGTTCCTTAGATCTAGGCCGTTCAACATCTTGCCCCACGACCGGCTCGCCTTGTCCAACAATCTCGCTAAACGTGATTCGGCTAAGTCGTTCTTCTAACTTTTTATCTCCCTTGATCCGCTTGGCCAGCGCCTTCTTCTGCTCCCGCAAATGAGCGTAATCAGCTGGTTCATGCCGGTGAGCCTGCAAAATCCGCGCCCTACGCTCAAGTCCATAAAGCTCGCCCTCCAGGGATGGTTCAGTTTCTTTTTCATTATCCGTCTCTCGAGCCAAAGCTTCCTGCTTCCGAGCTAAGGTATTTAGATCTCGCCGATGAATCACCTCTGTCACTTCTAATACATCCGGTTCGCCGGGTTCCGTCTCACGATTGGAACCGCGCCATACGGGTTCCCTGCCGATATTCGACATCTTCTTAACCATACTATTTAACAGCTCCCTCAAGAGCATCAACTTCCTTCTCTAGTACGCCGAGTGCTTTATTTGCATCTGCCAAGATATGTGCATGCGCAAACTGGCGCTTCAATTCCTCAGCTTTCATAGCCAAAATAATATCTTCGGCTTCATCAAAAATCTGACGCTCCATGTGAGAAAGCAGCATATCTCTGAATTTTCCGATCTGTTCCACAGTCATAAAAGGCACAAGTTCAGCCCAAGCGCTCTTTTCCGAAGGAGGAAGCGGGGAATCCAAAAGAAGCTGCGCCAGTTCTTCACCGGTGGCGCGAGCGTCATGTGCTATTTTCTGCATGGAATCCTTCCCTGATCCGTGTCCCATCATACCGCGCTATTGTACCGCAGTTTCCGTCCCCACCGCTTCCCCTTTACGGGATAACAAGGGCGAGTTATGTTTGAAATATGCCTGAACTAGAATTTTCAACTTTACGTGCAGCGCTTGATGACCGGTACTCCGAAGAGGATGTCCGGTTAGTTGAACGCGCGTTTGATTTTGCCAAGATGGCCCATACGGGACAGGCTCGTCACACTGGCGAACCATACTTTGCGCACTGTGCAAACGTCGGCACAAAACTCGCAAACCTGAAACTGCCAAGCGAAGTCATTGCCGCAGGTCTCTTGCACGACGTTCCGGAAGACACAGAAAAAACGCTGGACGACATTGAAGTGGAATTCGGCGCAGACATCCGGAGCATGGTGGGCGCCATTACGAAACTCGGAAAAGTAAAATATAGAGGCGAGGAACGTTACGCGGAAAACCTCCGAAAAATGTTCGTGGCTATGGCGGAAGACGTCCGCGTAATCTTTATCAAGTTTGCGGACCGCTTGCATAACCTGGAAACGCTTTACGCCCTACCAGAAGCCAAGCGTCAGCGTATAGCCAAAGAAGTTCTAGAAATCTACGCGCCTATTGCTAACCGCCTTGGCATGGGTGAATACCGCGGAGAATTTGAGGACTACGCTTTTAAATATCTAGAGCCAAAAGAGTACAGCTGGACGCAGCATCTTCTGGAAGAGCGGGTAAAAAAATTCGGACCGGCGCTAGATCGCGCGTTGCACGATGTTGACGTAGAGCTCAAAAAACATGGAATCACGGGTGCTGACGTCCATGGCCGCGTCAAACACGCGTACTCGCTGCACCGTAAGCTGGACCGTTACAAACAGGACATTGGTAAAGTCTATGACATCGTGGCTTTACGAGTAATCGTGAAGGACATTCCGGAATGTTACGCCGTGCTCGGCATTCTTCACGGCATGTACACGCCGCTGCCTGGACGCATTAAGGATTACATCGCCCAACCTAAGCCAAACGGCTATCAGTCGTTGCACACCACGGTATTCGACAACGAGGGCTCGATCCTTGAGTTTCAGATTCGCACCCGCCAGATGCACGAAGAAAACGAATACGGTGTGGCCGCACACTGGAAGTACAAGTCCGGCGACGATCAAAAAGCCCGCCAAGTCCGCTGGATGGAAGAGCTGGCCGTTATTCAAAAAGAACTTTCTGCGAGCGATTTCATGAAGCACTTGAACGAGCTCAAGCTCGACATGTTCCGTGATCGCATTTTCGTCTTTACTCCCCGTGGTGACGTGCTCGATCTTCCTGAGGAATCGACACCGGTCGACCTCGCCTACTCGGTACACTCCGAAATCGGCAACAAAGCGGTTCAGGCTCGCATCAACGGCGAAATCGCATCGCTCTCAACTCCCCTCAAATCCGGCGACCTCTGCGAAATCATCACGGATAAGAATCGAAAATTTCCGAACGAGGATTGGTTGAAATTTGTAAAAACCCGCCACGCCCGCGACAAAATAAAAGACGCCCTCAAGGACTCCAAGACGGGCATCATTTCGAGTCTTATTAAAAAGTATAGGGGTTAAATAAAAAGAAGAACCGCACCGCGAAGGCCGGTGAGGCTCTTCGGGTGCGGTCAGTTACCGCTACAGAGGATCGTAGTCGTCGAGATCTTGAAAGTCCCAGCAGTCATCAACCATCGTGCCGTACCGCTTGAAATCCCGTTCGATTTGGACGTCTTCGAGGACCCGCTTTCCGGCTTCGGTGTCAATGAACATGGTCCACGAGTCCACGATCTCCCAGATGTAGTCCGAGTCACCGTCCTTGAGCGGTTCGTAGCGTGCCTTGCCCACGAGGACCTCAATGGTACCGCCCGGCGACGTACAGTAGAACGCACCGCATGTCTCGCTGTTCTCACAACGGAACCCATTCGAATCAGTGAATCCGATGAGCTCAGCGTTCGAGTAGTGGCGACGGTTCTCCGGCTGGTTGATGAGCAGGTCCACAGGTACGAGACTCCCGCCACACCAAATGCAGTTCTTCATGATGCCTCCAAAAGGATGTGAAATTTGCTATCAGAAAACCCTTCTAGTATAGCAGAAAAATGGCCTTTTGTCAATGGAATAATACGAAAATTAAGCTAATACTAGATAAAAAAGTTAAAAAGATTGAAAAGGTGAAAAAGTATCGAGGCTAATAGAAAAACCGCACCTCCCTTGCGGCTCTTCGTAAAGAGTTGCAAGTGATGCGGTTATCGAGTGGATCCGACGATGACGCCGAGTACGGTAGGCACGATCAGGATTGCGAACATGTAGCAGAAGTGAATATGGGACCCCGGAAGCAGCCACCCGATCTCCTTCATCGCCGATCCCCACGTTCGACCCGTCGCAAGCGGCGACAGAGTACAGATCGTCGTCATTGAGGCGCTGAGCAGTACGGTAAGCCCGAGGGCGAGCGGCATCACTTCAACAACGTTATGAAACATTGGCTTCTCCCGATAGATGAATGTTGGAGTTACTCTGACAAGAAATTATAGCAGAAAAATGGGCTTTTGTCAATGATTTAATACAAAAAAGAGGCCAATATTAGCCTCTTTCTTTACAACTTTATAACTTTACAACTCTAGTCTTTCGCTAATCTCTCAACTAAGCTCTTCAAATCCTCTTTCGCGTAAAAATAGATAGAAATCTTGCCCCCGCTGTTCTGCATGTCGATAGTAACCTTTGTGCCGAACTTTTCGCGGAGTTCCATTTCTAGGGCGCCGATATTGGGGTCTTTGGCGTAGCGGGCGCGGTTACGGGCCGAACCGGCACGAGCCTCCACCTCGCGAACGGTGACGCCGCCTTTCAAGAGGTCCTGAAAAATAGCCTGGCGGCGGCTGAGAACGGGCTCGGCCATGAGGGTGCGAGCGTGGCTTTTCATGATGCGACCATCGATGAGCGCCTGAAGCATCTCTTCGTCGAGCTCAAGCAATCGTAAGGCGTTAGCCACAGCCGGACGGCTCTTGCCGACGCGCTTAGCTACGTCTTCCTGACGGAGATCGAACTCCTCAATCAAAGCGCGATACGCTTGTGCTTCTTCAACGGGGTTCAAGTCTGAGCGCTGAATGTTTTCGATCAAGGCGAGCTCGAGCTTCTTCCGGTCATCCTCCATGGGCCTGATGACCACTGGAATCTTATCGAGTCCAAGACCGCGTGAGGCGCGCAGACGGCGTTCACCGGCAATGAGCTCGTACTTGCCAGGGGAAATTTCAGAGACGATGAGTGGCTGTAGAATGCCGTGCTCTTTAATGCTCTCTTCAAGCTCTGCGAGTTCCTCTTGAGCAAAATGCCGGCGTGGCTGGCGGGGATTCTCGACGATATCCTTCGGTGAAACCTGCTTGATACGCAAATCACCCTCGGCCACTACATCGATCGGTTCCGGTGTGAAGTCGGCGGGAGCTGGAGCACTCGGTGCTTGAACAGGGACGCTCATTGGCGACAGTAGTGATCCAAGTCCCCTGCCCAAACCTCCTTTGGCTTTGTTCATATGGTAAATGCGGGGTTTGAAACCCCGCTTTGTCTAACTAGTCGGTTTTTTCACGTTCCAGGAACTCACGAGCCAATCGCTCATACGCTTTAGCTGCTTTACTCAGCGGATCGTAGTGGATGATGGACTTACCGTAACTTGGCGCCTCGGCGAGTCTGATGCTGCGGGGAATGACCGAGCGGAAGATCTTTCCGGGGAAATGCTTGTAAAGCTCCTGCAAAACCTGATTTGCCAGGTTCGTCCGCGGGTCAAACATGGTAATCACTGCCCCCATGACGGCAAGTTCCGGCTTAATGTTTGTTTTTACGAGCTCGACGGTTTGTAAAAGTTGGCCAAGTCCTTCAAGAGCATAATACTCCGCCTGCACAGGAACAAGCACGCTATCGCTCGCCACAAGACCGTTAATGGTCAGGAGCCCGAGGGACGGCGGGTTATCCACAAGAATGTAGTCGTAGTCATCCTTCAGAGGCGCGATCGCATTCTGGAGTTTTCGCTCGCGATTAAATTCGTTCACAAGCTCAACCTGACTGCCGGCGAGGTCGGGATTTCCTGGCAAGAGGAATAGTCGATCATGGGCAGTGGGGATAATCACATCCCGAATCTGCTTTTCGCCGGAGAGCACCTCATAGGTACCCGAAAGTTCAGACGGTTGGAAGCCGAGTCCGCTCGTGGCATTGCCCTGGGGGTCGAGGTCGACCAATAACACCCGTTTGCCAAAGTCAGCCAAAAAAGCCGCCAAGTTCATGCTCGTGGTGGTCTTCCCTACCCCTCCTTTTTGATTCACAACTGATACTACATGGACCATAGTCGGGGATATTCTAACATACTTTGCCTTTTTACTAAGTTCTGCTACCATGTGCCCCATCTGTGCCACGGTGGCGGAATGGTATACGCGACGGACTCAAAATCCGTTTCTCGTAAGGGATTGAGGGTTCGAGTCCCTCCCGTGGTACCACAGATATTCAATTTTGGCCGGGTAGCTCAGTCGGTTAGAGCGAAGGACTCATAAGCCTTAGGTCGTGGGTTCGATTCCCACCCCGGCCACCAAAGTTGCATTTTTAAATACATTCTGCTATCATTTTGTCGCGGGATAGAGCAGCCAGGCAGCTCGTCGGGCTCATAACCCGGAGGTCGCTGGTTCAAATCCAGCTCCCGCAACCAAAAAAGATTCGTCCTTGGACGAATCTTTTTTGTTCTGAACGAGCCCCGCCAAGGGCGAGTCAAAAAAACCTCCGCGCCCTTCACATTTTCTCTAAATTGTGCTATTCTCCGTGGCGAATATGACCCTTACGACACACGTAGCAATTGGCGCAGGAATTGGCGTTTTAGCGGGCGAACCGGCCCTCGGCTTTGTGTTGGGCGCCATTTCCCATTTTCTCGTAGACATGATCCCTCATGGAGATACAGGGTTAGCAGATCGGTACTACAATAATCACGAGAAACTAGCTCCCGTAGCCTACGCCACTATAGACGGCGCTCTGTCCATCGTTTTATTGATGGTCTTTGTAGCCGTCAAGCCAGATAGCATCGCTAACACTCCATTTGCGGCAGCGGTGATCGGCAGTGTCCTCCCAGACCTCATGGTTGGGGTCGCTGACGTCATGAAGAAGAATCGTATTTTAAAATCCTACCGACAGTTCCACTTCTACTTCCACGATTATTTCTCCCGCAGCTATGGTGACGTGAAACTCCGCTACGCGCTAGTAGCACAAGCAGTCTTCGTTCTCTTGGTGGTCAAACTTATAGAACAGATTGCGTAAGAGTTACGCCAAGAGGGTCCCGATTCCGAGCGTCGCAGCCAGCACGATTGCCTGCCCAACAAGCACCCCTAAAAAAATCCCCACCGCGGCTCCGCGAAAGGGGATTTTTAGTACAACCGCCGCCGTGGTCGCAGTCCAAATACCCGTAAATGGAAAAGGGATGGCGAGAAAAAAGAACAAGGCCAGCGCGCCATATTTCTCATAACTGTTCTTAAGCTTATGCTCCGCGCGTAAAAGAAATGCGTCCAAAGGCCGCAGAAGCGGTGGACAAACTTTAGTGAGCGCTGCCCGAAGTAACTCCAATCCGAAGAAAAGCGGAAAAAATAAGAGGGCACTACCGCCAAGCGCTAGGGCGTAGGCCGCGGCCGGTGAAAAATAGAACCGCTCAACCGCATAAGGGATGGCCAACTGATACTCGGTAACCGGAACCATGGCTAGCACGATTATCTTGAGCCAAGCCGGAACCCCCGAAAGAACCGACAGGACAAAATGTGCTACGGCTTCGGCCATACAAAAGTTTTAAAGGCCCAGACGGCCAGGTTCTTAGCGTCCGTAAATCTGTCGTCAATCTTTTGCGCCCCTAGGACTACGATCACCACGCTATTGCCGTCATGTTCAATGACCGTCGCGAGACAGTAGCCAGCCTGCGGGATGTAGCCCGTTTTTCCCGCCATGACCTGGTAGGCACTGTTAGCGCCAGATCCAAGCAAAAGATTTGTACTCTCAATGTTCACGCTAAAACCGCTCGATTGAGTCGGAGTAAACGTAGGCGAAACCATAAACTTTCTAAGCACCTCGGAATGTTGGGCGGCTAATAGAAGTTGGCTCAAATCACGAGCAGTGGAAACATTCTCCGAAGAAATACCACTCGGGTCCACAAAAACTGACTGCGCCATACGAAGCTCGCGCGCTTTCTCATTCATTTTTTTTACAAAATCTTCATCCGTCATCCCGGAAAGTCGAGCGAGCGCATGCGCGGCGGTGTTATCAGAGCCCACGAGCGCAGTCCCAAGAACATCGCGAAGTTTCACCCCGTCATCAAACTTGAGGTATGTTCGGCCACCCCCAACATAGTCATCAGAAACTAGCTTCACCGTCGAGGCGAGATCTGGATGCGTATCAAGAAAAACTACGGCAGTCATTAGTTTGGTTATGCTACCCATCGGGCGAACATCGTCCGGCTTCTCTGCATACAGCGTTGCACCGCTCTTCGCATCAACCACAATAGAGCTATCAGCACTCGTCACCACGCCAAAACTGTTGCTCACTACCTTCTTTGGCGGCGGAGTTGTCCGTTCGGCAGCTGGGGACAGATGAGAATAACCGCTGGCTAGCAAGAAATGAGCGGCGTCAAGCGGAATAGGCGCGGCCGACACCTGGTTCTCAAGCAAAGAAGCATCTACTGGTGCCACCGAAAATAAACTGGCCGCAAAAATAAGTTGAGCTAAAGCGCGAGCGATCATACGGTGTCCGTCATACTCGCCGTCAAAGACGCGAGCAGTTTATCAATCTTCGCGTTCGCATGCAGCTCGCCATACTCCGGAAGCTCAGCCACGTCGTGCAGGCCCAAGTACCGCATCGCGTCCGGTGACAGCGAATACACCTGCTGGCCTTTGAGCGAATCGTCCTTCTCTGTCACGAGCCCACGCATAAGCAGGTTGCGAAGAATGAGCGTGCAGTTCACGCCACGAATAGCCTCGATCTCCGGCTTCGTAATGGGACCGCGATACGCAATAATCGTCAGCGCTTCAAGTGACGGCCGGGTCAGCTCCCCCGCCTCATCTTTCACGAGCGCATTCGCCACATCGGCGCAAGACGGGTTTGTCACGAGCTGCCATTCGTCGCCCGTGCGTACAAGGTGAATACCGGATTCCTCCACATTCATCTTCTCTGCGAGCGTAATCAGATCAGCCTCAACATCACTCGCCTTCTGGTTCAAAGATTGCGAAATTGACCGCACAGAAAGCGGCTTGGTAGAAAGGAAAAGGAGCGCGGAAATCTTAGCCTGGGTCATACTTTAGATAGTTCAATCTCGCCAAAGGCACCTTTCTGATCCACCGTCACGATCTGCCGACGTAAAAGTTCCAGAAGCGCCAAGAAGCTTACCACGACCTCCATTTTACTCCTGGCTCCGCTCACAACCTCTGAAAATGAAACTTTAGCCCTCGCCTCAAGCGCGCCTTTCATCTCTTCGATTCGCTCCTCCACAGATTTGATGCGCTCCATCGACGTTTCTTGCAGTGCAAAGAATGGCTCGAGTCTCTTGATCACGTTCCGATAGGCGTCAAAGAGAATCGCGACATCAAGTGATGGCGGCGGCGAAAATACCGGCTCGGTCAGCTTCACTCTCACGAACGGCCGAGCCATCATCGTCGTCTTGCCGAATCGCTCCTCAAGTTTCTTCGAGGCCTCGACGAATTCTTTATAGACTCGGAGCTGTTCTTCCAGCTCATCAATTCCCTCTTCCGCATCGTCATCCCGCATCAAGTACGGCATCAGCTCACGACTCTTCAGATAAATGAGACGCGAGGCAATGAGAAGGAAATCGGCAAGTTCATCAATCGGCACCTTCTCCGTCTCCATCCGCTTCAGATACTCGTCCGTCACCTGGGCGAGTGAAACCTTCGAGATCGATAGTTCCTTACTTTCGATCAACTCCAACAAGAGCCCGAGTGGCCCCGTAAACGCCTCTTGCTGAACAGCGAATTCCATACCCCACATTCTACTAGAGAACCCGGGAGATTGACCATTGTCCAATTTTTGGGTAATCTTCGCCGTCCGTCTTACCAACCCTGGGAGCATCCATGGACACCGGTCTTACGCTTTGTATCATCTCCGCCATTGGCATCAGCCTGTGGCCTCTCCTCGCCCGCTACGCTGGCGTGAGCCAGGGGTGGGTCTCACTCTTGATCTTCATCCCGGCCGCCGTGGTGAGCCTCATTATCAATCGGGGAACTTTAAACGAGGTCCCGGATAAACGAAAGTTCGCCCTCATCTTCGTCTGCGCCGTGTTGGACATCATCGGACTCATTACGTTCACGATGCTCTTGGGAGGCAAGTACTCCTTCTCCGGCCTCATGAGTACGAACGTGATCCTCATCCTTGTTGTCACATCTCTCGGTGGCATTCTCATCCTGGGAGAGCCGCTCACGAAGGAGAAAATCATCGGCTACATCCTCGGCGCAGTCGCCGCCTGGCTTCTCACGAAGAACTCAGAAGGTTGATGCCCCTCGCCCTACACGCTCGAGCCTAGCTCGGGCGTTTAATTTTCACCCAAAAACAAAAGCCACATGTCGCGAGAAAATGTTAGGAGGTAATCCGACTCCATTTTCGAGCGATATGTGGTCTTTTGTTTTCTCTATGAAAGCTTAATATTCGCTTCCTTTAGCGCCTTTTCAGGGAGTGGTGACGGCGCGCCCATCATGTGGTCGCGGGCGTTTCCGTCCTTAGGGAAGGCCATGACTTCGCGGATGTTGGCCTCGCCCTGGAAGAGGGCCATGACGCGGTCTACACCGAGCGCAATGCCGCCGTGAGGCGGTGCGCCAAGCTCAAAGGCCTTCATCATGTGGCCAAACTGGGAATCGATAGTCTCAGCTGGGAAGCCCATGATCTCAAAGACTCGACGGAGCATTTCGGGCTGATGATTGCGGATAGAACCACCGCCAATTTCGAAACCGTTAAGCACAATGTCGTACTGGCTCGTAATAATATTGCCAATGTCTTCTTTGTTCGCCAGCTTCTCGCGCCACTCAGGAAGTGCTGCGGAGAATGGGTTGTGCGTAAAAGTCCAACCACCGTCTTCCGTCTTTTCGAAGAACGGAAAATCAATCACCCAGCAGAACGCAAACAGGTTCGGGTCATTCTTATCTTCACGAATGTCTGGGCGATCATTGCCGTACTTTTCCATGGATTCCTTGTAGGTCATCCGTGGGAATGGCAACTGCTGGATCTTCGCGTCAGGACGGTGCGTTTTCACGAGCTGGATCAGCAACTCTTCGATCATGCCCATCACGTCTTCTCTCTCAACGAAACTCATTTCAAGGTCGAGCTGGGTGAATTCCGGCTGACGGTCGCCGCGCTGGTCTTCATCACGGAAACACTTGGCCAGCTGGTAATAGCGTTCTACGCCAGCAACCATGAGGAGCTGCTTAAACTGTTGGGGAGACTGCGGGAGCACGTAAAAGTTCCCCGGGTGCGGTCGTGAAGGAACAATAAACTCGCGAGCACCCTCCGGGGTTCCCTTCGTCAAGATCGGAGTTTCAACCTCAATAAATCCTTTCTCGTTGAAATAGTGACGCATATCCTGGAACACCGCATGGCGCGTACGCAGGTTCTTCTGCATGCGCTCGCTTCTGAGGTCAAGATAGCGATAGGTGAGCCGAGCCTCTTCGTTGACTGGTCGAGTATCCTTGTCTATCTCGAATGGAGGCGTCTTTGCTTCGTTCAGAACGACGATCGACTTCGCCAAGAGCTCAACGGTGCCGGTCTTCAATTTGTCGTTCACCTGCTTAGCTCCTCGTGCTTGAACGATACCGGTGATAGCGACCACCCATTCAGAACGTAGCTTGGTCGAGATCTCCGCCGAGTCACCAAGTTCTGCCGGAACGGCAACTACCTGGATCAAGCCCTCCTTGTCACGAAGGTCAAAAAACGCCACTTTTCCCATGTCGCGGCGGGCGTGGATCCAGCCTGCCACGGTCACTGTTTCACCAATCTTTCCAACCGTCTCTGATGTAAGAATACGTTGCATAAAATTTCTGTGTCGAGGGAGAACAAAAATTCGCCCTCACAACACAATTCCGTTAAAGAATTATGTGCTAAGGGCGAATTTCACTCCGCGGTGCCACCTTGCTTTGTACTTTTTATGAAGTTTTAGCCCATCGCGGTTGTCAGTCGCGAGCAGTTACCAAGAAACCATAGCGCAATCATTTTTTTCCTGCAAGCCACGTCGTTTCGCGAACGACCTGGCTAGAGTGGATAAATATTCGCGGAAAACGCCACGCGTGATATGTTAAAAAGGCCTTTTAGCAGGAGTCCCGCCTTGATGAACCTCGACACGTCGCTCCCCGCGACCGCAGAAATCCACTCCGGCGATAGCGCCGTCATCAACCACGAGGAGATCATGGAGGCGTGCAAGCTCCTCCAGAAAATCATTGAGATCGTGAAGAGCGCTAATCGCGTCCTTTGGGTCAAGCCAGAGGAAGTCACCCAGGCTGATCGCGAAGCGTTCGCGTTACTCGAAGTAGAAGGCATCGTGAAGATAGATGTGGAAAACCGCGACAACAAGCTGGCACTCAGCCAGTTCCGTCGTGCGGTTCGCCGTCTCCTTCAGGGCGAAGACATCCACATCATCCAGGAGGTTCGTATTCGCTCGCTCATGATCGAGCTCCGTCACCGCGGCTAATCACGCCGCAGTCGTCCGTTCTGTACCGCTCCTCTGATTCGTCGGAGGAGCGGTTCGCCATTTTAATAAAGAAAAAGCAAACTCCAAAACGGCTCGTCCATTTGATAGCCAGGAACATGGTGGCGCATGAGGTCATGCACGCACGCGGCAAACGCATTGACATGCTCTGCCTTAAGCGCTGGCCGCACATAGTCTGAATACTGAGCTTCGCGTGCAAAACGCATTAGGGTCACGATCTCCTCTTCCAAAACTCGCGCCGCCACCCATTCCTGAGGCTCGGCCAACGTACAGCCAGTACAGACAAGTCCGCCCCGGCCATCATGCCAGCGAAATGACAACGGAAGAATGTCGCCCTTGCATGCCAGACACGAGTTCAGCTCAACCTCGTAACCGAGCATCGAAAGAAGACGCAAAAGAAACCCGCCCAGCACAAAAGTTGTACGCATGGGCGAAAGCGCGCTCGTATCATTCAAAAACTGGAGCAACGCTTTATACTCTTCGTAAAGCTCAAGGTCTGGTAAATCCTGCTGAACTGTTTTTTCTAACAACGCGCCCGCGGCATGAGCTAGCATTCGGCCGTCGAGCGATCCTGCGAGCTCACGGAAGGCATGCGCTCGTTCAGCCCCAATCACCGTCATGCCCCGCTGGCCCTTAATAATCTCAAGGGTGATAACCGCAAAGGGATCAAGATGTGGTGCTACTTTAGCCTTCCCCTTCCGCGCGCCCCGGCCAATGAACTCAATCTTGCCATGGTCCCGAGTCAACGCCGAATAGCGCCTATCCGCCTCCCGAAAAGGCGAGATGGTCAGAATCATGGCTTCGGTCTTGAGGGACGACCACATAGGGTTTTACGGCTTCACGGAGAACTGCTCTACGCCCATGGAGCCTTCGTCAAAATACGCCTGCAGGATCAACATGGCCGCGAGTGCGTCTTCATCCGCCTTAGTTCCTGTCTCTTTCTGCACGCGTCGTGCCTCCGTTGACGTAAATTGTTCATCAACCACATGTACCTGGAGTCCGCTCTCGGCTCTAAGTTTTTCGGCAAAGGCTAACGTGCGCTCAAGCTGCGTCTGGCTTTGATGAGCCTCTGGGACCGCGAGTCCGATCACCAAGGCCTCAATCTGCTCCTCCTTAATAACTTCGAGCAGCTCCTTGAGACCGCCAAAGATGACGCTAAAAGGAACGGCCACGCGAGCGCCATCATCCCCTAACGCGAGCCCAATTTTCTTAAATCCAAAATCTACGCCGAGATATTTCACATCGCGGGAGTTATGAAGTGAACTTTAATCACTGCCCCATTGCTCATTATAGGAAGGTCTACACCAAGATCATATTTATGATTACCTCCATCCTTAAACATCAGAGCGAAGTATTGATTGTCCCTTTCGAGCGGTCTTAAAGGCGTAATAACCAAATCTTTATACTCCCCAGGTTGCAAGTATTCTGAAACGCCAACTACTCCTCCCGGCGCCTGGCCGATTGCCTCATGGAACGTAATAAACCCAGGCGTCTTCACCGTGGCGCTCACGTGAATCTCGCCTAGGTTATCGAGCGTCGGGTCAACGACGATTAAGGCGCTTCCTGTTTCCTCCACGGGTCTATAGCTGATCTCCGGCGCGTTTGGCGCAAGCACAAAAAAAGTGGCGATTATCACCATCATCACGAACAAAATTACTAACCCAGTTGCATCTTCTTTTTTTATGAACATAAGTTCAGTTGCTTCTTAATATACTCCGCGTCTTCTTCGTCTGCCGTCTCGTAATCTACAAAAAAGTCACAAGAACCTACCCGAATCTCATATCCGCCATCATAACTATTCTCTGTCACATAGACCGCGTCTTCTACTCCCATAGCCTGCAGGGCCTGGCGAAGAAAGGCCTCATGGATCTCTTTACGCTCGTGCATAGCGAATATTAGCGATTTTATTGACAAAACTCTCGCCTAATGCTAGCATATTGTCACCATATCGTGAATGCCTCAATTTGCAGTCAATCCTGGTTCCCGCATGGAGAGTCGGAGTGATTGCAAGGGAAAAAACACGGACATCCCCCGTGGAGGCGAGCTCCTGTCAGTCTTAACGCAAAGACAACAGGGGTCGAGATCGGCCAGCTTCGAGTGCCGCCGGTACTCAGCTCAAAATCTCATAAAGAGGATGGGTCCCCCACACCCGGGCCCGCAGGATCATCTCCGTCCACACGTCCATCGGGTGCCAATTCGATGGGATGGGGACGAATAGATATCGTAGAAATCTTGGACGCTGGCCAGCGCAGGATAGGGTGCATCTCAGGTCCCTTCGGGTTTAAACCCCGAAGGGACCTCTTCTTTTTTAGATCTTGACGGTAGGCTCTGGCGTCAATACTTCTGGGCCGCCTGGAAGCAGTGCGATGGTCACCTCAAAATGCGCAGCGAGTGAATTGTCTGCGGTAACAATCGTCCAACCATCTTTCGCGGTAACTACGTCATCAGTCCCGAGCGTCAACATAGGCTCAATAGCCAAACACATTCCTTCTTTAAGCGCCGTCTTCGGAAAGGAGCTATCGACGTAATTCGGCACGTGTGGCGATTCATGTACCGCATGTCCTACGCCATGGCCGACCAACGCCTTAACAATTCCATACTTCTTTTGGTTCACCGCGCCTTCAACAGCCTGGCTGATGTCACGCACTACTCCGCCAACCTTAGCTGCTTCAACACCGGCACGCATTGAATCTCGAGTAACATGGAGAAGCTCCTTGAGTTCCTTAGAAATATTTCCAACCGGTACCGTCACAGCCATATCTGTACACATGTCTTTATACCAACAGCCAATGTCGAGTCCGACAATGTCGCCTTCATTTAGCACTATCTCGCGCGAGCCTACCCCGTGGACAACTTCTTCATTAACCGAGATGCAAACAGTCGAAGGGAACGGGATTTTGTTACCGCCTTTATACCCCAAGAATGACGGTTTTCCGCCACCATCTTCAATAGTCTTTCGAGCAATATCGTCGAGCTGTCGCATCGTCACGCCCGGCTTCACAATGTCTACCGCGGCCTGAAGCGCCTTTGATAGCAACGCCCCGCCCTCACGCATCGCCTGGATTTCTTCTGCAGTTTTGATTAGCGCCATATTGGTATTGGTTAGGGGCGAAGAATGTTTTCGGAAAAATTTGTTAGGAGGTAACCCGACTCCAAATTTTTACGAGAACATTCGTAGACCCTATAAAACAAAAAGCCGTTGAATTCTCTCAGCTACTTCTTCAATGGTTCCCATCCCGTCAACTTCTCGCACGACACCAAGCTTCTTGTATTCCTCAATAATCGGAACGGTATCTGTACTATAGATGCCGAGTCGTTTCTCGATGACCTCTGGTGTGTCATCCGTGCGGCCTTCCGTGATTGCTCGGTTCTGTAAGCGAGCCCGTGATTCACGCTTTGGTATGTCGATCACGATAACTGCTGTTGGTTGATCAAATCCCACAAACGCCTTCATCTGTTCAAAGTTCCGCGGGAAGCCGTCCAAAATATATCCATTCGCCACATCCGGCTCTGCCAAACGCTTCCTGAGTACTGCTTCAGCCACAACGTCCGATACTAAACTACCAGTCTCCACGATTGCCCGCACCTTTTGAGAAAGCTCGCCCTCTCCCTTTGCCTCTTCTCTCAAAAGATCGCCCATGGATAGGTACGGTATCCCGAGGAAGGCTGACAATTTCTTGGCCTGCGTCCCCTTCCCACTCCCCTGCGGCCCCAAGATGAATATTCTATGCATAAGCTACTGGGGGATGATAACTGCTAATAGTAAAAAAGAAAACAGCCCTGAAGGGCTGCTTCCATATTACTTGTTGTCGTAGCTACGCATGGTCAGCTGAGCCTCAACCTGTTTCACCATATCGACAATGACAGACACAACGATGATGACGGACGAACCGCCAACCACCAGATTCTGAGTACCGGTGATTTCCTGCATGAAGACTGGGAGAACCGCGATTATGCTCAAGAAAAGCGCGCCAATCAGCAAGAGACGATTAGTGACCCACTGGAGATACTTAGCCGTCTGCTCTCCGGGCCGAACACCGGGGATGAATCCACCCTGCTTCTGGAGGTTCTCGGCCACCTGCTCTGGCTTAAACACCACCGATGAATAGAAGAAGGTGAAGGAAAACACTAGAATGAAGTAAACAACTCCGTAGAACAAATTGTTCCCAAAAAGCGTGACGGTCTGTGTAGCAATCTGCTGTATGATCTCCGTTCGAGCATTCACAAAGAACTGCGCCACAAGCGGAGGAAGCACAATCAAGGAGAGGGCAAACAAAATAGGAATCATACCGCCCATGTTGATACGGAGTGGCAAGGACGAGTTCACGGTTGAACCTGCGCCACCACCGCGGGCATATTGCACCGGCAAGTTACGCACGGCCTCGCTCACGTAGACAACGCCAATAACCGTCACGAGCGTCAACGCCACGAAGAGAATAATATTCGTCGTGTCCGCGCTGGTGCTCGCCGCAAACGATTTCGCCACAAAACCTGGCATGGAAGCAATAATACCGGAGAAAATCATGATCGAAAGACCGTTCCCCATCTTGCGCTCGCTGATAAGCTCCCCCAACCACATAAGAAAAATCGTCCCAGCCATCATGGAAAGCATGGCGAGCAAATAATCCATGGTAGAGAAGGTCAGCTGAGTTCCGAGCGATGCGCTGGACTGCTGAAGAAGCTTCAGGATGCTGTAGCCCTGAAGGAACGAAAGCGGAACCGTCAGCAAACGCGTCCAGCGGTTAATCTTCTGTCTACCCTGTTCTTCCTGTTGCATTTCCTCTACAGACGGAAAAATCATTCCGAGCAGCTGGAAAATGATGGATGCCGTGATATAGGGACCAACACCAAGCGCCACGATCGAAAAGCTCGTCAGCGTGCCGCCGGAAAAAACGTTCAAAAGCCCAAGAAACTGGTTTCCTGCCAGAAGAGATTCAAGACCGGACGAATCAATCCCCGGCACCGGAATGTGCGCGGCAATACGGAATACCGTGACACAGAGGAGCATGAAGAGCAGACCGTTCCGGAGCTCTTTCGTCTTCAGGATCCGCAGGAATACGTTCATACCGTTCAAAAGAATGGTTACTCAATCTTTCCGCCCAACTTCGCGATCATCTCGGCTGCGGATTTTGAAACCTCGCAGTTCTTGACCACAATCGCGTGCGTCAACTCACCACCGCCCAGGATCTTAGCTGCGTGAGAACCCTTCGGAATCAATCCCTTAGCCACGAGTGTCTTTGGAGTAACTACTTCATTAGCAATTGTTTTCTTCTCGAGCTCGCCGATATTCACAGACACCAGCTTTTCGCTCAAAGACGTGAAGCCACGCTTCTTTGGAGTGGCCAACAGCGTGTGGCGCATACCAAGACGCTTAAGTCCACCCACGCCGGAGCGAGAGCTTTGACCTTTCTGACCACGACCGGCGGTGGTTCCCTTAGAACCAAGACCGCGGCCTACACGCTTAGGCAGGGCGCGAGCACCCTTAGCTGAGCGTAAATTAGATAGAGTAATTGCCATATTATTTCTTTGCGTTCTCCTTTGGCAGAGGCATTTTCAAAGCACTGAGTGCCAAGAAGGTGGCCTTAGCACTGTTGATCTTGTTCTTGGCTCCAAGAAGCTTAGAAACTGCGTTCGGAACACCAGCCAGTTCAAGCACCATGCGGGTCGGGCCGCCGCTCTTGAGTCCAGTACCCTTAGGTGCTGGCTTCAAAAGCACTTTAGCTGCGGCGTACTTGCTATATACCTCGTGCGGAATAGTCTCGTTGACGAGCGGCACTGTGATCATGTTCTTCTTAGCCTGACGGAAAGCTTTCTCTACAGACATAGCCACGTCAACACCCTTTGCTACGCCAAAGCCCACCCGACCACGACGGTCGCCGATGATAATAGAGGCGCGGAAACGCATGCGTTTACCGCCCTTGGTCACGCGAGTAACGCGAACAAGTTCTAGAATCTTCTGCTCGAATTCGCGTGGTTCACGTTCTGGGCGGCCACCGGTGCGAGGTCCGCGTCCGCGGCTATCTCCGCCCCGACCACCTTGACCCTGACCACCACGGCCAGCACCAGCACCACCGCGCTGCGGAGGTCCGCGACGATCAGTCGTGCGAGGAGCTTGTCCGGCAGGAGCCGGAGCAACTACTGGAGTAACAATTTTTGTTGGTTCTTCCATAGGATTAGAATACAAGTCCGCCTTCACGAGCCGCCTCAGCGAGCGCCTTTACGCGCCCGTGGAAACGGAATTGGCCTTTATCAAAAACGACTTTCGTGATGCCGGCAGCCTTGGCTTTGGCGGCCACTTCCTGGCCAACCATCGCCGCTAATTCCAGGCCTGTCTTCTTGGCATCCATCTTCAGATCAGAAGCAGAGGCCAAAGTCTTGCCCTTTGTATCATCAATAACCTGAGCACTCATGTGCTTAGAAGATCGGAAGATAGACAAGCGCGGTCGCTCCGTGGTTCCGGAGATCTTAGCGCGAGTGCGGATAGCGCGGCGTTCAGCCTGTGCACGCTTTTTTTGGATGTTCTTTGGGGTCATATGCTTATTTCTCGCTCTTCGCAGCCTTTCCAGCCTTACGACGAATCACTTCGTCAGAGTACTTAAAGCCTTTTCCTTTATATGGTTCCGGCTTCTTGAGCGAGCGAATCTCTGCCGCTGCTCGACCGACTGCCTCCGCGTCAATGCCGGACAGCGTCAGAACGTTCCCCTCGATCTTAGCTACGACGCCTTCTGGCAATTCGTATTCTACGTCATGGGAGAAGCCAAGTGACATGAGGAGTCCCTTGCCTTTCAAGTTCATCTTGAAACCAACTCCATTGAGCTCGAGTGTCTTAGCGTAGCCTTCAGTCACGCCCTTCACCATCTTATTCAGAAGTGCGCGCATGGTACCCCAGATGGCTCGGTCGTCATTCTCCGGATCATTCACCGTAACATCAAGCTGAGCCATGCCAGTGCTATCAGCAGACTGGGCCACGTGAGCGTGAGCGTGAAGAGCCAAGGTCAAAGCCCCCTTTGGACCCTTTACAGTAACTTTATCGTTTGCGATCTCCGCGGTTACACCGGCGGGGAGGAAAACTGGTTTTTTGCCGATTCGCGACATATTAGTAAATTTCGCAAATAAGTTCTCCGCCCAAATGCCGTTTCTTTGCCTCGTCGCTCGTCATGAGTCCGTTCGGGGTTGAAAGAATCGCAATACCAAAACCTGAACGGACACGAGTCAGCTCAGTCGCCTTCACATAAACACGGCGGCCTGGCTTACTAATGCGCTTCAAGTCCGAGACGCGGGGTGAACCATTCGGTTCATAGCGAAGCTCCACCTTCAAGATGGGGCGTCCGCCCTGCTCCTCCCGGCTGACAGCCTGAAGGAAGCCCTCGCTCTCTAGAATCTTCGCCAAAGCGAATTTCATTTGTGAGAGGGGCATGGTGACCACCTCCGCTTTCACCATGGCGGCGTTGCGGATGCGGGTGAGCATGTCTGAGATTGGGTCTGTCATCATAGGATTACCAGCTAGCTTTCCGAATGCCTGGGATCTCGCCCACGTTTGCAAGTTCACGGAAACAGATGCGGCACAAGCCGAAGTCCCGCATGAAGAAACGCTTTCGGCCACAGCGCCAGCACCGTAGTACGTGGCGGGTCATGAACTTAGGCGTCTTCTTGGACTTAGCAATTTGGTTCGTTGTTGCCATAGGTTAGGCTCGGCTGATTTTCTCTTTCGTAGCAAATGGGAACCCGAGGCCCCTCATGAGCGCTACTCCTTCCGCATGATTCTTGGCGGTAGTAGTGATCGTGATCTGGAGACCGTGCAGTGATTCTACTTCATCTGGCAGAATCTCCGGGAACGACGTGTGTTCATTCATGCCGAAGTTGAAGTTTCCATCCTTATCTACCGCCGATTCCGGGATACCTCGGAAGTCACGAATACGAGCGAATGACACGCGAGACAGCTTCTCTAAGAAGTCCCACATCTTCTTACCGCGCAGGGTAACTGTCACGCCAACCACCATACCTTCTCTAACCTTGAATCCAGCAATGGACTTGCGGGCCTTGGTTTTGACTGGCTGCTGGCCAGTGATACGACGGAAAGTGTCTACCACCACATCAGAAAACTTCGCATCCTTGCCTTTGCCAAAGCCGGCATTCAGCGTCACTTTCAAGATGGTTGGGGTTTCGTGAACGTTAGTCAAACCAAACTCCTGGCGGAGAGCCGGCTGAACTACGGTCGTAAATTGTTCCTTAAGAGTTTGCATAATTAGCCAATGTCTTTGACCGATTTCTTTGAGTGAAGGACGCGTGTCTTCTGACCGCCTTCCGTCACTTTGTAGCCAACCCGACCAACCGTACCGCCAGACACCACCGCCACGTTCTCTACTCGGATCGGAGCGCTGTAAGTCACCTTCTGTCCTTCTGGTTTAGCTGCCCCCGCCTGCTGCTTCATCCGCTTAGGCGAGATGTGCTTGACCGTGAGGCGCACGCCCTCTACTACCACCAGACCAAGTTCTGGAAACGTCTGAGTCACTTTGCCTTCTTTACCCTTATCCTTCCCTACCATGACGCGAACCATGTCGCCTGTTTTGATTTTCATAGTAGATGGATTAGAGGACTTCAGGGGCCAAGGACACAATTTTAGTGAAACCACCAGCGCGCAACTCGCGAGCCACTGGTCCAAAGATACGTGTTCCGCGAGGATCTCCTGTTTCACGATTGATCAGAACAGCTGCGTTCTCATCAAAGCGGATGTAGGAGCCGTCTTCACGGCGTACTTCTTTGCGTGAGCGGACAATCACCGCGTGCACTACGTCGCTCTTTTTGACTGGGTTGTGCGGGTCAGCGACCTTCACGACAGCAGTCACGACGTCGCCCAAACGGGCATAACGCTTCTTGTAGCCACCCAGGACACGAATGACCTGGAGCTTTTTGGCGCCGCTGTTGTCAGCCACGGCGATCATTGATCGGTGTTGCAACATAGGGCTTAGGCTTTACTGACTACTCTCCAGCGCTTAAGCGCAGACAGTGGTCTGGTTTCTTCAATCACAACCTTATCACCAGCCTGGATGTCTGGAGATTCGTTGTGCGCCAAGTACTTAGCGCTCACAGCGTAGCGCTTACCGTACTTAGGATGGATCACGGTGCGGTCAACTCGAACGGATACGGTTTTCATCATCTTAGTAGAGACGACCGTACCGATCAAGCGGCGGCGGGTGATTTTTTTGGTTTCGTTAGGCATATTACTTCTTCAAAGCGGACAACTTGGTCATCATGCGAGCCGTATCTTTTCTAACCTGTCTGATTTCCCGCACGCCTTTTAGCTGGTTCATGGAACGGCTCAATCTGAGCGCGTGGATTCTGGCTCTCCCCTCCGCCATTAGCGCCTGGAGCTCTTTTTCGGTTTTACCGTCAAGTTCTTTATAGCGCATATTAGCGGGAAATAATCTTTGTCTTAACCGGGAGCTTGTAAGCTGCCAGACGGAAAGCCTCTTTAGCTACCTCAGGCGTCACCCCGTCCATCTCAAACATGACAGTGCCGGCGCGGACAGGAACCATGTAGTAGTCCACTCCACCCTTTCCCTTACCCATCGGAGCTTCTGCGCCATGGTTAGTGACCGGATGGTCAGGAAAAATACGGATCCAAATTTTTCCACCGCGCTTAATCGCACGCGTCATCGCGCGGCGGGCAGCTTCAATCTGGCGAGCCGTTACCCAGGCCTCCGTAATAGCTTTTAAGCCAAAGGAGCCGAAAGCAACGTCCGTTTTCTGGGTGGCAACGCGATCACCAGCGGTGCGTCGCTTTTGCCACTTTCTATATTTCATTTTTTTGGGGAGTAGCATAGGACAGGGTCAGTTAGGCGCGAGGTGCGCGGTAGCGAGTAGGAGCTGCACGTTTTGAGGCTTCCGGAGCCGTTTCTGCGGACTGGGTAGCTTCAGCGGCCTTATCCTTTTCAAAAACATCGCCGCGGTAAACCCACACTTTGATACCAATGACACCGTAAACCGTGTTCGCTCGCACGCGAGCGAAGTCAATGTCGGCGCGCAAGTTATGAAGCGGGATAGAACCCTGGGACAGCGTTTCCGTACGAGCGATTTCTGCTCCGTTCAAACGTCCGGACAGGGTCATCTTAACTCCCTTGGCTCCGCCCTTCATGACGCGTTCAATGGCCATTTTCATGGACCGACGGAACGGGAGACGGCGTTCAATGTCCTGAGCGATCTGTTCGCCAATAATCTGTGAATAAAGAGACGGGCGAGAAACCTCAGTCGCGTTGATGTTCAGCGTGACCCGGCGACCGCGGAAGAAGGCCTTCATGATCTTCTTCTTTAGATCCTCAATGCCGGCACCGGAACGGCCAATCACGAAACCTGGTTTTGCAACATGGACCGTGATGGTCAACTGTTTCGGCGTACGCTCAATACCGACATCGTTCAGACCGGCTTCCTTCAGTTCTTTGCGGAGGAATTCGCGGAGCTCAACGTCTTCTTTCAGTTGAGAAATAAATTGTCCGCCACGGGCAAACCACTTGGAATCCCAAGTGTAAATGGTGGCGAGACGGAATGCTTTTGGATGGACTTTGTGACCCATATTAGGCGGTTGTCGTTTGAGCTTTTACTACAGATTTCTTCGCCGTCACTTTTTTCACCTTCGTCGCTTCATCCGGTCCAGAGACCGCAATGGTGATGTGCGACATACGGAGGCGAATCGGTGTAGCCCGACCCTGCGCGCGGGGCGTGGAACGCTTAATCTTCGGCCCCTCATCCACGTACGCCTTAGAAACAACCAGGGTGGATTCATCCATCTTGAGGTTGTTCACGGCGTTGGCAATGGCCGAATTCAGCGCCTTTAAAACTGGCGTCGCCGCGAGTTTGTCAGACACCATAAGCTGGCGGCGAGCAGCGCCGATAGACATCCCCCGAATGAGGCTCACCACCAGGCGAGACTTTCGAGGAGCGATGCGGATAAATTTTGCTTTGCTGATAGCTTCCATATGGCAATTTATCGGCTGATCTTCTTAGCTGCTGCCGGGGCAGCGGCCGCGGCCGGAGCTGGTGCTGCTTCAGCAGCAACCATCTTGCCAGCGTGGCGAACAAACTTACGCGTTGGAGAAAACTCGCCTAGCTTGTGGCCGACCATGTTTTCAACAACTCGCACCTGAATGAAATCCTTACCGTTGTGCACAGCAAACGTAAACCCAACCATCTGTGGAGTGATGGTGGAGGAGCGAGACCAGGTCTTCACGACCGTCTTATCTCCTGGGCGAAGCTTGTCCACCTTCTTCTGAAGGTGGTCGGCTACGAACGGGCCTTTTTTTAGACTTCGGGTCATAGGGGTTTACACTGCGCGATTCTTATCGTGATTCCGACGGCGGACAATCATTCTGTCTGAAGCCTGCTCTTTGCGAGTCTTCACTCCGAGGGCCGGCTTACCGGTTGGCGTCTTCGGATGCTTGAGACCAATAGAGTTTCTAGCTTCACCTCCACCGTGTGGGTGATCAACCGGGTTCATGGCTTTACCACGAACGGTTGGGCGAATACCGCGCCAACGCGTACGACCAGCCTTGCCCCAGCGCACCAAGCTCCAATCTGGGTTAGAAACAGTACCAATGGTCGCCATGCAAACCTTTAGTACTCGGCGAACTTCGCCGGAAGGCAAGCGGAGCGTCGCGTGATCTCCCTCAATAGCGAGGAGCTCAGCTGACGTACCGGCACCACGGACAATCTGTCCGCCTCCGCCTGGCTGAAGTTCAATGTTATGAACCTGCATACCGACTGGAATTTTTTCAAGCGGGAAACGGTTGCCAACGGACGGCTCGCCCTTCTCTTTGCTAGATACTACGGTCATCCCGACTGTCAGACCGTGTGGAGCAAGAACGTAAACGCGCAAACCATCGGCATAGGCCAGAAGCGCCAAACGAGCACCGCGGTTTGGATCGTATTCAATGGTCTGGACCTTGGCTGGAATATTCAAGCGATCAAATTTCCAGTCAATCACGCGAACGTGCGTACGTCCACCACCGCCACGATGACGAACGGTGATCTTACCACCGGCACCGCGGCCAGCCTGTTCCTTGCGGGACTTCAAAAGTGACTTCAGGGGCGTTGAGCTCGTGACGTCTTTGAATGACTGCACGCTGGACTTCCGGCGAGCTGCAGTTGTTGGTTTATAGTTGGTGATTGGCATACTAGAGCGCAAAAATGTCTACCCGAGAACCAGCTGGAAGAGTGATCATAGCTTTCTTCCAATCTGAAGCCCGAGAAGCGAAACGTCCAGACTTAGATTCCTTACCGTGCACACGCATGATATTCACGTTAGCTGGTGCCACTTTGTACAGCTCCTTAAAAGCAGCGCGTACAGCTACACGATTAGCATTAAGCGGAACACGGAAAGCGTAAACACCAGCATCAGCCAAATGTGCCGTCTTCTCCGTTACGAGCGGAGCCAAAAGCGTCCGGGCGGCCAAAGCAGAAACTGCACCACCCTGTGCCTTAAGTACATCGCGCTTTTCTTCTTTCTTCGCCTTAGGAGCTGTTTTCTTAACCTCCTTCGGAGCCTCTGTCTTCACATCGGCTTCCACTGGCACTGCTGTTTTCTTTTTGAAGATCGCCATATTAGAGAGCAAAAGTGTGTTCAAGAGTCTCAATAGCGGTCTTGGAAGCCAAGACGAAAGCATACTTAGCCAAATCACGAGCGTTCAAGCTGTGGGCGTACATAGTCTTTGTCTTAGGCAAGTTCTTGGCTGCGCGGAGCATAACGTCGTCGCCAACAGTCAAGAGTACGAGAGCGGATTTACCTGCCCCCGGAAGCGCCTTGCGCATCTGGTTTGCGAACTTTGTCTTCCCTTCTGGAAGTGCATAGTTTTCCAAAGCTACAAAGGCACCGTCGTTCATCTTATCCGTCAACAACATAGCCATCGCCAAGCGCTTGGTTTTCTTGTTGATCTTCAAAGAGAAGTTCTGGTCACTCTGCGGACCATGGGTCACACCTCCACCAATCCAAATTGGTGAGCGTGAAGAACCGTGGCGAGCACGACCAGTACCCTTCTGCTTCCATGGCTTTCGTCCACCGCCGCGAACCTCAGAGCGATCCTTAGCGTGAGAATGAATGACCCGGCTGTTAGCATCCTGTGCCACGATGACATCATGAATAACAGACAGCTTTGGTGTCACAGCAAAAAGCTTGTCAGACACGGAGACCGTGCCTGCATCTTTACCATCCCAGGTGTAGCATTTTACTTGTGCCATACATTTCCGTCAGTTTCATGAATGGTGATCGAACCTCCGCGCGCGCCCGGAACTGCGCCCATCACACCCAAAATGTTCTTTTCTGTATCAATGGTGATGACCTCAAGATTTTGCACCGTAACCCGATCTCCACCCATTCGGCCGGCCATGCGCATGCCCTTGAACACGCGCTGCACGCCACCCGCACCGATGGAACCAGACTTACGGACCTGGTCTTTGTGACCGTGGGTGGTTGGGTGACCATGGAATCCATGGCGCTTAACCACACCTTGGAAGCCCTTGCCCTTACTCGTGCCAATGACCGTGATCTTGTCGCCCACGGTAAAGTCATTCACGGACAAGACTGCACCGACTTCTAGTGTCTGGCCGTCTTTGAGACGAAGCGACTGCATGTGTGCAAACGCTTCCTTAGCTTGAGCCTTAGCCGGATGCTTGGTCTTACCGACGCCAATGATGGCGACGGAGTGGCCTGAATCATCCTTTCCAAGACGAGCCACCGTACATGGCTCAGCAGAAATAAGAGTCACCGCCACAGCCGATCCGTCCGGACGGAAAGCCTGGGTCATCTCGAGTTTTGTACCAATGATATATTTCATAGAATCATCGTTCACCACGTTAGCCGTGGGCGGAACGTTCGTTTTGAACAAAAACAGACTACAGCCACGTCACTCCACAAAGGAAGTTGGGGGCTATAGCCTGAAGTAATGCTCGAATGAGCTAATACATTCAGGTTGATTTGTTCAGGTGTGAATAGGCAATTCCTCTCACAAACTCCGCATGAAGCGTCGGGAAGGTTTTCCAATAAAGGATCTTTCTTTCCGGTTCACTGTAGGAGGGGTTGTTCGAGATTGCGATCGCGGTACCAGCGGAGCTGATGCTGAGATCGCAATCCCGAACGCGCACGTTACATTTTAATTTCGATGTCGACACCGGCTGGAAGGTTCAAGCTCATAAGAGCGTCAATGGTCCGTTCCGTAGGATTCATGATGTCAATGAGACGCTTATGGATACGCATCTCATATTGATCACGCGACTGCTTATCAATGAAGGTGGAACGGTTCACCGTGTAGCGGCGGCGTTCTGTAGGCAGAGGCACCGGACCAAGCACGTTAGCCCCGCTTCTTTCCGCTGTCTTGATAATAGTCACCGTGGCAGCATCAATGACCTTGTGGTCATAGGCGCGGATCTTAATACGAATCCGCTGCTCCTTCTCACCTTCAGTTTTCTTTTCTTTATCGGCCATACAAGGGGAACAAAGGACAATTGTTTACAGAGGTAGGGGCGAGTCTTTAAACCCGCCCCTACATGTGGGACATTATTCAATAATTTTTACAACCACACCAGCACCAACCGTGCGGCCACCCTCGCGGATAGCGAAACGCATCTTGTCTTCAAGAGCAACCGTGCTCATGAGGGTTACGACACAGTTAACCGTGTCTCCTGGCATAACCATCTCGGTTCCTGCTGGGAGCTCAATTTCACCGGTTACATCCGTAGTGCGGATGTAGAACTGTGGCTTGTAGCCCTTAAAGAACGGCTTGTGGCGACCACCCTCTTCCTTAGTCAAAGCGTAGATTTCAGCTTCAAACTTAGTGTGAGGGGTCACGGAACCTGGCTTGGCCAGTACCTGACCGCGCTCAACGTCCGTCTTCTTCACGCCGCGCAACAGAACACCGGCGTTATCTCCGGCCATACCGGAATCAAGGGACTTGTTGAACATTTCGATGCCAGTGACTACCGTCTTCTGGGTATCCTTAAGACCAACGATTTCAACTTCGTCGTTTACCTTAACTACACCGCGATCGATACGACCGGTGACCACCGTACCGCGTCCTTCAATGGAGAACACGTCTTCCACTGACATTAAGAATGGCTTCTCGGTATCACGAACTGGATCTGGAACGTATTCATCCAAGGCCTTGATAATATCAAGGATTGGCTTAGCAGCCGTATCATCAGCTGGGTTCTCAAGCGCCTTAGAGGCGGAACCGCGGATAATTGGCGTGGTGTCACCCGGGTACTGGTACTTGGTCAAAAGGTCACGAACTTCCTGTTCAACGAGGTCAAGGAGTTCTGGATCATCAACAAGGTCAACTTTGTTCAAGAAGACGATGATGTACGGAACACCAACCTGGCGAGCGAGAAGAATGTGCTCGCGAGTCTGAGGCATTGGACCGTCAGCGGCGGAAACCACCAAAATTGCGGCGTCCATCTGAGCAGCACCCGTGATCATGTTCTTCACATAATCAGCGTGTCCTGGACAGTCAACGTGCGCGTAGTGGCGCTTGGCTGAGGAATACTCAACGTGGCTGGTAGCGATAGTCACGATTTTGGACGCATCACGAACCGTACCGCCCTTGGCGATATCAGCGTAAGACTTAGTCTTACCGAGGCCGCGGGCTGCTGAAACAGCAGTCAAAGCAGCGGTCGTAGTGGTCTTGCCGTGGTCAACGTGACCAATAGTGCCAACGTTAACGTGTGGCTTTTCACGCACAAATTGCTCTGCCATACAAGTTTATGGAGCGTTTTTTCCCCGGGTGAGGAGAAAAGGCGCAAAGAATGATGAAATACTAAGATTTAAATGCGGGAGGAGTGTAACAAAGCTCAGTAAAACGCGCAAGGGGCTGGGTGGACGAAGAACCCCAATGTTTACACTGCTTCCAGATAGAACCGCTCTTCTCCCCCGTCTTCCGGCTGATTTACCTTACGAGTAATGGGTTTTCTTGTGGTTTCTTCCGGAACTGGCGTAGCCTGGCTTTCTGCTGAAGTTTCGACCGGCACGACCTCTGGCTCCTCCCGGTTCATGGCGGCCATTACCTGGCGTTCAAGAGCCACCGGATCGAAGTCCCCTTCGGCCTCCTCAGCAGTAACGGCATTTCTCACGTGACCTCTCTCAACATCTGCGTCAAACCCGCCTTCGTTGTTTGTATTTTCCTCAAACGCGGGATTGGAGCTCCCCCCTTTTTCGCTGCGAAAAAAGGTCATAGCGTCTAACATGCCTTCGTACTCAGCGAGCGGAAGGATGACCACCGGCTCGGCGCCGTCATTACTCGTGACTATGAGACGGTCGCCCGTTCGCTTGGCTAATTTCAGCAATCGATCAAGTTGGGAGTTCTGCATATGCGGAAAGCTTAGACACTCAGGTGCGCAAAGTCAAAAAAATAGGTGGAAAGTAAAATCCCACCGTCGGCACAAAGCCAACGACGGGATCCGAACGACGCTATTTGCCTGAGAACTTGTCTTGACGCAACTGTACGAGCGTCTCCCGCAACTCGTCTTTACGCGTTGCTCCGTAATGCCAGCCCAGACGGCCAAGTGCGCCGGCGAACGGTGAGCCCTTCCAAGCGGAGAGATCCCCGCTATAGATCACGAGCTCCATGGAATGGTCAGGACCGAGCATCTTCCTGAGAGGTCCGCCGATCGAACCACCCAAGACCATTCCCAAGCTATTGTCCATGATGACCACGTCACGATCCTCGGTACGGACATATTCCGCGAGCGTCTGCCTGGTCCACGGTTCCATGAACCCAATGAGCCTTTCTTTGATATCCGCTCCGGGAAAAATCTCCTTCACCACCTCCACGGCGCCAGCTAGCTTAGCCTGGTCGTCATCGACAACAAGAAACGTTGGTTCGTCCACGTTTACCTCCAATAAAAGGGACCGGCAACTCTAGCAAAAAACTTAGCTTTTGTAAAGCAAAAACACCCCGTGAGGGGTGCTTTGCTTTTTCCTACACTCTTTCTGATAGCTTGCCCGTTCTTTCTTTGATAATGGCTTCCGTCACGTTGCGTGGGGTTTCCTGGTACTCGCCAAACTCCATGGAGGAGGAGGCGCGACCCTGGGTCAACGAACGGAGGTTTGTAGCGTAGCCGAACATTTCAGCGAGAGGCACAAGAGCGCGGACGGTCTTCATGTTTCCGCGATCGCCCATCTCCTGAATCTGTCCGCGCTTGCTGTTCAAGTCTCCAACCACTGTACCCATGAAGTCTTCTGGTGTTACCACCTCGATTTTCATGATTGGCTCGAGCAAGACTGGCTTAGCGTTCTTAATAGCTGCCTGGAAAGCCATGGAGCCGGCCATCTTAAAGGCGGCTTCATTAGAGTCAACATCATGGTACGAACCGTCAAAAACAGTGGCCTTGATGTTAATGAGTGGGAAGCCTGCCAACACACCGCGATCACACGCTTCACGCGCGCCCTTACCAATTGGGGTAATGAACTCGCGCGGAATTGCACCGCCCTTCACCTCGTCCTCAAAGACGAAGTTCTCGCCTTCAGGATCAATGAACGGTTCTACACGCAACCATGCGTGACCATACTGACCGCGACCACCAGACTGCTTAATGTAGCGTCCTTCACCTTCAGCTGAAGCGCGAATGGTTTCACGGTAGCTTACCTGTGGCTTGCCGACGTTCACTTCGACCGAGTATTCACGCTTCATGCGATCCACCATGATTTCAAGGTGAAGCTCGCCCATGCCTGCAATAATCGTCTGATTGGAATCGGGATCAGTGTTCACATGGAAAGTAGGATCTTCTTCCATGAGTTTTCCAAGTGCCATGCCCATGCGTTCCTGATCGCCCTTCGTCTTTGGTTCAACAGCCTGGGAAATAACCGGAGCAGCAAAGGTGATGGACTCGAGAACAATTGGGTGATCCGGATCACAGAGCGTCTGACCGGTAGCGGTGCCTTTCAAACCTACGGCAGCGGCAATTTCACCGGCATACACCTGGTCCACTTCTTCACGCGAGTTAGCGTGCAAGCGGACAATGCGGGACAAGCGCTCCTTCTCACCGGTAGAAGAGTTCAAGATGTATGAACCAGACTTCACAGAGCCAGAGTACACGCGGAAGAAAGCAAGCTTGCCCACAAATGGATCAGCGGCAATCTTAAAGGCGAGCGCCGCAAATGGTGCGTCATCCTTAGCTGGACATTCAATCAACTCCTCTGGATTGTCCGGATTAAAACCAGAAATGGCCGGACGATCAAGCGGAGACGGTAGGAAATCGACAACCGCATCAAGCATCTGCTGAACGCCCTTGTTCTTCAAGGATGAACCACAAATAACCGGAAATACTTTCATGGCAATAACGCCCTTGCGAAGCGCGGCCTTCAGTTCTGGGACAGAAATTTCTTCGCCAGCAAAGAAACGCTCCATGAGTGTTTCATCATGCTCAACACAAGCCTCTACAAGCTGTGCGCGGAACTTCTCAACCTTCTCTTTGTATTCCTCCGGCACTTCAATCTCGTCAATTTCTTTTCCGAGGTCATCCTTATAGATGTAGGCCTTGCGGGTGAAAAGGTCGATCAAACCCACGAAATCAGATTCAACGCCAATCGGCAACTGAATAGGATGTGCGTTTGTAGAGAGGCGGGCGTGAATGCTCGCCAAGTCCTTATAGAAGTCTGCGCCCGTGCGGTCCAATTTGTTGATATAACAAACGCGTGGCACGCCGTATTTATCAGCCTGGTGCCACACGGTTTCTGACTGCGGTTCAACGCCAGCCACACCGTCAAAAACGGTCACGCCGCCATCAAGCACGCGCAAAGAACGCTCAACTTCAACGGTGAAGTCCACGTGTCCTGGGGTGTCAATAATGTTAATGCGGTGATCCTTCCAGAAACAGGTAGTAGCCGCAGCCGTAATAGTGATACCGCGCTCCTGTTCCTGCTCCATCCAGTCCATGGTGGCTTCGCCCTCATGCACTTCGCCAATCTTGTGCTTCTTACCGGTGTAGAAAAGCACGCGCTCTGTGGTAGTGGTCTTACCAGCGTCAATGTGCGCAATGATTCCGATGTTGCGAACTCGCTCTAACGGATAATCACGGTTCATAGAAAATGGAAATTACCGAGCGAAGTGAGCGAAGGCACGGTTGGCATCAGCCATACGCTGAACGTCGGCACGCTTCTTCACGGAGTCACCTTCATTCTTAGCGGCGAGCATAATCTCTTCTGCGAGCTTCTCGGCCATTGGCTTGCCCTTCTTGCCGCGAGCGGCGTCCAGGAGCCAGCGGTACGCCAAAGCGTAGCGGCGATCACCGCGAACCGGCATAGGCACCTGGTAGTTAGCACCACCAACGCGCTTGCTCTTCACTTCAACGGTTGGCGTGATGTTTTTGAGAGCGTTATCAAAGACAACCATTGGGTCTTCTTTTGTTTCCTCGGCAACAATCGCAAAACAATCATACACGACCCGTTCGGCCGTAGACTTCTTACCATCCTTCATGACGTAATTGATGAGCTTTGCAACCAAAACATTCCCATACTTAAAGTCGGGAATGAGAACGCGCTTAACAGCAGCTTTACCACGCATATTATATTAGTGTTTTGGGTTCCCGTTTTTTCTTCCCGCGTGGTGTGCGGTACTCGAGAACTATTGAATAATTTAGTTAAACCTTACTTCTTTGCCTTGGCAGCCTTTGGTTTCTTTGTACCGTACAGTGAACGGCTACGGTTGCGGCCCTCAACGCCGGTGGCGTCATAGCGTCCGCGCACGATGTGATAACGCACACCAGGAAGGTCCTTCACACGTCCGCCGCGAATCATAACAATGGAGTGTTCCTGGAGGTTGTGACCTTCGCCAGGAATGTAGGCCGTGACTTCCGTGCCGTTAGAAAGGCGAATACGCGCAATCTTACGCAAAGCCGAGTTTGGCTTTTTTGGAGTCATGGTGGTGACCTTCACACACACGCCGCGCTTAAACGGAGCCCCCTTAGGGAGAACGGTGCGCAAACGGTGCAGGGAATCGTGCGTGTACTGCATGGCCGGAGACTTGCTCTTGCGCTTAGCAGACGTACGGCCCTTTCTAATGAGTTGATTGATGGTGGGCATAAAAGTGGCAAAACTCTAACATAAGAGAAATTATTGGTCAACCGGGACTGTCCCCCTGCAGAAAACAAATATTTTCGCTAATCTCTGCTATTCTCCAAGATATTGCTCGAGAAGACCCAGGCATGACGTTTGAGAGAGCTGATCGCAGGCGATGGTGGCTGGTGCCTGCACCACCACAAAAACATTAAACGGAGTCACCAAAGAAAGAATAACCAAACCCAGCAGAATCTTCGGACCATTCACCTCCAACCAGTCGCGAGCCTGAAGCGCGTTACCATGCACGAGCGCCGCATCGAGGACCTTCGAGCCATCGAGCGGTGGAACTGGAATAAGGTTAAAGAAAAGTAAAAGCATGTTCACGAGCAGCACAAAAATCAAGAACGCCGGCAAGATAGAATTAGGATCGAGCGACCCTGACTTAGCGAGTCCGTGAAAAACTCCGGCTGCAATAACAGCCAAAATAAGGTTGGCGAAGGGGCCAGCGAGCGCGATGGCAATTCCATCGGCCAGCGGATTCTTGAGGCGAGTAGGATTAAATGGCACCGGCTTAGCCCAACCAAAACCAACAATAAGTAACATAAGCGTGCCGGCGATATCGAGATGGGCTAGCGGGTTCAACGTCAGTCTCCCCAGCTGTTCAGCGGTATCGTCTCCTCTCCACTTCCCCACGAGCGCGTGCGCGAACTCGTGGACAGTGAGCGACAAAATCAACGCCGTGGCCCAGGCCAAAGCGAGAAATGGCGATGTGAAGAGAAGAGATAAGAACATAGTTTTTGTCCACGCTTTTTTTGGGACTACGAATGTTCTCGTAAAAATTGGTGTCAGATTACCTCCTAACAATTTTTCCGAAAACATTCTGCGTCCCAGGAAGAAAATTATTCAACAGAGATATCGGCACCCACTGATCGAAGCTTACCAAACAAATCCTCGTACCCGCGCTCAAGATGCTCGATGCCAGTCAGCGTCGACTCCCCGTCAGCAACGAGCGCGGCGATGACATATGCAAGACCAGCACGGATATCTGGCACTTTAAGTTCAGTCGCAGGCTTCAACGCCGTCGGTCCCTTAATGACTGCGGAGTGCTTGTAATTCTGGTCCTTAAAGCGACATGACACCTCGCCGAGACAATTCTCGAACAACGTAATATCCGCGCCCATCTTTACGAGTTCTTCTGCGTACGCGAATCTTTCCTGAAAAACCGTTTCGTGTACCACGCTCGTTCCCTCGGCCTGCGTCAACGCCACGACAAGCGGTTGCTGCCAATCAGTCATAAAACCGGGATGCGTATCGGTTTCAATCTGCAAACCGTTATATTTCTTTGAGCCGATAAAACGAATACCGCTTTCTTCAACAACGTACTCCCCGCCCATTCGTCGGACAGCATTCAGAAAAGTGATCATATCTCGATGTTCTGCACCCTCGCAGAAGATCTCACCACGAGTCGCAAGTGCCATTGAAGCATAGCTCGCCGCCTCCATACGATCCGGCAAAATGCGATGCGTACAGCCGTGCAATTTTTCGACCCCAGTAATTTCAATATGACGACCAGCACCCATCTCAATAATCGCGCCCATCTTCTGGAGCATCAAAATGAGATCGAGAATCTCGGATTCAATGGCCGCGTTCTTAATCACTGTTCGACCCTTCGCGAGCACGCCAGCCAAAATCGCAGTTTCAGTCGTACCTACTGATGGATATGGCAGTTCAATCAGCGTTCCTTTGAGACCGCCTTTCACCGTTGCTCGGTACCCTTCAGTATCCGCTTCAATAGTTGCACCCATTTTCTCAAGGACATCAATATGAAAATTCACTGGTCGAGGCCCAATTTTGTCGCCACCGAGGGTTGGGACATAGCCCTCCCCCGCACGATGAAGCAACGGCGCAAGCGCGAGAATCGCCAGGCGGTTCTTGCGTGACAGTTGCATAGCTGAAGTCGTAGCGATCTCTTTCACCTGAATCTTCAGGGTGTGGTCGACTAGTTCAGTCTTCGCGCCGAGCATGGTAATGAGTTCGCGAGCGATTTCAGACTCCTGCTGCAGTGGCACGTTCTCGAGCGTGACTTCGTCAGCAGTCAGCAAGCACGCGATCATCATTTTTGATGCGGCATTCTTTGCACCGGCAATTTTGACTGAACCGTGAAGCGGTTTTCCACCCGTGACTTTCAAAATGTTCATATTATTTCGCAACGATTTTCTTTCCCTCAGCAATAACAGTGAACATTTGAATGGCGAGATCTACAAAAGATTCTGCCTTTGCCAACCAATCCGTAGGAGGGTTCTGTTCATCGAATTGTTCGATCATCGGTGTTGGCAAAAAGACCGGCAAGACAATCCCCTTACTACCGATCCAAATAGCCTCGAGCTGTTTAATAGCCCGCACTCCCCCGAACGCACCACTCGAGACACCAACAGTCGCCAACGGCTTACTCATGATTTCGCGCTTTCTACAGAAATCAATCGCATCCTTCAGAACCCCGGGAATGAAATGATTGTATTCCGGTGTGACAACAATAATTGCGTCAGCAGCGGCCACCGCACTCGTGAGCAGTTTTACGCCTGCGTGTTCATAGCGTTCGCCGTCAAATCTCGGCAAGTCGAGGTCAGCGCAATCGACCGCAACCACCTCAGCGCCTTTCTTTTTTAATAGATCTAAAATAACTCTATACGGTTTTTCTGATTGACGACCTTTACGAACCGTACCAAGTAAGACGACGATGTTCATAGGATTGGGTTCAACAGATATCGGGCTTCGAAAGCATTCGCAAAAATCTGGAGTCGGATTACCTCCTAACAGATTTTTTCGAATACTTTCTGCGCCCTTGAATAGAGTACACGAGCCTTAAAAAAAGAGGAACCGCGCCCCAGGCTTCGAGCCCGGGGCACGGTTACGATCAATCACTGAAACGCTCTTCCCAGTAGCGGAGGAGTCTGTCCTGCACCGCTTGGGAGTCCCAATCGACCGAATAGATCTCCACCGGGAAGTAGGACTTGAGGAGCCGAAGGATCTGCTTCCCCCGACGCACGCCGTGGTTCAAGTCGTCCGTGGCATTTTCCTCGTTGATGCGGTCTTGAAGCGTGGTGAACTTCTGCTCCACCAGCACTTCGACAAACCGATCATCGTCCTTCCAGCGGTAGTTGCCGATGATCTTCGCGTCCCAGTAATCAGGATTCGAGTCGCGGTGGGTCCCTTCAGCGTCTTTCAAACGACGGAGCGGCCGTGCTTGCTCACTAAGCACCGAGAGCGGAGCCTTCGACCACATACGCCGTTTGGCGATCCGCTTGAGTGCGAGCGCGCATGAACGCGTGGGGAGACGGAGCTCATCACCCTCGTGAATCGAGACAACGGTGAGAAGCATCCCGCGGCTGTCGTTGATGCGCGGGTGCGCTACGCCTTCTTCGGGGTGCGCCTCCTCCCAAGTGGAAGCGAGGTGTTCGTACTTCCGCAGTCGGGAGAATGAACGCTTGCGGCGATCATCATCTTCCACGTAGTACAGACGCTCCGGACGATTCTTCTTGGCCTTCACCCGCACTACCCGACAGGTACGCTCCTCCATCTTCACGAGATGATGAGTGGGTGCCACAGCAGTCCACTCGTCAAACCACCGCTTTGCCTCGTCATACGACAGCGTCACCCGAACCTTGCTCTTGACGAGCCGATTATATTTACGCGTATCAAGCACAAACACCGTATACACGTCTTGAGAAGCGTCGCGCACGAACAGTCGGTTGAGTGAAAGTTCGTCGATGGCAACGACGTCGTCAGAAATCCACTGGTCAGGATCCGCGATCTGGATCTGTGAGAACTGTGAACCGAAGACGTAGTTTCTTTTCGCCTCGAAACACGCCAAACGGCCGAGTCGATCTACGCGGTCGCGGGTCCGGATCCACAACTGAAGCAATTTTACCGGACTCACCCGGTTGGCTGCTCCGTTGTGAGCCCGCAGTTTCTTCCTGAACGGATGAGCGTACTCGCTCACGATGGTGTCGGCGTACAGCTGCGAATAGTCCGTCCGACCAACGATCAAGCTCCAGAAATCTCTGGCGCCGAGCGACGGTAGAGCGTCTTCCCCGCTCCGATGCACCGTCTTCCACGCGTGGTAGAAAGCGGACTTCATCTTCGCCCCGCGCTTCCGGTGCCGCTTGTAGGCGGCCCAGAGGCGTTCGATCGATTCAAGCTCGCGCTGAAAAGACAGAAACCGGAGTGCATCCGAGGGACGAAAGGTGGATTCAATTTCCGACCCATCGCCGAACTCTGCCTCGTCAACCCAATCGTCGTCAGCCCCCTTATTCATGACTCCCCCCCAATACGGTTAGACGTTTTCTTGGATAGAACGAGACTTTGACCCTAACAAAAAGCAAAAAACGGCGCAATAGCGCCGCTTTTTCAGCCTTCCAAGCCCTTCTTACACACCCTCACCAAAGTGGAACTTATCGGTCAGCTTTTCGTAGGCAAAAATCTCGTCATCTTTAAAGAAACGCTTCACCTCGGCGGCGGCGGCTTCGATAGAGTCAGAAGCGTGGACCATGTTTGAAGGGACGTTCATGGACAGGTCGGCGCGGATAGTTCCGGCGTCAGCGGCACGTGGATTTGTAGCGCCCACAATGAGGCGGACCGTTTCAATCGCGTCGAGTCCTTCAAGCACCATGGCAATCACCGGGGTCTGCATCATGAACTGGAGGAGTGACGGGAACCAAACCTTCTCTTGGAGATGGCCGTAGTGCTCGCGGAGCGTGACTTCATCGAGATGTGCCATTTTCATCGCCACAATCTTGAGGCCCTTTCGTTCCAAGCGGTGAATAACTTCACCAGCAAGTTCGCGTTGCAAAGCGTCTGGTTTCACCAACACTAATGTTTTTTGTACTTCGGCCATAAAAGTTCGGTTAATTGGCCTGAAAGATACGGGGATTTATAAAGATGGTCAAGTTCAAAGGTTAAGTACCGCGAATGGAAGGTTCGCCATTGCCTGGATAACGTCGAGAATAATCTCGAGCAATAACCAACCGGGAAAGGCTAAAAGGTTAGGGAGGCTGCGAAGGTCAAGCGAGTTAAGGACAGCCTGGCTTAAAACACCGATCGTTCCTGTGGCCATGGCGTAAGGAACAAAAGGCAAAATGATTAGATTCGTGAGCGGACCAACTAGAGACACACGATGAAAACTAAAAATAGAAATCGGCAGAGTCGCCAAAGTTGCGGCCAGGGTGCAGGCAAAAGATTCGCGGATACCAAACCGCTCGGGGATCCAATCGATCTTCTGCGCGATTGGTTTAGCAAAAGCCATGAGCCCCATGGTCGACAAGACCGACAGCTGAAACCCTGGATCATCGCGAAGGAGTCTCGGCTCAAGGGCAAGCATGATAGCAGCGGTCAACAATAATGCAGTCTTCGCCGAGCTCTTCCGACCGAGTTGGGTCGCCGAGAGGCCAATAACGCCCATAATGCCCGCACGCGTCACTGCCGCCTCGGCTCCGGCAATAATGACGAATCCCGCAACCGCAGCGATCACGAACGGAAAAGCGTATTGTCTGCGCAGGCCTGCATAAACAAGAAAGGCAAACGCGAGTGATGACACAAGCGCCACGTTGTATCCGCTCGCAGCCACCACGTGCGAAGTGCCAGTACGAATAAACTGTTCTTTCCACTCGTCAGTAAAAGCATTATCGCCAAGTAGTAAACCCGCAAGTAACTGGGCATGCGGGTCTGGTATCGAAGCGTCAATATACTCAACCGCGGTGGTATGAAGGTTGCCCAACCAAACTCGCGGACCTTGCGCGGCTTCACGCTCTAGCACGAAGGGCGAATTACTGCTCCTGCACAAAGCAAAAATCTGTCTGGCAGCTAACCAGCGGTCATACTGAAAATCGGCAAACGGATGTGGTTTATACAAATTACAGTGAACCCCCACCTTGTCCCCAAGCTCGGCTTTTGCACCAGCCGGAAGATAAAGCAACACCTTATCAAGAACCTCTTCCCCATTCACGGTTAATCGCTCAAGCGTCACTTTGTCACTCTTCTTCCCCGCCTGATGCCTCATGATAACGCCCGTCACGCTCGCATCTTTCCCAAGATAAAAGGCAACAGAGTTTGGACGAGGAGCAAATCCAGGAAAGAACGAGTAGATAGCTACACCACAAATAAAAACACCGAGCAAAACTCTGAGAGCTCTGCTCGGCGTTACCTTCATCACACCACAAAATTCACAATCTTATTCTTCACCACAATCGTCTTCTTTGGTTCCACAGTCAAATACTTTTTTACATTCTCGTCGGCCTTCGCGACCGCAACAACCTCATCATCTGCAGAATCCGGGGGCACAGAGATATTCGCCCGCAACTTACCGTTGATTTGGACCGCCATGGTCACAGCTTCTTCAATCAGCATGGCCGGGTCAAACATCGGCCAAGACTGCGCTTCTACAAATCCTTCATGACCCAACTTTTCCCAAAGTTCATTAGCAGTGTGAGGAGCGAAAGGAACCAGAATCTGCAAGAACTTCTCAAAGCTCTCTTTGGAAATTCCCTTATCCTGAGCCTCGTTCACAAACGTCATCATGGTGGCGACCGCGGTATTGAATTTAAAACCCTCAATATCCGCCGTCACCTTCTTGATGGCCTTGTGCAATGCGCGATCCACGGAGAGAGGGTCGACGCATGGGTCGACCCCTACGCGATCACCGATTCGGGTTATTTTATCCAAAAAACGTTTCACACCGACTACGCCATTCATGCTCCACGGCACTGGCTCCTCGAATGGCCCCATGAACAGTTCGTAAACACGGAGCGTGTCAGCGCCGAATTCCTTCACGATATCATCAGGATTTACAACATTGCCGACAGACTTACTCATCTTCGTACCGTCTTCAGCCATGATCAAACCATGAGAGTGACGACGCTGATATGGCTCGCTGACTGGCACCAATCCCTGGTCAAACAGAAACTTGTTCCAGAAGCGCGAGTACAACAAGTGGAGCGTGGTGTGCTCCATGCCGCCGTTATACAAATCAACGGGCATCCAATACTTCAACGCTTTCTTTGACGCGAACGCCTCATCATTATGCGGATCCGCGTAGCGCAAAAAGTACCAGCTAGACCCCGCCCAGTTCGGCATAGTGTCAGTCTCTCTCTTCGCAACTCCCCCACATGTAGGACACGTGGTGTTCACGAATGACTCGATAGAAGCAAGCGGCGATTCGCCGTTATCAGTCGGTTCGTATTTCTCGACCTGTGGCAATTCGACCGGCAGTTGATCGTCCGGAACCGCAACCCATCCGTCTTTCTCACAATGGACGAGCGGAATCGGCTCGCCCCAGTAACGCTGACGAGAAAATACCCAATCGCGGAGTTTGTAGGTGGTTTTCTTTGTACCACCAGACTTTTTGACTGCCTCGTCGAAGGTCACCAATGGCTTATCGATAATTGGCAATTCGAACTTCTCGGCAAACGTCCGATCACGCTCATCATGCTCTGGCACAGCCATCACTGCACCAGTTCCATAATGTCCAAGCACGTAATCAGCCACCCAAACTGGAACTTTTTCGCCATTAAATGGATTTGTCACGAACGAACCCGTAAATACGCCCGTCTTTTCTTTGGAATCATCACCGCGCTCAATCTCGGTTTTCTGCTTTACATCTTCAAGATAACTCGCAACCTCCTTTCTCTGCTCGTTGGTTGTCATTTTTTCGACTAACGGATGTTCAGGAGCGAGTACGACATACGTCACGCCGTCGATTGTGTCCGGACGTGTTGTAAAAACAGCAATATCGCCAAATGTAATTTCGGCGCCTTCGCTTCGGCCAATCCAATCTTCCTGCTGCTTTTTAATCTTCGGCAAATAGTCGACGTCTTTCAGATCATCGATCAATCGGTCTGCATACTTAGTAATGGCGAGCATCCACTGTTCTTTTTCTTTTTTCTCGACGGGAGTTCCACAGCGTTCGCAATTGCCGCCAATAACTTCTTCGTTAGCTAGGCCAATTTTATCTTTGGGACACCAATTAATAAACGCCTTCGCCTTATAGGCGAGTCCGGCTTTGAAAAACTGCAAAAACTGCCACTGCGTCCAGCGGTAATATTTCGGATCCGTTGTATTGATCTCCCTCGACCAATCAAAACTAAAACCGATGGATTGCAGCTGACGGCGGAACGTATCAATGTTCTGCTTGGTCACGACGCTCGGATGTATTCCCGTTTTAATGGCGTAGTTCTCCGCGGGCAAACCGAACGCATCCCAGCCCATTGGAAACAAAACATTTTTTCCCTCCATTCTTTTCTTGCGAGCTACGACGTCGAGCGCCGTATAGCTCCTGGGGTGACCCACGTGCAGGCCGGCACCAGATGGATACGGAAATTCAACGAGAATGTAATATTTCTCTTTCCCGAAATCCTTAGCATGAAAAATGCCAGACTCTTCCCAACGCTTCTGCCATTTGGGATCAACTGAAGAATGGTCGTAGGACATACGACTAACAGAGTAAAGCGTAAAGATTAAAGAGTAAAGTAATACTAGGATGCTTTTCCGCCCTCAACAGCATACCCAGCCTCCATCCAGCCCATGAGTCCGCCAGTCAATCGGATGAGCTTCGTGTACCCCGCAGCTGAGAGGACATCTGTTGCCTGCGAACCCTTGCCGAGTTCGTCGAATTCGCCGTAGACAATAATAGTGGCATCTTTGTCTTTAAGGACAGCGGTGCAGGTCTCGGCGCACTTGTCATCGAGCGGAATATTCACTGCCCCAGGAATGTGGCGATGCTCAAAGTTAGCTGCGTCCTGCAGATCAACGAGCATGAGCGTCTCGCCTGAGTCTAACTTTGTTTTCAAATCCGTGACAGAAAGTGTTTCCATATTAGTGAATCGGTTTAGATGCAATCATTCTATCAAGCGCCACATAAAAAGCGGCACGGCGTAGATCAGTCTTGAACTGTTCTTTGAACGCCCACACGCGGCGAGCAGCTTCTTCCATGTGCGTTTTAAGCTTCTCGTCCACCTGCTCGGCAGTCCACTTTTCACTCTTCATGTTCTGATCCCACTCAAAATAACTGACCGTCACTCCCCCGGCATTAGCCAAGATATCAGGAATGACAACTATTCCCTTGCCGAACAAAATATCGTCCGCTTCTACCGTGGTGGGACCATTCGCGAGCTCAAGAATGACCTTCGCCTTGATACGCGGCGCATTTTCTTCGGTGATCTGACTCTCAAGTGCCGCTGGGACTAGCACGCCACATTCTAGCTCTAGCAACTCAGCGTTCGTAATCTGCTGCGCCCCAGGAAAACCGACCAGTGATCCGGTCGATTCCTTGTATGCGTGGACGGCGGCGACATCAAGTCCCGCTTCAGCGTAAATACCACTCTTTGAATCAGAAACAGCAACTACTCTCACCTCGTGCCTCACACAGATGTCGGCAAATGTCGCACCCGCATTTCCGAAACCTTGAATTGCTACGGTAAATGTCTCAGGGTCGAGAAAGAGTTTTTCTTTCAAAGCCGACAACACATACCAGCCTCCCTGCGCCGTAGCGGTATCACGACCGAGCGAACCTCCATGTTCAATGCTCTTACCGGTGACAACTGCAGGGTGACCGAATTCTTCCGCAATAATATCCATCTCGCGGCTTGTCGTATTCACGTCCGGTGCGGGCACGTCTTTTGTTGGTCCGAGCACATCGCGGAATGTCCGAGCATACTCACGCGCGACTTCGTCCTTCTCGCGCACGGACAAGGTCTTCGGGTCAACCGCCACACCGCCCTTTCCGCCGCCCATTGGAATACCCGCAACCGCAGTCTTAAAACTCATGAGTGAAGCGAGCGCTTTCACCTCGTCCTTATTCACATCCGGGTGGAAACGAATTCCTCCCTTATACGGGCCGCACCAATTGTTGTGCTGAATGCGGAACGCCGGCAATTCAATGGTTTCCCCGTTATCTTTTTTTAAAAGAATGGTTCTCTCCCAAATCTGTTGCGGCGTCTTAAAGTCGTCGCTCTGTTTCTGCATATCCTGATCAAGCACGAGCGCCCGATCAAGCTGCTTGAGAAAATTCTGATAGAAGTTGGGCATAGTATGATTGTACTATATTAAATATATTTTCTGTGCACAAATACTTTCGTTCTACAGCGGTCACCATGTCAGTCATACTCTGCCTAACGGGTGCCGTTTTTGTCAGTGCCCAATCTATAGGCCTAGCATCTTATGAGTACTTTACGACCATCGCCACCTATGTGTCGGCGCAACAAGATCAAAAAACCGGCACCGGAACACTCCTTGTGAGCCGGCAGGATGCAGACCGAGGAACTATACATACCACTTATTTTTTAACCCCAAAGACATCCTTTCTCCAGCGATACGGCGGTGGAACGGCACTCAGTAATTTCAAATCGAACGAAGAACTGGCCATCTATTCAATCAGAAACCGGGACGGATCGCTGACTGCATTAACGGTGACTAATAATAATCTTTGGTTTCTTGATCCGGTCATTCAAGAGGGCGAAATTTTAAGCGTCGATTTACAAAGCAAGTCACTCTCGATCAAAATATTGCCATCGAACATAACGATGAAAGCGACATATTCAGCTGAAACACAAATTCAAAAACCCAAGAGCGTCACTGGTACAGAAACAGACCTTGTGGTAGGAAAGAGGGTCAAAGTTAGGGGCGTAGTACGAAAAACCGGCGTAACAACCGCTATTGAACAATCGTACGTTATCTGGATTCTCCCCGAACATGGCGAATAACATGCGCGATCCTCTCCCTAACGCCCTGCGCGACCGACTAACCAAACAATGGGGCACCGGAACCTATTCCGCGATGCTCCGGGCTTTTAGCGTAGCCCAAAAACCCACCCTCCGCGTCAATACACTCAAATCTTCAGACGAAGCAGTGATGGCTGTGTTTCGAGATGAACAAATCATGTTCGAAAGGATCAAGGCCGTGCCACACGCGTTTCTAATCAAGAATCGAACAGACGATGAACTTCTAGGACACCCGCTCGCGAAAGACGGGAAAATATATTTACAAGGAATCTCTTCAATGATCCCTCCGGTTATCCTTGAACCAAGAGCCGGAGAAAGGATCCTCGATCTTTGTGCTGCACCGGGGTCAAAGACAACAGAAATAGCCATGATGACGAATAATGCCGCCGAGATTATTGCCACAGAAGACAATGAGGTCCGCTTTCAAAAACTCGAAAACACTATTCGCGTTCAAAGCGCAAAAGTGAACGCGAGACATACGGACGGCACACTTTTGCATAAAGAATTCCCGGAATACTTCGATAAGATACTGGTCGATGCCCCGTGTTCAGCCGAAGGCCGGATCAACATCAATGAAAAACGGACGTTTGGTTTTTGGTCAGAAAAGAACATCGTCGAGCACGCAAAGCTCCAGCGTCGGCTCTTACGGGCCGCCGTGGGCTGCCTCAAGCCAGGTGGAACGCTTGTCTATTCAACCTGCACCCTTGCACCCGAAGAAAACGAACAAATGGTTGAATGGCTCATTACTGAGTTCCCTCAGATGAAGCCCGTTGAAATCTCGCTCCCGCTGCAAAATGCGAAAAAAACTGCGCATAAAACTATCACCATGCTGCCGGACGAACGCATGGAAGGATTTTTCGTCGCCAAACTTACAAAGCTAGCTTAACCCCAAGTTTACTTGTGGAACTTCGGCCAGAATGGGAAGTGAACGGTATCAATCGAAGCCCATTCAACTAGGCCTGGAAGATGAACAGAGGCAAAATTGATGAACTCGCTAACCCGTCTAGCCAAATCTACTCGGCGCAGTAATTGAGTCGAGTCCACAACATCAGTCTCCGTCAGAGGTTCGCCCACAGGCAGCTGGTCAATGGCCGGCTGGTCAAGATCAATCACATAGTCAGCCCAGTTAAGGCCAAAGAAATTTCGAGCGAGAGATTCGCCCTGAATCCAACGGATTTCTGGATGTTCAATAGTCGCCTCTGGTGCAAACGCATACACCCTGTCAGAGCTCGGCGTTTTCACGAGGACAGTTCCTGGTTTTGGCGGCATCGGCTGGCCATCAACGAAGGCCTCTATAAACGAATCGCTCACGAATTTCACCGCCGAAAAGTCCGAGATATAAGTGAAAAATACTTTCGCATTCATAAACGGCCGGCGCGTGCCCGCGGAGGTGATCAAATACACGGTCGAAGAACTCAGACTTCGTACATAGTCGCCCGGTACGAGAGTGGTACCCTCCGGAAAAGAACTAATAGGCGTAACGATCTCCGGCAACGGCTCTGGCAACGGCTCTGGCGTCTCAGGGGTAGGGGCAGTGACCGGCGGCAGTCCTCCAGGAGTCCCGGTACCGGGCGTGCCTCGCTGAGTCGGAGCGGGTGCAAAATTAAAGGTCACTGTATCTGCGCTTGGATGATGCGATGAGTCCGCCGTAGATAACGTAACCGAAACCCCGACAGAAGTAGTGGAGGTTGAGAAACCGCCAGCCTGCTGAAAAATATCTTCACCCAAACCGTTTAACGTACCGGCCGTCATACGGTTATGTGTCGGGCCGTTTTCTACAGCCAGAGATACTGCTTCGGCCGGAGCATTGCTCGGTGCAGCTGTCCATGCGTCCGCATCATCCCGGTAATACCAAACACCGTCAGTACCTCCGTGGTCTCCTGCTTTATTAGAAGCGATCACGCGCCATGAACCATAAACCTTGTAACTGTTTCCGCCATCAAAGGTGAGGGCAAAAGAAACAATTTCTCCGGCCTCGCTTGCCGAGGCAGAAACCGAGGAAAGAGTTGAGCCGCTCGCAATATCTACATCAGAAGAAGATGTAGTAAGCGTGGTATAAAACTTCCCGACTGGCGCACCGCCGATAACGGATTGACTCAGTTCATTCTCAATAATGTCAAGAATCCAGTTGATATTCCCTGTTCCGCGCGCCATACTCTGAACGAGACCGGTAGACGATGTGTAGGTAGCGATCCGTTCTCCCGTAGCCGCGTCAAACTCCATTACGCCAGCCGAACCGCCCTCTGCGGGCGGGGTAACATAATTTGAGTACGCGACGAGCACATTGCCGGTTACAGGATCCAGGGCGGCCGCATTAGTGAACGCACCGGTTGGATACGAGCCGATCACGGCTCCCGTAGAGGCGTCAATCTTGTTCAGTTTATCAACACCATCGGCCTCCCGATATGACGTCTCCCAAAGAACATTCCTCGATGAGTCATAAAGCAGGCTGCCGTAATCGCTGGCGGAAACATCCGGCACCGGAAACAAACTTGCAGACTCAGTTACGTTCGCAAAAGTACCAGAAGTGGCTGATAATTTTATAAGTGAGCTGCTGTACGTATTATCAACTTCAACCCACATGGCATGCTGGGTAGAGTCATAAACTATTCTATTAGGACTAAAACTGAGCGCCACGGTGCCGACCACCGCTCCATCAGCAGGATTGATTCTTTTTACCTCATGGCCGTCGTTTGTTAGAACCCAAATTTCGTCTAACTCAGGGTTATAGGCTATCGACCACGGGGAACCAGCGATAGTAAAACTACTCGCGCCGAGCGTTCCAAACGCGTACGCACCCGTGGCTGCATTAATAGCTACAACTTTGTTTAAGGCATACTCGGAAAGCCACAACGTGTCACGCGTAGAGTCATGGCTGATTACAGCATTACCAGTTTCTCCCGTCAGCGCCGTACTGATGGTCTCAAGCCCGGTCGTCATAGAAATCCCTTTCAGCGCAGGCAAGGAGTTCGTTTGTGTAAACCACACACGTCCATTCGTATTGTCAGTAAAAACCCGCCCCTCCGTGTAACCGCTGCCTGGAAACAATGTGCTTCGAACCGCGATGCTTGATGAACTACCCCCTAATTGAACATCATTCACCGGCTTTATAGTGCAAACAATTTTTGTAACGGCTCCGTCAGCCAACACCAGATGAAGATTCTCAGGACGAGTCACACCATCAGTTAAAAGTACCTGGCCAGTCACCGTGGGACTTAAACGAGAAATAATGAAATCTACTCCGCCAATAGTCGCGCGGCAACCTGGAAGTATTTTTGTTCCGGTAAGACTCACCGCCGCTCCGCCGCTGCCGGTTTTCAATGTGCCCTCGCCCTGGTTTGTCTGATCAAACCAAACGGCTGTTCCCTTCACGTCTTCTTCCGTTAACAAGGCCGCATTATCAAAATCAACGAGCGCAGCCAGCTGATCATCATCCTCGGTAAAAATAGATACATCCGAAGCATCCAATACCCCATACAGCGAATCCACGCTAGTAGCTGTGCCAAAGACAATTGTCGAAGAGACTCCCCCGTCATCCTCTGAGTCGTCAACTCCTGTAACGGTCACCGTCTGCGGAGTAGTGTAATTTAAAGCGGTGAACGTCAGCGAGGCTGGTGACACGCTTGCCTCCGTAGCGTCAGACACCGAAAGCGGAACGATGACGTTCGCCGTTGGCTTGCCACGAAGCGCCACGGTAAATGTGGCGGTTGACCCAGCTTCAGTCACATTGCCAGAAACCGTGGTCCGAGCTAGCCCCGGCTCGCCAAAACGAATATTCGTATTGTTTCCGTCATCAACACAATCAACATAACAGTGGACTTGCGTAGCGTTAATGTTGTTAACGTCCTTCACGTGCGCCGAAAAAATCGTGAGGCTTCCTTGAAAGTCCACACTCGCCTGGACACCCGAGGAACTGCTGACAATTGTCAGGATATTCACCACTGGATCACTGTGCGTGCTCGCCAGCAATCGCGTTGCACCTGAAACTACTGTAGTAGTCGAAGCTGGCAAAGTTAGCGTGACATCACTAGTGGTGGTGGTAGCTACATACAAATTGTTAAATGTCGTGGATCCAGAAAGTGTCGGGGTTGCCCCAGTCAAAACGACAGTTCCGGTATTTGCGTTAAATGTACCGGCGGTGTGAGCAAAATTGCCGGCTATGGTGAGTGTCTGAGCACCCTGCGAAAATGTACCGTCGGCTTGGGTATATGTGCTCGTCATCGTTAACGAACGCGCCATGGTAATCGTTCCGGTGTAACCAGAATTAATACTCAAGCTAGTGATGGTCCCTGCAAAACCAGCATCAATAGTTGAATCCTTGGTAGACGTCCCGTCAAAAACCACGACATCTCCGGAAACAGGAACCGTGTCCGCAGACCAGTTAGCCGCACAGGACCATTTATTACCGTCCCCTGCCCCGCCTCCGCATGTTCCGTCAGTCCCCCCGCCATCCCAAGTCCGAGTGACCGCCAACACTTGATTCAGAAAAAGCGAGACACTGAGCATCGGCACCGTAATTGCTACGAGAATCAGGAGAATGATTCTGTGAAGCCGATGATTTGCAAAAAAAGGCAACCATGGTTCAGGCATATTTACTTCAGTATACCAATGTTATGCGAACATTCGCCGAGTTCTCCACGCTTCTTTGCGCAGCCGAACAGATGCCGTACACTAGCTCCATATGGATCTCTTTGACGTGCAGCTCAAAACCAAACTCCCGAGTACTCCCCTTGCGGAACGCATGCGTCCGCAGACGCTTGAAGACTTTGAAGGTCAGATGGCGATTATTGGCGAAGGAAAATATTTGCGCACCATGATTGAGCGAGACAATCTCCCCTCGCTTATTTTTTGGGGACCGCCGGGAGTAGGAAAAACTACACTCGCCCAGATCATTGCAAAAATGACAAAAGCGCGTTTTCTTCCGTTAAGCGCAGTCTCTGGCGGGGTGAAAGATGTACGAGATATTCTCAAAGACGCAGAAGAACGCCGAAAGTTTTATGGCGAACGGACCATTCTCTTCGTCGACGAAATCCATCGCTTCAATAAATCGCAACAGGATGCATTTTTGCCCGCGGTCGAAAAAGGAATTATCACGCTCATCGGCGCCACCACGGAAAATCCGTCTTTCGAGGTGAACTCCGCGCTTCTCTCGCGTGCCCGCGTTGTGGTGCTCGAACGTTTAGGGGAAAAAGAACTCTCTGCAGTAATCCGTCGAGCCATCACAGACAAGGAGTCAGGACTCGGGAATGAGCCCATCGCCATGGATGACGAGGCTGTTCAAGCGCTGGCACTTTTAGCAAACGGAGATGCTCGGAACGCCCTGAATACATTGGAGATTGCCGCCAAAATATCCCCTCTTGTGGATAACGCCATACACATCACGAAGGATGTGCTGTCAGAGGCTCTCCAGAAGACGCATTTGCTCTACGACCGCACCGGGGAGGAGCACTACAACATCATTTCTGCGCTCCATAAATCCATGCGCGGAAACGATGCGGATGCCGCCCTCTACTGGCTGGGCCGAATGCTCGAAGCTGGAGAAGATCCGCTCTACGTGGCTCGTCGGCTCGTTCGGTTCGCTGCGGAAGATGTCGGTCTCGCAGATCCGGCTGCGCTCGTCCAAGCCGTTGCAGCATATCAAGCGTCCCATCTGCTTGGGTTGCCGGAATGCAATGTAGTCCTCGCACAATGTGTTGCCTATCTAGCCAAAGCACCAAAATCAAACGCCCTGTATGAAGCATACGGAGCCGTTCAACAAGATATTCGCGATCTCCCGAATGAGCCAGTGCCGCTTCACATCCGAAATGCACCCACCAAGCTCATGAAAAATCTTGGCTACGGCAAAGACTATAAATACACTCCCGCTTTTAAAAACAAAGAAGATGCAAAGCAGGAATTTTTACCCGTAAAACTCCAAGGCAAAAAATACCTCAAATAATTAGAAAGATACCCAAAAATCAAGGGGATAAACCAATAAAATTAACCTAGCCCAATATATAATATAGAGAGGCAAAATTTTGCCTGCAAAAAACATGAGTTTTCGTAATAAAACCTTCCGGTTGCTCTGGAGCACATGTTTGCTTATCGGACTTTCTTTTTCCGGTCTTTTAATTGCGCGCGCCACAACCCCAAATCCTGGCCATCCTTGGACCGGCGTTGGGGACGGAATATTTGCCATCACCGGACCCACACTCCTCCGAACCTTTACCGTTCCTGACGCAGATGCCACTATTCTTACCTCGCTTACCACTGACTTTGGCGGAACCAATGCAGCCATGACCGTCTGTAACACGGCCACCTGCGACACCCTCTCACTCGCCACTAACACTGATGCCGACACCGTATCGATTGGCGACTCGCTTGATACCATCAACCTCGCAGCTACGACGCTCGCCGTCACTCTCACCACCACGAGCAGCGCCACGTTCGGCTCGTCTACAGCTGGCAGTGATATTTTAGCGATCACCCCTCAGTCGGCGGGCGCAGCGGCAAGTTTTACTGGATCTATAACTTCTGCAGATTTAACCGCAGGCCGTACTTGGACATTGCCAGATGCAACCGGCACTATCGCCCTCACCTCTGACATCACTGGGGCGGCTGGCTGGACGGATGGCGGAACGGATGTGACGCTCGTGACAAGCACAGACAACGTGGGCATTGGCGGCGTTTCGCTTGGTAAGTTTTCTATAGATGGTGATACAGATGAAATCCAATTGCTTGTTCAGGGTAATGCTACACAGACTTCAAATCTGGCGGTCTTTGAAAATAGTGCGGGAACTGATCTCTTCGCTATTGCTGGAACCGGGGCCGTAACCCAGTCATATGCTGGAACAGGCAATGCTTTCTCCATAACATCAACATCAACTACCGCCTCAACCAAAGGCCTTGACGTGTCACACTCCGGCGCCATTACAGGCACTGGATACGCTGGTTATTTTTCCAAAACTGGCGCGTCCACAACGAACGTCGGCCTCTATGCAACAGCCTCGGGAGCAACAAATAACTATGCGGCAATTTTTAGTGGAAACGTGGGTATTGGAACCGCTACTCCCGCCTCTGTGCTTGACGTTTACTCAACCAAAGCCGGTGGTGACGTTCTAACTTTTAAAAATGGAAATACCGCTGACTACATGTATCTCGGCGTGACGAACAATTCCAACAAACAACTGGCTTTAATTGCTTACGGTGATACCCAAGCCGGAGTAATGTTTGGAGCCCCCCGCGGAGGCGCGGCGGTTGTGCTCGGGTATAACGGGACTACTTCGCTACTGGTGGGAACCCTCGACAGTCATCCGGTTATATTTGGCCAAAATAACGCGGAAGCAATCAGAATTGCAGTAGGCGGCAACATAGGTATTGGCGATACCACTCCAGCTTCCCTATTCACCGTTGGTAGCGGAGATCTATTTCAAGTGGATTCCTCCGGTGCCATCGTTGCTCTAGCCTCCATTACCACTGCCGCTAACCAATCAACCCTCAATACCAACATCAGCGTAACCGGAGCTGACGCGGCCTCACATACTCTCAATTTCCAAATTGACGGAAATACGGGTTTTTCATTAGCTGCCACTGGCGATGGCCTTGGAGGAGTAGGAGCTAGAACTATTACTCTTGGTCTGTCTGGAGACACTCTAAACCTAGCTGGCTCAACCGTTGCTACTACGCTCACCACCACGAGCAGCGCCACGTTCGGCTCGTCTACAGCTGGCAGTGATATTTTAGCGATCACCCCTCAGTCGGCGGGCGCAGCAGCAAGTTTTACTGGATCTATAACTTCTGCAGATTTAACCGCAGGCCGTACTTGGACATTGCCAGATGCAACCGGCACTATTGCCCTCACCTCTGACGTCACCGGGGCAGCTGGTTGGACAGATGGTGGAACAGATGTGACACTCGTGACAAGTACAGACAACGTGGGCATTGGCGGCGCTTCGCTTGGCAAGTTTTCTATAGATGGTGATACGGATGAAATCCAATTGCTTGTTCAAGGTAATGCTACGCAGACTTCAAATCTGGCGGTCTTTGAAAATAGTGCTGGGACTGACCAACTGATAATTACGAACGCTGGCAATGTCACCGCCACCGGTGATCTCACCGTCAATGGCGGTGACCTTACAACCGGCAGCGGAGCCCTGACGGTAACTCCAGCCGCTGGCTCAAATCTGAACATCGTACTCTCAACAACGGGTGATTTTGCAGTAAACACAAATCAACTATACGCAGACACATCCACTGGATTTGTTGGTGTTGGCTCCGCCGCACCCGCGCACCGATTCACCGTTATAGACGGAGGAACGGTGGCCACAAACGGCTACGTAGCGGGGTTCCATCAGGACGATTTTAATCCGTACCTCATGGGTCTGTTTAATGACACTTACAGCTCTGTAACCCCAGGAATCGAACTGGCCGTTGATAACACCGGCACAGGTCTCATAGGAACTCCAGCCGCAACAAGTCTTCAGTTGTATACCGGAAGCTTTGGAACTCCGAGGCTTACTATTCTTGGCGCGGGGAATATTGGAATCGGCGATACCACGCCAGCTTCGCTCTTCACTGTTGGCAACGGCGATCTTTATCAAATTGCCAGCACTGGCGCCGTAACTCAAGCTTTTGCCGGCACCACAACCACTGCTCACTCAATAACTGCCAGCGCTATCACTTCAGGTGCAGGGATGCTCCTAACGGGTAGTGGCGCCAGCTTGGCGTCTACCGGAAGAGTGGTAGACATTGAAATGGGAGCCGCGACCACCGGCAACGGATTGCTTATCCAAACAACCGGAGTTTATGCGCCTACAGCCGTTACCGCAGGTCTTATTAACCTGACAGCAGACAGCGCTACCACCGGCAACCTCTTGGTAATCCACGGTACGGCGCTCACTTCTGGAGCCGCGATTGATATTAATGTTGGAACTGGCCATGCCATTGATATCACCTCAACCGGAAGTATTATTCAGATAGCATCAGGGACTGCCGGAAATACTGGAATCATCAGAGTGCCTACTAATAGTGCCGGCCAAGGCACCTGCGCTACCGCGCAAGCCGAAGGAATCATCTTCCAAAACAATGGCGGAACACAGATTGGTCGTCTGGCCTGTGTAGCCAACGGCACGACTCAGCTAACTATGTTCGCCCAAGCTTTTACCGCCGCCTCTACTGACTTGGCCGAAATGTACAGCACGAATCCGGCCGACAACCTGCAAGCTGGCGATGTAGTAGCGCTCTCTGCCAGCGGCAATCTCTTTGTTGAAAAAACGGCGTCACCAACTGACCCACTGACTATCGGGGTTATTTCTGACAACCCCGGTTTAGCACTCACCGGTATAGCGGAGGCGACCGGCGCTGGCGACACAACCAATGGACGATATGTGGCCCTCAAAGGTCGCGTGCCGGTAAAAATCACTGATGAAAATGGACCGGTTGCAGTTGGCGATCTCCTCTCCCCCTCCTCTACCCCGGGTCTCGCCATGAAAGCAACCAGCGGCGGAGTAATCATTGGTCAGGCGCTTGATTCATGGGCAAGTGGCCAAGGAGTTATCAGAGTGTTCGTCGGTCAGGATACCAGTAGCGCAACCGGCACATATGTTCGGTCTGTCACGACTTCGCCATTAACCGGACTCATCAGCACCCCTTCAGGCTCTGATGTACTCATGGGATTAGATTATTCCCAAACCTTATCTGGCGATCCTGCTCTAGCCGCTAACGCCGGTATCTTTGGTATGTCTGGACTGATATTCGAAGGCTCGATTGATGACACCTCAGAAACCTTCATAGCCATAACTAACCCAACAGCTGACCGCACAATCACCTTCCCGGATGCATCGATCACAGTCAATGCCGCTGGAGATTTGAGCGGCACAACATTAGCAGGATCAATCATTACTTCGAGCCTAACCGCGGTTGGCACACTAACGGGTGGTTCGATCGCCTCCGGCTTCGGTCTAATTTCAACCGCGAGCGACATCACTACGAGTTCGAACATTTCAACCTCCGGCTCTGGAACTATTACCTCGGCCGGATTATTAACCGGCACAAGCGGCGTCACGATTGGCAATGGCCAAGCTTACACTGGCGCTGGAGCCGTTGATGTCACCACGGGCAGCAATGGAGACCTGGCGTTAAAACCCAACGGCACTGGGAAAGTTGCCGTCGGTAATTCGGATACTACCGGCACGCTCCTGGTTCTTGATACAAAAACAGATGCGGGCGATCCCACCGGCGTAAATGGAGCCATGTACTACAACGCCAGCATGAATAAGTATCGCTGCTATGAAAATGGTGCTTGGAGAAATTGTTTGGGTGGTGATACGCAACTCGGTAAGTCTTCACTCACAGAAACAACTCTCTCGGGAACCACGAGCGCCACCGCTAATCTTATTAGCACCGTCAGCATTACCCCGTCCACGCCTTCTGGCGACGTCTACGTCACGCTCGATCTATGGACCAAGAGTCTCAGCAACACCGACCAAACAGTCACGGCCGAAATCAGAACTGGCAGCTCGTGTAACGCGGGTACGCTCCTTGACTCCGGTACGGCCGCGCTCACCAGCGCAAACAATGCCAACGGTCCATCAATTTTCGCCGCCGCGCTGGTGGCCAATGCCGGTGCAGCCGTTCAAACCTACGCGCTCTGCGCCTATTCATCCACCGCATCCGGAGCCTCCGCTGGCGGGATGGCCGTCGCTACAGTTATTGATTCTGGAGCTGACTTGGCCGAATTCTACACCACCAAAGACTCGACTATCGAAGCCGGTGATGTGGTCGCTTTTGATGGCTCGCTCAAAGCAGGCGTCAAGAAAACAACGTCAGCCTATCAGCGCGACACGCTCGGAATTATTGCTACTCGTCCAGGCGTAGTCATGGGCGGTGTAGACGATGAAGGCGTCACCGCTCTGCCGGTAGCTCTTTCCGGTCGTGTGCCAGTTAAGGTGACGGGCGAAAATGGACCCATTGAACCAGGCGATCTGCTCACCGCATCCTCAACCCCCGGCGTCGCCATGCGTTCCACACTTCAGGGACGAGTCATCGGTCAAGCATTATCAGGTTTCTCCGGCGAAGGCCTAGGTACGGTCCTCACTTTCGTAAATAACTCCTACGCTCCAGAAGCGCCACTCGTGGCTGGCGCAACTGACCCAGTGATCACTAACGGCTCAACAGCGCCAGCAACGGCAACTACAACCGTCCCGGCCTACGTAACAGCTGAAGAACTGGCAATCGCGATCGAGACGGCTAACACCACAATCACCGCCGCTCTCGCCGCTCAAACAGCTGCAGAACTGACCGTCACCAACGCTCTCTCGGCCGGCCTCGACGGGCTTAATTCACGCCTAACCATCATGGAAACAAGCGTTTTAGCCAATAATTTAGCTATCGCTGACATTCAGAGCCGTTTAATTGCGTTGGAATCAAATAGCCTAGCCATAACTAGCCTTAATTTACCTGGCACGTTAAACGTGACCGGAACTGCTACTCTCACCGGTGGTTTGCAAGTAGACTCGATCAGCTCAATCGGCGCCCGACTCAGCATCTTGAGTGACCTGAGCATCATCGGCCGCCCTTACTTTAATAAGGACACAGGTGGTTTTGCAGTCATTCGTTCCGGCGATACCTTTGTTCGGGTTACTTTTGACAAACCATATGATGTCGTCCCGGTAGTTCAAGCTTCCGTCACGTTTGAGAAGATCCCAGATGAAATAGCTGCCTCGCTTGATGAAGCGAATTACTTCAGTAGCGGTATTCAGTCAGTCGTCAGCCGAAAAGATGTGACTGGCTTTACCATCATGTTAAACGCACCGGCTACAGCTGATCTCACGTTCAACTGGGTTGCCTTAGCCATCACTGATGCACGCACAGATGAATCGAGCACGGCAGCTACCACCATTGCTCCTGCTCCTGCCCCTGTTCCCGCTCCCGCTCCTACCCCTGCTCCCGTAGAAACGGTGACAACTGACACTACTACCGCCCCAATCGATACAACAGCTTCAATCGCCCCAATCACGGATACCACCACGGTTCCAATCGACACGACCGTTACCGCTGTTGATCCTCTAGCAACCACAACAACAGATACCACCATCATCACGACACCGCTCGACACAACAACCATCGTCACCGATACAGCTCCAACCACAACCACTACCGATCCAGCACCAGTCACCGAACCAGCGCCGGCACCTGTCACGGATCCAACTATAACCACAACTACGACTCCTTAAACTTCCTTTGTTTTTACATCGCATGGTAAGATTTAGTCATACTAATAATGACAAAGGAGGCGGTCTTGTTATGAAAATACTCGCGGTAATTGCCCTCATCGTCTACTCACTTTTCTCAACTGCCGGCAACATTTACCTTGGCCTAAGGCTAATGTCAGTGCCCCAAATTATCCCGACGCAGGATATCATGGCTGAAACTCTCGCCGCCGTAGGCAATTTGGTCGAATTACCACAAGGAGTCGTACCAACAATCGCCACTGTTGAAGACCCAGAAATTCTGAAAAAACAAGGTCTTTTTCCCACCGCACTCAAAGGCGACATGATTCTGGTCTATCCAGAAGAGAAAAAAGCTATTCTCTACCGACCCTCAACCAATAAAGTGGTTGAAATTTCTGTCGTAAGCTTAGTCCAAGAGCCCCAAGCAGAAACGTCTCCAGCTCCAGCTCCGACACCAGAACCAATGCCCGCACCGGCCGCCCCTCCTATTTCCCCCTAATCTATAACCCACCGTCTATCTCCCACCGTTTTTCTTCTCCTGGCCTCGCTCGGCCTACTTTTTGGTGCACCTATCGCTCGCGCAGGCACGTTATCCTGCACGGTCACTACATCTTGTCCAACGGGAACAGTTCTTTTACGAATGTATGATCCAAATGGCAACCATGCCGAGATACCCAGTCAAGCAAACTATACCTATATGGTTTGTTGTTCGAATGTTGTCGGGCTTGGGACCAGCTGTGTTACCGGTGTAAATGCGACCGTAGTAAAACTTTCAGGCGCGACCAACGCTCATATTGAGCAAAACACGGAAGCAAACTACTCAGGCAATGACGCCTGCCTGTCGGTCGCGGCTGGTGGTACAGTTTCAGTCGGCTATCAAGCAACTAACTGCTCCGGTTTCGATACAACAATCGGTTCGATGACGGCCACAACTAACAGTCATATTGGTGATGGCAATGCTTACTCCGTAAAAATTTGTGCGACGGCTCTGCCCCCGCAAACCCTAACCTTTAGCGTCAGCGATAACTCAATCGGTTTTGGCTCTCTTTCAACTAGCCAATCGACCTATGCTACCGGCGACACCAACGGCTCAACTACAGAAGTCGAAGCTCACACGCTAGCTATCAGCACCACCGCCTATAATGGATATGCGCTAACCGTCCGGGGCGCAACCCTGACCGCCGCCGGCGGTACTATCACCGCTATTGGTGGAACCAACACCGTCCCGACTGCCGGCACCGAACAATTCGGTCTCCGTCTGACTGCTGCTGGCGGAGTTGGCACGGTTACCTCTCCCTACGCGGCCTCCGGTTTTGCTTATAACGCCACTGATTCAACCGCCGTCCAAGTAGCTGGCGCTACTTCCGGCGACGACGTAACTACTACCTACTCAGCCAGATACCTAGCCAACATCACCAGCCTAACTGAATCCGGAGCCTACTCCACTACCTTATATTACGTGGTAACTGGAACTTTTTAACCTTTTACTTAATCCACACTCATACTGACATAAATTAGTTATCAACATTCACTCCCCACTCTCCATAGTTAATAACTATTGCTGATATAATAATAATGATAAACGCTGGATTCAAATTATTACGTATGAGCACGGATTCGTTTAATAAAAGTATAAAATCCAGCCTCAGCTTGATGGTGGCGATCGCTGCCATGGTCATAGGTCCATTGCTTGGGGCGTTTACTCCGATCGCTTACGCCGCCGGCATCAGCGCGATCTCAGACGTCATGACGGATCAGGCGCCAAGTGCCACTTCAAACCACACCCTTTCTTGGACCAGCACTGGACAGAACCTTACCGGCGGCACTATCACAATTGATTTCGCCTCCGCCAATTTTTCATTCCTGGCAGCGGCTTCATGGGTCACGGCCGATTTTGCTTTTACAGACACTAACCACACTGCTACAGCCCCGCTGACAGTGGGCGCAGCTCCTTCCTGTACAGCTACAGATAATTACATGGTTACAATTGATGACACTAATGAAACCTTCACTATCACGTTCTGTTCCGGTTGGGTAGCTAATACTGCCGCTACCGCTACAACTTTTCGCGTGTTTGGTACAACAGCCACAGGCGCTGGCACTATCTCAAATAATGTTGATGTAGATTCCTCTCTTTACACCATCACATATGCCACCGGTAACACCACCAGTGGCCAGGGGGCAATAGTCATTGAAACTAACGCTGACGTAGTAGTGACGGCAACTGTGAACTCAACTCTCACCTTCGCTGTCAGCGATAACACTATCGGTTTTGGTCCCCTGGATTCAGCCGATGACCGTTTTGCAACAGGCGACACCAACGGATCTTCTACTGCGGCTACTGCCCATACCTTTGCCGTAGCCACAAACGCCGTCAGCGGATTCGCGGTCACTATAAACGGATCCACCCTGACTTCCTCATCCGCAGGCAACCCCACAATCACCGCAATCGGCGCAGCCAATAGCGCTTCCTCGGTTGGCACCGAACAGTTCGGCGTACGCTACACAGTCGCCGGTGGCTCAGGCACGGTAACGTCGCCTTACGCGGCAGCTGGATACGCATATGACACGGCCAGCATGAGCACATACGTTGGAGACCAAGTCGCGTCTTCTACCGGGCCGTCTGCAACCTCAACCTACGACGCCATCTATGTGGCGAACATCACCGGCTCCACAGAAGCAGGTACATACACCACTACGATTAATTACGTAGCCACCGGAACATTCTAATTAAACACAAAAAATGCCGCCCGTGGCGGCCTTTTTCTTTTCAGGCGTGTGGACTGCTCCGTGGACAACGCCCAATGGAATTGGGAGTATAGGTCTAGACTGGATCACCAGTAACCTGATATGAAAAAAATGCTTTTGGGCATGTTTGGATCTGTTATCGGCATTTTGCTGTTAACACAAAATGCATTCGCGCTGACCGTTTCTCCAGTTAAGCTTGAAACAATTGGAGATCCAGGCAAAACCATCACCGGCGAAATCATTCTTTTAAATGAAGAAGACAAAGAAATAACCTATTACTCTTCCTTCGAGCGGTTTGACGCCGAAGGAGAATCCGGAAACCCCGTCTTCTCCAAAGTAACAGAGGGTCTGCCGACCTGGATAACCATCCGCGACTCAGTCACCCTGGGGCCGCATGAGCGCCTCACCGTCCCGTACACAGTAGAGATTCCGAATGACGCCGCCCCTGGTGGAAATTTTGCCGCTATATTCTGGAATACTGTTCCACCGGATGAACTAAATACCGGCGAAGTTGCTCTTGGAGCAAAGGTCGGAATACTCATGCTTCTCCGTATCTCTGGAGATATTCTGGAGGGAGGAAATCTTCTCGAATTCGGCATTAAACATAATCAGACTTTCTTCACTGCCCCGCCGGTCGACTTCTGGTATCGTTTTAAGAATACCGGTATAGACCGTGTAAAACCATCCGGAACCGTCACCATTAGGAATACTTTCGGTCTTAAAACAACGGAGTTCAACGCAAACCCAACTGATGGCAACGTGCTTCCCGATAGCATCCGGAGGCTAACAACATACTGGAACGAAAAGGATTCCCAGGGCAGCGAAATAAAGTATCCAGAGGAATTAAGTTTTGCATCCCAAGTGAAATATGAATTGACGCATTTTCACCTCGGCCGATTCACCGCAAAACTTCATCTCGAATACGGAACCGACGGGAAAACTACTGACGCCAAGGTCTCATTCTGGATGATTCCGTGGCATGCACTCATACTCATTATTTCCGCGCTCTTCGTGGCCCTAGTTCTTGGTATAATCTTTATAACGCGGTATAACCGCTGGATTATTAAGAGGGCACATGCGAAGACGCAAGTCTAATCACAGGCCACATGGTTTTTTAGTCATAGCTCTCGCTGTCATATTACTAACGGCGGGAGTTTGGCGTTTTGTTGAATTAACTAAAGCAGACATCACGGAAACTGTGACTGTTACGGCCACAGTGCTTGGCTGTGGCGACGGCATCATCCAGATTGGGGAAGACTGTGATGGCGCAAACATGAACAGCCATACTTGTGTCACTGAAGGTTACGCCGGTGGCTCTATCAGCTGCTCAGCTAGCTGCACACTTAATACTGCCTCATGTTCAGCTATCGCCTCAACCGGCGGCGGTTCCACTCCACTCGTGGTGGTTTCTTCAACTAATGAAATCTTTACCGGACTAGCCTATCCAAGCAGCCCGATCACCCTCCTTAAAGACGGACAAAAATTTGGCACCACTACGGCGGATGCAGTTGGCGAATTCTTGATTAAAGCGAATAATTTTATAAACGGAACCTATACCTTTGGTTTTCAAGCTACGGATAGCGCTGGCAACTTCTCGGCGTTAACAACCGTCACCCTCACGGCCAACGGAGGCACCGTTACCACGCCAAATATCTTCATCTCTCCAAGTATTAACCCGGTCTCCACCGTCATCTTGCCCGGAGACCAGCTTAAAATCACCGGTCAAAGCACCCCCAGGGCAGCCATCACGATCAATCTCTCATCTCCCGCAGGAACATTACTAGCCACGCAACAGGTAACTGCAAATTCAAACGGTGCTTACGCCGCTACATTCAATACGACCGCCTTAAGACTAGCAGGAGCATACTCTGTAACCGCACAGGCCAGCCTCAATAATCTGACTAGCACGCTCAGTCTCCCCATGTCTTTCACCCTTGGCGCAGCCCCAATCATCTACATGCCCGGCGACTACAATGAGGATCAACGCGTCAATTTAGTAGATTTCTCCATTGGCCTCTACTGGTACAAAGAGCAACTCTCAGACGCATTTAAAATTCTAGAAATTCGCCACGGTAACGGCGATGGCCGTTTGAACTTGGTTGATATAAGTATCATTGCATATTGGTGGACAGGATAGCTATGCGATACCTATACATCATCGTGGTCATGTCCCTCACGGCGATTGTCTCGCCGCTCAATCTTTTTGCTGCGCAAGTTACTGTCCTCCCAGAACAAAAATCAGTCATCGAGAATGCCGAATTTCAAACGGACATCACCATCAACACCGGAAATGAATCAATCAATACATTCTCAGGTATTTTGTCGTTTCCCCAAGAGATTATTGCAGTGAAAGAAGTTCGCACCACCGGGTCAATCATTAACTATTGGGTCGAGGAACCAAAAGTCAACGGCCAAGAAATTCATTTTGCCGGGATGACGCCCGGTGGGTTCACTGGTGCTCGAGGACTGCTCTTCTCTGTCGTCTTCACCGCCGCTGGCCAAGGCCAAGGAACTATTCAAATCAAAGATCCTCTCTTCCTTAAAAATGACGGGCAAGGAACAGCTGCAAAGATCTCCATCAGCAACTCAAGCATAGATGTCTTGGCACCGGATGTTCGCCGAAACATCACCATCCCTCCGCTTACTGACGTCATTCCGCCGGAACCATTTATCCCGGAAATATCAAACATTCCAGCGCTCTACAAAAATGCCTGGACGGTCTTCTTTGTGGCGCAGGACAAAGGTACTGGAATAGACCATTATGAAATCCAAGAACCAGCTGGCGGACTTTTAGGCTTCTTCACCCCGTGGGTGCGGGTTACTAATCCCTACCCGCTCAAGGATCAATCGGTCAGCTCGGCGTTTAACGTACGGGCCGTAGATAAGGCCGGAAACATCAGAACAGTTCACGTTTCGCCGCTTCATCCTAAAGCTTGGTATGCTAGCTTGACCTATTGGTTCATCATCGTTGGTATAATTGCCTTCGTAATCGTCACCAAACAGATCGTATGGCGAAAGCGCTGAAAATATTCGCCCTAAATTTTATTGGACTTATATTTTTTGTATTCGGAGCGTGGCCGAATATCAGTCACGCTGCTGATCTATTTTTTTCACCAGTAACCGGTTCAGGGACGGTCGGCGCGAGCTTTAGCGTCGTGGCTAAACTCAACACAAACGGGATTATCGCTAACGCCGTTGATGCTTCTATCACCTTCCCCGCCGGCAAACTACAAGTTAGCTCTATCTCAACTTCCGGTTCAGCTGTCTCACTTTGGGTGATGAATCCGCGGTTCGATAACAACGCCGGAACCATTACTTTTACGGGCGGCCAGCCTCGCCCTGGATTAAATGGTTCAAACATTACGCTGGCTATCATAACCTTTGTGCCGATCACAACGGGGTCAGCCACCATCTCGTACTCGGGCGTATCTGTTTTATCTGGCGACGGCCTAGCCTCAGAACTCTTGAGCGGACTAGGCTCGGCCACTTTCACGCTAAATCCAGCTCCCCCTCCACCGCCCGCACAACCAACACCATCTCCTACCACCACGCCAGCTCCAGTGATTATTTACGTCCCAGAGCCAAAGTCTGCAGCCCCGATACCCGAACAATTAGTCTGTCCGGAAACTGTCCCGACCATCTGCCCAACCGAAACGCTCCCAACGGAGGCCGTTCCAAGCACGGAACAAATATCTGAAACCGTCATTTGCCCGAGCCCCGCAACCGTATCCGCAACCATCAGTGCCCCGCCTCTTAAAAAACCAATTATAAATGTAATTGTCCCGGCTACGGCCATTTTGTTTAGCTTGCTTTGGCGCGGTGAAACGATAGCTCGCTGGGGCGCCAAAGCCATAAAAAATAGCCTTTTCTAGTGCCCCGCCAAAAACCGCTCTGCCTCTAGCGCCGCCATACACCCAGTTCCCGCGGCCGTAACGGCCTGCCGGTAATACGGATCCATCACATCTCCACACGCAAACACGCCGGGGATATTTGTTTTTGTAGATTTACCCTCCGTCACAATATAACCCTTCTGGTCGAGCGTGACGGTGCCGACAAATAACTCCGTATTCGGCTTGTGGCCAATGGCCACGAATAACCCTTGTGTCAGAAATTCGCTCACTTCTCCGGTCTTTGTGTTCTTGAGTTTAAGCGCCCGAATGCTCTCTTCGCCGAGAACTTCCTCTACCGTAGTATCCATGATGAAGGAAATCTTCGGGTTCTGCTGCGCGCGTTCGAGCATGATCTTGCTGGCTCGGAATGATTCGCTGCGGTGGATCACCGTTACCTTGGAAGCAAACCTGGTCAAAAAGTTCGCTTCTTCCATGGCCGAGTCTCCTCCGCCGACCACGACGATCTCCTTGCCGCGGAAGAAGAAGCCATCACAGGTGGCGCAAGCGGAAACACCTTTGCCCTGCAGTTCTCGCTCACCAGGACAACCGATCCACTTCGCAGATGCGCCCGTCGATATAATCACCGCGTCAGCTGTCATCTCTTTGCCACCTTCACTCTTCAATGTGAAAGGTTTCGACGAAAAATCTACGGACGTAATCACGTCCTGGAAAATCACCGTATCAAATCTCTCAGCCTGCTTCTTCAGCTTCTCCATGAGGTCTGTCCCCATCACCCCGGTCGGCTCGCCTGGCCAATTCTCCACTTCGCTCGTCAGCATGAGCTGGCCTCCGGGTTCACGCCCCGCAAATAAAACCGGCTTAAGCATAGCTCGGGCCGCATAAATAGCTGCCGTATACCCCGCCGGTCCAGAACCGATGATGACAAGAGATTGATGATCCATAGTGAAGGGAGTTTAGCACTACTCACAGTAAGGGTCGACCCATGCGTCGACCCTTACTGTGAACAAAAAAAAGAAACGCCCCAGGTCCGAAGACTTGAGGCGAACGTCATGGATCATGAGCCGAACATCTCCCAAGCAAATTCGTGATCGGGAGAGCAACCTTCCTCCCACAGAATCCCCGCTCCAATAGAATCCCCGGTGCGGTGAGTCCAAGTGAGATACCCGGAAAACCCGCGCAACACCCCAAAGTACGAGACAGAAGATCCGAAGAACCACCGTCCATAACGCGAATCCGATTTTCCCTGCTTGAGCTCGGGTCTGCAAAACCGCCAGCTCGACCTCGACGTCGATGGAGGAAGCAGACAGCCTCGCCAAGCCGGAAGAACCGTAGCGAATTCCTCAGGTGTCTCGGCCTGCCGAAGACCCACCCCAAGACGCACTCTTCCCATGATGTAGTCGCTCATCACCTCAGCACCATGTGCCCGATACAATGACTCCAACACGAAAAGCGTTCCTTTCGGTTGGACAGGACCGTCAAAGCCTTCTGCTTGATGCATGTAAAACCTCCAGCGCAGGAAATGCTGAAGCATTGAATAGTAAAAAATGACTTTCGTCAACCAAAAACGCCCCTTGCGGGGCGCGGTTGGAATATAACTAACCCGTGATTTGTTTCACTCTCTCCTTGAACGCATCCTTACTCATCGCTCCGGAAAACCGGCCAACCTCGCTGCCGCCCTTCATGACCACAAAGGTGGGAATGGAGAGAACGTTGAAACGCATAGCGAGTTCGGAGTTCTCATCCACGTTCACTTTGGCATAGGAGACCTCGGGCATTTCTGCGGCGAGTTCATCAATGAGTGGACCCATGACTTTGCATGGTCCGCACCAAACGGCCCAGAAATCAACGACAACTGGGGTTGTAGACTGCGTGATCTGTGAATCAAAGTTCGCTGTAGTGAGCTCCATAGAGTTTATACCGCAAGCGTTCTGGCCTGCAGTTCTTCTTTGTAGGCTTCGAGTGTATCACCAACTTCAATCTTCGTCTTGCCCTGGAAAGAAAGTCCACAATCCTGGCCAGCAAGAACGTCTTTGACGGTGGATTTGCCGCTCTGGAGGGCTTCAATGCGTCCCTCGCCCATAATCTGGCCGGCACGGAGCACGCGGACAACAGCGCCAGGAACAAACTTGCCCTTCTTCACCTTAGCGCCCACAATCTGTCCTTTTTCTGTCTTCTTGAAGAGTGCGAGGACTTCACCCGTACCAAGTTCCGTATAAATGTTCTCAGACGGAATGAGTTTCTTGAGACGCTCGACGACATTCTCGAAGATTCGATAAATGACCGTATGTAACTCGAGATCAATGTTCTTTGTGCGAGCAGCATCAGCGGCAGTAGTGCTGGACTTCACGTTGAAACCGTAGATAACGGAGTTCGTCGCTTCTGCCTTGGCCACGTCTACATCCGTAATATTACCAAGACCCTTAGATGAAATCTTCACCCCAACGTGCGGGTTCTCAATCTTTTCAATCATACCCACGAGCGCTTCAAGGGAACCAAGTACGTCGGCTTTCACCATGAGGTTCAAAAAGACCTTGTCAGTCTTGCCCTCTTCAGCACCTTCAGCAGGCTTAGCGGTCTTTGTACCAATATCCTGCGCACCGCTCTTAGAACGCTTTACGTCTTCACGCACGTCTTCAAGTTCAGCTGGATTTTCAGGGACCTCGAGAATATCGCCAACGGACGGTGCAGCTTTGAAGCCAAGAATCTTCACCGGTGTAGAAGGCAAAGCTTCTTTAATCGTCTTGCCGTCATAGGTGGTCAAAGCACGAACCTTGCCGTACAAATATCCGCCGACAGACAGCACGTCGCCGACACGCAATGTTCCCGTCTGAACGATGATGGTCGCCACCGGTCCCTGGCCTTTGTCGATTCTGGACTCGATAATCGTTCCGAGTGCCTTACGTTCTGGGTTGGCAACAATGTTGTCCTTCTCCATGTCTGTGACGAGAAGCAAGACGTCGAGGAGCTGATCAATGTGCAAATTCTTTTTTGCAGAAATAGGAACACAAACCGTCTTCCCTCCCCAATCTTCTGGGACCAGGCCGAGTTCTGCCAACTGGCTCTTCACGAGCTCCATGTTCGCGTTGTCTTTATCGATCTTGTTAATCGCAACAATGAACGGCAGCTTGGCGGCCTTAATAATATCTACCGCTTCTTTGGTCTGGGGCTGTACGCCGTCGTCCGCTGCGACAACTAGAATAGCAATGTCCGCCACTTTCGCACCGCGGGAACGCATAACCGTAAACGCTTCGTGACCTGGGGTGTCGATGAAGGTCAAAAGACGATCATTGCGAACAACCTGGTACGCGCCAATGTGCTGCGTGATACCGCCAGCTTCACCAGCCATGACGTTCTCCTTACGGATGACGTCGAGAAGCGATGTCTTGCCGTGGTCAACGTGGCCCATGACGACAATAACTGGAGGACGCGTCACGAAGTGTGCGCCTACTGCTTTCTCGTCTTCACGAGCCTTCGCAAGTCTGTCCTCACCAGCACCAAGCAAAGACTCAGTCTGAAGTTCTGCAGGCTCGGCAATGAAGCCCAAGTCCTCGGCAATAATAGAAGCTGACTCAAAGTCGATCGGCTCGTTCAAAGACGCCAAAATACCGGAACGCATCAGTTCCTGCATCACTTTCTGCACCGGCAAGTTCAGGAGAGTCGAAAACTCGCGCACTGTAATCTTGCCCGGAATCTTTACGTGTTCAGCCGTACCAGAAAGCACCTGGAGCTTCTTCTCAGCGCGAAGCTTCTGGTCCTCCATTTTCTTCTGGAGATACTGGCGCTTTTTCAAATCCTGCCAGGCGTTTTGAATCTTTCCCACGTCACGATCTGGAATCTTCAACGCCTTTCCTCCAATGTCAAAACCAAGCTCCGGCAGCTTGCTTCTCAATTCTTCTGTGGACACCCGTAGGCGTCGCGCGAGTTCCGAAATATTCATGCCAAGATAGTAGTCGAAAGTGGTCTTTCCGTCAAAAGCTACGGGGCAAAAGTCTCCAATTGAATAATGCCGGTATCAGCCCCGCATGAACCAACCTCAATCATGTCGTCATGGGCAGTGACGTAGTAGCCGGTGCCGAAGGAGCCGAAAAGTGAATGAGAAGGGTCAGTTGGGGCGTCTTCTGCAGTTGGGAAGATTTCTTCGGGAGGCAGACAGTTATCAGCGATCTGTTCGGTCGGACAAAATCTCCCCCAGTCGCCGGCGCACGAGGAACCAGTGCCGAGGAGATACTTCTCACCCTCGTTAGCCTTGAGCCGGCGAAGAAGGGCGTCGTATTTATCACTCTTTTGCTGGGAGAGGGTCAGAATAGAGGTCATGATCTGGCGAACGTCATCGCTTCTCTGACTGTCTCGAGCAAGTGACAATGAACGAACAGGATTCACCGCCAGCGCAATCACAATCACTAGAATTATCAAAAGCCCGATTACCAATAGATAATCAAGCCTGGTTCCGCGCATGAAGTGGCCATGAGGCATATGTTGCATTATACCGGATTTTTCGCTAAGGTTAAGGTGGAACCACAAAGGAGGCACCATGCCTGACGACCCCGACAGCGAACCCAAAGAAGAACGGTTCACGGCCGGCGACGGCCGGTATATGTGTGCGCTCCTTGTGAATCCGGAGCAAACAGCCGCCAAAGTGAAGATGATTGACCTGTGCTACGGATACGATGCCGATGACCCAGGGTCGGATGAGATCACTCTCGAATCCGGGCCCCAGGAAACGCCCAGCGGCATTGCCGACTGGCTGACAGACGAAGTGGTCAACCAAACCGTCCAGAGCGATTTTATGTGGCGACGGGCCTCAGACAGCGTCATGGAAATCCAGAACGCTATCATCGATCTGGTCAGGCAGTTCTTAAAGAGGCGTGACCGCGCAGCGGACATCCTCAAGTGATCACGCGACCATACCGTGCACGGCCCTTTTCACCGGGGGCCGTGTTGTGTTATAGAGTCCCCGCCCCCCCGAGGAGTCCCATGCCACCGCTCTCCGTGTCTGCATTCTCCGAAACAATCGACCACTCCCACAAGGTCGAAGGCTCGGCCTCAGTCCACCAGGGTTATTTCGAACACAAAGGAGACCAAAAGCCCGTCTACCTGCAGGAACTCAGCTTCAACTGGAACGGCCGCGAAGTCCAAATCACCTCTTGGCGTCTGGACACCACCGATCAGTTCTCCGATGAATGCGTGAAGAAAGCCTGGGACGAACTCATCCGCGGCCTGGCCTACCAATCCGGCCCCGGCATCAGCCGATACCTGAAGGACGAAGCCAGGGCTAAGGACGGACTGGAACTCCAGGTGCCGTTCGTGGTGGAAGACCTGTTCACCAAAGTCCTCGAGAAGCTCAAGCGCGAAATGGAAAACCTCTACCCCGCCGCTCCGCGCTCCGAAGCGGTAGACCCCATCGAAGCCGCACATCAGGCTCAAGCCTGAAACAAACACCGCCCTCCCGCGCACGGGACGGGCGGTGTCCTTATTTCTGACAGCTGGGACAATAATGCGTGCCGCGTCCAGCCAGCGCTATTTTCTTAATTGGCGTTTTACATTTCTTACATGGCTCTTGCTCGCGACCATAAACTTTTAACAAAGCGGAAAAACCGCCTTGAGCACCATTAGTATCCGCGTAATCGTTGGCGGTGGTCCCGTTTAGCTCAATCGACTTGAGCAGAATCTTTTGCACTTCCTTGATCAAAGTTACTCGATCTTTTTCGGTCAAAGTCGAAAGCCGTCTAGTGGGTCTAATCCCGGTCCGGTGACAGGCCTCATCCGCGTAGATATTGCCCACGCCAGCAATACATTCCTGGTTTAACAGCGCAGCTTTGACGGTTCTTGAGGCCGGGGTTTTCAAGCACTCAGCAAGTACCTTAACTGGTGTCTCGAGTGGCTCTGGACCATACTTCGACAGCACCTCTTCAAGGCCCTTCGCCGACACATATTTCAGATACCCAAAAGTCCGCACATCAGACCACACCACCCTCTCTTTGCCCCCGTCGAATACAAAAAGTATTCGGTCGTGTTTCTGCCTAATATATTTTTTATCAACAAACAAAAACTTACCCGTCATCTTCAAGTGGCCAATTATCGCCGTCCCGTCAGCAAATTTAAAAATCAAAAGTTTTGCTCTTCTTCCAACGGCCAACAACCGACCACCTACCACCTTCTTCTCGAATCTTTTCCCGCTTGGAGTCTCCCGACCAGTCTTCCAGATTTCTACGCCCGAAATGACTCGCCCGGCCAAGCGTTCATTCAATTGACGCTTGATTGTTTCTACCTCTGGGAGCTCGGGCATAGCTATTTAAGACGTTCGAGGAGCACTTTAGTGACCTCATCCGGGGAGGCTGAGCTGCTGATTTCGATAAATTGAACCGTCGAATGCTCTCGAGCATAATCCGCCGCCGCTTTCTCGGTTTCGTAATAGCGGCGAAGACGGGTTTCGATCACTTCAGAGACATCATCACCTCGGCCACGAGCAGATAGACGTTGGCGAGCCAGCTCGTCAGGAATAATTAGGTGAATAAAATGCGTTGGCTTCTCGAACTCGAGATATGTCTTCAACGAATCCACAGATCTGGGGTAACCATTCACAATATATCCACTCTTCTGAATTTCTGGGGACAATAGTTTGTCTTTGTAGATGTCAGTGGCCACGCCCTTGGGGATCATGGTTCCAGACTCGACATAGGGTTTTACGAGCAGGCCTAGCTCGCTCCCCTTGGCAATCTCATCCCGCAAAATCTGCCCCGTAGAAAAGTGCGGAATTCCAAGAATATTGGCGAGTAATTCGCACTGCGTATCCTTCCCCGCCCCAGGAAGACCGTAGACAATTATTTTGTAAGTCATACCGGGTATTAATAGCGCAATTGACCGTTCAGTAAAAGAGCAGTACAAAAAAGGCCTTGTTTTGGAGAAAACGTGGGAAAGACCGTTCAGTGTGTGCGTGTGTTGGGTGGCTATATCGAGGTTCCCGTGGATGAGCTGGAGTTCCGGCCGAGTGCGTATGCGCTCGTCCGACGCGGGCATCGGCTTCTATTGATACGTATGAAGCTTACCGGCAAGTTGTTCTTGCCGGGTGGCGGGATCGAACCCGGTGAATCTGCCGGACACGCAGTGGTTCGGGAAGTCTTCGAAGAAACCGGCCTCAAGCTCAAAAATGTGAACTTCTGGAAGATGTTCGAGAACTTCGCATACTACGATCCAACCCAAAAGGCCTACCACGTCCATCTGCTGATCTACACCGCAGAAGTAGACGGCGATTGGCAGATCAGCAGGGAAGACCCTGAAGAAGGGCCTGCTGAATGGGTAAACATGGAAAAGGCGAAGGACAAAGAATTTCAGAATATCGCGCTCGATATCGCCCGGCTATACATGGCATGGCGGTAAAGAACGCTCTCGTCTAAGATCCGCTCCTCCGGGGGCGGATCTCGTTATTTCTAGAAAGTCTGGCATACTCTCGGAATCCAATAGCCCACCTCTAGACTCTTCGCCTGCGCTCAGAGTCGAATACCGTAATCCACCGTATCCTATGCCCTTCCTCCTAATCGATAAACCCGCCGGTATCACCTCTCATGATGTCGTCGACAAAGTCCGCAAAATCACTGGCGAACGGACTGTTGGCCATGCCGGCACGCTCGACCCCTTTGCCACAGGGCTTTTAATCGTGGGCGTGGGCCGGGACTGTACCAAACAGCTTTCGACATATCTTGGTATGGATAAGGAATACGAGGCCGAGTTTGTAATTGGGGCAACTACGGACACGCTCGACCCAGAAGGGGCCGTCATTCCCTCGCCTGCTGTCTCTATCGACCAACAGATGATCCTCGATGCCATGAAAAAGCTGACCGGCGAAATCTCACAAATCCCCCCCATGCACTCGGCCATTAAGGTCGGCGGACAAAAACTCTATAATCTAGCCCGTCAAGGAAAGACCATCGAAGTCGCCCCGCGACAGCTCACGGTTCACTCCTTCGAGTTGCTCGGCGAGCCGAATTTAACGACCTGGCCAGTCATGATCAAGGTTCGCATCTTCTGTTCGTCTGGCACCTACATTCGCGCGCTCGCGAGAGACCTGGGGATACTCCTGGGGACAACTGGATATGTTTCAAGCCTTCGCCGAACGAAAATCGGGGAATTTTCAGTAACCTCTGCAAAAACGCTTGGCGAGCTGACCTCTCCCGTGTTACCCTCCTAGGCGTAAGACCGATCTCGTAGAACTAAATTATGCTTATCCCCCTTATTCTTGCTCTCGGGGGGTTGATCCTTGGTAGTCTTGGTGGATATTTAATCCGCGCCAACATTGTCAAAAATCAAACAAACTCCGCCGAGGCACGTGCTGTAAAAGTATTAGAACAGGCTAAAGAACAGGAACAACGAATCATCATTGAGGCTAAAGAGAAGGCCCTGGCCTACGTTGAGGAGGGCAAAAAGGAGTTGCAAGTTAAGGAACGTGACGTTAAGTCCATGCATGACCGTCTCGCTGACCGCGAGCAGCTTTTTGATAAGACGCTCTTGGATTTTGAGACTCGCAAGCTCCAGCTTGATGACTATAAAGGCAAGCTTGAGGCTGCTAAGGCCAAGATTGACGAGGTTCGCCAAGCTGCCGAATTGAAACTTGAGGAAGTGGCTGGCATGGGTAAAGAGGCAGCACTCGAAGTGATCATGAAGCGAGTTGAAGAAGACAAGCAGGATGCGCTCATGAGCTTGATCCGCAAGTACGACCAGCACACAGAAGAAGAACTAGAGAACCACGCACGCAAAGTGCTCTCTCTTGTTATTCAGCGTTTTGCGTCGAGCCAGGTCGTAGATTCTGCCACCACGTTCGTCGATCTCCCGTCCGAGGACTTTAAGGGTCGTATCATCGGCAAAGAAGGCCGCAACATTAAAGCAATTGAGCACCTCACGGGCTGTGAACTTATCGTTGACGACACTCCGGGCATGATCACCATCTCCGGCTTCTCCCCCGTTCGCCGCCAAGTAGCCAAGCGCGCGCTCGAGATCCTAATGAAAGATGGTCGAATCCAACCAGCTAAGATTGAAGATGCCGTTAAAGAATCCAAGAACGACCTAGCTAAAGAAATGAAGAAAGCCGGTGAAGATGCGTTGTACGAGCTCGGCATTCCTGTTTCATCGATCGATCCTAAGCTCGTCTCTATCCTTGGTCGCCTCAAGTACCGCACGAGCTACGGACAGAACGTACTCCAGCACTCAATCGAGGTTGCCCGCATCTCCGGCATGATCGGCGAGGAGCTCGGCATGGATCCCTTCCCGCTCAAGAAAGGCGGGTTATTCCATGATATTGGCAAGGCCGTTGACCATGACATGCAGGGTTCTCATCCACAGATTGGTTACAACATCATGAAAAAGTTCGGCTTTCCAGAGGAGCTGTGCTACCAGTCAATCGCTCATCATGAGGACAAACCAAGAACCATCGAGGGCGTGGTTGTGAAAGCCGCTGACGCCATCTCAGGCGCTCGCCCGGGTGCTCGCCGTAACTCTGTAGAAGAGTACCTCCAACGCCTCCAGAACCTGGAAATGACGGCCGCTGGCTTCCCAGGAGTTGAGAAGGCCTACGCCATTCAGGCGGGCCGTGAAGTGCGTGTATTCGTTCAGCCGGGCGAGATAGATGACTTCAAGGCCCATGAGCTGGCTCGCGATATTGCTAAGAAGATTGAAAGCGAGCTGACCTACCCAGGCGAGGTCAAAGTGACCGTTATCCGCGAGACTCGGGTAATCGAGTTTGCTAGGTAATACTTGACGGCATTCTCATACTCCGCTAACATAAGCGCATTATGAACAAAGCTGAACTGTCCCTTAAGCTCTCAGAGCGCTTGGATATCCCTAAAAAGCTAGCCGAAGATCTCATTGAGAACTTTGAACAGCTAGTTGTGCAGGCGCTCGTAGCAGGCGATGAAGTAACGATTGCTGGCTTCGGTACCTTCTCTGCTCGCACACGTTCCGCTCGCATGGGCGTGAACCCACGGAACCCAACGGAAAAGATCCGTGTGCCAGAAGTCCGCGTGCCTAAGTTCAAAGCTGGTAAGGGTCTGAAGGACGCTTTAAAGAAGACCAACATGAGTAAGTCGGCACCAGTAGCTAACGCCTCCTAAAAACAAATTTAGAAAGTCCCGCGCCTGTAGAATGGTGCGGGACTTTTACGTTCTGACAACGGTATTCACAGTGGAGCTTGCTCCGAAAGCACGTTTGCGCCCACCACGCGGACTTTCTTCCACGCCTCAACCACGCGCTCTTCCCGCTGGTCAAAGACCTGGCGATGCAGTAGACGCTCTATGTAAGCGTGCTCCCACCCGAGGGCCGTAACCCGAAAGGTCAAAACATGCACTGCGGCCATGAACTCAGACGACGCTGCCAACCTAGGCGGTGGCCGGGTTGTACCCCGGCCAAACTCCAGGGTCCGATCAACGGTAAATTGATACTCTGCCACGTTTCCTCCAAAGGTAAACATTAATACTCTACCACAAGTAAACGAAAACAAAATACTCCGCGAGGAACTGTTAGGAGGTAATCCGACTCCAGTTCCGAACGGAGTATTTTGATTTCGTTTACTTAAGGGCTGTAAGCACATCGTCCAGAGGCACAATCTTAGCCTCCCCACCTGCGCGCTCCTTCCATTCTGCGCCACCAGCAGCGAGAGACTTCTCAGAAATCACTACCCGCACCGGGATACCCACAAGATCAGCGTCGGCGAACTTCGCCCCAGGGGCAACGCCCTCGCGGTCATCCCAAAGAACGTCAATCCCCTTTCCGGAAAGCTCGACGTACAGCTTCTCAGCAGCCTCATCGACTGATTTCTGAACCTCGGCGCTCTTGGCGTTTAGCGTAACCAAGTTTACGGCAAATGGAGCCACAGCCTTCGGCCAAATAATTCCCTTATCGTCATGGGAAGCTTCGACAATAGCGCCAACGAGTCGAGACACGCCAATGCCGTAACAGCCCATGAGAATCGGCATAGACTTTCCGTCTTCGCCCTGCACCACAAAGTTAAAGTCTTTAGAGAATCTGTCGGACAAATCAAAAATGTTTCCAACCTCTATCCCCTTTGTCGCGACCAGCTCACCCTTACAGTTTGGGCAGGCGTCACCGGCCTTTACCGTGGCGATCTCCGTGTTTTGAGCGAACGAACAGTTGCGACAGAGAATCAAATCATCTTCGCCGGCAGGGGTTTCAACCTGGAACTCATGAGAGGCTTTCTTCGAGAATGAACCACCGGAAGATTCGGTAACTTTCGCGTCTAGTCCCATTCGCGAGTAGGCCTTCAGGTATCCCTGCTTGGCCTGTTCGTAGAAGCGTTCGAAATCCTCGACGGATGTATGGAACGAGTACATGTCCTTCATTAGGAACTCTCGACCACGAAGCACGCCGCTCTTGGCGCGGAGCTCATCGCGGAACTTTGTTTGAATTTGATAGACAGCCAACGGCAAGTCTTTGTAGGACTTAACGAATTCCTGCACTAGCGGAGTGACGAGCTCCTCAGCAGTTGGGCCGAGACCGTATTCCTTACCAGTCTGGCTCGGAACTTTAAAAAGCACGTCAACTGAATCCCAACGGTTAGTCTTCTGCCAGTTCTCTTTAGGCTGGAGCGCAGTCATCAAAATCTCCTGACCGCCAAGTGAGTTCATCTCCTCACGTACGATCTTTTCCACGTTACGCAAAACGCGCAAGCCGAGTGGCAGCCAAGAATAAACACCGGCCATTTCCTGGTGGACAAATCCGCCCTGCACCAGATACCGCGCATTCACGGAATCCGCATCGCCAGGCCGGTTCTTAGAAGATTTCGAAAAGAGTTGGGAGTAGCGCATAGTGAAAGGATGGTAGCACCCCTTCCCTACGGTGTCACCTGGATAACGGTTCCGGCAATGTGGGCAATAATCAACACGACGCCGATGCCCATAATAATCAGAGCAAGCTGGAAAATGGACTTGGCGTCTTTATCATCAGTCACGAACCCGATAAAGATATACGACGCAAATCCCAGAATAAGAAGCGCGGGAACACCGGCCAGGACGATACCAACTAAAAGAAGTGGAGACATATTGTGTACAGTATATCAGAAAACAAAACGACCCCCTTTCGGGGATCGGCTTGTGGTGCACCGGGCGGGACTCGAACCCGCGACCAATAGATTAAGAGTCTACTGCTCTACCAACTGAGCTACCGATGCGTAACGGTGGAAAGTATGCCAAATGCTTTGACTGAGGTCAAGATTTTTGCTAGTATTCAGTGGTTCTGCGGTGTTAGCTCAGCTGGATAGAGCATCTGCCTTCGAAGCAGAGGGTCGGGGGTTCGAATCCCTCACACCGCACCAGAAACAAAAGAGAGATATTTTGGTAAAATTTTTAGGAGGTAATCCGACTCAAATTTTAACGAGATATCTCTCTTTTGTTTCTACCACCCTTTTGCCTGTATTGCCGCCTGAGCAGCGGCTACCTGGGCTTCTTGTTTGCTCGATCCGTTGGCCTGAGCCACGAGGTCCTTGCCAAGAAACGCGCCGACGACGAAGATTTTTGCGTGGTCGGGACCGGTTTCACTCAAAACTTTATAGCTTGGTGTAATGCCAAGTTTGGACTGGGAAGATTCCTGGAACACACTCTTAGGATCCGCAAACAAACGCTTTTCAATAATGTTAGGCAGATGCGAAAGAACGTTCTTAGTGATGAACGTTTTCGAAAGCTCCCAGCCAAAGTCCAAATAAATGGCGCCAATGATTGCCTCGATCGCATTCGCCAAAATATACTTGCGGGCTTTGGAGTTCGTGTCCTTCTCTTCGCCCTTGGACAAATATAGATATGGCTCAATACCCAGTGCCTGGGCAATTTCGCCCAAGGAATCCCCATTCACGAGCGCTGAACGCCAGGTGGTCAAATCCCCTTCCGGATTCGGGTGGTTGATATAGAGGTTCTCCGTGACGACGAGCTCGAGCACGGCGTCTCCGAGAAACTCCAATCGTTCGTTATGATCAAGCGGAAAATCAGGATGCTCGTTCAAATACGAACGGTGTACAACAGATTGCTCGAGGTGACCGTCGGCTTTAAATGGGATTTCCAACTTGTCTGCCAATTCCTGGATGTTTTTTTCCATAATTTATTCCGCGTCCTCAGTTTCTGTGGGCGTCGCAAGCGTCGCCCCTACCATCTCGGCCGCTTTCTTCTTCTCCATGTCAATGTCGATCTGCTTCACGATTCCACTATCGACTGTATCTTTATAGATCGCACCGAGCACGCCGTTCACAAATTTACCAGAAGCATCTCCGCCAAAGGTCTTACCGAGTTCAATAGCTTCGTTAATGGCAACCTTTGACGGAATAGACTCGTCGATTTTTAATTCATACACACCGAGACGCAGCACGTTCCTATCAATCAGCGTCATGGTGTCCACCGTCCAGTTTGGAGCAAAGCGATTCAAAATGTCATCAATTTCCCCCATCCGCTTCACAATATCCGTCACCTGTTTTTCTACGTATCCGCCATCGTCAAAATCAGGCGCGAATTCAGCCTTAACAAACTTCATAATTTCCGGCAGGCGAGAGAGTTCTCGGCCACGGAAATCCCATTCGTAAAGAGCTTGCATCGCCATAGTTCTGGCGAGGTGACGATTAGACATAGTTCACGGCGAAGAATACCAGAACCACTAAAAAGTGAAAACCGCTTATTCAGCGGCTTTCGTTTCTTCCTTAGCTTTAGTTGCTTTCTTTGGAGCTTTGGCTGCTTTAGGCGCCTTAGCTTCTTTCTTCAAGACCTTCTTTACTTCATCCATGCCAGTCTTCTTGACCGAGCGATCACCGTACTTACCGCAATTCTTACAAGCGCGATGTGGCAAGGTGACAAAACCACAACCAGCGCACGTAGCAGTAACCACAGCCTTTAAGGCGTGATGTGACCGGCGGCGGCGAACTTTAGAGCGTGAGGAACGGAATGATGGTAGTGGCATAGGCGTCTTTAAGGTTGGCGGAATAGTACAAAGATTGACGAAATCCGTCAAGAAGAATAGGCTCTAAGCCCGTTTTTCCCCTGGAGGTGCCCGTGCTGCTCTTTGATTCCCGCAAGCCCCGTGTTGTTCTTCCTGTGGTGTTCACACCGCCGGAGAACGGTCCACACCCGCGTTCAGCCTACCCGTACGACCCGCACGTCCTGTGCGTGGAGGTTCTCCCGAACCGCCTCTTCGTGGTCAGCAAGACCGAAGCTGCATACGTCCCGGCCGGAGCCATCATCATGGTTGACGACGCCGAGACCGCAGCCTGGCGATCGGTGGAAGACCGCGCGGATGCGTTCCGCGTGAACCTCTACCAAGACGGTCTCCTGTCCCTCAAAAACGGCCTGCAAGCCATGAACGCGGAAAAGTACGCGTTCGTGTCTGACTGCCGCGAGGCCGTGGACGAATACTGCGCCGACCTGGTCCGTGGCAGTGCAGAAGTGCGGATCATGGTGGAGGATCTCCAAGACAACGGACTCCCCTTGCGCAACGATGCGGAAATCAAGAAGTTCCGCGACGCCGCTCACGCTCTGCGGGGAGTGTCCACTCGCCCCTTCGCTCGGTTCTTCGGCGCGAGTGGCAAGCTGATCGATCAAGCGCTCGAGATCATTGAGACCGGCAACGGTACCGTCACGGACGTGTACGGGAACCTGTCGAGTGCGCGCGCCACACTGAAGGCTCCGCGTCTCCTGGTGCAGTTGTTCAAGATCACGCTCCTCGCTTCTGACGCGCGCCGTAAAGAAATCGGCATCCCGAAGAAGCAGGCGCAGTGGGCGTTCCACCAGATCAACGACATCCGCAACGAATTTGCCCACCTCAAGGCCGCACTCCATCACAGCATGGGTGTCGACTACGTGGTCTCGTTCCAGTACGGCCTCAACCATCTCAACGCCGCAGCACAGGGCCTGGATCCGTTCCATACGGAAGAACGTCCGATCAACATGGAGGAAACGTACAAGCTCCTCACGGAAGCAGGACGGACGCTCGCCGGTATGGCGTAGAACATCTCAGAATCGCAAGGGCCGACCATTTCTGGTCGGCCCGTTTTTTATTCCTTTCCTTCTTTCTCCCCCTCCACCACCGCCGCTGTGGCGACTTTGTCTGAAGGAGTCTTGAAACGCATGACTTTCACGCCCTGCGTGGCGCGACCAAGGATAGACACAGTGTCTACCGGCGTGCGAATGATCTGTCCAGCCATGGACATTACAAGCATGTCTCGGCCGTCCTTCTCTTTCACGATATGTGACGCCACGAGCTTGCCAGTCTTGGTGGACAACTGGGCGGCCTTAATACCCTGGCCGCCGCGGTTCTGGAGCGTGTATTCAGACACGTCCGAACGCTTGCCGTAACCGTTCTCCATGATGTTCAGGAACAATCGGCCTTCCTTCAAATCATCCTGAGTAATCACATCCATACCAATTACCTCATCCTCGCCCTTGAGCTTAATACCGCGTACTCCGGCCGCGACTCGACCCATACCTCGGACATCCGCCTCAGAGAAGTGGATCGACATTCCATTAAACGTCGTCAACAAGATGTCGTCTTTACCCGTGGAGGTCTTCACCCACTGGAGGTTATCGCCGTCGTTCAGCTTAATGGCGATGAGTCCGGACTTGCGCACGTTCTCAAAGTCGTCGAGTTCGGTCTTTTTGATGGTTCCGCGGCTCGTCACCATGACAATGTACTTCGCCTTGCTCTTCTTGAGATCGCCGGTCAGCACAGCGGTGACCTTCTCGCCCGGACCGAGCTCAAGGAAGTTCACAATCGCCTGCCCTTTAGCGGTTCTGCTCGCCTCTGGAATGTCGTATGCCTTGAGCCGGAACACTCGACCACGAGACGTGAAGAACATCATGTCTTCATGCGTGCTCGTGGACCAGATATTTTCGACCGCATCTTCCTCCTTCGTCGTGAGACCGATAACTCCCTTGCCACCGCGTCCTTGAACGGTGAAGTTGTCCGGGGAGACGCGTTTGATGTAGCCGTCCTTTGTCATGAGGACGACAGTTTGGACATCAGGAATCAAGTCCTCCATAGAGAACTCCTTCACGCCAGACTTGATAATCTTGGTTCGGCGCTCGTCGCCATATTCTTTCATGAGGACTTCGATCTCGTCCGTAATCACCTTCATCATCTTCTTGTCAGACGCGAGGATGGATTCGAGCTCCTTCATGATCTTCGTCTTGTCGGCATGCTCCTCTTCAACGCGGATGCGTTCAAGGTTAGCTAGGGCCTGCAAACGCATTTCCAGAATGGCAATAGCCTGGCGCTCCGTCATCTTGAAACGCTTCATCAAATTCACGCGAGCTTCGTCCTTATCTTCAGACTTCTTGATAACAGCAATCACCTCGTCAATGTTCTCGAGTGCGATAATCAAACCGTCCAGGATGTGCAATCGATCCTTAATCTTATCAAGGTCAAACTGCGTGCGGCGCTTCACGACAACTCGGCGATGCTTTACGTGTTCTTCGAGGATTTGCTTCAAGTTCAAGATGCGCGGCTGAATGCCGTCAACAAGAGCAAGAACGTTATAGTGGAACGACGTCTGGAGCGGGGTCATCTGATACAACATGTTCAAAACCTTGCGGGGATAGGCGTCTTTCTTGAGCTCGATAACAATGCGCACACCTTCTTTGTTGGACTCATCACGAAGGTCACGAATGCCCTCAATCTTCTTCTCGCGGACAAGATCGGCGATCTTTTCGATGAGAGTCGATTTGTTCACCATGTACGGAATCTCGGACACCACAATCATGCTCATGTCCTTCTTGCCTTCCACGATCTCGGCCGTCGCACGACAAACCACGCCACCTCGACCCGTCGAGTAGGCATTTCTGAGATCGCTCGCGCCGTAGACAATTCCGCCCGTTGGGAAATCCGGTCCCGGAATGTGCACCATGAGGTCTTCCACCGTCATGTCAGGGTTCTCAATCAACGCTAAAAGCCCAGCGCACACTTCCTTCACGTTATGTGGAGGAATGTTTGTGGCCATACCCACGGCAATACCGAGCGTGCCGTTTACGAGGAGGTTTGGGAGCTTGGTCGGCAAAACAGACGGCTCTTCATGAGAACCATCATAGTTCGGGCGGAAGTCTACCGTGTTCTTCTCAATGTCCGTCAGCAATTCTTCAGAAATGTAGGAAAGTTTAGCTTCCGTGTAACGCATGGCAGCGGCCGAGTCTCCGTCCATGGATCCAAAGTTTCCTTGGCCCTGGACTAACAAATAGCGAGTAGAAAAGTCCTGCGCCATGCGCACCATGGACTCATAAATGGCGCTGTCACCGTGCGGGTGATACTTGGCCATCACTTCTCCAACCACGTTGGCGGATTTGCGGAAACGCGCCGTTGGCCTGAGGCCAATAGACCACATGGCATACAAAATGCGGCGGTGCACCGGCTTCAAACCGTCACGAACATCCGGCAGCGCGCGCGAAACAATCACGCTCATGGCGTAATCCAGATAACACCGGCGCATTTCCTCCGTAATACTCTGACTAATGATTGTCCCAATCGGCTGTAGCTTCTGTTCTTCAGGTTCTTTCGCCATAAAATCACTCCTTTACCGGCACATCTTGCAAAAGTTTCTTAAATTTTTCAACCGCAGTATCAGCAGGGGTCGCGGTAGGGGTCGACGCCTCCGTCGATCCACTCATAGGCGTAGGTGCAGCCGCAGTCTCCCCAAACTGTGTCTTCATGCTAGCAAAGTCCTCTTTGACTGAGGCTAAGGCGTGAGCCGAAAGCGTAGTCTTCATTTGCGCGATAGCTATCAGAGCGATCACCGCAAAGGCTCCAACAAATATTGCTGCTATCTGCTGCCGACCCCTTGGGATCTTGCGCTTGAGAATGAGTTTGCTTCCCTCCATATTTTTTTAACTACTTCGTGAATATCACGAGTTTCATATCTTCTTCCGGCAAACCGCTCTTAACAATCTTCAGCTTATTCACTTCTTCCGTAGGGCAGCCAAGCTCACGCTTGAGCGCATCCGGCATGCCGTAGTCATCTCCCCCATCTACATAGGAAGGGATGACCATGCGAGGCTCAATTTGGGCGACAACCTCTGCGGCTTGCGAGGCAGTCAACACGTTCTTTCCACCTGCAGGGACAATGAGAATGTCGATCGGGCCGAGACCTTCTACCTCTTTCTCGGACAATGTTCTGTCGAGCGCGCCCAGGAACCCAACCTTCACGCCCTCAATATCAAAACGATAAATAGTGTGAGCGGTGCCGTCCTTCCGAGTTGCGTCGACACCCGCTACTGCCACGCCACCGACCTCATATTCACCCGCGTGCGGAATGTTGAACACCTTTTTGTGATCTTCAGGATGCTCAGGTTCTACGGCCTTAAAGTTATTCGCATCGTCTCCGTCATGGCTACTAACAACCAGCGATGCAACCTGACTTTTAAATTTAGTGTTCGGGCTAGTAAATGGATTCGTAACCAAAGTCACATCCGCCTGCATTGGTTTAGCGGTAATCGTAAAACTCCCGAGTCCGTTATAAGCAATCTGCATAGGTGTATTTCCCGTACAGATTACCACGGCTCTCACAAAATACCAACTACAAATTACACACCCTAAAGACAAAAAGAAGAACCCGTCCGGCGCCGACTCCCCTCTTGGGAATCAAACACCGAACGGGTTGCTGACGAATTGCACTAGTACTCGAGATCGGGCTCGGCGTCGCTCTCCTCCAGGGGAAGAAGTCCGACGAACGGACGAAGGCTGCTAAATTCCAGCTGCCCGGCCCGACCGATCGAGCGGAAGTAGGCTCCGAGCCGCTCCGCGAAGCGGTCCGCATCCTCGATCGCCTTCACCACGCCGTACTCGCTGATCACGTACTCGGCCCTGGCGAGTACCTCTCCGGCGATCTGCTCGGTCTCGGCATCGCACAAGAGCATCATGCCCCCGAGATTTCCGAACGAGTTCTCGTTGTCGCCCAGCTTACGGACAGCCGCACGAACCTCGGTTTCTGCCTCGTTCCACTCGAGCACGACCTTGCACGTAAACGGAATGACACGCATGTTCCCTCCGGGACTGTTATCTGGGGCAGGAATACCCCGCGGAACCCTTTAAATATAGCAAAAAAATGGACTTTTGTCAAGCAAAAACAGATATATTATGTTTAATATAAGCCAAAAAGAAGAACCCGTCAGGTACCCTCGTCAGCCACGGGGCTGCGGGTACCAAACGAGTTCGAGTCAACCATTCAGATCTTCACGAGGAGGCACATGGCTTCAGAATCTCCCTTGCCCGGCTCGGGGTGAGTATTTCCCGGCCGAAACCAGATGTGGCCGGTGATCTGCTCCGGATCTTTAATTCGCCGCTTCGCAATCACCAGATGCGCGTTCTCCATTGGCCAGCCGTGGTAACCGATGCACGAATGTATCGAGCCGAAGGCTACGATTTCATGCCGGGATTTCAAGGCCGGATACAGAACGTCAAACGCCAGCGCCTCTACGGGCGTAGCGACACGCCATCCGCGCGCACGCGCCCTCCAGGCCATAGCGTCGACGCACCGGTAGAAAGGCTCCAGCCGAAACGTGTGCCAACCCGGACACACCTCAAGACCTTCAAGTGAATCGTGGGGAGTCCACTCTACGCTCCCCCAAAAGTTGCCGCGGTCCCATTTTCTATCCTCATGCGCCGTGTACTCGTCCGGAAAACTGAACGTCTCGCGTAGCTTGGCTGTGAGCGGAAGCTCAGAAGGAACAAGCATCCGAACTTCGCCAACGCCCACACCCGGTGCCGGATCCACGTTCTCCATACCCATCAAACACCTCCAAAAACATTCGCCGTCTGGATGACGGACGGGTGACATTAACGAACTTTTCCAAAATAGACAATCCCCCGCTACGCAAAGCGCAGACGGGGGATGATTCGGCGGAGCCGGACGGGTAGCTAGGGGTTCGTGACGAAGTTGATGAGGTCCTCGTCTTCGTCGTCGCGGAAGTTGCGACGGAGGAAGTTCACCAACTGCTCGGGCCCCTTGATGAAGTCCGAATGGCTGCATTCGCCCCGGATCACGTTGTCCGCGCGCTGCATCACCCGATGTGCCGAGGAGGCGTCTGCCGCGAAGCAGAGCACCGTGATCTCGCCATCGTCACCGGAGGAATTGCCGTTGTCACCGGCCTGACGAACGCTCAGCGTTGCTGCCAAAAGATCACGGTCATTGGACTGGATAATCACCTGGAATGGCAGATCGGTCACCATGGTCGCCCCCAACGATTAATACAGCAAAATTGCCGCACTAGACGGCCACAAAAATACCCGAAAAATGACGTTTCGTCAATGATCGGGATCGACAAAGGCGTGAAGCTCTACTCAACCGACTGCTCCTTCTCTTCTTCCCCCTCTTCAAGCACCGTGGCCCAGTTTTCAATTTCTTTTACTATTTCTTCTTCGTCCGGATCCTTTTCGACAATCGACCAACCCTCTTCAAAAACATCGGCCTTGCCGGTGATTTCGGTTTTCCAGCGTTCATCGCGAGAAGCCATAGAACGAAGATGGTCGATCAATCCCTGAATACGCTCCTGTTCTTTCTTCCAGTGTTCAACGAGCTGGTTAAAGTTCTGCTGGCGTTCATGCGCGCGCTCATCACACTGCTTGCCCACCACATCGTGTGCCTCAAGAATGGCGTTTTCTACCCGGAGACGCTCGTCCCCCGTCAGTTCAGACTCGAAAAGTTTACTCTTCACGTAATCCGTGAGATGCACACCGTGTTCCGTTACTTTCTTAATCTTGGCCGCAAGTTCGGGATCAAGCTTGGCATACGCGGAATCTTCGAGCCGTTTCTCCTCATCAGACGCGCAAAGTTCCATGTACGCCTTCCGGTACGGGTATTCCTTCTTTCCAATATGAATAAGGGCCTGGATGATTTGGCGTTCTGAGGCGGATTCATTCGCTATAAGCTCGTCATAAAGCTTCTTTGCTTCATCAATAACCTCCTGCGGGGTCAGTGGGACGAGTTTTTCAACTGAAAGCCTATATTCTTCGAGTAAATACTGATGCGGATGAGACATATAAAAATTGACATGGTTCAGGCAAAAGTATACCATCCCGGAGCTTATTACTCTTAGCGCCTGATGGCTCGAAACGTCGGTTTCGACTCTGTCAGGAGAAACATTATGTCCGAAGCCTTGAATAAATTGTTGGAGGATTCAAAGTATTTCTCCATGCCGGTGAAGGGCGATTTGGTGAAGGGCAAAGTCCTTTCTACCAAGAGCCGCAAGATTAAGATTGACGTGAACGGTCTCATGGTCGGCGTTGTCCGCGGCCGCGAGCTGTACGCTGAAGCTGATATCTACAAGAACCTGAAGGCAGGAGATGAAGTTGAGGCAACAGTAGTCGACCTCGAAAATGAGGACGGCGAAATGGAACTCTCCTTCCGTCACGCTGGTCAGAAGCGCGCTTGGTCTGATCTTACAGATCTTTCTAAGGCCGGCAGTGCTATGGCCGTAAAGGTGCTTGATGCCAACAAGGGCGGACTCATTGTAAAGGTGGGCCATGTCCAGGGCTTCTTGCCAGTTTCTCAGCTCGCTCCAGAGCACTATCCGCGCGTCACCGGCGGTGATAAGCAGAAGATTTTGGAGAAGCTCAAGAGCTATGTTGGCCAGGACTTCCGCGTGAAGGTACTAGATGTTGAGGAAGGCGACGGCAAGCTGATTGTCTCTGAAAAGGCTGTGTGGGAAGATGAACAGAAAAACATTATTGCGCAGTGCAAAGTTGGCGATGTAATTGCCGGCGACGTCTCCGCGGTAGCTGACTTCGGCGCTTTCGTGAAGTTCTACCCAACGGGTACGGACGTTCCGCTTGAAGGACTGGTCCACATCTCGGAAATTGCTTGGCAACGCATTGACCATCCTCGTGACGTCATGAAGGTGGCTGATCATGTTCGCGCCGAGATCATCGGCATTGAGGGCAGCAAAATCTTCCTCTCCATGAAGAAGCTCACGGATGACCCATGGAAGGATGTTGCCAAGCGCTATAAGGTTGGCGATTGGGTAGAGGGCAAGATTGTTAAGGTGAACCCCTTTGGTTTCTTTGTTGAATTGGACGAAGACATCCAGGGCCTGGCCCACGTCTCTGAACTCTCCGACAAACAGGTTGAGGATCCTTCCTCTCTCGCAAAAATTGGAGAAACCATGAAGTTCCGCGTGGTCTCCATCGAACCACATGAACACCGCCTCGGCCTTTCTCTCCGCAAGGAAGACGCGCCAAAAGCAGAAAAGAAAGAAGAAGTCGTCGCAGCAGCATAAGACGAACACTGAGCAGCCCAAACGGGCTGTTCTTTGTTATTGACCCGACCGTGTGGTTCCGGTAACCTGCAACCCGAAACCTGCAACCTGTCTTCTTATGAAACCCCTCTCAAAAAACATCCTCTTCTTTCTCATTGTTCTGCTCGCTATTGGTATTCTCTTCTCGTCTTTAACCGTGAACAAGCCGGTGGGACCGAAGGCTGTCTCGGTCTCTGAGTTCGTGACCCTGGTGAAGGACGGCAAGATTCAGAAACTGGACGTAGTCGAAAACACACTCACGGGCTACGAGGGAGAAAAGCCGGCGTTTACAACCAAGAAAGAAGACGGCGTGTCCGTGATCGAAGTCATGACGAACTTAGGTGTTTCTGAAGAGAAGATCACCGCACTCTCAATCGACGTAAAGGAGCCTTCGGCAACGATGCAGTTCGTGCGCTCCGTGGTACCGACAATCCTGTTCGTAATCGGTCTCTCAGTCGCCCTCTGGTTCTTCATGCGCCAAATGCAGGGTGCGAACAACAAGGCGTTATCTTTCGGCCAATCGAATGCCCGCGAGTCAAACGGTAAAAACAATAAAGTGACATTTAACGATGTCGCGGGTAACACAGAAGCCAAAGAAGAACTGGCAGAAATTGTCGAGTTCTTGAAAACGCCAAAGAAGTTCGTAGACCTTGGTGCAAAGATTCCAAAGGGCGTTTTACTCATGGGTCCTCCAGGAACCGGTAAAACATTGATCGCGCGCGCAGTTGCTGGCGAAGCCAATGCACCGTTCTTTCACATCAGCGGTTCTGAGTTCGTCGAAATGTTTGTGGGTGTTGGTGCAAGCCGCGTCCGCGATCTTTTCGCCAAGGCAAAGAAGGCCGCTCCCTGCATTATCTTTATCGACGAAATTGACGCCGTAGGACGCCAGCGCGGCGCCGGTCTTGGCGGTGGTCATGACGAACGCGAGCAGACGCTCAACCAGATTCTCGTTGAAATGGATGGCTTTGAAGCCAACCTCGGCGTGATCATTATTGCAGCTACCAACCGCCCAGACGTGCTCGACCCAGCCCTTTTGCGTCCAGGTCGCTTCGATCGTCGCGTGGTGCTCGACCGCCCAGACCTCAAGGACAGAAAAGCTATTCTCGGCATTCACGCCAAAGAAAAGCCGCTCGCCCCAGATGTAGACCTCCAGCGTATTGCCGAGAGAACAATCGGCATGAGCGGTGCTGACCTCGGCAACATCATGAACGAAGGCGCCATCTTTGCTGCTCGTCGCAATCAGACAACGACGACCCAGAAGGATCTCCTCGATGCAATTGAGAAAGTCATGCTCGGCCCCGAGCGCAAGAGTCACATCTTGTCCGCTGACGAGCGTTTGCTCACTGCATATCACGAAGCTGGTCACGCCATTGTCGGCCACCTACTCCCCCACTGCGATGACGTGCATAAGGTCTCTATCATCTCCCGTGGCCGGGCGGCTGGCTACACCATGAGCATCCCGCAGGAAGACCGAAAGATGCACTCCCGCGCTGAGTTCATTGACGAGCTCGCCATGATGCTCGGCGGTTACGCTGCCGAACGCACAATCTTTGGCGATTACACCACTGGCGCCAGCAACGACCTCCAGCGTGCTACCGGCCTCGCCAAAGACCTAGTCACGCAGTTCGGCATGAGTGACGCTCTCGGCCCCCGCACCTACGGCGAAAGCGACGACATGCCATTCCTCGGCAAGTCCTTCCACGAAAACCGCAACTACTCAGAGAAGGTCGCTGAAAAGATCGACGAAGAAATCACCAAACTCATCAACGCTGCTCTCGAAACAGCAACGAAGGTGGTTACCGAGAACAGACCAAAAATGGATCAGCTCGTTAACGAATTGATGACCAAAGAAACCATAGAAAAAGAAGACTTCGAAAAACTCTTCGGCCCCGCCCATAAGGCTCCGAAGTTTGCGCCGAAGGCAGTATAAAAAGAAGAACGAGTCCCAGGAGGGGACTCGTTTTGTTGACTCGCATACGCAAACCATGGAACCAAACGTCAGGCGTCGAACTTCTGCATGGTAATCAGGTGGATGTCGGGATTGCGGGGACCGCTATCCTCGCCGCGGTACACGGTAGTGAACAGAATGTCCTCCGTAGCGCCCACGTACACGCGGTAGATCTCATCGAAATCGGACGTGGGAACCTGGAAGTGACCACAGAGAACCCTGCCGGTCGCAACGTAAGTAACCATGGTCGCGTAGACTAGCTGCCGAGCCGTTGGCACGTCTTCGAGCGCAGGCAAAAGCCGGCACTGTTCCTCAAACGTCTTGTACGCCGAGCCAGGAACCCGTGTCTTCCGAATGAGCAACCAGCTCGGTCTCGGATTGCGTTTACCGAAAGGCTTATCCCAGGCCGTGTCGCCCGTACGAATCAGCAAATTCGGCCTCATCTTGCGCAACTCCTGAATGCACGAACCCACATCGGCAATGAGCAAGTGCGTGTCCTTGCAGTGCTGAAGCGTGTGCTCGGAGAACGGAATGTGCACCAGCTCGTCGACCTCCGCCTGCGTGATCACGCCGAAGGTCTTGAGCACTTCCGGGATGCCCAGGAAGTTCTCGCCCATGAGGGCGCGAGCCTCCGCATGCAGCGGGGACTCCTCAAACTTTGGGAGTCGCACGGCCGTCGTCGTTCCGTCCAAGGCGCGGGCGATGGCGGCCGCCAGTTCATCCCGCGGCATCTCGATCAGACGCTGAAGCGTGGAGGCCGACATGCCGGCGAGAGCCGCCGCGGCTGCTCCGTTCATGTGCGGCAACAGCCTTTCCATCCGCCGATTATTCGTACTCATGACAACCTCCTGGTCCACGGTTTCCGCCGTGTCGGCATGCTTCCGGGTCGTCCTTATGACGACTCAGAAACGACTTATATTAGCACAAATAAAGAATTTGTCAATCATAAAAAATAATCTGGTGGACACAGCGGGATTTGAACCCGCATCGCCTGGTGTCGACCCGGGCGTTGTGCACATGCCACCAATCCATCCACCTCTAGACCCCTCCTAACGTCGGGGTCCAATACGCACTATTCACCTGTTGTATACTTGGTGGGCATGAAGTCCGATCAGCCTCTCTACAGGCCAATCATTTTGCGTGCCCTGAAAACGGCTTGGCTCCACAAGGAGCTTTGGCCTATTGCGGCTGTAGCGGGTATCGCTGGCACTGGCACGGTGCTTAATGACATCATTACCCAAGGAAATGGCGCGTTAGCGTTTCCGGAAACTGGTGGGGGGGCGTTTAGTTTTATCTCATTTTTTCAAATTTATTTTGGACATCTAGTCGCTTCCACTCCGCAAAATGCGATTGCCTCTTTTTTTCTCTTAGCAATAATAGTTTCTTCTGCTGTTTTCATTATCACCACCGCGCAACACGTCATTCTGCGGGCCATTCATCGGGCCACTCAGCAAAAAACGAAACTCTCGCTCCGAGTACTCGCAAATGAAGCCGAACAGCCAAGACTTATTAGGCTATTCGTGATCAATCTGTTCTTCAAACTATTGATCGTCAATACGCTCATGGTAGGTTCGCTCATGCTCCAAAGTCTGAATACTTCGACCGTTATTTCTGATGCTTTCTTTGGTTTTATCTTTGCTTTTTCAATCGTCGCCATCGTTTTTGCCCTGAACGTGCTTGAAGTCTTCTCGCTAGTTCAAGTTGCTAAAGCTAATGACGGACTGGTAGACGCCATACAAGACGGTTGGAAACTATTTAGCGACCACAAAGCAGTTTCGCTTGAAATGTCGGCTATACTCTTCGGAATAAACTTCTTGATTACCGTGGGGTTTGTACTCGGCATCGTGGCCATAGCCGTCCCATTCCTTTTCCTTTTTGGTCTAGCTATTTCTTCCGGCTCGCTCACGGCCGTTAGCGCAGTCAGTCTAGGCCTAATCGTTTCGTTCCTAACTTTCACCATTGGTACCGCCGGGTTTGTGACCACCTTCACCCTATCTGCCTGGACTGAACTCGTTTATAAACTCTCTAAAGCTAAGTCTCCTGTACGCCCGCGTCTCCACGCGCACGGAACTAGATTCTTTGCACAAAAATAGCCTGTGTCCGCCGATCTTCCCTCAATTGCCGACTTACTCAAGAAACGTACCGCCCCTTCGGCGCCGGTTGAGGGTGAAGTGAAGGTCCCGCCCGTTACGGCGTCGGTTGCAACACCTGTGACCACGCCCGATGTAAATGCGGGGTTAAAAACCCCGCCTTCTCAGGTCGTTGCGTCCTCGCCGGTTACTCCCCCATCAGGCCTCCATCTTTCTGATGACGACACAACGGCAAAACTTGCTGAAAAGATGTCCAGCATTAAGAAGGGCGAAAAAGAAGAGGAAACAGAAAAAATGGCGGCCTCGCTTGGCATCCCCACCATTAACCTCAAAGGCTTCCCGGTAAGCCCGGAAGCAATTGGCCTGATCCCGGAAGAGCAATCAAAGGAACTGCAAACGGTCGTCTTCTTGTTCAATGGCCCAGAAATGCGCGTCGGCACCATGCGACCAGATGATCCAAAAGTAAAAGAACTCATGTTCGCGCTTGAAGAACGCAATAAAACGCACGCCGCTTTGTATTTGATTTCCGAAGAAAGCTTCAACCAGGCCATGAAGCTGTATGCCGCGCTCCCGCAGATTAAAATCATCGTGAAGGGCGTACAGATTACGGAGGACGAGTTAGCCAAATACGCCGCTGAGATGACGGACACCGCGTCAATCGCCAAGATGGTGAAGGAAGCAACAGTGACCTCGGTCCTCTCGATTGTCATCGCGGCCGCGCTCAAGCTTGGTTCGTCAGACATTCACATCGAAGCTGAAGAATCGGGCATCGCCGTCCGTTTCCGCGTGGACGGCATTCTGCAAGAAATCGCCAAACTAGATAGTAACCAGTGGAAAAAGCTCATCAGCCGAATCAAGCTCATCGCATCCCTGAAGATTAACGTGATCGATCAAGCGCAAGACGGCCGCTTCACCATTTTCCAAAAGAACAAAAAGATCGACGTGCGTTTATCGACAATCCCAACTGCGTACGGCGAGTCTGTAGTTATGCGTTTGCTGAATCCTGACACGATCATGCTTGATTTTGAAAAGCTCGGTTTCCGTCCGCCGGCACTGAAGAAGATTTTGAAGGAAGTCGAGCGTCCAAACGGCATGATCATCACGACAGGACCAACTGGTTCTGGAAAAACGACCACGCTTTACGCAATTTTGAAGCGTTTGAATACAGCGGACACTAAGATAATTACGCTTGAAGATCCGGTGGAATATAAGGTCGAAGGTCTCAACCAATCGCAAATCGACTCAAAAAAAGACTACACCTTCGCCAAAGGTTTGCGCTCCATCCTTCGCCAAGACCCAGATATTGTTATGGTCGGCGAAATCCGAGATCTCGAAACTGCGGAGATTGCTATTCAGGCCGCGCTCACGGGTCACATGTTGCTTTCAACCATCCACACCAACGACGCTGCCGGCGCCGTTCCCCGCTTCATGTCCATGGGTGTTGCCCCTCACCTGCTTGCGCCAGCTATCAACGCCATCATGGGTCAACGCCTCCTCCGAAAACTCTGTCAGGAATGCAAACAGCCCATCACCCTTGAACCAGAGCTCATGGCTGAAGTGGTAAAACAGCTTGACGCAATCTCCCCAAATTCCGGCGAACCAAAAGTTGGTACCTCCAAACTGCAATTCTACGGACCCAAAGGCTGCGACAAGTGCAATAACACCGGCTACAAAGGCCGCGTGGGTGCCTATGAAATTCTCATTAAGGACGCAGAAATTGAAAAAGCCATTCTTGGCGGCAGTATTTCTGAATATCAGATGCGCGATATCGCCCAAAAACAAGGCATGGTCACCATGGCCCAGGATGGTTTACTAAAAGCGTCCGAAGGATTAACATCAGTGGACGAAGTGAAGAGAATTGTCGGTCTATAGCCTATGCGAACTGCACGTTTCTTTGTTCCCGCTGAGTGGATTGCAAGCTCGGCTGAGGCGTTTTGTATTCCAGCTGGGCCTTTACACAAACAGATCGTCGCTGTGCTCCGCATGAAGGCCGGCGATCAGATTTCATTACTTACGAACGACAATACTGAACTCGCGTGCAGGATCACCGAGATCACCCGGTCTGCGGTCATGGGCGTAATCGCTGGTTCGATCGTCGGTAAACCCGTCGCGCCAAAGATTACAGTCTGCGCAGCCGTGACTAAACGGGATTCTTTCGAATGGATGCTGGAAAAGTGCACAGAACTCGGCGCAACGGAGTTCATTCCTATTCTTACGGATAGAACGATTAAGCGGACAAAGGAAAATTCGCCAAGGCTTCATCTCATCCTAAAAGAAGCGAGCGAACAGTCCGGACGCTTCACGCTCCCCAACCTGGTCGATCCCATGTCCCTCGGCGCGGCTGTTGGTCACACGGACGGAATGGTGCGCATCGCCATGCATGAAACAGGAGGATCAATGCTTCCTAAAATCCACAAAACAAGCGAGATTGCCTTATTCATCGGACCCGAAGGCGGCTTTACGGACGAAGAACTCGCGACCCTCAAAGACGCCCACGCGCACATCGTCACCTTTGGCGACTTAGTATTCCGCGCTGAGACTGCAGCCATGGTTGGCGTCACACTCTTGCGATTCACCTAGCTGATCTCAATCTTTCTCTCGTCCCCTTCCCCGTATTCAAACTTCACCGTGATATCCGGCGTCAAGACGTCCTTTTTAAAAATATTGGGCCACTCCGCAAGAATGACGGTATCTGGTCGCTTTTCATCGTCAAGGGATAGCGCGCCGAGTTCTCTCTCGTCAGAAAACCTATAGAAGTCAACGTGCACCACCCTCGCGATGGCGGGGTTTAAACTCCGCGTTGGCGGATCAATTTTATATTCATTCATGACGGTAAACGTAGGGGACTTGACCCTCGCCGTGCTTCCAAGGGCAACAACTAGCCCCTGGGCAAAGGTCGTCTTACCCGCCCCGAGATCGCCAACGAGCGCAATCACTTCCCCGCCCTTCAGGGACTTGGCGAGTTCAGCGGCCAGGGCTTTCGTCTCTTCTGCAGAATGGGTAATCATACGATATCCATGTTCGGATCGACTTTAACGAGAGTTGGATCCGGAAGTAAGGGTTTGGCGCCGCCAAACCCCTTCGTCTCACGTGCACGGAAATATCCCGCCGCTGCAATCATCGCCGCATTATCGAGCGAGTACTCAAAAGGCGGCAAGAACAACACCACACCCGTTTCCTCGGCTAGCTTCAACAATCTTTCCCGCAGCGCAATATTCGCCGCCACTCCCCCGGCGAGAATCAACGAAACCGGCTTGTGCTTTTTGATAGCCGCCAACGTCTTCTTGGCGAGCACATCAACAATGGCCTCCTGAAATGAAGCGGCAATATTCGCGCGAAACGCATGATTATCAATCTCTGATTCCTTCTCGCGAAGCGTGTAGAGAACGGACGTCTTCAAACCAGAAAAACTCATGTTTAGATTCTTGCTATCAAGCATCGCCCGCGGGAAATCAAAAGCCTTAGCATCTCCATCCATGGCCAACTGCGCAACTTTTGGTCCTCCGGGATAACCAAGTCCCAGCATCTTCGCAACCTTGTCGAACGCCTCCCCGGCCGCATCATCCAACGTCTCGCCAAGTCTTTCGAAGTCACCATGGCCCTTCATCAACACCAATTCTGTGTGGCCGCCAGACACAATAAGGCACAAAGCCGGAAAGCTTGGTGTACGGGCGTGGCTTGCCACGCTCTCACCGCTCCGCGCAAGCCACGCCGCGTAAATGTGACCCTCAAGGTGGCAGACGGGCACGAGCGGTTTCCCCCACGCATACGCGAGTGCCTTTGCAGCTTCAGTGCCGACTCGGAGAGCAGGTGCAAGACCGGGACCCGTAGTCACGGCAATCGCATCAATCCCCTCGCCCGTTAGCGAAACTGCCTTATGAAGCATAGGGAAAAGCATCTGCAAGTGCTCGCGCGCAGCAACTTCCGGCACCACTCCCCCATACACTTCATGAATATCGATTTGGGTACGCACATATGACGAAACAACCGTCAGCTTTTCGCCTTCGCCCTCTAAAACGGACACGGCCGTTTCATCACAACTTGTTTCAATCCCGAGTATGCGCATAATTGCTTGTCGAACACTACTGTACCGGATAGACTAAGCCTAGACAATAACACTTTTGCATCTATGTACACGGAACAGAAGTTCGAACTTCTCGAACTCAAAGGTCTCTCAGCTAAACAAATCGACGTGCATTTGAAGCTCTACGCTGGCTACGTGAAAAACGTAAACGCGCTCGCAACCAAAATCGACGAACTCAAAGCTGACTCCGAGAAAAACGCCCTCGCGCTCTCCGAATTAACTCGCCGGTACGCTTTTGAATTCAACGGCATGCGCTTGCACGAACTCTATTTTGAGGCACTCAGCGGCGATGGCGTCATGGCGGATGGTGCATTAAAGACGGCCATCGAAAATCAGTACGGATCAACCGACAAATTCTTGGCCGAACTCACCGCCGTGGGTCTCATGCGCGGAATCGGGTGGGTTTTGCTCGTTCGAGATTCGAAAAACGACTCAATACGTATCATCTGGGTCAGCGATCACGAAGTAGGCCACCTGGCCGGCACAGACGTCATCCTCGCTATGGACATGTGGGAGCACGCCTTCATGGTTGACTACGTCCCCGCACAGAAGGGCGACTACATTAAGGCGTTCTTCGCGAATGTGAACTGGGGCGTAGTCGAAAACCGTCTTACCTAGTACAAGTCAGGATTCTTAAACGGCAATAGGGCTAAAATTACAGCGTGATGATAATAGGCGGTGCGGTCAATGGCGCCAGAAGTAAGGGCGCCGACCGTGCCGCCTTTTTGTTTGGAATTACTTTCATCAAAAATCATATCCGATGCCGTCCCAAGCTCTACCCCCTGCCTCACAAGCTCGACCAATTTCTTTGGCAATAAAAACATTCCCGTTCTTGCCTTCCCAACTCGCCCATCTGGCCCACGCACCACTACCCAAGCAAAAACCTCGACATCATTACCGACGTGTTCAACTCCACCCTCAATCCCCACGTAATAATCAGCCTCGCCAAGAGTCAGAATGCCATTCATTCTATTCATCGCTCCAAGCAACGTTTGCTCATCACCAAGTGGCTGGTCAGGCACGCCAGACGGAACCGAGACACCGACTATTTCAAACTGTTCTTCAGAAAACATCGATTGGAACCCCAGTAGGGCAGAATTAATCTTCACTGGATTCTTTGAAGAAACAACAATTTTCATCATAATTAGCTGTATCTTATCAAAATAACCCCCAAGTGCTAGTGTGGATATATATGATGGTTTCAGGAATTGTAGAAAAAGGTAAGGGCGAGGCTGGCCCCATCTACGGCCTGCCAACCGCTAATATCACTATTGGTGGCTGGTTTAGACCGGGCATCTATTCAGGCAAAGTCACCGTTAGCAATAAAACCTACGGCGCAGCCATCTGCTATGGCGCCAGCAAAGACAAACTAGAAGCACATTTGCTAGACTTTTCCGGCGACCTTTATGGCCAAACCATCACGGTCGAAATCCTAGACAAGGTCAGCGATATTGACCCCATGATCTCTGTCGAACAGATGCGCGATAAAATTCAAAAAGATCTCAAAAAAGTAAAACTGTGTTTACAGGAATAGTCCAAGCCCAAGGAACTATCGCGGATATCATAGTCGAGCCCGGCATGATGCATGTTTCTATTTCAGTCCCAGAAGAAATAGTCGAAGGCCTAAAAACGGGCGCGAGCGTTGCCGTGAACGGCGTCTGTCTCACGGTGGTATCGATTGAAGGCGATCACATCACGTTCGATGTGATGCAAGAAACCATCGACCTCACAACTCTCGGTTCCCTCAAGACCGGCGATCAAGTCAACGTCGAGCGCTCGCTCAAAGTTGGTGACGAAGTGGGCGGCCACCTTGTCTCCGGCCACGTTCACGGCACCGCGAGGATCCTCGACATCACAAAAACAGAAAACAACGTCACCATCACGCTCGAACCCCCCGCCGAACTTTCCAAATACATCTTCCCGAAAGGCTTCATCGCCTTAAACGGCGTCAGTCTAACCGTCATCTCTACCTCGCCACTCTCGGTTTCACTGATACCGGAGACCCTCGAACGAACAACCTTCGGCTCAGCTCAAGTTGGCGATCTGGTGAACGTCGAGATAGACCAACAAACCCGAACCATTGTCGATACTATCGAACACATAACCACCAAAAAAGCGGGGTTTTAAACCCCGCCTTTAATAAATATGAACATCGCCATCGTCCTCGGCTCCTTTCACATCAAAGAAGTCACCATGATGCTTGAAGAAGCCCGAAAAACTGCCGCCGAACTCGGCCTTACGATTGTCGAGGAAGTCTGGGTGCCGGGGTCAGTTGAAAAACCTCTCGCTCTCAAGCGTCTCCTCATGAAACCGGAAATCGACGGTGCAGTCGCTCTTGGAATTATTGAAAAAGGTGGCACCAAACACGGCTTTGTCATGGGTCAGTCCGTCATGGACGCCGTCATCCAGCTCCAGCTTGAGTTCATGAAACCCATCGGCCTAGGAATCCTGGGCCCCGACATTGAACCCGACCAAATTCCCACCCGCATCCTCCCCTATGCTAGAGCCGCGGTTGAAGCCACGGCGAAGATGCTCGGATAGCAAATAATTGCGCAAAAGCAGTGTTTTTAGTACCCTCCCTGCCGGAGGTTCAATGGAAAGCGAACATTTGAATGTCTGGCAGCTCTTTGACGGCATCTACTTGGGTCTCGTGACCCGGTTTCCTGCTCGCACCCTGCGCTACGCCCCGCCTGCGGGTGCGAGCGCGGAGGTGGCAGATGACAGCGACGGTCACCGGACCCGCACGGGCGTCATGAGCTACCAAGAGCTCAGCGTCATCACTGTGGGCCCGAAAGAGTTCCTGATCGGAGTCGGGAAGCCCCACGGGTACCCGGCAGACCCGTTCGCGACGGATCTCCTCGTCATCCCGCTCGAGGAAAAGATCCCGGAAGTGGACTGGGATCACACGGTCTTCCGAATCATCGAGGAAAGTACGTACTTCAAGAACACCATGATCCTCGGGCTCCGCGAGGGAAACACCACCGTGCCGAAACAGAGCATCTACGCCAAACCGGCGCAGACGTACCTCTCAGACATCAGCGCCGCGGTGGCCAACGAGCCGAAGTTCAACCCGCGCCACATGCACGGGGACGGCCGTGCCGCAACCGAAAAAAACATGCTGTTCAAGCGGAACTCCCTCACGTTCTTCGTGGATGGCTGCACCGCCGTCCTCGCCGCATCCATGTAGTTCAATCTCACGCCCGCCTCCCCACAAGGGATGGCGGGCATCTGTTTTAAATAGTAAAGGGCACCAAGCGTACTTGGTGCCCTGAGAACGCGGGTCATTCTGCTTCGGCGGCGTCGGCCGAAAGGTCCAGAATAATGTGCCCGATAAAACTGATTTTGGCGTCCAGTGAGAGGCCGTCTTCTGAAAACGTACCTTTCACTGAATGCAAGGAGCCGTTGTACTCCAGTTTCCCAGAAACACGCCGGTCATCGAACACGAGTTCTTCAACCGGCATCGTGCCGTCGCCAATGTCCCCGAGTGCGGTCTCGATAGTCCCATCGAGCATAACCTCCGCACACGTGACGCCCTCGCAGTCCACAAACACTACCGTCAGCACCGCCTCGTCCACGTCCGTCACAATAACGGACGTATCGTCGAGCGTGACCGGTCCTGAGTAGATCCCGACAGGCTCGAAACGGTCGGGTTCAGTCGCTTCTTTGCACCCGTAGGGCGTAAGAAGCACCATCATGAAGAGCAACCGCTGTCCCATGCGCCCTCCAATGCATCTCACACCTCCTCCCTACAGACTAGCACAAAGTCCACGTATACATTAAACTCTCGCGCGGAGGTGCTCTTTGGATAACGATGAAATCAGCCGTCTGTTCGGCCCCGTCTGGGGTGCGTCTGGCGTACAGGGATTCTTTGGGGAGGGGTATCGGTTCCACCGGTATCTCGGCCCCCTAGCGCCGGACTTTGACGGCCTAACGTTCGTGGCGAAAACCACCACGCTCAAGGAGCGCGTTGGCAACACGCCGCTTGACGACAACTTCAAACCACTCGAGATGTTCCCAAAAAGCGTCCATGTGGGTGTCCGTGGATTCTGGTACGGGTACACGCTGAATGCCTGGGGTCTCTCGGGTCCTGGTGCTGAAAAACTCTTGGCCACCAGGCGGTGGCAAAACCGCACTATGCCTTTCATGACCTCCTTCATGACGGTGGCTGGTAGCCCGGAAGAGCAACTGGCGGAGGTAGTCGAGTTTTCGAACCTGCTGAGCCAGCACAATCGCGCGTTTGTAGGCGAGTTCGGCATCCAGCTGAACCTGTCCTGTCCGAACACGGACGCGGATACGGGAAAGCTCATCAAGGAAGCTGCTCGTTTCTTGGACGCCATGTCCATCATCAAACGACCAGTCATCGTGAAGGTGAGCATCGACATGGACCCGAAGGCAGTAGCGGAGATTGCGGCGCACAACGTGTGCAACGCGCTTTGCGTCAGCAACACGGTCAAGTTCGGGAAGCTCCCGGACAAGATCAACTGGGACAAGCTCTACGGGAAGACCTCGCCCCTCGCCCACTTGGGCGGTGGCGGTCTCTCCGGAGCTCCGCTCCTCCCGCTCGTCGCCGAATACGTCCTGCGCCTTCGGGCGCTCGGCGTAACCAAACACATCAACGCCGGCGGCGGCATCCTCTGCCCGCGCGATGTGCTGACCCTGGTCAATGCGGGGGCGAACAGCGTCTCCCTTGGCTGTATGGCCATGCTCCGCCCCTGGCGGGTGCAGTCCACCATCCGTTACGCTCACAGTATCCTCAGTAAATAGCCGTCTCGACAACGGCAAGGAGTACGCATGTCAGAAACACAGACGTTGACCATTCGCCAGCCAGATGACTTCCATGTCCATCTGCGCCAAGGCCAAATGCTGAAGGACGTCCTTCCGCATTCTGCGGGGTTCGGCCGGCTCATGGTCATGCCGAACATCGTTCCGCCGGTCCTGAACGCGGATGACGCGAGCCGGTACATGGAAGAAATCGTGTCCGCCATGCACCTGTACCCCAGGCGCCCAACCATCATCATGTCCCTCCAGGTGATTCCCAACACCAAACCGGAAGACATCAAGTTCGCCATGAACCGTGGCGTCCGCGTGGGCAAGGTCTACCCGAAAGGCATGACCACGAACTCCGAGAACGGCGTGGAAGACTACCGCTCTCTGCACGACGTTTTCGGCGCCATGGAAGAGGTCGGCATGATCCTCTCCCTCCACGGTGAACACCCGTCCCAGACGCTCGACTGTCTGGATCGGGAGGCTGCTTTCATGGACATCCTGGTTTGGATCAACCAAACGTTCCCGAAACTCAAGATAGTCCTTGAACACGTGACGACCACCATTGCAGTCACGAACGTCATGGCGATGCCGGACAACGTGTCCGCCACCATCACCGTGCACCACCTGTTCCTGACCCTGAACAACGTCATCGGCCACATGCTGAAGCCGCACCACTTCTGCAAGCCGGTGGCCAAACGGTTTACGGACCGCTCCTCACTCGTCGCGGCGGCTACGAGCGGCAACAGAAAGTTCTTCCTGGGGACGGACAGCGCGCCGCACCTCAAGGAAAAAAAGGAGTGCGCGGACGGCTGCGCCGGCATCTTCACCGCGCCCGTGGCTCTCCCCCTCCTCGCTGAGCTGTTCGAACGCCAGAGCGCCCTCAAACGCCTGGAAGACTTCACGAGCCGATTCGGTGCAGAGTTCTATGGACTCCCGCTGAACAAGGGAACCGTCATGCTCGAAAAAACGAGCTGGCGGATGCCGGGAGAAATATCCGGCGTCATCCCCTTCATGGCCGGTGAAACTATTCTCTGGCAGGTCAAGAGTTAGTCCCGTGCCCGTCGCCCGCCTGCCCTGCGAAAGCTGGGCGGCGGGTTCTTTTTTTAGGAGTATAATTTTTGCTCTATGAATTCCTCCACTAAAAAACCCTCGAGTCATAGTGCGCACGCCTCATCCCCTGCCCCAAAAAAGGATGTGGACGATGACCCCCCGTGGGACCCAGGAAAACCACTAGCAGCCCTCATCACGTTTATGGAATTTGAAGATTAAAAAGAACCCCGCGGCGAATCCGCGGGGCTTGTTGTTTGGCTCCCCAACCTGCAATCTAGTGATCAAAGATCCGACACACGGTCAGAAACTCGCTCGGGAGTCCCGCCATGTCCGGCAGAGCCACGTAGAAAGGCTTGTGCTCGGGGAGCTGCGAAATGATGCCAATTACCCGTGGCAGTTCCAACTCCGCATTGAGCTCAGACACCAAGAACCGGGTCATCACGTCCGAAGACGTGGAAATCCCCTGCAGCTCCAGCCGCTTCTCCAGGTACTCCCGTGTGACGCCATCCGCTGACGCGGAACGGAGAAGACCTCCAATCACCCGCTGACAGCGCCCGAGTCTGAGGTCAGGTTCCTCGATCCGTTCTCCCGAAAACGCAGCTACCTCTGCAGCCACCTTCTGGTACTCCGTCAAAGCGTCGTGCCACGGCAGCGCGTTGAAGACGTTCCAAGCGAAGGACGATTCCTTCCGGACGATCTCGAGAATCGCGTTCCTCGCTCTCGCCGCGGCGTCATCAACGTTCTCGACGCCATTCACTTTCAACTCATCTTGAAGCCGCTCGCGCGCAAGCGCCATTCTCCACGGTCTTTCCCTCTTCTTGTCATCCATCGTACCTCCACATGGTAGACCGCATAGCCTAGACAATAAATTAACATTGGTCAACATTGTAGAGGATATCGCCTCTTTTCTTGTCATCCGGTATCATCGGCAAATATGAAGTGCAAAATTGCCGTGGTTCAATTTGAGATTACGCAGTTCGCGGTAGAGAAAAATCTGGCTAAAGCAGAAACCTTTATTAAACAGGCCGCCGCAGAAAAAGCCGATATCATCGTCTTCCCCGAAGACTTTGTCACGGGACCTATTGAACACAAAAAAGAACTGGCTGATGCTGATCACGTCTACCGAAACCATTTCCAGCGTCTCGCCAAAGAGTACAAGATCGACATCATCCCCGGTTCATTTATTGAAAAAGACGATGCGGGACTATTCAATACAACCTATTACATCGATTCGACCGGCGAGGTGCTCGCCCGGTACAGAAAAGTTAATCTGTGGCTGTCTGAACGAGGCCATTTCATCCCCGGCCACGAAATGCCGGTGGTGCAAACAAAATTTGGGAAAATCGGCCTCACGATTTGCTGGGACTTAATGTTCCCGGAAATCTTTAGAAAGATGGTTGATCAAGGAGTTGAGTTGGTCTTCTGTCCTGCCTACTGGTGTTTCAAGGATGCGGGCGAAGGTCTCAAATACGATAAGAACTCCGAAATTAAGCTGGTCGATGCCTTGTGCGTTGGTCGAGCCTTCGAGAACGAAATCGCCCTCGTCTTCTGCAACGCCGCCGGCGAGTTCACCCAGGGCAATTTCTCAGATGCCGTTATTGGACACTCCCAAATCACTGTCCCTTTTAAGGGCGCAATCAAGAAGTTTACTCACAACACTGAAGGCATGTTCGTGAAGACCGTCGATACCGCCATCCTGAAAGTTGCCGAGGAGTCCTACAAAGTTCGACATGACCTAAAGAACAAAGGCTAACGACACAAACAAAAAGGCACCCAGCAAGTGGATGCTTTTTTGGTGACCTCACCGGGAGTCGAACCCGGGTTACAGGCTTGAAAAGCCCGTGTCCTAACCATTAGACGATGAGGCCGTCTAGTGGGAAATGCGCGGGAAGTATAGCGAAGAAGGTGAAAATCGTCAAAATTTACCCCATAGTGTAGGATCCTGGCCGGAGGTTCCATGAACGACATCGCCCAGTTGAGTGACCTCATTGCCCGTGAAGACGATCCGCACAAGCGGAAGCGAGCGTGGTCAAACATCGAGTTCTTCCAAGTCTTGTTCGACCAAGCGCTCCTGTCCCGTTCCAAGGCAGATGTGGCGCACACCGGCATCTGGCCGAGCCCAGAGAAGTACGTCGTCGCCCTACACAACGACGGCTACTGGCTGGCACCGGTGGTCATGGCATTTCTGGACGCGCTCTTGGACGAGTGCGACACCAAGTCCCGCCGGGTCATCTGGCATACCTGCCAGCATGGTCGAAAGACACACATGCTTCAGCTCGATGCAGACACGCAGAAAAAGCTGCCGCTTGTGGCCCCCTGGTTCGTGAACTGGGGCATCTACAACGCCACTGCCGCGCTGTGCTTCTCTCCACATTTCAAGGAGCCGTTCGAGATCACTCGCCACCTCGACACCAAATACCGGTTCGCCCACCACAACGGCAACGCCTGGTTCGAGCGCCTGACGGACATGTCATACGACATCCATCAGATGATGCCAAACCGCGCGTGACCGCTGCCAGCGTCGCTGTCTGACAACAACGCCCCGCCCCGCTAGCCCTCAAGCTCGCGGGGCTTTTTTTTTACTGATGTCCTTGCTCAAAGCCAACTATTTCCGTAATCTACGCCTGCTGGTTTCCAGCAAAAATGCCTGATAACGGAATGCCTGCCATGGTGGCGGGATGGCCGTTCTCCGGCGCCACGACCGATAGGACTTTGGGCCTATCGCTTGGGGTGTCTCATGAGGTGTGACGTTATGCCGACATACACGTGTCGGAAATGTGAAGACGCATCAAAGTACATCGGAATCCCGCCGAGCAGCTGGAACCTCGCCCACACAGTCTTCGGCCTCATCATGGTCGGAGCCGTGATCTGGGATCTGGTGTTCCTGCGCGGTTCGTTCTTTCTGCCCGTCGTGGCCAGCTTGATCCTCACGCCAATCTTCTCGATCACTGCCATCAGCGTCGTCGCGAAGGCCGGAATCATCGGCGTCATGACGGCGATCTTCGCCACCAGTGTGCAGGGCGTCATGCTCCTCCCCCGGTTCTACCGGGCGCACATCCGCGGAGCACACACCGTGCAGACGCTCTCGGACGGCACGTTGCACGTTCACCTGTACGACCCGAAATTCACGAACGAAGATCGGGGTCCGCGGTGGGCCGTCTCTGTGGGCGGCATCGAGCAGATCATGGAACTGTGGGGAGGATATGAAGGATACGCTTTCATCTCCACCGGCGTCGTAAACAGATGGGAACCGCCCAAGCTCCGGTTCACGGGAAGTGCCAACGGAATCCATCACGGAACGACGACGATCAAGGATTGGCTGGGCGGGACCATTACGGTTCCCTGCAAGTACCCCGCCGTCGCTCCGGAACTGTTCGCGGTTGTCGCCCGCTGCGGAAGCGTTCGCGAAGCACTCGGCACCGTGAACCAGGCAGAAAAACTCCTGGCCAATTGCAGGCCGTCGGAGTCTGGCTACCGGAACTTCGAGGGGGTATACACCTACCTGGACCGTTCAACGTCGCTCGACGCGCTGATCGAACGGGATCTCCCGAAGATCGCCTCAGAGCGGAAGCAACTCGCGACAATTATGGAGCTGGCTGTCAGGCTCTTCAACGCGGCCAGCGAAAAACCCTTGAAAAATGAGTTCGACCGCACCATGGAAACGGTCCAGCGGTACATCATGGACACCTCGCGCCCGAATGAGATCATCCAGATCATCGAGCATGCCCTCCCCGAAATCAGCTCCGAACGCCAACGCCAGCAAGCGATCATCAACAACCTGGACGGCCTCGGTATGGCCATCCTCGGACTGATCCGCTGGCTCGAAGACTCGAAACTTGCCGTTCGCTCAAAGAACTTCGAGGCAATCCGCGTCAAGCTCGAGGGAGCCCTCACGAATGTAGATCCCGAGCGTGTGAGACGGTGGCATAAAAGGCTGGAAACTGAAAAACCCAGCCTAGTATCTGTGGGCGCAAAGTAAAGAACTTCAACCGGATACCCCCGATAGCCCTTGTGCTACCGGGGCTTTTTTTGTGTATAAAAAGACGCGCTCGATTGCTCGAGCGCGTTCGTATGTGACGCGGGTCTGGTCTACTTGGTGCCGTCAGCGACGGCAGGTTCGGTGGACGGCGGCGTATTCACGGCCGGCGCGCTGGGAACCACGGTGGTGACGCTCAGGACCTCGAGCTTCTCGCCGTTCATCTCGAACGGCAGGAAGGCCATCTGCTCGGGCGCGGCCACGAACACCTTCTTGACGAAGCCGTCGGGGTCTTCTTCGCAGGTCTTGTCGTTCTCGGTCAGGAACACGCTCGGCGTGGCGTTCGTGAGCCCGAACTGAGCGGGCACGAGCTTGGCGCAGCTCTTCCAGCCGTCCTTGCCGGCGTCCTCGGAGTTGAGGAGCACGGCGGTGATGACGAAGGACTTGTCGCCGAAGTACTGAGTGGCCTGGCCAAACAGCGCGAGCACGGCGGGCGTGGACGGGTCCACGGTGAACGTAGGAACGGTCTCCTCGGCCACGGGAACAGGCTCGGTGGCGGGAATGACCTCGGCCAACACTTCGGGAGCCGGCTCGGTGGGTACGGCCACCTCCGGCGAGGTGGTGGCGCAAGCGATCAGGAATGAAACGACGATCATGAGAACCTCCGGCAGAAATTGCCGAGCAATATTCTCCCAGAAAACTCGCTCGACGTCCAGTCGGTGTACCAGATAGGGACATCGGTATAATGGCCGAAAGAAAACGTACGCGGGACAAATTAGGCAGCAGGGAGAAAAGCGATCAATAACTTCATAAAAAACACCCCGCCGGTCGAGCTAAGCTCAACAACGACGGGGCGAACAACGAGTGAAGTCTATTTGGCGGTGGCGACGATGTCGTCCCGCACGCCATAGATCGGATTCAGCTTCACGGCCGGCAGGCTGTCCGTGAAGAGCGAGATGAACCAGCTGCCGCGGCGCACGGTGAACATGGAGACCAGGCGGTTCAGGTGGATGTCGCGGCTTCCCGCATCAGCCGAGGTGGCGATCTGGAGAGCGCGCACGAACCGCACCTTGGCTTCTTCTTCCCGACTGTCGAGCGACGTCACCTGCGGAATGGCCTCGAACACGTCGAGCTTGTCCTTCAGGCCGGGAACGTCCGCCTCGAACTTGCGCAGGGGCGCAAGATGGTCGGTGTACTGGTCATCGAGCTGATGGGTGGTGACCGCGAACTCGTCAGCGAGGTGACGAGACAGCATGTTCACGTAGGACGCGAAACGGAGGTTCAGATCATTACGGTCAACTTCCATTGAGAACTCCCGGGCGGGATATGGGGTGTCTTTCGTGGGATACGAAAAAGCTGGAGAATAATAGCTTATATCCGCAAAGAAGTCAAACAAAAAGACCCAACATAATTCTGCCGGGTCTTTATCTGTGTGAAATCTGTCGAGCTTCCTCCGATCTTTATTTAACTGTTCTCTTCCTATTCCTTTTTCATGGCAGCCTCAGCTTTAGCCTAAGCAACGTCTTTTCTCTCAAGTATCCCCGCCTTATAAAGTTCAAGCACCACCAGGAGGGCTGCCAGAACGGTCGGGCCAAGAATAAAACCAATTGGTCCAAAATACTGGATACCGCCCAAGATAGACAACAAAATGAGTAAGCTGTGCATCTTAGTGCGGCTACCCACAATAAAAGGAGAAACCAGGTTATCAACTAAACCAACAGCTAGAATGGCCCAAATAGCCATACCGATGGCTGCCGGAATGTGGCCAATAAGTAGGAGGTAAATGACCACCGGAATCGTAACGCTCGAGGTTCCAATCATCGGAATCTGCGAAGCCACCACTACCACCGCCGCCCAAATAAGTGCACCGGGTACGCCAAAGATAGTAAAACCAATAGCCGCCACTATTCCCTGAATTATGGAAACAATGATGGAGCCAAAAACCACACCGCGGACGGTCTCAGACATTCGCACCATGATGCCGCGATCAACCGTGTCCTTAAAGGGACTAATTTTGATTAGTTCGACATTTATCTTCTCTCGTTCAAACAAGAAAAAATATACACAGATGAAAAAAATGCTGGTATTCAACACGAAAGTCGCGCCCCCCGATAAGATAGCTAACGATTTCTCACTAACCCACTTGGCAAAGGCTCCCAGAAGTTCGGAAATGTTAACAGACAACAAATAGTCTCTAGCAAAACCTGGAAGTGCCATGATGAACGGCTGCTCCGCGAGCTTGAAATGGGCAACCCAGTCAGAATTCGCCACAGTACCCTTGATAATATCGGCCGCTTGCTGAGCCATAATAACAGTCACGGTGGCTAACGGGCCAACAATCATCACAAACATAATAAGCACCATAATCAACGAAGACAGCCATGGTCTCTTTACCAAATGTCTCAATCGCTTCTCAATCGGCGTCATAACGACCGAGGCAATCACTGCCGTCAACAGTACGATGTAAAAGGGTTCAACAATTTTCCAAGAAAGAAAAATGATGACGGCCGCAATACCCAAGAAAAACCAACGAGCCACCGCTTCATGTTGAGTGACGTTTTGCATAGTAAGTGCATAATACAATGCTTTTCACCAAAAACAAAAGCTCCCCTTGCGGGGAGCTGTTTGTATTACTCGCGTGGGCGAGCTGCGGAAACGCTGATCGTGCGACCACCGAGATCGGTCTGGTCGAACATCTTGATAGCGTTTGCCTGTTCGTCGGGAGTGTTGAACTCCACGAAGCCGAAGCCACGCTTTCTGCCGCTCTCGCGGTCGATCGGTAGGAATACCGATACAACTGCGCCAGCTGGGCTGAAATGTGCCTTCAATTCATCTTCGGTAGCGGAATATGGAATTCCACCAACGTAGACGCGGGCATTGTCTGCCATAGGACTATTGTTACTTCTCCGATGCAGTGCTCACTCTCCTCACGGAGAAGCCTCACCTCATGGATGCTTAGCCACAAGAGTATAGCATAAACCCCAAAAAATGTCAATGTCCTGACCTTGATCGTCTAAGCCTTAAAGAGTTCAAAACAACGGAAACACTAGAGAAAGCCATGGCTCCGGAGGCAATAATGGGGTTTAGGAGACCAAAAGCCGCCAAAGGAATGCCGATGATGTTGTAGATAAACGCCCAGAAGAGGTTCTGCTTAATCACTCGGTATGTTTGGCGCGTTAGTTGAAGCGCATCGACAACTTTCTCGGGTCCCCCACCAACAAGCACCATGTGCCCGGACTCGATAGCGATATCCGAGCCTGTTCCCATGGCGATTCCCAAATCGGCTTGCGTCAAAGCTGGTGCGTCATTAATACCGTCGCCAACGAAAAGCACTTTCTTGCCAGCTTTCTGTAATTTTTTCAATTCGTCGAGCTTGTCTTCGGGCATCACTTCAGCAATCACTTGCTCAATGCCTAACTCTTTAGCAATCGCCTGCGCGGTCAGCGTGTGATCGCCCGTCAGCATAATCACGTCGAGTCCGTCTTTGAGAAGTCGCACGACCGCCTCTTTCGCCCCCTTCTTTGGAGCGTCGGCAATCGCGATCAAACCTTTATACTGTCCGCCGAGCGAGATAGTCACGACTGTTTTTCCCTCATGCCTGAGTTTTTCGATCTCCGCCGAACCGCCGGTCTCCTCGATCTTGCCAATGGCGATAATCGATCCATTCACCATGGCCTGGACGCCCTTCCCAGCCAGAGAACGAAATCCTTCGCTTGGCATCATCGAAAGCCCTTCGGCCTTTGCACGCTCGACAATAGCCTGCGCTAGTGGATGCTCGGACTTAGCCTCTACCGATGCAGCGAGTTGAAGTAACTCCTTCGTCTGGCCGTCAGCCGCAACAATATCGGTAACCGTCGGCTTTCCCTCAGTTAGCGTGCCCGTCTTGTCGAACACGACCGTCGTGATCCCCCTCGCCCGTTCCATGGCCTCGCCATTCTTAATCAAAATACCCTGACTAGCTCCTCGGCCTGTACCAACAAGGATAGCCGTCGGAGTCGCGAGTCCTAAGGCGCATGGGCACGCGATCACAAGCACAGCAACCGCCGGCACGAAAGCGTCAGTAACACTCGCACCCGCCAACATCCACACCACAAAAGTCACCGCTGAAACAACCATCACGATAGGAACAAATACCCCCGAAATCTGATCCGCCAGTTTTTCGATCGGCGCTTTGGTCTCTTGGGCTGAACGGACGAGCTCGACAATCCGAGCTAAGGCCGTGTTGCCCGGCTCTTTGGTAATCTCAACCGTCAAAGCTCCGTTGATGGAAATAGTCGCGCCAAAAACTAGATCGCCAACTTTTTTCGAGACCGGCAGGCTCTCCCCCGTCAGCATGGATTCATTGATCTCGCTCGATCCTTCTATCACTTTTCCGTCGAGCGGAACCTTCTCCCCCGGCTTCACGAGTACTTTGTCGCCAACTCGAAGCATCGACACATCCATCTCCATGACCGAACCATCCGCCTGAATGTGATGCGCCGTCTTCGCCCCAAGCTCGAGCAACTTTTGAATGGCTGCCCCGGCCTTACCCTTACTAGTGGCCTCGAAATATCGTCCAAGCAGAATCAAACCAGTGATCAGCGCAGCGGTTTCAAAGTACAGCGGTCCATTCACCGTCAACTGCCACCAACTGAACAAAAGCGCCGCCATGGTTCCCATGGAAATGAGCGTATCCATATTCGCCCGGCCTCGCTTAAGCAATTTAAGCGCCATGATGTGAAATTCGCGACCAAAGTACAGCACAACAATGGTCGATAGCACCCCCTGAATCAAGGGCGAATACGGAACCGGTGCCATGGTCATAGCTAGCAACAACGCAGGTGCCGAAAGCCCCAGAGCCCAGGCCGCCTTACGGCCAGCTACCTTTGGCGCAGAACCGTGCTTCAGATGGTTCTCGCCCATGTCCATTCCTTCATGGTGTCCTTCGTGCATAGGCGAAGGCTTGACCACCTTGTAACCAGCTTTTTCAACTACACCATGCAGCTCATGTTCCTTCACTTTTGATTCATCGAACTCTACAGAAGCACTCGATAACGCATAATTCACCATTGCATCCTTAACTCCGGGAGTACCCTTCAGATCTTTAGCAATATTAACCGCGCAGGAACTGCAATGCATTCCTTCAATCGGAAATCGCGTCTTCATATAGGGTTAGATTACGTCGATCGTGCCCGAATACATACCCATGGAACAACTAAACACTAATCTGCCCGGCTTCTGTGGAGTAAAAGTCACAATATTCAAATCTTTGTTAAGCGGTGTAGAAACATTTACTTTCGGAATGGTGAAAATGGTTCTGCAGCCGGTACCTTTTCCGCTAATTTCCATTCTTACAGGAATTCCGGCTTTTACCGTGTAGTGATCACTCGGCGAGTAAGGTGGATTAGCCGTGATGCGCATGGCAATCACTTGCTCTTTTCCGTTGAACTTAACATTCGGATCATTCGCGTCGGCCAGAACTGCCGGCACACCGAAAGAAATAGATGGCAGGGTGACACCAGACAACAACAGTCCGCTCTTCACGTTCATGAGGCCAAGGGTAATGACCAGCGCTCCAGAAAAACGGAAAAACCAATATCCAGCCCTGCCCTTAAGGGAGGTTGAAGCGGCTCCAAGAGCCAGCAGCATCGGTGCGGTACCAAGGGCAAATGAGGCAAGGATCAGCCCGCTCGTCACTGCGCTCCCCGTCGTCAACGCGTAAATCTGCAGCGATTGGGTGAAGCCGCAGGGCAGGAAGAACGTCGCTCCCCCAAGGATAAACGGCGCGAAGTAGCCGCCGTGTTTCTCGGTACCAAGTGCCCTGTGGCTCAGGAACTTCGGCATCCGTGGCAAGGCGCTCATGAGCCATGCAGGAGCAAGTCCCAGCATCTGCAAGCCCATCACCACCATAATGGCCGCGGCCAGGATGGTGAGGGCCGCGGTAACAGCCGGGGAAGGAACCAGAACCTGGCCGACCGCACCTATCAAGGCACCAAAAATGCCGTAAGAAACAACTCGCCCAATAACAAAGAGCACAACTGGCATCATGCGCTCCGCCCCGGTAGAACCGCCAAACCGTTCATTGATTTTGGACACGGATGAAAGAAGCAATCCGCCAGAAACCGCCAGACACGATGACGTTCCCGCCAGAAGTCCAATAAGAAATGAGCCGACCACCGTCACCTGCGCGGTGGCATCAAATCCCGCCGAGAGGAATCCAAGGCGGCCAAGCAGCCATCCTACAATGTACACAGCGCCAAAGAGAAAGATAATCTCTGGGACGTTCGGCTTCACGTTCGCTATTGATTGGGTCGACGCTTGGGTAGACCCCAGCCTAACGCGATAATCTGAATTTCCAATAGCTTTTTCAAGCTGATCAGAATCCACATTCCCTTCCGAAGAACAATAAACGATAGCCGTTCCTGATTTCGCGTCTACACGCACTCCATTCACTCCTGGCAACTCCCTCGCTGCACGTTCAATAAGCACTTCACAGCTCCGGCAATGCATGCCATCAATCTGAAAACTAATTTTTTTATTTTGAGCCATAAAAAATATGAGGAATAAAAACTAGCCCGCCCAAAAAGTGCTAGCTCTTAATTTCAACAGTTCTCAGTTGTAAAAGTCTTGATATCAATCCAAAAGGCGCGTCCCGCCCAGATCTCAAAACGGCACTTCGAACAAAATTTGGGAAACTAAATGAGGCGAAGGCGACAATCAGCAACAAAACACTCCAATCAAAAACCATCGGCGTTACAGGGCTCGAAGGAATCTGCTGACCCAAACAATGTTCCAAGCAATCAACCAGCGGAGAACCGGAAGTCTGAATACACCTAAGTCCAACCCCGCAATCCGTCCCGGACATTTCAGACATCGGAAAAACATGCGTCATTGATAAAGACGCGGACACGAGAAGGGCTGCTAAAATAGAAAAGACTACCAAAAGACGCATAAGGCTCCTCCAGAGCATACGCTCTCCTGACATTGGAATCAAATTCCTTTTCAACTCATTTTTTCTAAGGTACAATATAGTCAATTGTATGGACAACACAGCGCTTTTTCCGTCGTCGGAAGGACAATTAGCGGTAGATGTGCTTGAGACGGCTGATAAAGTCATTATTAGGTCTGCTATTGCGGGAGTTGATGAAAAGGATTTAGATGTGTCTGTTAATGACGACATGGTTACCATTCGGGGAGAACGCCAGCATGAGACGGTGGAGGATAACGCTACCACCCACTATGAAGAATGCTTCTGGGGCGCTTTTTCCCGCTCGATCATCCTCCCTACTCGTGTGAAGTCAGACGAAGCAGATGCCGAACTGAAAAATGGCATCCTTACCATCACCATCCCCAAGGCCCAAAAGAAAAACCGCATCCAGGTGCGAACGTAACCTATGACCGAACCGACTGAGAAAAAACGCAGACTCACTGAAGCGCACAAAAAGGCTATTGGCGTTACTTTTTTTTGTATAACTATCCTGGGCGTGATGATACTTCTCATTATCTCGGCCAACATCGCGCTAGCCAAAACATTTGAGAACAGAATGTATCGCAATGTTAGCGTAGCCGGTATCCCGATCGGCGGCATGAGCAAGGATCGAGCCACCCAAACACTCCAAGACGCCTATAACCACATGATCGCGGGCGGTCTGATTGTAGAACTGTACAATGAAACAAAAACCGTGGACCTTGCCCCGGCCGGCGCTACTGACCCAGACTTGGTGTACCCATTAATCGACTCAGACATTCAAGGAGCAGTAGAGGCCGCCTACAAAACCGGACGAACTGGAGATACGCTGGCAGATTACTTTGGACCGCTCTGGTTTAGTACCTTCGGCCAACGTCTAATCTCGCCGACTATCACAGTAGCTGAGACAAAGCTGGCTGATTCTATTCGTTCAGTCTTTCCTGATGCGGAATCATCCGGTGCGCCGACTAATTTTGTCGTGGAAGGCACAAAAGCTCCTTACGTCATCACCGTCTCCCCCGCAGTTTCCGGAGCCACGCTCGATCTATCCGCTGCCTTTGAGAAAATAAAACGCGACGCTCGGGACTTCTCCATCTCCCCGGTTGATCTGGCTTTGAGCGAACGTGCGGCAGTCATCTCACAAGCGGAGGCAGAGTCACTTATTGCTAACGCGGAAAAGGCTCTAGAAGGCGGCCCATACACGCTCTCCTTTACAAACGAATATAAGCAGCGCTTCACATTCCCGGTTACAGTAGAAAACCTCAAAACATGGCTCTTGCCCACCAAAACAAATAATCGGCCTGCGCTTACGCTTGATACCGAAGCCATGAAGCCGTTGTTTGATGATATCCACGCAAAACTCGACATCAGCGCGCATGATGCCGTATTTGAAACTGATGGCAATCGCGTCACTAAATTTGAGCCGAGCAGAGAAGGCCTGCGGGTAGATGATGACGCGCTCATAAGATCACTCGTAGCGGCTTTTGGCAGCGATCTGAGAGAGGTATCACTGTCCGTCATGGTAACCGAACCTGAAATAACAACAGCAGAGTCAAACACGCTTGGCATCAAAGAGGTTCTTGGAACAGGTGTCTCTAAATATAGCGGGAGCCCAGCTAATCGCCGAAAAAACATTCAACATGGTGTAGATAAACTCTACGGGATCATTGTGGCCCCCGGAGAAACGCTCTCGCTCATTGAAGAACTAGGACCCTTCACGGCAGAGGATGGTTATTTCCCAGAACTCGTCATTAAGGGCGATGAAATCAAACCAGAAATCGGCGGCGGGCTATGCCAGATCGGAACCACCACTTTTAGAGCAGCCATGAATTCCGGACTTGATATTGCCGAACGCCGAAACCACTCGCTCGTAGTCACCTACTACAATGACCTCGCAAACGGCAAACCAGGCACAGACGCCACTATTTATGACCCGGCTCCAGACTTGAAGATTCACAACGACACCGCGACCAACATTGTTCTCCTCACACAAAATGACACCTCTACCAGCACCCTGTCCTTCTCTTTCTGGGGAACGTCGGATGGCCGTGAAGGCTCCTACACGCCACCGATTGTCCTTAACTGGATTGGCGCAGGTGAAAAAGTAACCAAAGAAACAGACTCTCTGCCCGCCGGCGTCACCAAGTGTCAGGCAGCACACCCAGGTGCAAACACGATCTTTACTTATAACATCAGCCGAGCGGATGGAACGGTAACAACCCGGGACTTCCCCTCTACGTACCGAGCGCTTCCCACCATCTGTCTCGTGGGCAAAGACCCGAACGCTCCCCCGCCTGTTGTAGCCGGAACAACGGATCCCGTTCCGCTCGACGTCATCCCAGAAGGAGTTCCAGTCGAGTAACCACTAAAAACAAAAAAGAGCCATCCAACGTGGTTCTTTTTTGTTCCTCAGTATTCCTCATTCACACCCTGATATCGAAGGGACTGCGGTCAAGAAGATACATATGCAGTTGTCAAACCAGACGGATCCAGTTGAAACGGCGGAATGCATCCCCATGCTTGTCGTGACCGCAGTTCTTTCGCTACCAGTGGCGGTAACAAAGAATACTAGAGGATTATCTCTCAATTGTCAAGTATTTATCTAACCTTCGCCCTTCTTAATGACTTTATCAATTAACCCGTATTTCTGGGCCTCTTTGGCGGTCATGAAGTTATCTCTTTCCGTGTCGCTCGTGACCTTTGCGAGCGTCTGCCCGGTGTGCGTGGCTAGAATCTGGTTCAAGCTCTCTTTAAGCGCCAAAATGCGCTCTGCGTGGATTTTAATGTCTGTAGCCTGCCCCTCTACCCCGCCCAACACCTGGTGAATCATGACCTCAGAGTTTGGCAGGGAAAAACGCTTACCAGCAGCTCCCCCAGCAAGCAACACCGCGCCCATCGACGCAGCCATACCGACACAAATAGTCGAAACGTCTGGCTTAATGTGCTGCATGGTGTCGTAAATGGCCAGGCCAGCAGTAACTGAGCCTCCCGGGGAGTTGATATACAGTTTAATATCCTTCTCCTTATCCTGGTTCTCAAGAAATAAAAGCTGAGCGATGATCGCGTTAGCCACACCATCATCAATAGCACTACCAAGAAAGACGATTCGATCTTTCAACAGGCGGGAATAAATGTCATAAGCGCGCTCGCCGTATGAGGTCTTTTCAATAACCGTCGGGATAAGATAATTGTTTTTTGGCTCAATCATATAAACCCATTTTAGCAGACGACGTGTGAGAGTGCAAATTCGTAATCCAGGTATTTTATAGGACCTTTTTCAATAACGGTTGAAGCTTGGCAAATGATTGCGGCTGATGAGTAATAATGAGAAAAGCGGTTCCCTCTCCCTGCATTTTTTGAATAGTAGAAAGCAATTTTTCGCGCGCCTCAGCGTCCATCCCCGCGTCGAGTTCGTCAAGGATCCCAACCTTCGGCCGACTCATGAGCAGTGACAAAAGTTCGATTCTTTTCTTTTCGCCCCCCGAGAAGGCCACGTGCAGTTCTTTTTTGGCAAAGTCGAGTGTGAGACCTAAATCTTCGAGGGCTGCGCGGAGTCGTGCATAGAAATCCGACAACGAAAAACCCTCAGGATCAGTCGCCTCTGCACTTGCGCGTAAGACATCGACAGCCGAAACACCGGGAATAGCCGGAAGTTCCTGGTGGGCCAAGAATATCCCTCGACGTGCGCGTTCAAATGTCGGAACAGAAGAAATATCCTGTCCGTCGAGCTTGATGGAACCATTTTCGACGACGCAATCCGCAAAACCCATGAGGGCACCCGCAAGCGTGGACTTCCCCGCCCCGTTCCCTCCCGTCAAAAGTAGAACTTCTCCTCTATTCAAAGAAAAAGAAATATCAGAGAGAACAATTTTCTCTCCGCGTTTAACAGTTAGGTTTCTTGCTTCAAGAATCGGTGTCATATCAGGGTCATCGCTTCTCTCCTCCTTTCCAAGGAGGAGTCGGAGGAGGTAGGGAGGTTCAGGGTTTCAGGGCATCCCGCAACGTCAGCAGTGCCAACATCATACAGTTCGTCCGCATGGGTCCCACGTCACAGGCGAGCCATTCGACCATGTTTGTCTCGTTGAAGGCAAGTACGGTGTCGATCGTCGACCCCTCCGCGCGTTCCGCCAGGACTGTTGCCGAAGCAAGGCAAATAACACAGCCCGTACCGTCAAATCTGACTCGCTCGAACTTCCCGTCGGTCGTTGTCGCGAAGCACGTCAACGAATCACCACAAGAAGGGTTCTCGCGATGTGCGGTGACCGAAGGATTCACGAGGATTCCTCGAAAACGCTGATCCCGGGCCCAGTACAAAATGTCTTCAGCGTAGAGATTCGACATATTTTAGGGTTGCGAAGAATTGATCGATATCTTCGGTCGTGGTTGGAAGGCCGATACTCACACGAACCACGCCGGCGGGGTCTAAAGTTCTCGAGATGTGGGGCGCACAGTGATGCCCCGCCCGAATGGCAACTCCGTGATCCGCGAGTACTTGAGCGACGTCGTGCGGGTGCACGCCCGGGACGACGAATGAAAAGATGGATCCATCCTGAGCCATGCGAAGGATACGACCCTCCCCGCTGTGAGAGGCTGACTCTTCGCTCTCGCTCAGAGTGGAGACAATTCGCGCCATAATCTCACATTCATGTTCTTGAATCTTCGAGAATCCAATCTTTAATAGCTCCTCACACGCTTTTGCGAATCCGACCGCGCCCGTAACATTAGGTGTTCCCGCTTCAAACATCGCGATCCCAGGCTCAACCATGCCTCCCCCGACAACAAAGGGGGTTGCCGCGTCGAATCCGGCCTTCGAGAACGCGACTGCGCCAATCCCCATCGGCCCGTACATTTTATGCGCAGAAAAAGCGTACGCATCTGCGCCAAGGTCGGCCACATTCACCGGCATGTGTGCCACCGCCTGTGCTCCGTCAACGATGACCTTTGCTCCGACGGCGTGCGCCATTTTCACGATCTCCGCCACGGGAAAAACCTCGCCGGTGACGTTTGAAACGTGCGGAAGGACAACGAGCTTGGTGCGTGGTGAGAGTTGTAAAGTTGTAAAGTTATGGAGGCCCAATTCAACCAGAGCAAAACCACGCGCATCGGCCGCCCGCTTTAACGGCAAATACGCCGAATTGTGATCATAAATCGTGTGAACAACCTCGTCGCCGGGGCCGAGGTCCTTCGTAAACGACTCGATCGCAAGGTTTAGCCCCTCGGTGGCGCTTTTCGTGAAGATGAGGTTAGACGGATCAGCGCAAACAAAGCCAGCGACCGTTGCGCGCGAGCGCTCTAGTTCGTCAGACGCTCGCGCTGCGTAGGCGTGCAGGCCTCGCCGAGGATTACCTCGACCGCCCATCTCATACTCCCGCATCGCATCGAGTACGCTTAAAAACACCGGCGCCGTTGCAGCGTAGTCAAGGTATGTGCCGAGCGTGAACTCAGGGAATAAATGTCTGAAGTCGTCCATAATGTCGTCATTTTCTGGTTCCCACTCTGAGCCATGCGCAGAGTCCGACCCTCAGGCCTGAAAGTCGGATCCTTCGCTCTCGCTCAGGATGGAGACACCCTGATCAAGAAATCCATGTACTAGCAGGTCACTCGCCGTCTTCTCATCGAGTCCTCTCCCGGTCAGATACTGAAGACTCGCGGGCGCGAGGGACGATGAACTCGCCGCATGCCCGCATGTCACGTCGTCTATCCGTACGTCGAGTTCGGGAATGGATGATCCCTTCGCGTGCTCGCCTAGGAGCAAGTGATCGATCCGTGCGAACGCATTTGCGCCCCTCGCGGAGTGCTCGAGTACAACGCGCGAGCGAGATTCTGAAACTGCGGAATCTCTGAGTACAATTTTTGTTCGAATATCTACTTGTGCTCTTTCGCCGGTTACTCGAACATCATCTCCCGCTAACACTCGCCCCGTTCCTTCCATGATGCCTGAGCATTTGAGTGAAACTTTCGCCCCGTAACCGAGTACGTTCAGTGTTCGACTAAGCAAAATCTCTCCTCCACCCCGCACAAAAACTGCCACCTCAAGTGATGCATTTTCAAAAACATCAGCCGCAAAGAATAATTCTTTCTTCTCCCCTGCAAGTGCTTCGACCCCAAAACTCAAAAACTTTTTCTCGTTCGCGCCAACGACAATCCTGTCCCCCACTGGGGGGATCAACGACATCTCTGAAATTGGTCTAAACATCGTTTTCATATCGTCGCGTTCGTATGGGCACAACGCGTTGTGCCCCTACCCTACGCTCCTCATCTCTAACTCAATCAACTTCTTAAACTCTACTGCGTACTCGAGTGGCAACTCTCTCGTAATGGGGTCAAGGAACCCACCAACGAGTAGGTGCGTCGCCCGCTCTTGGTCGAAACCTCGGGACGCGAGGTAGTTCATCTCTTTTTCACCTATCTTACCGACCGACGCCTCGTGCGAGACTGTTGACCGGCCCGTTTCAATGCGCATAACGGGAATGGTCTTCGAAATCGACTGTCCGTCGAGCATTAACGCGTCACATTGCACTTTTACGGCGCTCTCGACTGCTCCGTGGGTCACTTTGACAAGACCTCGATATGTCGAAATCCCTCCCCCGGCTGAAATACTCTTTGCCCGCACCGTGGCAGACGTTCTAGGAGCCACCAGGGCTACTTTATGCCCAGTATCCTGCTCCTGGCCAGGCCCCGCAAAGGCAACGCCGAGATAATCGCTCTTGGCACGCTCTCCTCGCAGAATCGACATCGGATAAAGCATCGTCGTGCCACTGCCCATGTTACCGTTCAACCATTCGATAGTTCCGTCTTCGTCCACAATCGCCCGCTTCGTATTCAAGTTATAGGTGTTCTTACTCCAGTTCTCGATACTCGAGTAACGAATGCGGGCATTCTTCTTCACAATGAGTTCTACGCACCCAGCGTGAAGCGCCGCCTGGTCATACTTCGGCGCAGAACAACCCTCGATGTAATGAATATCGCTACCCTCGTCGGCGATGATCAAAGTATGCTCGAACTGCCCGCCACGCTCGGCGTTCATTCTGAAATAGGCCTGAAGTGGAATCTCTACCTTCACGCCCTTTGGCACATAAATAAATGTCCCGCCGCTCCACACACTCGCGTGCAGCATGGCGAATTTGTGGTCGAAGATAGGAACACACTGCGTCATGAAGTACTCGCGGACAAGTTCCGGATGCTCGCGGACAGCAACGTCCATATTTTCAAAAATAACCCCCTGCGCCGAAAGATCAGCGCGCAGGTTGTGATACACCATCTCTGAATCGTACTGTGCGCCAACTCCACCGAGGGATTTCTGCTCGGCCTCAGGAATGCCAAGGTCTTCAAAGGTCTGCCTAATCTCCGCCGGCACGTCTTCCCACTTCTTCGACTCGGTCGTAGACGGCACGAAATAGACAATTTGGTTCAGGTCGAGTCCTGCAAGCGACGGTCCCCAGTTCGGCATCGGGGTTTTCTCAAAAAAAGAAAAGGCCGATAGACGCTTTTCTAGCATCCAAGCAGGCTCGTTCTTTTTCGCTGATATATCGCGAATTGTGGCTTCCGACAGGGCCATAATGCCACCACACTACAACCTGCGCCCGGCTTAGTCGAGCTACGGCATCAGCATCCCCACGGTCACCATATTTGTCTCAGCCTTATGGTCACGGCGCCAGGAAAAGTAGCCGGGATCATGAAAAGTGCACTCAGCGGAATACTTGATGTTGGCCGGATGAACACCGGCGGCCTTAGCCTGGCCGTGCAAAGCCGAATAAAGATTCACGGTTAATACACCGGCAGCCAGCTCTACTACACTAGACCGAGACAGAGCTCGGAACTTACCGGCCACATCTTCTTTAACTATAAAGTGACAAGGTTGAATGCCTGGGCCAAAGTTAATATGAAGATCCTCGACTTTTTTTCCGCGCGACTTACACAAATCAATTGCTCTCGGCAAAATGGCTGCCAGCGTGCCCTTCCAACCAGCGTGCAACACGCACACAAATGACTGGGCAGTATCCGTGATGGTCACCGGAACGCAGTCCTGATGCGTAATCATGATCGGGAGGTTTGGCGTTTCTGTGTAAAGGCCGTCACACTGTTGCATGACACTCCCCGCGTCCCCGGCAATAGCCACATGGATGCTTGGGCTATGCGTCTGCTGAAGCATGACAGGAACCAGAACACCTTCACCAAAGTTATCCTTAACGAATTTTGCCCGGTTAACCTTGCCTACTTCCGTTAAAGAGCTAGTGCTATCCATTGGGCCGTCGGTGGCGGTCGAGGTCGCAAAAAGTGCCTTCATAGTTGTTTAAATGATGTTCGATGAAAAGGTGTTAGCCCGTGTTCGCGGATAGCCGCCTTATGCGCTGGCGTCCCGTACCCCGCGTTCTCGTCCCAATGGTACACCGGAAAACGCTTGTGAAGGCGCTTCATGAGGGTATCTCTGTACACTTTAGCAATGATAGACGCCGCGGCGATAGAGAAAACTTTCGCGTCTCCGTCTATAACCGTTTCTTGATCAAACCTGGCGTATGGAATCCTTTGATTCCCGTCGATGAATACAAATGACCGAGTATTTTCGGGTGCACCCTCGAGTGCTTTGGCGACGGCCTTACGCATAGCTAACAAACTCGCCTGCAAGATATTTCTTTCGTCGATTACCTCTACTCGGACAACCCCGATCCCAATTCCTATCGCCACCTCCCGAATCGCCCGGTCAGACTCGGCCTTCTGTAGGTCAGTTAGCGTCTTACTGTCTGCAATCCGCACCCGCCGACCGAGTTCTTCGACAATTTTCGGCTTCGACCAATCAAAAAACACCGCCCCCGCCACCACTGGACCAGCGAGACAACCTCGACCGACCTCATCACAACCAATAATGACCTGGACCCCCTGGGTAAAGCGTTCTATTTCATACATATCCTAGCCTCCTTCCCAAGTTTATCATTTCCTAGTACACTCTCCCCGCTTCTTATTGTCGGACCGTAGCGCAGTTGGTAGCGCGCCTGGTTTGGGACCAGGAGGCCGTGGGTTCGAGCCCCGCCGGTCCGACCAAAAACACCCGTACTGCTGTATGGGTGTTTTTGATTGCACCGACCGGAGCAAGCCAACTGCTTGGCTTGCGTCGGGGCGAGAACGCCGGAGCGATGTTCCGTCACCAGACGGAACCGCGAGGCGGTGCCCAGGCCGAGGGGAATGACGACGACCCGAGAGCCGAGGGCGAGCCCCGCCGGTCCGACCAAAAGTACCTGCACTGCTGTGTAGGTACTTTTGTTTTTTACCAAAAACCACCCCTTGCGGGGCGGCTTTCTTTAATATGCTTCGACGAACACGGACAGGTCTGAGTTATCGGCCAAGCCAGGGGTGGCGTTTAGCGCAGCTACCTCGTAGCTTCCTGCAAACTGAGCATCGAGTCTAAGCGCGGTCACTTCTTCGGCGTTTAATGGTCTCGCCCCGTCCTTAGTCACGATATAGTGGTTATCATGATCAATGAAGTAATAACCTACTGGCGGTTCAAATGAATCAGTAATTGGCGTGCCAACGGTATAGTTTTTCCAGAAGGTTTCATCAATATCGATGATCTGCTTATTCCAATCATCACCGTACAACTCAGTCGCGACCGTCTCGCTGACTACCCAACGAAGCACTCCGCCAGGTTCAACGGCGTAGACTTTTGGGTCATGAACAATCTTTACCATATACGTCCCCGGACGAACGGTCATGTTTCTGCCAATTGGGTAAACGGCTAATTGTTCATTGGTCAGCTGGTCAGCGATCAGACCAAAAATTTGATCGAATGAATAACTCCAGGATGTTAAGGTGGCTCCATTGGGGAATGTATGGCGTTTGCCATCAAGTCCAATAAAATAAACAGACGAGCTGTCTGGAGATTTCAAAATATCACCAGCCCTCCCACAATCGGCAAACGTACAGTATGGGATAGTTTCAACCGCTGGCTCTGTAACCACTGGGGCTGGCGTGCTCACTTGCGTTGCCTGCACAGCGTCCACACTCCACTGTTTTGTGTCGGTTGATTCAATCTTCACATAACGATACGGCGTCTCGCCGCTGTACGGAATGATCCAGGATGTTTGACCTACTGAGAAAGGCGCCGGAAAAGAGGTAGTGAGAACGTTCCAATCTTTATCATACAAAGTAGCCCGGCCAACTGCATTCAGATCAAAAATCTTCATCGTAATAATGAGATCATTGAACCCTTCCTCTCCCTCGCCCATATCTATGGTTAGATAAGCGTCTTTAGCTCTAAAATCAGCGTACTGACCATCAGGACCGCCCGTAGCACGATCAGCAAATAAGATATTAGAAGCCGATTGAGCAAAAATTAAATCACCGTAGACGTCCGTCAGAGCCTGAGCCGAAGCTAGGGACGGAAGAAACATGGAGCCAAGTACGAAGGCGGAAAAAAGACGTTTCATAATGAAAAATGGATTTCTGCATGCTATCATACATCCATAATACTTTATTTGCCTATGGTAAAACTCAACAAGGTTTTGGCCGGTGCAGTATGCATGCTCGCGCTCTTGGGCGCAGGCTGTGCAGGTGGTGCGAAAGTGGACCAATCATCTCCGGAAGCGGTAGTGACCACGTTCATGAACGCCATCAAAAATCAGGATAAGGCTTCGGCTAAAGCAGTAGCTGATCCAGATAGTGACATCGCCAAGCAGTTTGACGAAGGTTGGAGTGATGTCATAAAGGTTCCACTGACCGCCTTCACCATCAAGAAGGTGGACGGTAACACCGTAAACGTAGACATGGTCCTCTCCGTTGATGGCGAAACCAGGAACACTACTAATGGTGTTCAGGTAGTAGAGAAGAACGGTAAGTGGTTCATCGTGGATCTATAGAGTTAAAAAGGTTAAAAAAGCCGGCCCGTGAGGGTCGGTTTTTTGATTAGACTAATCTTGACTCTTACTGTGACCGAAGCTACACTACCGAAGTCAATTTCGGGCGTGTAGCTCAGATGGTTAGAGCGCGACACTGATAATGTCGAGGTCCCTAGTTCGATCCTAGGCACGCCCACCAGGGCCGGGGTAGCTCAGTGGTAGAGCAAAGGTCTGAAGAACCTTGTGTCG